>DJZY01000041.1 GCA_002450655.1 Gammaproteobacteria bacterium UBA6940 | reverse complement strand
TGCACTTATGAGTTGAATCTAAGTATAATTTTACGTTCGATATTTCTATTTATAATCTGTGCGGAAACACTCCACACATAAGCACAGGTTAAAAAAGTGATCGCTTGATAATATGTTTCACTTATTTCAACTTGTAGAAATTGATTAATTGAAAGTACACAGCTAATCACTGCAATTAAACATGCTACAAAGTATTGCTGGCAGACAGAAACAATACCTTGTTTAGGAAGTAAATTTTTGAAATTCATTGGAAGCGTCACTTTTCATTAGTTTTTTGAGTACATTCTAATGTTTTAGACTTCTTCCGCAAGAGATAACACTATGACATTTAACAATTATTAGAATCAAGGCTAAAAAACAGCCTTAATTCTAAATATAAGTGCAAGACTATTTTTTAATAGTCAAGTAATACATGACCAAAGAATTGATTCACAACATAAACAGATGCGTCGGTTGTTAAATGACCATAATCAAAGGCCAATAGTGTATCACCTACTTTGACTTTACAGCTGGGGGCTTGACCTTCATTTAAACTGCAAAGACCGTTAATAATATCAATAAATACAAACTCATCCTGATCTTCACTTATCTTGTTTAAATAGGCATTTGTTTTGAGCAAAGACATATCAAAATTACGATCTTGCATTACTTCTTCGCCCATATGACGCATCACATATACTTGTGGTAATGATGGGCTCCACTGAGGTAAAGGCCCTGCAATAATGACTTTTTTCACTCCAAAGCTCTTGAGTGTTTTTACTGTATCTACCCAGTCATACTGTTCATGATCTTTACGGGCACCTATAACCACTATTTCCGGCTGAACTTGCTGAATTGCTTCTTTCGCTTTGTCATTAGAATAGTTGCACCCAAGGTCAGCGTTCTTTTGGCCTTCACGACGAATGGTAAATGTTGGATGACAGCCAGATGCTGCAACTTGGCTAAACGGCATATCTGGCATGTTTTCTTTCAAGAAATGACGTAAACCATAAGACAAAGCGCCCATGTGGGAATCGCCCCAAAGAAATAGCCCACCCTTTTCCGCAGAGATACACTTTTTCTCATCTATTCCAATTGGCTTGCCCTTATCTAGGGTAAATGTTGCATTACAGGAATCAAAGTAAAACTCAGGATCCATAATGTAATTGTTATAGGTATTTACAATTTCATTACGAGGGTCTTGGGATTTTGCTCGAGATTCAAAATGGCCGCTCTGCTGAGCTACACAATATGCTGCTGCAAAGGTAACGATAAAGAGAATAAGAGCATGGGAATCTTTTATCTTTCGCTCGATAAATTGATAAGAGCCCCAACCAAGTAATACGCATAAGCCAATAAAGAAAGCATAAGCTAATGGTGTTTTCTCTACGTCTGCATAGAAGTACACAACTAACGGCCAGTGCCACAAGTATATTGAATAAGACCATGCACCAAGTTTTTGAAATAAGTAATTGTTCGTGAGCACACTATCATTGCGCTGTGCCTGCAGAATAAGGAATGCACCAAGGGATGGAATAATTGCCATATGACCAGGCCATGGCGTGTCTTTCGATATAAAGGCATAGGAGCCAATAATCAACGCAACACCTAAATAATCCGATACTTTCTTCTGAACAGACGTCAACTGCCATGGGTAAAAATACGCCAAACTACCAATTAAAAGCTCCCAAGCTCGTGTTGGGAGTAAGAAATAGGCTTTATCTGGCCAGCGAGCAGTGACAAACAACCCAACAGCAAATGATAAGAGCGTGCCTAAGAGCACCATAAGCCCAACCAATCGAGTACTAAAGAGTTTTCGAAGAATGAGAAGTACGATTGGGAAGATAATATAAAACTGGAATTCAACGGCAAGAGACCAAGTGTGAAGCAACCATTTCTCATGAGCTGAAGCCTCAAAGTACCCAGACTCTCCAAGATAGGTCATATTTGAAAAGAACACGAGCGACGACATAATATGCCGTGATATTTGGTGGTACACCGCATCAAGAACACCATACCAACCAAAGATGAGTAAAGCTAGGCATAGTACAGCCAATGCAGGCACTATGCGCTTGATTCTTGAGAGATAAAAGCCGAATAAGGAGAACTGGTCTTTATCAAGCTTCGTGCTAATAATGCTTGCCATGAGGAAGCCTGAAATCACAAAAAAGACATCAACGCCAGCAAAACCGCCAGGCATCCAAGCTTCATTAAAATGAAATACAACCACTGCAATAACAGCTATTGCTCTCAAACCATTAATGTCTAATCTAAATTTCATAATGCTCACCGTGATTAATTTGGCAGCGATTGTAGCACGGTTAAGATCAATGACACAGCAACATGAGCGTTATAGATACAAGCCTAATTTCTTTAGTGAATTATAAAAATGCTCATGCATTTCTATCACGTCAACTTTTATAGGATGTATGTTTGTCTACACTCCTATAAGAGTGAAGCGCTAAACAAGAACCCGCGAAGAAGTCAGGAGCAACTATGCCTATCGAATATTCCCATGAAGTTTTTCCAGTTCAAACTTTACCAACGGGGGATCACTTTTCCATTCACGCCTATAACTTTAAAGGCTCTAAGCCTGGTCCTCATATTTATATTCAAGCAAACCTACATGGTCCAGAAATTTTAGGTGTACCACTTGTTGGTAAAGCTATTGAGTATCTACAGACATTGGAAGATATCAATGGTTCTATCACACTAGTGCCCTGCTCCAATCCAATGGGTGTTAATGATGCAACCCTAGCACTTGATGGCCGCTGGAATAAAAAAAGTGGCTTAAATTGGAACCGTATTCATGACGTGAATGAACAATGGCTGTCGCTTGAACAAAAAAATGAGTTCTATACAGAGCAATTTCATAAAACTGGGGCGACTATAGAGGAAAAACTTGCAGCAGCCTTACAGCTTATTGCAGGTATTCCAGAATATATGATCGATATACATGCAGCTGGGCTTTATTCTTGCAACTACATGTTTCAAGCATCTGGCACAAAAGATGATTTTAGAGCCCTAGAAACAGAGCTTTCAATTTGGAATGCAGAAAGTAACAATCCACCTGGCAGTTTTAAATCTGCATTTGTAAAACCATTTGAGCACTATCCTGGGCCGAAACCTAAATCAATTACGTGGGAAGTGTGCGGCGATCAGCACATTGATCGTAAAACGTTAGACGCTCGCTGGTATGCGCTTAAAAGCTGGCTGAATGAAAAACTATTAGGAATTGAGCCAAATTTACAACAAGCAGGCCCTTTGTGGGGTCAAATGAGTGACTTTAAGACAATACACTCTCATGAGCATGGTTATTGTATATGGGAAAAGAAAGTTGGCGATATTGTTAAGCCTGGTGAAAAGTATATTACTTATTATGACCCATCAAATAATACATTTTTTCCAGTATCTGAAAAAAAGAAGTTCCTTCTTGTAAGCCAATACACAATTGGTGCTGTTGGCGAAGGTGAAGAAATTGGTGAATTATTATGGCTTGAATAAAAATTTAAACCTTTCAAAAAGCACTATGTATGTAATAGCACATGTAACTGCTAATACTACATAGCGCTCCTCATACTACAAACTAAAAGAAACTACAACCCAGACCACTAAAATAACAAAAAAGTAAAACCAAATATAAACGATATCATTTTAACAATTTCAAAATTAAAATTTTATAAAAATGTGAAGAAAAATTCACATATATTTCATATTCATTTCATAAATTTTAAACTTTGCCCCTAATTTAAACATATTTTCATTTTTTTTTCATTTAATGACCCTTTAGCGACGTAAATCGTTCTATGCTTATCCAGCACGCCGAGTAATTCGCGCTGAAATTTGAAATATTTTTGTTAAATAAATAATGCGAGTCATTATATATTCAACTAAAAACTATTGATAAAACATCTACTACATTGGAAATTAATTTGTTTTACCAATACTTCAATTGAAGCATGATTACTTGTTGACCTTAGAGGAGATGACATTCGTGCAACCTCATCTGTCCGTGCTGTCCCCATTTATTTTTGTGGGGCATGTGCATCCTCTGGGATTATTTTTCATGGAGAATATGATAATGAGTAATGTTGCAAATTTGGCTGAAGCAGTTGTATCAAACAAGATTAACAAGGCTCCCCAATTACAACAGAAATTATATCAATCTGCACAAAAAGTAGGTTTATCTGAGTGCTCTGGTGATGGAGTAACGCTCGAAACAACCCCACTCTCGATTCAACCAATTGCCAATCTCACTGGCGCTGTTGAAAAGGTTCTCTCTCAGCTGCACTTAGTGCCAGAAATACTTGAAAGTAAATTTTGGAACACTATCTATGAGCCTGCTCGTCAAGCTCAGTGGCAGCTTTGTAAAGACTTTATTGATCAAGCTCAACCAATTGCAGGTCGCGTCCGTGTAGACACCGTAGTAAGCGAATACAATGATGATCGCCAAATAGCCTGCGCAATTGAGTTTGAACCTCATGCTGGTGATGATGTGCTTATTCATACACTTAATAAAGTCTATGACGATGCTGGACAGCCCAATGTCCAGTATCTTGATGAACTTGCTGCAGCACACATAGCTCAATCACCAAAGCAAAAAGGTAAGCTACGTGTTATTCAATGGTCTAAGGAAGAGCGAACAGATATCGACTATGCGCCTATTGTTGAGAAACTCTTAAAAGAATATCGCAAGCGCGGTATAGATGCCCAGCAGTTCTTGTATAACGATCCAAATGCAGATTGGGATGATGCCCTTGTCTACCGTATTTTTGAATTCTCAGAAATTCATAAGAGCCCTGAGCAGCAAAAGCTTGTAGATGGCCATAATAAAGGTCAATTTAGATTTGCCAACCCTGCTTTTGTCTTTGGCAAGCTTATTTCTCTTTTTGCCACAGAATTTGACGGTATCTTCCGTGATCGTCTTGGCATGACTGAGTTAGAAATGAAAGCCTTTCCTGTTACAGTGACAGCCAAAGATTACCTTACAAACGAAGTACTACAAAAACGCTTTAACTATAAGAAACTCTTTCTTAAAGGTATATTGAGCGAAGGTTCTGGTGGTGGTAACGACGTATTCCCATTGAAAAACTGCAGCTCACTACAAGAAGCTTTAGACTTTATTAAAGATAAAAGTGAAGATGGTCTTGGTGGCTGGATTCTTCAACATGAAGCTCAGCGAGAGCGCTTCACATTTAAGCAGAAGTGTGAAGAAACAGGAGAAGTCTCCGTTAACGAGAATGCAGGTGTTTTACAACGCCAAATCTTCGTAAATGGTAAGTTTATCGCCCACTACAACTTAAGCTCCAGTAAGAATGCAAAAGATTCGGATAAGATGCATGCTGAAGCTGGTGTAGCAGCCTTTATCTAACCTTTTCTCTGATGATAACCAGCTCCAGTGTATAACTTGAGCTGGTTATTTTTTAAACAACACTCTAGACTCACCATCTTTTCATCATTACAGAAGTTTATATAAAAGTAAGTCACAAGGTTATCCACATATTTTGTGGAAACTCAGTCACTTGTACACATGACTCAGCCTGCATCTGTGTATAAGCATGAAATATGGATAGCCACTCCCCAAAAAATAGCTAAAAAACAATACAAAAATCTGATCAAATAATAGCCAACTGCTAATCCCGCCGATATTGATCATTTTTTAACCAAATCTCTGTGTTCACCATATTTGCTACATCATAGATACTTACTTATGAGATAGCCACAAACTTATCCACAAAAATTGTGGAAATTAATAAGGTTATACACATACATCATAGAATCCATAGGCTATAATGCGCAAAAAATACCCATAAACCTATACTTAACCTATTAATTCGACGTTGTCCCGCAGCGACAGCCGGGTTGGTTATTTTTCAACCAACCACCTGTGATCCCCACTTGCTCTAGGCTATGTAAGTTTATATAAAAGATAAGCACAAGTTTATCCACACATTTTGTGGAAACTTAGTCCTTTGTCCACAAACTCAGCAAACTCTATATCTATTACCATCTATAAGTGCTACTTGTGAGCAATAATCTCATCATTTAAAAGTACCCTATAAGGTCAGACTAGGGATAATTAAGCATTTGATACTCAAATTTCATGTTTTAAGTGGATAAAACCATAGTGATCATTTTTTGACCAACCTTCTAGAGCTACCACAATATGGACATTAGAAAACTTTATATAAAAGTAAATCACAAGGTTATCCACAAAAATTGTGGAAATTGGCTAAGTTATCCAATAACTTGAAATATTCCAAACAAAAGTAAGTAATATTGAGCTTAAAATCGAGTAATCTCCTCCAAAATACAGAACTGGTTACTTTTTAACCAACACTCTAGACCTTCGACTACTTGTAACCTTGAGCAGTTTATATAAAAGATAGGCACAAGTTTATCCACATATTTTGTGAATAGCTTCTTTTAGCCGAATAAACCTATACACAAGCAATTTCTTTCCAAGTTTCTTTTATATCTGTGATGAGCTTCCAGACTTAGAAAGACCAAAAGAGTAAACTAAAGTGAGGCAGCGTTGATTTGATATCAATTATCTTTCACCATGCTTTCACATGATAAAGTTTCACTTGAGGTCAATACTTATGAGCTATGCACTACAAAGTAAAACACTCAACGAAGTCCTTTTTGAAATGAACGACTCTAACCTCAAGTGCTACTTTGTTGAAGATGATAGAAAAGGGTTTGACCTCAGTAGTCTTTCAATTACAAGCACCAAATGGATCTACATTGATATAGCATCTAATGCAACTGATCTTTTACTTTTAGATAAAGTCACTGAGATACTTGGCCAACTTGCTACAAAACATTGGCCATATTGGTATGAACAAAGTGCTGAGTACCACCGACACTACATTAGTAATATTGAGAATCAATCAACTAAACAACAAAGCCTTGATTGGTATAACCGTGTAAGACATCTAGCTGAGCTTGGTATTATTCCAATTGCTGATGAGCTTTCATTAGAAGACAATGCAAGAGAGCTTTTTAAAATTTATGCCCCTGCACCAGTTGTTGTTATCTTATCACTTATCGATCAAAACCCTTCTCCAGAGAAAGTAGAACAGGTTGCAGACCTTGCTTTATGGCTTGCCTCTCTAAATGCAGCAAACATCGCGGTATTTTTACCCCAGTCTCTCAAAGGCTCACGTCTACTTCGCCACATTAGCGGAAATACAGAAGATATTACTTACTTTAAAACAAGCATGAATCGTGATTCTGATACATTACTCCGTGAAAGAGGTTTACAAAGACGTAGCTTTTCAACAAATATTACTCAACTAAAACCTTTCAAACCTAAATTTGCATCGAACGCTGAACGTAGTATTAGACTTACAACCGGACTTACAATAGGGCAACCTCACCCTTTCTCACCAGCAGAAAAAGTGTTATTCAGATCTTTAATGCAGGACCATGAACTATCTCATAGATTTCAATGTAATGTTCCTGTTCAAGGTAAATCAGGACGTACGTACATTAGTGATTTTTTAATTGATAATTTAGTTTTTGAAATTGATGGTTTCGAATACCACTCAGAATATTTTAAAGGCTGTCATGATCAAAGACGAGAACTTGACTTAGCTTTAAATGGTTTTCAGATTATTAAAATATCTCATGATGAAATATTGATACATGCATCAGATATTATTGAAGATATTCGATCTATAATACATTACCCTCGGTAAAATCGATTATCTAATCACATTTTTACTACTACTTTTTTGTGAGTAAGAATAATCTAAAGACATGACTAGGCGTATTATCCACAATGTATTTAACACTTGTGGAGACACTCATGCCTGAAATTAACAATTTCTCACCTCATATTCTTGATACAACTCATGCTAAAAATAACCTAGGGCTTAAAGAAGCTTCTTGGACTAAGGGCAAAAGCGTTATTAAAATGGCGATGTGCCCTGCGATTGTTTATACAAAAGATATAGGCCCTTGTGTTGCTGGTACTTTTTGGTGCCGTACTCACCAAGCAGCAGGTGTTATTCACTCTCATCCAGAGTCAAACAATGCTCAAGTCAAATTAGAAGAACTTCACACCTTGCTCAAAGATGACGAAGATATTGAAGAAACACCATGCCAAATTCACTGTAATGTTCGCGGTGGATTGGGCAACAGTGAAAACTCACAAAAACAAGCTCGTACCATTATTGAGTTTGCCAAACGCAATAATATCCCCGTCACTGAAATAGGCCTATTGCAATCCTATAAACCCACCTCAGCGGCAAATAACCAACCTGTTCTTGGTACTGACACGGCAACTGGTACTGTTTTTACAGGTATGCGCTAATACTACTACAAGCGATTTACTCAATTAGATTTTTTTCATTTATAGGAAATGCAGATAACTGTATTTCCTATAACCACTTTTGTTACAAAAGTATACTTTGTACAAAAAGCACTGTTAGCATGAACGCAATCTGAACAACATATCAGATACTGCCTTATCTTAGATCCACTCAATGGATCGGGTAAAGGGAATTACGTCATGATCTAACCGAGGTGTTTTATGGGATCAGCAATTCAAAACTCTAACTTAGGCGCAACAGGCTTTGGTGCAATCAAGAAAACCATCGTGCCTGTTTTTATTGCAGCTAGCAGCCTTGCTAATGCAGCACCAGTCAATATGACTCAAGGTGCACAGTGTGCGCTTTACAAGCCAATGGGCGTACCAGCTGGTTCTGTTTGTCTCACAGGTATTAATACGCAAGCTGATCCACGCATGATTTGCGTAACACCAGAAAATGGTCCTGTGCTTACACACTCTGACTCTCACACGCCAAGCTCCACAACTCGTGGCTATGGTTATGCATCTGCAGCAAATGACTACAACAAAAACATTGCAGTAAAGCTGAATGACAACCTTGAAGGTTTTAAGCCGGCTGAAGTTGAAGATGATCAATTTATTACAATGACACTTGAAGATGGTCGTGCATTTGATGCTTACTGGTGTGGCGATGCGACAATCACTACATTCACAAATGGCAATGGCACAGAATCTACTGCAAATGAGCAATACAAAGACTTGCAGCAAGCAGTTGCAAAGCTTATCTCAAACAAAGACGTGCAATGCTCTTGTCCAATGACTCAACAATTAGTACAGCTTTCTGCTGGTGCTAAAACAGGTACAACAAGTACAGCTGCACTTGGTGCTGCTTTACTAGCGACTGCATTTCTAGCGTCTTAATATCTAAGCAGCTTGCACACCCAGTGCAAGCTGCCTGATTTCTACACTTGTTTTGAACTCATACATCCATTTATAGAACCCTCTCACGCTCAGTTGTACTATGTTAAAAGTAAGTCCAACAAGGAGCCTTTTATGAGTGATACTCACCTTTCTGAATATGAAAAAATGCTTGCAGGTCAACTCTACTGGCCAACAGATCCTGAACTTGTAGCCCTTCGCTTAAAACAAATGATGATTCTTGAAGAGTTGAATAGAACCAGTGTGTCGCAACCAGACTTGCGCACAAAACTACTCAAGCAGCTCTTTGGATCAACTGGTGAAAAATTAGTTGTGGAATCGCCATTTCGTTGTGACTATGGCACTCATATCCATGTTGGTGAGAATTTTTATGCGAATGCAGGATGTGTGATTTTAGATTGCGCAGAAGTGCGTATAGGAAATAATGTCATGTTTGGGCCTCAAGTGAATATATACACCCCTGGCCACCCACTAGAACCAGGTGCCCGTATTTCAGGTATTGAGTTTGCTAAAACAATTACCATTGGCGATAACTGCTGGATTGGCGGCATGGCCATACTCAACCCTGGTGTCACTTTAGGCAAAAACGTTGTGGTTGCCTCAGGTGCAGTCGTCACGAAAAGCTTTGGTGATAATGTGGTGATTGGCGGCAATCCAGCAAGAATTATGAAAGAAATTAATCCTGATATTTAGGCAACGTCCCTAAAGTCGTTGGTGGCAGGGCCCCAAGCGATTTTAGGGACGTTGCCTAGCAGCCCTATGAGGCAATATCTCTAAATATTTCGAAGGAAATCGCTTTCTAGATCACGATTAAAGAATTGGCGGAAGAGACGGCGCAAGGTTGGTACTTCATGCTCTTTGCGTCGTTTGTAATCACAAGAAGTGCACTTCACATGGATTTCAAGGGTTTTGAAAGTCCAACTTTTCTTTTTAACCCCATCAAAATAATACTTTTTATAGTCTTCAGAATAGACAGGCTCAAGCTTGACCTGCTCGCAGCGTGGGCAGCGAACCTTGCCATTATCCATAAAAACATCTACAACATGCTTGTATAAATCAAGCTCAAAGCCATTAAGTTTATTTGGGCAGCGGCAGTTTTGGCAACGCTTTAAGAGCTTATCATTTTTTGTCTTGCAGGCTGGGCAAAACCAATCAAAAGACATTATTCTTTCCTACTTCCAAGTATTTCGAGTGACTAACCCGCCTACTATACGAAGATATAACTCTTGAGGCAAACCCCGCCCACCTCTGTTCACAAAAAAAGCTGATTAATCGGTCAAATAGTATTGAACCGTAGAAACAACACGAATCACTTTAATATGAGGGTTATTTTTATCTCGTTCACGAATAGAAAACTGCCCTTGACTTGCTGTTTTTATTTTACCCAGTGCTGAATTTGAATCTGAAGCAAATTTATCAGCAACTTCTCTTGCTTTTTTAGTTGCATCTTCAATCATGGCAGGTTTAATGGCATTCAGACCATTGTAAATATATTCAACAGGCACATCGTATTGGTTTGGATTAAAGACAATACCATCTTTGCCGAGTTTAGAAATAGCATTCATCGCTTTGCGAGCTAAAGCAACCTGCTCTGAATAGAGCGTTATTGTTTGAGTTGCATAATAGCGATACTCAATATCATCAGTACCACCATATTGCTGTGCTTTTTTATCAATAATATTAGGGGCAGCAATTGTTATTTCATCACCTTTAAAACCAGCATTAATTAAAAAAGCTTTTATTTGTTCATTCTTTTTTTCAATCGTAGTGTAAAGCGCTGTGAGATCATTGGCTGTTTCGATAAATTGAATTGGCCATATCACAATATCTGCCATTTCTTCTCGTTCAGCCAACCCTTTAACTGTCACTGTACGATCATACTGCTTGTATTCATTAACAGCACTAGTCATTGAAGAACCCAATGAAAAAAAACCAGCAAATAAACCGACGCCAACAATAACGGCAGGTAATGTGAAAGATTGAGCCATATAACACTCCTTGAACGCTCTAAGTCTTCGATAAATTGAGTAAAACATAGACCTAGCAAAGAATAAAGCGTTCACAAGTAAGGAGGTTAGGAAATGATCAACATATTAATCGGCATTTTTCAGCCGATTAATATCATGACGTGGAGATAAACCAAAATGACGGGTGTATTCACGAGAAAACTGCGATGGGCTTGCATAGCCTACTTGAGCACTGGCCATGCCAACATCAATCATTTGCGACATCATTAAATGTCTTGCTTCTTGCAAGCGTAATGTCTTTTGGAACTGCAAAGGACTCATCGACGTAATTGCTTTAAAATGATGATGAAAAGCGGATGGACTCATACCAGCAATATTGGATAATTCATCAACTTTTAATGCTTCTACGTAATGGGCCTGAATCCATGCAATCGACTTCATGACTTTATTGACACTGGAATCAGCAGCACCTATATGAGCTACATTTTGCCCATAAGGCCCTCGTAATAATCGAATTAAAATTTCATCAATAATTAAAGGCACAATAAACTCAGCATCATCTGGTGTGGCCATTAATTGCATAATTCGTAAAGCAGCATTAATAATAGATTGACTCGTATCACCAACTTTAATTGCTTTAACATCATGCAAGCGTGGAAAACCATTTGGGTAGATTTTGAATAACAGCTCCGAGATTTTTTGCTGCTCAAAATCAAGGGTAAAGGCAAGGTAAGGCTCTGTTTGAGTTGCCTTCACGATATTTGCAGCCACAGGGATAGTTGCAGAGTAAAGCACCATGTTCGAAGGGTCATACTGATAAATCTGTTCACCGAGCATCACCCTTTTCGCCCCCTGCGCCACAAGACACAGCCCAGCCTGACTCATCGTCAATACAGGCTCAACATTGACTCTCGAATAACGGTGTACTTTCAAGCCTGGAACAGGTAACTCAAAAGCACCATCATGAGGTGCATATTGACGTAGAAATTGTGCCAACTGTTCTGTGTCATTCATCTCTCTTATCTACCCTCACTATTTTATTGTGCTTTAGCATATTCATTATCTGTTACATGCTGCATCCAATCAGTGGCTCTCCCACCCTCGGCCTCAACAATCGCAATATGAGACATCGAATGTTCTGCAGCTGCGCCATGCCAATGCACTTGGTTTGGTGGAATCCACACGACATCACCAGGCTTTATCACTTGTGCCTGCTTACCTTTCGCCTGCACTCGACCTTCACCTTCAATCACAATTAAAGTCTGGCCTCTTGGATGAGAATGCCAAGCTGCACGAGCGCCAGCTTCGAAATTCACCATTGCACCAGAATAACCATCTTCAAGGTCGGACTTAAAGTTTGAATCAACCAAAACCTGACCAGTAAATTTATCTGCCGCACCAATTGAAGCCTTTTGTGCTTCATACTTTGAAACTTGAACATCATAGTTCGGTTTGACAGCTGACGCAGCACAAGCAGCGACAGGAATACTTAAACATAAAATACTAAAAATCTTTTCGAAATTTTTCATTATTCACCCTCTTAGAGGCTTTCTTAAAAGTAGTCGAGCGCAGATAAATCGAGGCAAAAATGTTCGAAAAAGCGCAGTTTACATATGGGTAAATGAGCATTTTGAGGTCATTTTTAACGATGAGTTATCAAGCGTAGGCACTTTTGCGAAAGCCTCTTACACTGCTTGCATATCAATAACGAACCTAAACTTCACATCCTTATCCTGAACGCGAGTAATGGCATTATTAATTTCACTCGGCTTAATAATTTCAACATCAGGCAGTACATTATGTTCAGCACAGAAATTGACAACTTCTTGTGTTTCTTTCATGCCACCAATCATAGAGCCAGCAAGACGATGACGCATAAAGGCAAGCTGCATACCGCTAATACCACCTAAAGTACCTAAGTCACCAACGTTAACGAAGGTAGAATCAACCTTAAGCAAGTTCATAAAAGGTTGTATTTCGAATGTAGTTGGCACTGCTGCAATCATAAGATCAAATGATTGATTCAAGCGCTCCATTGCTTCCTGATCATCCCAAAGCACAACTTCTTCAACACCCATTTCTTTAATGGTTTCAACCTTACTTGGGCTCGTTGTAAAAGCTGTCACTTTTGCGCCTCGGGCGATACCAAGTTTTACAGCCATGTGACCGAGGCCACCAATACCAATAACCCCTACTTTCTGGTCTTTCTTTAAATCCCAGTGATTCATTGGTGAAAAAGTTGTAATACCAGCACACATTATTGGCGCCACTCTTGATAAGTCCATTGATTTAGGCACATTCACTGCAAAGTGCTCTTTAACAACAATACGCTTAGAGTAGCCACCATAAGTATGGCCGCCAGACACTTTATCTGGAGCCCCATAGGTAAAGGTCGTCCCATTCTTACAGATTTGCTCACGGTTATTTGAGCAATGCTCACACTCACCGCAAGAATCAACCATACAACCTACACCGGCAATATCGCCCTTTTTAAAACGTGTCACGTTATTACCGACAGCAGAAACACGACCAACAATTTCATGCCCAGGTACAATAGGTAATGCTGGTGAGCCCCAGTCGCCATTAATCGCATGAATATCAGAGTGACAAATGCCTGCATAGAGAATTTCAATCATGACGTCCTGAGGGCCAACAGCACGGCGTTCGATCGTCATTGGCTTAATTGAACCTTTTTCCTCTGTAGCGCCATAAGCACGCACTACACTGGCAGCACCATCTTGACTGCCACTTGCTGCAGCCATTGCAGAACCACTCATGCCTAATAGAGAAGCACCCGCTGCACCAGCACTCAGTGTTGCGCCGGTTTTTAACCATTGACGTCTATCATGTAATAGAATTTCTGATGCTGGGCTATCTGCAGTTAATTCAGCAGTTTGAATATCTTGATGAGTTGGATCATTGCACTTGCCGCACATGGATTATCTCCTTTAAATATGAATACCAGCGATTACCGCGTTCCTTCTATTTAAGATAAAACCATGCACCTTTATATTCATGCCTAAAACTCTTGTATTGTTGCTTAATTCAACTCATTTCAGGTTGACGCTTTCTTCACCAAAAGTGGGAGCATAAGGCAGTAGTGCACACTTTTAAGGATAAAAGTGATGGAAAATTAACCTCTTATTACAAAAGGTAGACATTGTATAGAGAATGGTTTTTAATGGGTCGGCCTCGAAAGGCAAAGCAGCATTATGATATCGATTTTACTGATATCATTTTATTTTCTTATTTAGGCAGTCTATGGTGCCCGCCAATTCGGCACTACACATATAGGATGAAATAAAATGGCTCTAGGATCTATCCAAACTTCAGCAGTATCCCATGCGATGCCTGTAGAACTTCTTGCAAAAGATAATGTGAAAGCTGATTCACGCATTGTAAAAATGCAAGACCTACGCGCTGCTCCTAGCAGTAACTTTTTCCTTCATTGTGCGCCAAGGTACTTTGAAGTTTCATCTCCAGATAATGAATACATGAGAGATCATCTTGTTGAGTCAATGAAAGGATTATCAGCTGACTTTTCAACATTTGCTAAACAGCAAAAACTACCAAAATTAACACGTCAAAATCTTCTGAACACTTGCAAAGAATTCGCAACTGATCAACGCAGCTATCATGAGCTTGCAAATGATGTATCAGCAATTCTTAAACAAGGTGGTGCTGAGAAGCACTCAAAGAAAGCTGAAGCACTTGTAATGCAGTACCGTCAAGGTGCAAATCAAACAGCTCAAGCACAACATAAAGGTTTAGTGCAAAAACTTGCTGAACTTAAATTACCAGCAGAACCTCTTATTTCAAATAAGCGCCAAACTGATGCGGTATTCGCAACAGATACAGGACAACAAATTGGTCAGCTTTATATTCCTGCAAGCTTCCATAACCAACGTCGCTTTGGTGAAGAAACAAGTGCAATGCAATTTGCACACGATCATGGCTTACATGTACAGCCGATGATCGGCAAAGATGGTAAAGATATTACTTTTGAAGGTGGCGATCTTCGTCAAATTCCAGGTAAGTCTGCATATCTAATGGGTTTTGGCTTACGTTCGAATGACCAAGGCGCAAAAACAATTGCTCAAATGGCAGGCGTTGATGTGTTCCCTATTAAGATGCTTCGTGAAGATTTCTACCATCTTGATTGCTGCCTCTGCCCGCTTCCAAACAATAAGCTGATTATGTTTAAAGGCAGTGAAGACAATCCAACTTTCACTAAAGAAAGCGATGACTTCCTCCACAACCTTTATGGTAAAGATAATATTCTTTATATTTCTGAAAAAGAAGCGCAGCACTTTGC
This sequence comes from Gammaproteobacteria bacterium UBA6940, assembly GCA_002450655.1. Lineage (GTDB taxonomy): Bacteria > Pseudomonadota > Gammaproteobacteria > Pseudomonadales > UBA6940 > UBA6940. Next base: position 13,148 of record DJZY01000041.1, on the reverse strand, counting down.
TACAAACCTTGTCATGGCGAAAGATCAATTAGTCGTGAGCGAAGGTGCATTCTCAAAAGATTCTATGGCAACACTTAAAAACTGGGGCTTCAAAGTCAATGAAGTACCATACGAAGTGTTCCATAAGTCTGGCGGTTCAATTCGCTGCTCTCTCAGTGAACTAACATCTCAAAACTTCGAGCAACGTCATGGTCTTAATGACCTTGCAAATGCAAAAGATGGTAAGGCTGATTTCTTTGATGATCACCAAGTGATAGACATTGATGCAATTAAACGCCGTGCTCAATATGCAGGTGTTATGCCTCAGCATTTTGAAGTTTAAAAAATGCTTCTTAAAAAGGCCGTTTAATACGGCCTTTTTATTTCGTCTAAAAAAAAGCCCACTTGTAACAAGCCGTTTTAGCTATATTTATTTTAAATCAATTTATTACGTTCCTCTCAACCATTTTATCTATTACGAAGCCTTACAGGTTTCCTACTAAGCTCTTATAAAACACGCACAGTTTAATAGGCCCTGCTTTCGTATCCCCATCTACAATTAACTCATGATTTTATAAACAGCAGGACAGCTGTATTTCAAAAATAAAAGGACTTTGAACCAGTTTTAAGGTCCTTATTCCATGAGTTCAACATCGACTTCAGATAAAGCAGCCGCATTACAAGCCATACAACTGAATCACGAGTTTAATTTTCATCGTGACAATGCTTATGCTGCAACGCATTTAAAGACACCTACTGCTCAATTCGAAGCTGGTGATTCCAGCCAATGGAAACACTGGCCCTCGAAAGAATCAACAATGGAAACACTTCTGCAAGCTGCATTTAAAGCAGGTGTTGAAGCATCTCACATTGAAGTTAAAGCGCCTCAGAATAAACCAAGAGGTGTGTTTGCCACATCTACATTTAAGAAAAACGAAACCATTATTAAAATTCCTCTCTCTGCGATGATGCAAATTGAGCCAAATGTTGCTCGCTTTAACTTCAAAGCAAATCAATATAGAGGAAGACTGATCGATAATATTATGTCGAGTAAACCGCACCAAGAGCTTGTGGACCTTTATATTGACACCCTGCCAGATGATTTCAACGAATCACTTTTTCACTTTAACGACGTTTTTTTAAGAACATCTCACTTTGGCAAGCGAGTTGCACTTAATCTACAGTGGTTTAAAAACCTCTATCTGCACCAGCAAGATACTGCTGGTATTAGTTTTGATGAACTCGTCTGGACTGCAATGATTGTGTGTAGTCGCCAATTTACTTTGAATGGTCAACACTACCTCGTCCCGATAGCAGACTTGCTCAACCACTGTGAAGCAAGGCATAACTGTCGCTTCTATTTTAATGAGCAAGAAAAAGCTATGCATTTTGTTGCTTTACGGAAAATCAAAGCAGGTGAAGAGCTTATCCATTTATATGAAGAAGAAATGACAACGGCCTCTGCATTATTAGGCTACGGCATGATGCCAAGCCGTAAAGTCAGTAAACAAAGAGCTGACGTACACTACATCTTTAACCGCAAACTCTATCATTTAACAGGTAAACCAGGGCAAAGCCTATTACCAATCGTGCTTGACCTCTACTTTCAAAATAAAGATCACATAAAGAATCAATCGAAGCGCAATTTACTCAATATGCTCTACATGCAGATCAAACAAGATCTTGATCAACAGATTGCGATGCGTATGCGAGATAAAAATCAGGCGATTGCTGCTGCAAGCTCTGACTGGGAAGAACATATAATACAATTTATTTTTGACCAAGAATCAGAGACCTATACGAAACTATCACAACTACTCACGTATCTTATAAACCCTAAGATGAAACTAAAACCGCAACACTCAAGTCTAAAAAGAGTTGTGTCTCAATTTGAGCAAGTGTTGACGAGATTTACGGGTTAGTCTTTTCTCGATGACCACAGATAAACATTACCAGTAAAAACAGTGTTTTTTTTACTGGCAAATCAGTTTTATCCGCTGCAAAATAAATTGATTATGATATAATCAAAAATGCACATTAATTAATCAACGCCTTTAGGGAAGTAAATACTGACTCACAAGGAAAGGTGACTCTCATGACCGCAACCATTATAAAAACATACACATCTTTAGACGGCCAACAAGTTGAACTGATTTATCATGATGAGACGCTCTGGTTAACACAGTCTCAAATTGCAGAACTGTTTGACGTTCAATCTCAAACAGTGTCTCAACATTTGCATCATATCTATACAGAGCGCGAACTTCTTCGTTCAGAATCATCAAGAAGCTTTATGTATTTCCATACACAAGGTGGCCGTACAACGCAGCGCCAATCAAAGTTTTACAACGAAGATGCAGCTGTTTCTGTTGGCTACCGTATCAATGCACATAAAGCAACGCACTTTAGAATATGGGTATCAAAAACAATTAAAGAGCTAATTAAACTGGAAGCATCAGCTCCAAAAGCAATTGAGGCCCCTGCAAAAGCAGAAAAAACACCCAAGAACCAAACGGTAGAAGCCACAGCAATTGAAGTTGAGTAAGCAGCTCTTCTTGAGTTGCACATAAAAAAGGAGTGTTAAACACTCCTTTTTTTTAACTTGCAAAATAGCGCTGATAATAAACTTACCCCGAGAGTTTTAAAGTATCCATTCTTAGCGTATCTGGCATTGAAAGCACTGTATTGATTTTGCCCTCATAATGCGGCCCATTTAAATGCATCATATCCACAAGTGATAAGACCGTCTTGGCAATTTGAGGGTCAATATGTTTATGCTCTTCGTCACAGATAGCCACATAGATATCAAGTGCCATACCATATTCACCTGTATGAATATAATGAGAAACTTCATTTATCTCATCAGGCGAAAATGTATGAGAGGATATTGCAAGAAGTTGGCTAAAATTTTTATCCAGCTGTATTTGCTGATGTTCGTTCATAGACACCTCATTAGTGCTTAGATTTATTACCCACATCAATAGTCTATCAACCCTGAGAAGATGTCCATGAAGTCACTTACACAGAGTAACCTTTTGCACTTAAGCCTTTATTTATAGGCCTACATATGCTAAAACAAAAAAGACCATAAAATCCAAATGAAGTAGATTAGCTATCTCAAGATTTCAACCAACGACTGACCTTCTTTCACTAACAGCCTCTTAAGTTTCTTAAATTCTCCTCCGGGGAATACACCCAATCCCCTCTTTGGTCATCCCAGACATGTGTGCGGTTTTTATATTGATCATATAAAAGAATTACAGGGCTTTGAACACCAGGACAGGAAGCCTTAGTAATATCCATCAAACGGTAGAGCTCATTAATATCTGCCACAAGATAACTTTGCAAAATATCGCAACGGGAATTAGACGGCACCATACGAAAGATTTCAGTGTTTTTATAGCAGAGCTGACTCATATTAACGTTATAGTTGTGTTTAAAAACCCCTATCTGCACAGCATAGTATTCTTGGCTTGAGCTCGACGTATTATCCCAACTATTGGTAGACCAACTATTGCCACTCCATGAATTTGAATTACCAAAGATTTCAAGTTTATATAAACCGAAAAATAAACAGACTAAAAAGCCACCAGCTATAAAAAATTTATGCGCTGGCAGCAATTTTACGCCGTCGCCTTTAATTATCTTGCCTGTAAATAAAGCTTCAAAGAAAAGATAAGTCACACCAAGCGCAGCAATGACACCAAGGATAATCAGAAAGACCATCATAGAATCAGGATTAATAAAAGACTGTGTGCCTGATATTGCATTAATAATGTGGTAGACCACATCCACTTGCGCATAGAATTTGAGATAAACCAAAACTGCTACAAGAATCAGAACACAGAGTAGTACCGACATATGATCTTGCTGTTTATCATAATTAGGAATTCTTGGAATCGAGGCCCATAAAAGCCCTGCAACAAGGGTTGGAATAAACACATGTAAAAAGAAATAGTGATCAGGGAAAGCACTACCAGCACTTTGCACTGCTTTCATAGAGATCATCAGCGCATAAAGCGTTAGACTTGCACTAAATAAAGCCACAGGCGGGCCTTGCTTTCGTGCGGCGCAAATAATAATGCCAAGAGCAGCAAGCATTAAAAATAAAAGAACCCCAGAAACACCTGTTAAATAAAGATTAATGCCTAAACCATCAAAGACACGCATCAACCCCACCCTATCAGATGAAGCAGTATTTAAAGAAGCGAGTAGAAAAGAACAGAAGCTCACCCCTGTCATAAGGAGTGTTTGCTCATACTGAGGTTCTGGTCCCCAAGGCTTTTTACGTTGAAGCTCGATAAGATGCAAAAAAAGAATCGTCATGAGCTCTATTAAAAAGAGAAATAACGTGAACTGATATTGCGGTGTGACATATCTAAAGGTCACTAAAAAGTAAAGAACCCCTAAAAAGAGCATGATGAGGTATGTGGAGACAACATAGGGTGGTATGCGGCTGAACATGGAGCAGTTCCCTCTGCAAATTCATCAAGGCACATCGCCTTATTAATCTAAGCTATTGAAATATTTGAAAGAATATAGTTAATCCGCCATCAATTTCAACTGACAAATTGTAAATAGCCCCTATTTTATACATCGAAGGTTATATCTAGGGTGAATATTGAATACCCTTTAAGGTGATGTCATTCTACCTTATAGGTTAGTTATTCAGGTTTTATACACTTTTATCGAAAATTTGAATATAAATTAGCCAGACAAAATAAAAACCTCTAAACAATTGATTTTTATAAATAAAAAATAAATATTTTATTTTGACCATCTTTGAGTTAATTAATTCAAGGTAATCGAGTTATTGACTCTAACAGCCATGTGCCATTAAATGGAGCCTGATTGATAAAAACGGATCGTTATATCTGATAAATAAATAATATTGCAATCAATACTATCAAAAACAGATAAGGCACTTTATCGCTGCCACAAGGAGAATTCAATGCCAGTGACAAACTCAACTCGGTCAAATCCATTTGAATGCTGCTACGAAAAACTTGGAAACTGTACGGCAAGCTCACCTACAGTTACCTCACATAATGGCGACTATCTTAAAAACATTAACCCAAAATCTTTTGGCGCTCGTCGAGAAGGCAAAAAATATATCGAAGCAAGCCCTAAGTTGGCTCATTTTAAATGCTATGAAAGAATGAGTGAAGTCGCTCGTAAATCAACATACTCATCCTACCTTGAGCCAGTTGCTGCTGTAAAAGGCGCTATTGATACTGTTAGAGGCAAACAAGACAAAAATACTAAAGGTGATCTTTTCGAGAAAGGCTATAACTTCGGCTCAGGATTTGCTGGTGGTGAGCCAATTGGAAAATCAGGAGAATACGGTTCTAAAGCTGGACATGTTGCAGGTCGCTTTGCAGCCGCTGCTATTCGTAAATTCATTGGGCCTAAAGGTCAGTTGCTTGTACAACTAGCGCAATCTGCACCAGGACCAGCGCCAGTTAATATGTCCCGCGCAATAGGTGGCAGACCTGCACCACTTCTTATTACTGACGGTCGCAATGCACCACCACCAAGAGCATCTTCAAATAGGCCTGCCATGAACCAAATGGTACCAGGCACTAACCGATTTGTTGTTGATGTATCCCAAGCATTTAAAGACAGTAAAGGCTACTACTTAAACGATGAATCAGGTCGCGCAATTCCTGTTCACAGTAGCAGCCAAGGCTATAGCTATATTGAAGTAAGATAAACTTTTATCTTTTTAAAAAAGCGGTATCTCTAAGGGGTATCGCTTTTTTTATGACTAAAAGAAAGACTAAATCCAACTTTTGTCATGAAACCTCTAAAAAAACCCTGTATAAATAGAGGCTGTTTTTTGTACAGAACATAAAAAAGGAAAAGTTTATGCCAGGGGTTCATTTTGCACCAGAAACACAAGGTCAGCGCCGCGTTCAATTTGCAGCACCTACTCGCCCATCTCAAATGGGCATTATAACCCCCGCCAATACTTCAACAGCCAATACACCCGTTGCTCGCACACAATCAGCGGCTGCAATGAATGCAGCAGCTGAAACAGAGTATCTTCATAATGACATTCAGCTTCACGATCATGCCAAGTTAAGCGAATTTCAAGATTTATGTAAATCAAAAATAAAAAAAGCGCATTTACACCAATTTATTGAAGGCAAGCCATGGACAGGTGAATCAGATAAAAAATTAATTCATGAATTAAAGCTTGCGTGCGGCATAAATTCAGCATTAAAAGATATATCACAAAAGCAACTACATAAAACCATTGAAACACTGGTTGGCAAAATTAAGCCTGACTACACACTTGGAACTCAGGGTAATTACTATAAAGCTCACAAACACTTAAAAACTGCTGATTCGAAGCGCAACGGAGATCACTCTTTGGTAACGGCGACAAACGGTCAGGTGTTTAGTCTGGTAAGTTATTTAACGAAAGAGCAAAGCCGTACTTTCTTAGACGAGAATCATATTGCATTAAATTCAGGTAAAGTCAGTATAGGCAAAGGTGGCCATGGTAATGTAAAAGTTGCACAGTCTTTTACTAACCTCAAACAACTCTATGCCTATAAAAAAATAAAGAATATTAAAGATGGTATGGCAGAACTACAAGCAACTGCTGGTATCAAGGATGCATACGGCCTTGTCAAACCTGTTGCCTTTGCACATATCAAACAACACGGCAAAGAGGCAACTTTTATATTCTACCCTTTGTATGAAGGAGGCAATGGTGGCAAAGAAATGGAGAAAATTCAGAAGTGTAAAACTGATGATCCAGCAGCAGCAAAGTCGATCTTCAAAAAAACATTTGTGCATTACTTAGAAAGTGTTATTAATCTGCATTTACAAAAAATTGCTCACCGAGATTTAAAGCTTGGTAACTTTGTTCACTCAAATGTGCACGGCACTGGTTTAACTGACTTTGGTTATGCTCAACCAATAAAAGACATAACAGAATGCACGGGTACTCCAGGTTACTTACCACCAGAAAAAGGTACAGATAAATACACAGGCCTTACACATGATGCCTTTTCACTTGGTCGTATTGGCCTTGAATTAAAATGGGGGCAATATAATGTGCAAGATATTGAGCAACCTCATCTTATAATTCAGGGAAAACCTATCACTCTCACATTCGATAAAGACAATAATATTAAGGGTTTAGACCTTAAAGCATTGTTTCCACAAGGGCTCAGCTATACAACACAAGATGAAATCATTGCAGGCTTGCTTGCATTAGACCCGGCAGAGCGTCTCACACCTAAGCAAGCCATTAATAGTGGTTTCCTGAGAGAGACCGCTATTAAATTCGGCTCTGAACATATTGATTAAAAGCTCTTTAACATCCGCTGGTTTTACGATACCTCAACGAGGCTTGGCTCTTTAAAGTTAAGCTCTCGTTGCTTAGGTAAATAACGTCCATTTTCATAGTTTGCCAAGAATGAAATCATACTCTCTCGGATTTCACAGTGCAGATCCCATGCTTCAAGCGGGTTTCTTGCACTACAAACAAGACGAATACATAACGCCGTCTCACTGAGTGAAAATGCTTGTACCGATGGTCTAAAGCGACCATCGTAAAGCACATGGTTTTGAAGCAAGGTTTCGAAATACTCACGAATCACTTGAATATTCATTGTAGGATCTACATAGAGAAAAACAGGTCTTAACATGTGCGCATCTTCCATAGACCAGTTTTCAAAAGGCTTTGAAATAAATTCTTTGAGAGGCACGATTATGCGTCTGTCATCCCAAACTTTTAAAGTAATATAGGTATAGGTAATATCTTCACAGTAACACCAGTTACCATCATAACTAAGCGCATCCCCTATTCTGACTGGTTTTGTCATCACAATCTGTAAGCCTGCAATAATATTGCCAATTGTTGCCTGGCCTGCGATACCAATAACAACAGATAAAATACCAGCAGATGTCAGCAGCCCTGCTCCAACACCATCAAACATATTAAAATTAATTAAAAGAATAATAAGTGTGATAAGCACTGCGCAGAAAATGACAAAACGGCGCATAACAGAAATATGGGTTAAATGGCTTTTATCACGCAATTCAACAAGTGTATCCACTTGACGTCGATTGCCATGAATATCGCGAACATACCTATCTTGTAATTTATCAAAGCATACATTGAATATGTTGAGGAAAAACCAAAATACATTCAGAACAATTGCGACAGACCAAAAACTTTCTGTCATCGTTAAAATGGGGCCAGTCAGAGAGAGCACTAGATCTGTCAGAATTTTAAGCATGACAATAGTCACTAGAAAACGAAAAGGTCGAATCAATTTTGGAACAATGAGGTTCACCCAACGACTGGTAATTTTAAGGCTAATACTCACTAACATTCGTGCCATAAAAATAGCAATGCCGTAGCTTAAAATGACAAGCATTGGCAAAGCAATCCATTGCCAAATAGGTAAAACACCATAGCGCTTTGTTGCCCAATCAGGAATCTTTTTCTGATACTTTGATGGCTGATATCGCTCATATAGTGCGGGTATGTGTGTGACTGATTGCGGAGAGATAAGCCAAACAGCTCTTTTTTGGTCATCAAGCATAAAGCGCTGTAAATAAACAGTAACCCTGCGCCCATCTAATTCAATTGCATCAAGAGCAACACTGCGAGACCATTTCTCAGATTGATCTGCTTGTCCTTTTGGCGGTGCCTCTGGCAAATCGGGTATATCATCCCACTTAAACATAAATTGGTTATTAATAACCGTCCATAGCTGCCAGGCAAGCTCTTCTGCATCGACATTTTTATCCATTAATGCGGTATGCAATACTTCTGATGCTTTATCGAAGTGACCTTCTTTACTCTGTTCCATAAAATAGTCCAGAGAGGATCTTGGCGTCAGTAGAAAATTACTAATAGTATCAGTACGTGAAGATGGCACTGGAAATGTGTATGCTTTGGAAGGGTCAACAGAATCTGCAAAGGCAAAAACCTGCAAACTCATAGTAAGGGTTAGAAGGACTATTTGCAGGATAGAAGGAAGACGAAACATAAATACTCACATTGACAGACTTTTACTGAGCGCAGTCTACCAATGTAAGTGTGAACAGAGCTGCTTTATACAGTTAGACCAGACTCACTCACCATACGATCAAATTGAGAAGCCCAGTTTGAATATATACTTATGCCCTTATAAACAATATGAGTATTTAAATTGATGCAGAGACTATATCATTTTTAAATACTCATATTGTTTATATCAATTGGGAACTTAACAAATTTAAGTCTATTGTAGAACTCTTAAGCGCCTCACAACGCTTAACGACTCTAATATAGGCACCAGAAGACAGGCACAGGCAAGAGTCACATCGTCATCACTTGAATTCATTCATGATGCAAACAACTTAAATTGGAATTAATCAAATAGAAGATACGACAAGGACTGTCCTCATTATTACATTGATATAAGAAGGCAATTCTCATGAAAGCTAAAGCAGTAACAGCAGTTGTATTATTTGGCACTCTATTCTCTGGCTATACATATGCAGCACAAGCACTCACAGGCAATGATTCAAAATACACGACATACGAAACAATCAATGCAAAAGCAGTGTCAGCAATCCAAGAGCAGGATGCCTCTTTAACAGGCAATGACTCTGTGTACGATTCACCAAAATTCACAGGTACATCTCGCACAAAATCATATCAAGTCAAACCTCAAGCTCAACCAGCTTCAGATGATAGCTTTGCTTCTACACCTACTGGTGGTGATTCTGTATATAATTCAATCAACTAAATTTTCGATTTAGTATCATCAAAAAAAGAGCGGCTAAGAACCGCTCTTTTCGTAACATTTTCAGCAAGTTACACCAAATATTTCATAAGCTATTTCTTTCTCTTAAAAGGAAGGAAGAAATAATGCCAGCAGTACGTTTACCTGACCCTATCATTTCCGCTGATAATGGCCCTGCTTCATATGTAAGCCGAAATTTTACCCCTAATTTTATGTTAAGCCTTTTACGGCAAGCACCCGGCAATGAAAGCCATTTAACACGTCTACTACAAGATGTGCCTCAAAATATGCGCGACAAACCTTACTCAGACCCAAAGCTTTCTCTCGCTTTTGCCTCGCGTCTTTATCTTGAATTAAATAGACCTGCCCTTGAAATGAGCATTCTCGGCCAATGGAAAAGTGATTACCACTTTAATCAAAGTGAGATTGTTGCTTTAAACCAAGCCATTAATGGCTACCCTAAAAGTGATCCTGAAGAGTTATCTCAGAGAATGATAAGCTCGTATATAAAAGCTGGATTATTAACTAAAGATGATTCAATACTCGACGTAGGTTCTGGTCGAGGCGCAGCGGTTGCTGCTTTGCTACGTTTTGGCTTCAATGTATTGGGGATTGAGCCTGACTTTAGATCAACTGTAACTCAGCATCTTGATAACAGGGCTGCATTTATCCTTGCTCTTAAGCTGCAAGCCTATGCAATTCAAAACCAAGGTAAAAAATTCACTAAAGTGATGTTTTGCAATTTTTACCCTATCTCAAACGATACAGCACCTGATGGTCAGCTCAATAAATCTGCTGTAAAACCCTTAGCTCAAGTCGCATCCTATATGACTGATAAAAATGGAATGGGGTTATTCGGGATTAACTCAGGAAACCCACAGTTTGTTGCACCTGGGTGCAACCTTAATATTAAGAAAGACTTAGAAAGCGCCTATGAAAAAGTGACATATATGTCTGCCTCTAAATTTCCTGAAGAATTTAAACAGTTCTTCTCCGTTGGTGGACAAATGGGGGTTTATATCTGTACAGGTCCAAAACAAAAAGTATTACCTGAGTTCTTAAAAAACTGGAGAGGCTAACAGCTTTTTAAGTTTTACTAAAAAAGGGCTTAACAGCCCTTTTTTAGAATTAAGAATAGTTATTGAGTATGATCCGTATAGTTGATTTGTGGCTTCCCTTTACTTTCATCAAAGTATTTTTCAAAATCTTCGAAACTAATTTCTTTAACTTCATTACCCTCCCAAGGGTTCACGTATTGAATCGTGCCATTTTCGTTATCAACGCCAACAACCGTAAAGGCATGGAACGTACCTTCATTTGCACCAATATTGCCGTCTTTGACCTCAGCATCAATAGCAACGGACATATCCCCATTATTTATTTTATCGGCATTTTCTTTAAAGAAGTTTAAGTCTTCTTCCTTATCACCAATCAGCATATCACCATGGCCCATAATTAATTTATAGAGTGACACAGGGTTTCCACCCTCACCGATAGTGCCACCTTCAGGCAATCCTAGGAAACCAGGCTTATCCTTTACAAACTTATTCAATGCTATATTCAACACCTGCATGTCAATATCACTGTCTTCTGCGGTGAAACCAGAATCCGCTAAGTCTTGTGGGGTAACTTCATATTCTTTTTGATCTGGGTCACCTGCAAACTTCACATAATACTTACCATCATCACCTTTACGCACAGATTCTTGAATCGCTTCTGCACCAGCTGTTGTACGTCCAAGAGAGAAAAACCCTGTCAGTGCCCAGCAATTGCCCTCACTGGCCTGATTGTATTTAGATGAAATCACACCATCTGAAATCTTAGAAAAATCTTCAAGAGAAATTTTGCCATCTGGTAGATTTTGAAAGCCTTTTGCATGCATATCAAGGAAGAAGAAATAATCCATATTATCTAATAGGAATTGCGCAGATTCACGTTATTGCTCAGAGAAAATTGAATTGCCATTGTCATCTTTCGGATCTGAAGCAGCGTGCCGTAAATCATCAAGTGTAAGCTCATCGTCCCCACCACTTAACGCATTCCAATGAATAGAGAGATTCGAAATTTGTTCCACATGCACTGATGTGAATTCTTGACCAAACATTTGGTTTTGATCCATCCAACTCGCAAAATCTTGTACAGACAACTTACCATCCGTACTTCCACCTTTACCAGCTGTATCAATAGAGTCTCGAATCGAATCATTTTCAAGCAAAAACTTTGCAGCATCACGCTCATCTTGCGGTCGGCTTTCATCATCACGAATTTTTTCTAAATCTTTAATAGAAACTTTATCGTCGCCACCAAACTCAAAACACCATTGACCAAAATTATTCGCTATGGTTTTAAAGGTATCGCGATTTTCATGGTAAGCCTTTTGCATATCAGTCATATTAGACATGTCTATTTCTTTAGGCTTATCTTCTATTTCTTCAACTTGATCATCGCCATCAGGTGCAACTACATCTGGATTAAACATCTTATCAAGCTGATCTTGCAAACGATCAACTTCGTCATCAGAGCGTACATCTTGAGATGGCGTTGCATTATTCATTTTTTGGTTTACATTCAAAAGCTCTTCGAACTTATCTGAATCCATATAAGCTACGATTTCAGATGCTTCAAACTCTTCAATTACACCATCATCAAGAAACCCCTGCTCCGCTGCGAAGTGCAAAATCGCCTGATCCATTAGTTTTGCCATTTCAGGAGTATCATCAAACTTATATGCAACATCATCTTTAGCATCTTGGATCATGCTAAAGCTATCACCTTCAAAACTAATAGAGTCGCCTGGCTGCCAGTCAGTAGTTGGATTAATCATTGACTCAAACTTCTCAGCCAGCTTACCCCACTCTTTTGCAACATTACTTTCAGATTTGCCCTGACCACCACTGCCTAATAGGCTATCAACTTCATCATTGCCCATCGCAATGATTTCTTCTGCTAATTCATCAGGAATCGTTATTTCTTTACCGCCTTGCATTTGCAACACAAATTGACCGTCTTCATTTTGTGTTACTGATATAGACTCGCCATTTTCTGACAAAATAGAGAGTTGATACCCTATAAGTTCACCGGAGGTTGTTTCAACGCTTTCCAGTTGAGTTTGTGCGCCATTAGGTAGCTCTAGATTGAGTAAATCTTGCAAATCAAATGCAGCATTTTTATCTTTTAGAAGTATTTTTTGTTGATCACTTTCAGAAGACTGGTGCGTAACATCTCGCTCTCCTACTTCAGGTCTAAATTGATCAAATATCTCAGAAAAAGTATCTGTACTTAGATTATTAATTTGAGTCATTTTATACTCTCTACTCTAGACGCCATGTATCTGGCTTATACCTAAAGTATAAATAGAGAAAAAGAGAGTTTTAGGTGTATTTATAGATCAATAGTTCATTGAGTTTTTAG
>DJZY01000035.1 GCA_002450655.1 Gammaproteobacteria bacterium UBA6940 | reverse complement strand
GCTTCCCTCCATGCAACAAGGCCGCTTTCAACTGTATTTACTATTTCCTTTTGCTCTTCAATTGGAGGTATTTCTAAAATAAACTCTTTAACATCCCTTTGGAATAGGTGAGGTATTGCTGAACCAGTCATTCTTTCATGAACTATTTTTTGCATTGCAGGTCCTGCCAGGAAAAAGTACAGGTACTCAGGCAAAAAGTATTTTCCAGATCTTATAAGTAGAAGAGATGAGTTTATTGTCGCAGAAGTGTTTAAGTTTTTAACAATTCCAATTTTACCTATACCGGCCCCATCTTTGCATAAAAGAATGTCATTATTTTTCAATATTATCTCTGGGCTTTCTTGAAATCTTTCTTCAGAAATATGATATGCCTCAGATAGTTGAACTGTTCGACCATAATTTAAACTGTGTACACTTAAAAATAATGGTCCTTTGTCAGTGTATTCTGAAGCTTTTAATCCTTTCCAGCCAATTCTAGCTGAAATATAGATCAAGCCATCTAACTTTTGAGTGACCCATCCTTCTGGTAATGTTGCTAATGTTCTGGTATTGCTCTCATCTAAGTCATTATATTTAAGCTTCCATTTATCTGAATTTGGCCATTTATTTTTCTGTTTGAACTTTTCTTCTTGTTCTAAAATCCATTTTTCGTATTTATATTTTTTTATTTCTCTTATAGTTTCAATATACGATAGCTTAGGAGGATTCTTTTCCCGCCACCCCTCTGTCAACTTCCCACTCACCGCGGCGGCCAGTACGGATTGGCGGTAGCATTTGAGTATGTCGGGGATGCGTTCGAGGCGGGCTTTGGTGTTTTCGACCTGTGCCAGTAGGGTGTCGAGTTTGTCGGCGATGACTTTTTGTTCGGCAAGGGGAGGGAAGTTAATTTCATGTTCTTTAATTAATGCTTGAGATATATTTGGTTGTGCTCCGCCTTTACCTTTTGCTATAAAATTATCTTTTTCATTTAACAAAAAGTAGTAAAGAAATTCTGTTGTTGTGATGTCTTTAAGTGGATTTCCAACTGCACAAGCTTGATTAGTTGTAGCATTTAAGCCCAAAATCGAAGTTTTTCCAATAGTTGCCCCATACATTGCTATAGCAACTGAGCCTTTTGGGAAGAATTTTGCGCTTGAGTTTTCAACACCTAGTTCGGTAATAAATTCACTTGCATTTTGAACAATACGAGGACCTAGGTCGCCTGTTTTAATCCATGGAATATTCCCGTTGTAATAGGCCGACTGTTTACGTGAAGGTGTACCTCCTGATCCCCATTCAGCAATATTTCCAAGACTTGTCTTAACCCAACCCTCTGGCAATTCTTCTGCATTCATTATTTCACCCCTTCAAGCGCTGCTAATAATCCATCCAGCTCACTTAAAGCGGCCTCAAGTTCTGCTTTGGCTTCTCGTGCTAACTCTTCTGGTTCAGGCAGGTTGGCTGCATCCACAGCGTCTTTGTCTTTTAGCCAGCTGATATCAAGTGAATCGTTTTTGGTGTCTTGTATCCAGTCGCGGCTAAAGCATCTCCAGCGGGAGTGGGCGAGCTGGTTGTCGATACCTTGGTTTTCTTCAGTGGCTTGGGTGTCCACTTCAATGTCTTCTGCACCAAAGCTGTATTCCCCTTCAGTGCGTTTGCTGGTGCCATCAGGTTTTTTGCCATAGACTTTTTCAAATGGCGTAAGGTGGTTATCGCCAAATGGTGTGCGTTTGCCAAAGTTTGGCATATTGGTGCGCAAGTCATACACCCAAACGTTTTGCGTGCAGTTTTCTTCTTGCTTTGGGTTTTTCGCTGTGCCTTTGGTGAAAAACAGCACGTTGGTTTTAACACCTTGGGCGTAGAAAATACCGGTTGGTAAACGCAAAATAGTGTGCAGGTTGCATTTGTTCATTAAATCTTTCCGGACTTCTGTACCAACGCCAGCTTCAAATAAGACATTATCTGGCAGCACAACCGCGGCGCGGCCACCTGGTTTTAAATTACGGTAAATATGTTGCAAGAACGCCAGCTGTTTATTACTGGTTTTGTAGGTAAGGTCGTCACGGGTGTTGGAGGCATCGCCACCTTTGCTGGTGCCAAATGGTGGGTTGGCGAGGATAATATCCGCTTGCGCGAGAGATTTTCCAGCATCACCAAGGGCATTGCCTAAATGCACTACACCTTCTGCATCGCCTTCCATACCATGAAGTAGGCAGTTCATTAAGGCGAGGCGGCGCGTGTTTGGTACAAGTTCCACACCAATAAAAGCTTTGTTTTTTTGGAAGTTGGCTTGTTTGCGGTCTAAATCAAAATAATCGTCTGTTTGGTTGCGCATGTATTGGTCCGCAGCCACAAGGAAGCCCGCGGTACCAGCAGCAGGGTCTTGAATTACTTCTCCTGGCTGTGGTTTTAAGCATCGTACCATGGAGTTAATTAAGGCTCTTGGTGTGAAGTATTGCCCAGCGCCAGATTTGGTTTCACTGGCGTTCTTTTCTAATAGGCCTTCATATAAATCACCAAGGCCATCGTTGCTAACGTTAAACCAGTCTTCAATTTCATCAAAACGTTTAATGATTTGCTCAAGGTGACGTGGCTCGCGAAGGCGTGTTTGGGCATCGGCATAAATAGCGCTGATAAGTAAGTCTTCATGCACAAGGGTGCCATTGGCATCTTTGCCTGTGGAGAGGCTCAGCAGAATACGTTTATAGTCGTTCAGAAGGTTAATGCCAGACTTGGTGTTTAAGTCAGTCCAGCGACAGCCTTCAGGCAATGGGTGCTTTTTAAGGGTGCCAGCTTCAGTGTTTTCATGCACCATTTTTATAAACAGGAGTAACACAAGCTCTGTCACATAGTCGCTGTAGTTAATGCCGTCATCACGCAGGACGTCGCAAAGGTTCCAGAGTTTTTGCACAATATCGTTATTGGTCATGGTTATTCCTGATGGTGTTTTGATGTTTGCTGGTTAGGGAAGGTATTTTAGCGCAACCACCTCTAGAAAACAAAGCAGAGACTATTGCTTAATGGCCAATAGTTTTACTCTGTTTTCTGACAAATAGTTGGGGTTATTAAGCTAGTTAATCATTTAATGATATTGCTTTCCAGCCCCATGTGGATTTTTTGGAGTTGTAATTTAATATAGCTTTACCGGTGACGGTAGAACCATCTTTAACTTTATGAGCTTCAATAAGTGGTGGTGGAATGAATATGTCATCTTCAGTGAAACCCATGCCATTCGAGACACGAACTTCGTCACTAAAGGTCGTTAAAAGGGTTTCAGGTGGTAGTTGGTTAGTTTTGCTCGCGGTCAGAGCTTTATATCTAGTGCCTTGTTTACTTGAATATTTTGCTAAGCGTAATAAAATTGCATCACCTTCTCTAAACCTATCAGAAAGGTCATCGAAAGCAATGATGCCATCAATATTCATATCAAAAATAAAGTGGATAATTTTCTTTTTGGTGTTGACATGATCAACAATACATAATTGTTCAGTGAAAATATCCCAATCAGAATCAGCCTTACGTTCATCTATCGCGTACACTTGGAAGCGTCGAAGAGAATCAAACTCACCTTTGATATTAATGCCAGTGCCTAGATTATTTTTGCTAAATGTCAGTTTAGATTCTGGGATGATGACTTCAAGCGGAAAACTTTTTGTTTTAATGTACAGCTTACGCTTATACTTTGTTTTACCTTGCTTATCTTCAGTTGAAAATGTGTTACCAATAACTGCTTGGTACCAAGGAAGGTTCTCATACAAGATTGATTCAGCCAATGGTGCATGTGAAGTATATAACTCTTGATTTGACTGGCTGCTCTGAGTTTCTGCGAACCAATGAGTTTTTGTGAGACGCTCTGCCTCTTGAGGAATTTTATGCTCTTTTTCAGTTTTATATTGAATAACTTGCTCAATTTCTAATTTAGCTTCTGGAAAGAGCTCATTTTTTTCAAGAAGTTTAGCGAGCTTTATTTTAACTTTGCTTACAAAGCCAATGTCTTTTGAGCATAGAAGTGCTTTGCAATAACATGAAAAGGTTTTTTCTGTATTACTTGCTTGATGAATATCGCCAAGAAGTTCCCAAGCCCAATAATCATGAGGTTTGTTTTTTACAACCTGTATCCCATAACTCATTGCTTCTTGATTTTGGTTGGTTGCTAAAAGAGCTTTAGCTTTATTGAGCTTAAGCCAGATGTTTTCTGGGAACCTCATAATACATCTATCAATAAAGGGGAGAAGGTAGAGTAGCTCTGGAGTTGCATTGTTTTGAAATGCATGTCTTGTTGCGAGCTGAATTACCTTTTCTGCAGTTGACGGGTATGTGTCACCTTTATCGGATAGACCTTGTTCATAGTCTTCTGGTCGAAGGTTATCTAAACCCCAGAATTTGACAAATGCACCCATGTTTATTTTGTCTTCTTTTGCTGTTTTGTAAGCAAGTTGAAGCATGCAAGAGTGCAGCAGCGATGGTGTTTCTACCTTTAATTTTAAATATTCATTAATATTACGCTTTGCACCCATATAGTTGGCAGGGGCCTTGTTGCATGGAGGGAAG
>DJZY01000025.1 GCA_002450655.1 Gammaproteobacteria bacterium UBA6940 | reverse complement strand
ATCACTTTTCTGTAGATAAATAATCTTCTATCACTAACGTAATTGTAAGTAATAGATATATCTTTAATATGTTTGTCAATGGAGGTGTGCAATGTGCACTTTTCCATTGATTTCTTAACCACCTTTTTAAATTAATAACTCCCTTCAGTAGCGCGTAACCCTAGGCAAATTCCTAATTTTCGTGCAAGCCCGCATGGTTTGGTCCTATATGGGTTGAGATAAGCCCTTATATGCCAATGTAGGTGTAACACCTAAAGCGAATTCTTTCGAGAGATTAACCAGCAAAACTATCAATTAAAGCAGCAAGCAGATGCGATGCGTCGTAGAGCTGTGCAATTAAATGATCTAAAATTAAAGCAAATTCAAAATGAGCAGCTGGTGATAAACGCTCGACTTCAAATAAGTCAAAATGCGCAGTTTAAGGCGAATAAGAGTAGTGTTGGTCAAGCTACGAGAGCTGAACAAAAGCTGGTACTAGTATCATCGTTTACTCAGAGTAAGCCTATAAGAAAAAGTCCTGCTGATATATTGAGAGAGGAAAAAGATATTAGGGTAAAGTCCGTTGAAGAAGCAAGAAGGATATTAGAAAGTATGCCTGAATTAAGACCTGGCCCTGGTAACCGAATGCCAGGTCTTCGTGGTGGTAGAAACACTTATAGAGGTGATTTAATTAATTTAAAAATTCAACCAGCTCAAAAAATCATGATCGTGGTAGACATGCTGATCAGCCCCACTACAATATAAATATTATTGATAAGGATTATACAAAACAGATGGTAGCAATTTTTATTGGTAAAAAATTTACGGTTTATTATGACAAAAGATGAAATTGAAAACTATATTTCAATCGGCGTAAGAGGTGCCGTCTGCGTTTATAGAGAAAGACTCTTATCTTTACCGCTTCTAGTAATGTCTATTTATATATCTGGTAAAATGGGGCGCTTTATTCTCAATATAGATTTTGATCCTATAGATATGGTTGATACAGGTGAAGGGTGGAGTTGGCAATCAGAAGCTGTAACACTTGAAGATATTATACATGTTTTAGAGGTCTTTCAGTCGAAGCCATTGTTACATTGGGAAAATTTTAATAAAGCAGGAAAATTATCATACTACGATGAGAACGTAGATAATGAGGAATATTTACAGAAAGAAACTAGTTTTAAAACAGATATGCTTTATGGTGAGAAGCTTTTACCTTTGGGCATTAACTGGGTAGGTAGGCCTTGATGGTAACCATGGTGTTCGAAAAAAGTAAGTATCGAAAGATTGAGTTTAGTGACACCATTATAAATAATAGTGGTGTCACTGGTATTGAGTTTTACAGTAATTATGTCACAGGTTCATTGTGATTAGCCGCATTTATAGCAAAATATGTTGTCCAAGCAGCTAACGAGACACCATATAGGGCCACAGCCAATATGTTTATGCCTCTTAAAGAGCTATTTGGACTCAAGTTGTTCATAGTCCCTCTAAATGGTACTACTTTTTCAAAAACAGGTATCCTGGCTTTAACTTGTTGTGTACCAACTCCATTATGAAAACGATCACTGCTTGGTTGACTTTCGTTGACGCTGCTACGATCAACTTTAAATGGTTTGCGCTTTGGCTCGGCATAAATTTTGGAATTATAGGTTTTGATTATTGCTTCTTTTTCTTTTATTTTATTACTATTGTTTTTGAATGCTTTGGATGATACAAAAACTGCCTCTATTAAACCAAGAAGTGCAAAAGCACCACCGCAGGCACTGTTTAGCAAACGGCCATTTGAGTGAGGGGAGCTACTTTGATATAAAATAGCGTTGATTGTTTGGAAACCCGCGAGTAGTGCTCCTATACCAATAGTTGCTCCATTACGAGTCATAAATGCTGCTTTAGCGTTATTTAAGTTTCCTATTAATTCACTTTGAGTATTAAAGTTTTCATTTTTTAGCTGTTGCGCCAGTCCCTTAAGCTCATCAAGCTCTGTTGCTGAGAGCTTAACTATGCGTTTTGTGCCTGCTTCTGTGTCATCTTTTGTTACTATATTTTCGTCAGGTGAAAAAGCGGTTTGGTATGCTTGGTTAATAATCAAGTCTCTTTGAAAAAAGCTCATTTCACTTAGGTTGTTCTTGATAGCATCCCTTTCAATATTTATAGCTTCTTCTTTATCTGAATTGCTATCTATTGTGTAATCTTCATTAATATTTTGTTCAAGAAGCCTTATCTTAAACATTGAGTTTTGTATATTTAAAATATCTTGTGCTAACGGTTCGCGTTGGTATGTTTCTTTGCAGAGTTCTGTATCAACCATATGTGTTAATTCGATTCGGCAACCTTCGTTTGGAAGTGGTACTGAGTTATCAATTAAGTTAGCAATTTGTGAAATTAAATGAAAGTTACGCTGTATTTCATCTATTGAAAACTCAGTCCCTGTACTACTTCTAGTATTTTTTGCAGTGAATATATTACTTGATGACACGTGCGATATAGAATTTGATCGAGATGTTTCTCGCATGCTCGATGATGAGGAGTTAACAATAGATTGTCGAGGTGTCTGATTATCGTTTTCAATATTAAATCCAGATGATGAGTCTTGAGCTCTATAATCTGCAACTGAAGATGTACTTGAACTTGTTGTGTTAAAGTCTACCATTCTTATACCTATTAATTATCTAATTTGAAGCTTTACAATGACACTAGTGTAAATATTGAAGGAGTCACTTGTAATAAACTTTTTCTAGTTATTTAGCTGTTTTATTATTGCTGTTTGTCGTCATATACAAACACATTGCCCAAGCAGCTAGTGAGATACCATGTAAAGCTATAGGTGTAATGTTTGTTATACGAGTAGAATTACTTAATTTTAAAGTTTCGAGTATGCCTTTAGCTGGTGCTGGTTCAACGAAATCAAAAATGTTTTCATTGTCATTAGTATTTGTGGATTCTTTTTCTTTAAGGTTTTTGATATTATTCGTTTGTTCCTTAGATGAAATGGCAATCGCTCCAACTATTCCGAGTAGTGCAAATGCGATTCCATAGGCACTGTTTAGTGCGCGGCCGGGTGAATGTGGTGGGTTGCTTTTATATTGTATGGCATTAATCACCTGGTAGCCTGTCGATAGCGCGGCTATGCAAGTTAATAAGTTAACCTTTGAGTTGGAGCTATGTGCATCGCGCATACTTGATGTTGAAGGCTTTATAACAGCTTGATGCTGTGTTTTATTATCATTTGAAATATCCAAGCCAAGAGTGGAAGCTTGAGATTTATGTTCAGTTAATAATGATGCACTTGAGCTCGTTGTGTTAAAGTCTACCATTTTTATACCTCTTGACTATTTTGTTTCATTGATGTCATAGCGACGCTTCCAGTCCATGATGCAAGCGTAAATATATATATAAGTATCATTGCTTTGTTAAATTTATGAAAATAGTCTGTATGTCTTATTTTGCTTAATGGTGAAAGTGACTTTTGATTATTATTAGAGTTAGTTTGTTGCTCTAAATTTTCAGAAGAAATACTATCATTGTCTGACTTTATACTTTTAAGTTCATCATCTAATGATACTTTGGCTGCACCATAAAACTTTTTATTAAGTTCTTTTAAGTGATTTAGACATTTTTCTTTGTTCTTGTTGAGTTCTCGTTGTTTTGATGCAGTTTTAAAAGATGCATCAATTAAACCCAGTAAGGCATATACTGTTCCTGCAACTGCGCTTGGTATTCTTTCAGGTTGGCCCTCGCTATGGCTTTGAAATACAACAGCATGAACACCTTCGTAAGCTGCTAATATACCAGCTAGTGTATATACAGATTTACAATGCTCGCTATGCTCATGAATTGCATTTCTTGCAAGATCTTTACTGTTATCTAACTCTCTTTGATTCTTCTCTTGTAACTCATTATTGAGATTTTTTAATTCTACAGCTTCATCGCTTTGTAGAGATGTAACAAATGGTTTTTGTGTACCCTCAAAAAAAAGTTTCTCATTTGGAATGAATGACATTGCTGTACATTGCCTAACTAAAGCATCCCTTTGTGAAAAGGTTAATTGTGATAGTGTGTCTAAAATATCTTCTTGAGATTTTTTCCATAGCTCAGAAAGGTATTCGCTTTGAAACTCATTTATTGCTGGGGTTTTACAGGCAAGTCTTTTTAAAAACATAGAATTCAGTATTCTTTGTTTTTGTTGTTGTGTAGTTTGTGTATTGGTTGTTGTCGACTGCTGAGAACTTCTTTGAGAATTTATTATTCGCTTTTGAATATAATTTATATCAGATTTATTATGGTTGAATATAGAGTTATCTTTAGCTGGGTTGATTTGTCCTATAATTGGGTCGTTTGACAGCCCGTACCCAATAATTGTTTCTGTGGTGTGTGGGTGAATTTTATTTGATATCTCAGCTGATTGAATGCTTTTAATTTCATTTAAAGCTGAGTCGTTATTTTCTTTTGTTTCTTGAAATGAGAGTTGTTCTATAACTGGTGGAGATTGAATGTGATTAGCCATATTGTCATACCTAACTTACTTGTGAAATATTTTTAGATAAAAAATAATAGTAGTGGCAATATGATATGTTCTTGTTCTGCTTTAATTCAACTCTTTTTATAGCTTTGAATGAATATTGTTCTTTTTTTGCTCATTTTTTTCAAAGGATTATAAGTCTGGCTGATGTAGAAGGTGGACGTTTTCTTTGTTGTAGTGAGGAATAGAATTATTATGGATGCTTATATATGGTTAATCAATTTTGTATTAGTTCTTGATTAACCATATTATAGTTTTTTATTGTGTTTATTGAATGTTAATCAAAACACATACCATTTGGATATCCCTCTGTAGTTGCGTCAATGCACATGCATGGTTGGCAAATAATGAAGTAAGAGCAAAAACACCCAGTAATAGCGCCTATACCAGTCAATTGTGCTGCTGCTATTGTGCCGGCTATACCTGTGCCTACTGCCGAAATAACAGCAGTAGGTGCTAAATGTGTAAGAAGCCCCCCAGCAACAGCTAGTGGGCCATCGCATGAGTGCTCACGCTCTGCATTCATGTTTCTGCAAATGCGCATGTAATCACTCATAATTGGTGTTATTAAATTTTTAGAGGTGTTGTATACCGTTACGTAGGGTTGTATTAAACAGTTATGACTTACATCACCTTCTTCAATATGATTTAAAAGTACTCTTGTCTCTTCTGTATTTGTATTAATTTTATTTCTTAAATTATTAAGTGTTTCAGGTGTTATTTGATAATCTATTTCTACACGAGTTTCGGGTTGATTAATTTGTTCTACTACTTCTTTTGGTGCAAATAATTGTACGTCTGCAAGGAAGTTACTGCGGTGCTCTTCACTAAGTTCTTTACCGTTGATCCGAACTTTTGAGCTTGAGGGTGTAACTTGTGTAGGTTCGAATTGTTCGCTTTCTTGGTACATCATTGGGGCTTGTGCTTTATATTGATGTGCTGAATTGGTAGTAGATAAAGTGTTCATTTATGACTCGTTGTAGTGTTGTAATGATATTATTTTTGCGGAAATTCTACCTCTATTGTTTGTTTTTGCAATCGTTTTGTAAGCATTAGTCTGTTTTTTGTATTAAAAATGAACAAGTTTACTGGTTTTTTTGTTGCATATGTTTACATGTGTCTTTCTGATATCAATAATGTGCCCCTATTAAGTTTACTGTTTATAATTTTAATAAGGCATAAATAAAAATGGCACAGTCAGTTGTAAGTCAGCATAGGGCTATACAAAATCATAACTCTAATAACTTTATTAATCCGAATGATGCTTCTGTATTAAGCAATATTGCCTCTTCAAGTAATCAAGTTGATTCAATTACAGAGAATCTTGAACTCACCAATATTAATGAGACGAGTAATACCAGTTATTTATTAAATGAACAGCCTTCTACTCATGAAGTAGCAGATATTGATGCTGAGCTAAATGAAGCATTAAAACGAGTAAAGCTTTCCCCTAATGCCGAAGCAGTTTTCAATATTTTGAGAGATGTTGTCGAAAACCCTTCTAATAATTCTGATGAATTTAATGATTACTGCCAGTTACATTACGATATTTTAGTTTCAATGATTATGTCACCTGATATCGATGTCAATCAGGTTGATGCGTTAGATAACGAGTACAATAGTGTCTTGGTCGAGCTTGAAGCGCTCGAAGCTAAGATGGCTATTCAAAAACAGTTACAGTCTCAATTAAAGCCTTATTCTACTTCAGAAGACCTTAAAGTACTCGGTTATAACCAGCTGAATCTTGAAGACCATGAAACAATTGACGGTTTGTCAATTATGTTCAAAGGGGGAGCTCAGGGGGAAGTAGGTACAGTCTGTTTTGTTGTTGATGAAAATTTTGAAATGCCTGAAGATGACACACCAGTTCATGAGCATCTGTTGTCAGTTTTGAAAGATTCAAACTCAAAAAAAATCAATGATTTTATTCAAAAAAATGAAAAAAAATTAGACACAATTCTCTTTGTTCATAATGCGGTCGAAGTATCTGCTTCAACTGGTGACGATAATAAGAGCCATCAATTGATTACTATGCCTATGCCTGCTCCATATGGTAATCAGCGTGATATGCGTATTCAGCCGCCAAGACCGACCTATCAACCCCCTCGAACAACGAACGTTGTTACCACTAAAGCACAACCAACAGCTCGTTATCAACAGTATACTCAGCAAAAGACAGGTGTTTTGGGTGGAGCTTACAAGCGTACACCAGCAGAAAACCTTAAAAAATATAATCCAGTGAACCAAAGACCAGTGCAGGGTAGTACTCAATTGCGTGGTATTGGTGCTCGTATGAATAGAGTCCAGGTAGGCCTTACCAGTGGTATAGCAAGTACTGCAAGAAAGTGGAATGATATTCAGAAAAGTACAGTCAGTTATAGTCAGAAGTTTACAAGTACACAGCCACAATTACGCCAACAGCAGCAGTCCCTTGCAAATCTGTCTAAGAATGCGAGGTTGGCAGCGGTACAACCTAGTACAACATTAAAAAATGGTCTTACGTCTCAAAGTTTAAAAGGGTCTTATAATCCTAATTTGAAGCGAGAATTGCGCTCTATACCTCCTAAGGTACTTCCAGCGTTTAATCCTTCGATCACCAAGATTCAGGATGTTCATAAAGAAAATTTACGATTGCAAGGTATTGCGAATGACATGCGCGTTAGAGCACGTGCAATCAACAATGTTCGATTGCAACTGGCACAGCAGACAAAGCTTGTTGAAGCTGCTAAAGCACGGTTACAGCAGGAGAAGTTAAAGGCTAAAGTGCCAGAGTCTTTTACAAGGCATGAAAACTGGGCCAAGAATGCTCCTAATGTATTACCTGGAGCAAATAGATTAGATTTTTATAAATATAATAAAGATACCTGTAATTATGAATACTCAAGGGTTATCTATGATAAATTTGGTAGGCAAACCTATAGAGTTGATAAAACAGATCATGGTCGGAGAAATGGCAACGGTCATCCAAATGATGAAGGTCATACTGATCCACATTTGCATATCACTACCTATGCAGCTAAAGGTGCACAAGGTTATGATGACAAGACAGGTAGCAAAACAGAAAAATTTAATCTGAAGGATTACTAAAATATGTTTAAAATTGAAGGGGTTGCAGAAATAAGCGAAATATTAGGTAGATGGTACCCGGAAGATCTTGCTTATATTGAATCTGTTAACTTAAAACTAAGTAAGTGTGGTTATCATTCGGATGTTGAAATTATCGCCCTTTTTCAGCTTAGAGGCAATCATTGGCCCAGATCTCAAGAAAAATTCTATCGAGTCAATATGTTTTTTGGTGAGGTGCAAGGGGTAGAACTGAAGCACGGTGGTGGGTATAGTCAAATTCTAGGTTTTGAAATAAATTCAATACGTGATCGTGGCTTAGAAAACATTAACTATGAGGTTAAAGACTATGAGGAAAATAAAATTTATTTTAATTGTAGGTGTATTAAAGTTTCGTATTTAGATGAGTTTTATTTTGAATAATATTTTATGGTATAGTTTTTCTTGTTTTTATTCTTTTTAAGTGTCTGGTAAATATGTCTGGTTTTAAATAAAGATGTAATGGGAATTATCTGTGCTTTAATTGTTGAACTGTGCTAAATTCAATTGATCCTCCTTTTGTTGTGATCCATGATGTTGATGAGAATGGTGACCTCCTAATCTGTTATGTTGCACCAAACTTCGAGCGTTTAAATCGTCATTTGGAAAAAATGGAACAGATGAGGGAATGGAAGAGTTATGCTAGTCTCGTATAGAGCAAGGTATGGCATGACCATACGAATATCACGTTTTTGTAAATAAATGATCATCCACCTCAAACATATATAGATATAAGTAATACATATATCTTTAATAAGCATATGAATGAACCATGGCCTACGTATAAGCAGGATGTCTATTCTAAAACTTTAAAAAGAACCAGATTGTTTATTTAAAATAATAAAGAGAAAATGTCAAAATTACGATATGTATCATATTATTGAAAAAAAGAGGGGTTGGCTACTTGAATGGAGGCATGTGCATTCAGCAAGTGTTGAGCAGCATCAAAGTGGTATTCACACAAAGGCTGGTGTAGCTAAAAAATTAAGTTTTGAACTTATGAATAGAGGTGTTTAAATGTTTGAGCTTTTGCAAAATGCTTTATCTAAATATAACTGTTTTGATACTCTGGAAAAAGTCTCTGATTTTGATTTAGAATATATATTAAAAGAAGACCCGCTAGTGCCATTAGATTATATTTCTTTTTTAAAAGAAATAGGCTGGGGGGCAGATTTTTCAGGGGAAATGTGGTTTTTTAAAGGTGTGTTTCCTTCAACTGAGTTAAGTAGCGATGATGATACTGAAGTTCATCGCTCACTGAGCCATATTCTTTTCTTTGCTTATGATAGCAGTGGTGACCAATATGGGTTTGATACTAAAGATAATTTTAAAATAGTTCAGGTTGATCCTTCTGATTGGGAACCAATGGATTGTGCTGATTCGTTACAAGAATTCTTGTTAACTCATTATGAGGATGCATTGGAAGAAGACTTTTCATCGATAAAGCAAATACTTCTTTCATAAGATTGTTTTTTTCGTCGTAGCCTGCATATACTCAAAGTATTAACTGTGCAGGAGTTTCTATAATTGTTACCGGAGTTTATTGTTAATTAGGCTCTATATTGTTTCTTCCGTACTATTAAGTTAAACACTATTATTTAACATAAGCACCATTATTTAGAGTAGTAATCACTCTTATTTTTTTTATAGGTTAATGTGTTTGAAATAAGTCTTAACAGCATTAGCTGCAAAATATTTTTTCAAATCACTCATATACATCCGATTGCATATGCATAACAGCAGTCACACTTAAAGGAATTCTTACAGGTGTGCTTTTATAATAGTGCTGATTAGCTGGGTTAACTGCCGTTAAAATTGCCCCAATTATTTTGTCAATGACTGGTACTTCAAGAGGAAAGCCATATTTAATTTTTATTTTTAAAATATTAGCATCTTGAATGCTGAGCTGAGAGTTTTCACCAAGCTCGTCAGGTTTCATATGCAGCCATGCATTAGGGATGAATTTTTTATTATTCTTTTCAATTGCAAAATCCTCAAAGGCTTCGGGGGTAGGGTTGAGTCGTGTGACGACAACACCAGCACCACCTTCAGTAAGAGGGTAGTTCACAGCTTTTTGTGAGAGCTTATAAGCTTTTAAAATGTCTTCAGGTTTTGTGCCATGGATATAAAGATCAAGAGAGTTTTGAATAAAGCCTTTCTTTATTGCCGCAGCAGTCCCATTGTTGACAATGCCATGGCGGGCAGCTTCAAAGGCAGCCTGTTGTAAACGAACATGGCCTTCATAGAGCAGCATCATTTGAAATGCGCCTGCCAAAATTAAGCAGAACACAATACCTGCAATAATAAATTCAATAATGGCACTGCCAGCATTATTTTTTATTTTTAGAATCATGGTAGTGAACCTATGTCAGCTAGAGAGAGGGTTCGTTTTTTTATATGTGTTGATCTTCCTGTTTTTACGAACGCTTTGCAATGTTGTTTTGTTGAAACTGTGAGCTGTGTCACGCTTTTAATTTCACAAACTGGCTGATAAGCTAGCATTCCTTATTAGCTTATTTGTGGAATGAACAGTGACAGCACAGAATCAACTCAAATCCTCACAGCGCCCATTGCTTTGGGCTGGTCCTCTACTTCGTCGTACAGAAGCTGATCGTCTGATCTTTTGGCTGTGTACTTCAGAAGAGCTGGATATGGAGTTGGTGCTTGGTGCTCAAAATAAGCGCTGGACGTTTAGTGCTGCACAACTGAAGCGATCAAGAGAGATGTTAAAGCTCGGTGATCATTGCTATGTGTACCTGTTTGATCTCAAACCCGGTATAGAGCTACCGCTTAATCAAAAGATTTCCTACGATTTTCTTGTGGATGTAAATAGCCTTAAAGTCGGCTTGGCAGATCTTTGCCCTAAAATTGGTTACAACCACGCGCGACCATTTTTTCAAATCCATAATCGAGTTAAAAAAATTGCCCATGGTTCATGCCGTAAGCCTCATTCGCCTGCAGGTGATGGTTTAGTTGCTTTAGATCGGTTAATTGAAAATCATGTCAATGCTGCAGATATTCCTGATGTACTGATTATGTCTGGTGATCAGGTCTATGTAGATGATGTAGCGGGTCCCATGCTTGATGCTATTCATCAATTTATACCTCTGCTAGGTTTGCGTGATGAGCCATTACCAAGTGATCAAATTCAAACAGCAGCTGATTTGCATGGTGAACATGAGTATTACTACAAACGTGAAACCCTTTTACCTGCCACTGAAAACAGAGCAAAGGTTTTAAAGACATTTTTCAAAGGTATAAAAAAGCCGATTTTTACCACAACACACGGTGGTAACCATTTAATGTCCATGGCTGAAATTATTGCTATGTATTTACTGTGTTGGTCGCCTATACCTTGGCGATTTATTCAGCTGAGTAAGGACGAGTTTCATGGCAAGGTTAAGTGTAAAGATAAAAAAAGAAAAGCCCAAGCTGATGCTGAATTTGATGCCTTAGTTGCTTTTTCACAAGGTTTGCCTCATGTGCAGCGCTTATTAGCTCACGTTCCTTCGGCGATGATCTTTGATGATCATGATATTACTGATGATTGGAATTTATCCATTGCATGGGAAAAAGCAGCTTATGAAAACCCTTTTGCAAAGCGAATTATTGGCAATGCCTTGTTAGGGTATTTTATCTTTCAAGGCTGGGGTAACTCGCCTGAGCATTTTAATGGCGAATTTAAATTTCGAGTTCAATCAAGTTTAAATAAACCTGGTACTGATATTCATCAAGAAACAATTGATGAGCTTCTTGGATTTCGTGACTGGGATTATTCATGGCCTACAAGTCCTGGGCTGCTTGTACTTGATACTAGAACAAATCGTTGGCGCTCTGAAAGAAATGAAAAGCTGCCATCAGGCTTGATGGATTGGGAATCAATTACTGATCTACAGCAACAACTGAAAGGGCGTGAGGCTGTCATTCTGGTAACGCCTGCACCAGTATTTGGTGTAAAGCTTATTGAGGCAATACAGCGAATCTTTACCGCTTTAGGGCAGCCTCTCATGGTTGATGCTGAAAACTGGATGGCTCATGGTGGTTCGGCCTATGCATTGATGAACTTATTTTATCACTCTAAAACGCCAACCTGTTTCTCATTATTATCAGGGGATGTGCATTATTCATTTGTCTATAAAGTGAAATTAAGAGGCCAAGATAATGGGCCTGATATTTGGCAATTTACCAGTAGTGGATTAAAAAATGAGTTTCCTGCAAAGCTCTTAGACTTTTTTGATCGTTTAAACCGCTGGCTTTATTCGCCATATTCACCGTTAAACTGGTTTACCAAACGAAAAGACATGAAAGTAACACCTTTAAAGCCATCTTCTGCAGATCACGGCGAAAGATTGTTAAATAAGGCAGGAGTAGGGCTTTTAAGTTTGAATGAAGAAGGCAAACCTGTCAGGTTTCAGCATCTTGGTCATGATGGTAGCCTGACAAGCTTTGATGAGGAATAAGTTGCTTCGTTATTTTGCATTAAAAACCTCGTCACCAAGCAATACTAAAGCTTTGAATAAGTCGTAACCGCCAGTATCAGCTACTTTTTGAAATATCTCAGTGTTGAAATCAATAATATTAAAACAAGTGCGAGCATAAAAAAGTTTGTCTGATTTATACAGCTCGTGAAATTTGACTGTAATATTTTTCTTGTTCGGTGAAAAAGTAGGGCAACCAGTTATTGTTGTGCAGAGCTGTTTTAGTTCATGTTCTGTGGCTTCATCACGAAGATTTTTAAACCATTGGAGAAAGAGAGGGTTTATTTGTGCTTTATTTTCATTCAGTTCAATTTTAATTTTTTGGAAATTGACTTTTAAGCTTTCTGTGCTGAATAATTCTCTTTCTAATATTTCTACAGATTTAAAGTGTTGTGACGTGACTTGTTTTATTCCATAAGCAACATGAAAAGCAGCAGTATAATGATCAACCAACAATGCTTTAATTTCTTCAGTAGATAAATGTCGTAATGCATAGTCTTGCATTGACCTCTTTTGATAGGTTGCAGGTTCAAACTGAATAAGTGCATTAAATGTGTTTTGTTTTGTTTTTGTTATTGCATCTATGGCTTCTTGCGGTTTTTGTCCTGCTTGCATCAAAGTTAAGGCTGCGTGTATTTGTTGAATGAGTGAATGATCGAGCCTATTTTCAAGTACCATTGGCTCGGTTAACACCTTGCCTGCCACAAGGCCAAATAAGTACGCATTTTTTGTATTGAGAGTAGTGGCCCATGTCAGACTATTTGGCGTGTTTGTTTCCATAAAGACCTGTTGTTCTGGGTGAAAAAAGCAAATGCTTGCTTTAGATAAGGCTTGATGCATGATGCCGCCAAGGTCAACTGTAGGGTTCTTCCCATAATAAAGCGCTATTTTTGCCTGCGGGTTATTTTGCAGTGCTTTAACAAGTTCCAAAGCTTCTTTGCCTTGCTTCACTTTAATCATGAAGGGCGGGTTGTCAGCATCAATTTCCCGTGCAAGGGCATCAACACCAGTAAGCGTATCGAAGAAGCGTCGTGAGAGGGATCTTCTATGGCCTTGAGGCGCTTGTCTAGCATGCCCTAGGTTAACTTGACTCTGTGTTGGTTGGCTCATGCTGAGAGGTTCTGATACAAGTTGATATGAGGTTATGGTTCCTCTTTGTCGTTGTCCTTGCTGAGCCTCGTTATAACGAGGTGTATTTGATGATGCTGCAGATACAACCATTGCAGTGTCTCTTCTCATAATTTAAAAAAGGTTGCTGTGATACCCAGGCACTATGGGGGCAGATAATAGAGCATTCTAAGATAAATCAACTTCTATGTCGCCTAATGACTGTATCAGGTCGTTTGCTTTATAAAAACAGAGGCAATATAACTTTGGTTTTATTTGTTGCGGAAATGAAGCAAAATTTAACCTTCTTTTGTATAAAAAATGTTATTAAAATCCTATTAGAATCGATAAGAAAAAGTGTTTTTCATTAAATTAAAATAATGGCGGTGAGACTTTTTTTAATTTTTGCTATACCTTTATTAATTAGATGCTTCATATTAAAAAGAAAAAAGTCATTTAATTGACTTGAATTCGTTTTTTATTGCATATTTTTACGTCACGAAATGGCTTGCTAATATGTGTAAAATTAGATATTTTGGATTGACTCTAAAGTCATTTTTAACTGGTTTTGGCAGGATGCTATGCAAGTTGAATGGTTTTAGTACGAAGCGGTAATCGAGTTCCGCTCGTAAAAGATAATAACAAATAGTGGTTATGTGATAAGCCCAAAAAAAATCACTCGCGACCCAAAGGTTTTGGGTTTGAATTACCAGGAGGACGCATTTTTATGAAATATGGCAATGATACTGTTTTTGAAACGCAACCGACTAAAATTACTCTGAACTGCCCTGATGAGCTCAAATACAAATGTGTTAAGAGTGCAACCCAGACATCTCAGTCTTTAGAGCAGTGGTTACTTGATGCGATAGAAGAGAAACTGAGAACCAGCTCTGAAGTTGCCTAAAGATTCGTATTTGACTTGCTTTAAGTCTTGCAAATGTTGACATCTGCAAGGCTTTTTGCGTTTAGCGCAAGTGCAAACAAGCGATCAACGCCAAGTGCACAGCCCGAGCAAGCAGGGAACTGATTATCTTTAAAAATATCAAGGTAATCAAAATTGACAGCATGGGGTACAAGCATATCTTTCTTGGCTGTTTGCTCTTCGAGAAACAGCTTATGCATTCCTTCATAGCTGGCTTCTTCTGAATAACAGTTGGCAATTTCCCAGCCCTTCATATAAAACTCCCAGCGCTCATAATACTGGCCTGTTTGCTTGGCTGTTGTTGGTATCTGAGCAGGGTAATCACATATAAAGAGCGTTTTATCTTGCGGTAGTTTATTTTCAATATGGCTGATAAAAATGAAGTGGAAGAGTTCTTCCCAACTTTCAGCTTTTACAGCGTAATCATTAAAGCCTGCTTGAATTGCTTCGGCTTTTAGGTCTTCTAGTGAGTCGCAATTATCAAGGTTTATGTTCACATATTCTACAAACAGTGCTTTCATTGTGGTTGTACGAAATGATGTAAATAAATGTCGTACATCTTCATGAGCCAGAGGTGCTAAATACTGCAGCAATTCTTGGGTTACTTGTAGGTTTGACTTGTAGTCTTGCTCAATGGCATACCATTCCAGCATGGTAAATTCTTGCTGATGTCGATGACCTAAATGCTCACCATTCCGAAATGATTTAGTCATCTGGTAGCAATCACCTATACCCTCGGCAATGAGTTGCTTCATGTATATTTCTGGAGATGGGGTGAGGTAAAGAGGGGTTGGCTCTTCATCATGTGCCATGCGGGCACTGGCAAACACTTCAATAGCAGACTCTGGAATAAGGCTTTCACTTAATACAGGGGTTTCAACTTCGACAAATGCCCTAGCATCAAAAAAGTCTCGTATCGCTCGGTAAAACTGACTTCTTTTAAATGCTAGCTCTCTTTTAGAGAGGCCCGATTGTGTGAAAGCTTGCGCCATTGTTGTTTACTCGCCTTCGCTTGATGCTTCTTGTTGTGGCTGAACAATAACCCAAGGTGCCACAACGACAGCCCAGAATGCAGAATCAGGTGCAAATGTTTGCGCGCGCTCATCGCTCAGCTTGCCGAGTAGGTCGTCTGCTAGAAGTGGCATAACGATTTTTTTATCGTCGCGAACCATTGCAGCTGCTACGTCTACTAAGTCATAGCCTGGTGCAAGGTAAACCACAGAACCTTTTGCAAAGTATGGTTGTAGCTCTTGCCATGTAATCTTGCCAGTTTCAGCGTTAAGGTAAGCGATTAGTTCTTCATGTGATAAAGGATCCATGGTAACTCCTTGAATAGATCTTAAAAAATATGTGCAGGAGTGTACATAAACCGATGTGAACCCCTTGAGATTGATACACATTGTAGGCTTTTGCAGATTCATTTCAAGACCTAAGGTGTTTGGTGGTCTTGTTGTTGGTAAAACCTGTGTCTAATCTTATTGATTTGGTTATGAGAAAATGCGCGTTGATTCTCTTTGAAACTCATCTCGATGAGTGTTAAGGTGTTCAGCCCGCCATAGTTCAGCATTGATGCTGAACAGGCTAGCAAAAGACGAAAGAATTGAATTTACGGAGCTTTATATGGGTCATTTTTGTGGTTTAGACTTTGGAACCTCTAACTCAGCCTTATCTGCATCTATTGATGGCGAGGTTCAACTAGTATCCCTTGATGATGGTTTAAAGCCTCGAAAAATTATTCCTTCTGCGATTTTTTTCAATGCAGAAGAGAAAACACGGGTTTTTGGTGCTCGTGCCATTGATGAGTATGTAGATGGCTATGTTGGTCGCCTCATGCGCTCACTCAAGTCTGTACTTGGCAGTAGTCTAATGGGCGGTAAGACAGAAGTTGGCGCTTCTGCAGTGAATTATGGCGATATCATTGGTATGTTTGTTCGTTTTATGAAAGAGCAGGGTGAGCAGCAGCTTGGCGATAGCCTTGAACATGTTGTGGTTGGGCGACCAGTGTTCTTCGTTGATGAAGACCCTGAAGCAGATCGCAAGGCACAGTCTGAGCTTGAGGCCATTGTAAAGGCTGTTGGTTTTAAATCTGTTTCATTTGAATTTGAGCCAATTGCTGCAGCACTTGATTACGAGCGTCAGCTTGATACTGAATCGACTGTGCTTACAGTGGATATCGGTGGTGGTACTTCTGACTTTTCCATCATGAGCCTGTCGCCAAAGAAAGTCATGACTGATGATCGTGCGCAAGACATTCTAGCTCATGCTGGTGTGCATATCGGTGGTACTGACTTTGACCGTGCTCTAAGTTTGCATTCCGTGCTACCTGCATTTGGTCTTGGTTCTAAGCTTGAATCTGGTCTTGATATTCCTGTGATGCAATTCCATGAGCTTGCCACTTGGCATGAGATTAATAATCTTTACACTCGTGAAGCAACGGATATGATCAAGTCCCTCAAGCTTCGCTCTACATCACCCGAGTTAATTGCTCGCTTTATCAAATTGCTCGATCAGCGTCGCGGTCATTACTTGGCGCAGCTTGTTGAAAATGCCAAGGTTGCCTTGTCTGAAAGTGACGCCACTCACGTTAACCTTGATTTTGTTGAAAAGGGATTAGACATTCCTGTAAGTCAGCAAGATTTAAAAGAGGCCA
Source organism: Gammaproteobacteria bacterium UBA6940 (assembly GCA_002450655.1). Taxonomy (GTDB): domain Bacteria; phylum Pseudomonadota; class Gammaproteobacteria; order Pseudomonadales; family UBA6940; genus UBA6940. Next base: position 10,985 of record DJZY01000025.1, on the reverse strand, counting down.
CAGAAAGCCGTGTTGAGCGAATCATGAACACGGCAGAAGAAACAGTCAAAATGGCAGGTCTTTCGAAAGATAAGATTGATCGTATTGTATTGACTGGTGGTTCCACTGCAATGCCGGGCTTTGAGGCGAGTGTGCAAGCCTGCTTCCCTGAAACGCCAATCGTCAAAGGTGATCGTTTTGCGAGTATCGGTCAAGGTCTAGGATTAGTGGCTCAGAATCGTTATCGATAATCTTAGATATCAGTCAAAAAAACCAGCGAATACTTCCGGGTGTTAGCTGGTTTTTTCGTTTTCAGTGACTCTAATCGAGTGCAATAGAAAAACCACTTCTTGATCCTTGCCTTGGCCTGTATAGGCTGTTTCCGCTTTCTTGCTCAAGCTAAGAGCAAGTGCTGTCATAAAGTGCCTGAGATGTTTTTGTGTTTTAAGCTGTACAGGGCTTTTGTATAAAGGCGTTTGCTTCATACGTCTACCGAAGTTACGAACCCGTCGAGCATCTGCTGTACTTTTCTTTGGTAAGTGTGGTGCAGCCCATGACCAGTGCCATTCTTGCGGTTCCACAAAGAAGCTGCTGATAATCTGTGCTTTTGCTATCAAGGTCGGCAAGCTACCTTTTTGATGCTTAAATACAAGCTCACTGGTCTTTTCATCAAATCGCCATCGATATCTTGAGAGTGACCATTTTTTTTCAGCTTCTTCTGTTGATTTGTTGTAATAGGCTTTAGCCCCTTCAAAAAATGCCTCTAGCTCATCGGAAGTGATTGATTCTTTGGGTTTTGTAAGAAATGAGTTGTACCAGCGCAGCATATCGAGCGGTCGCCATGAGCGAATTCGTGGTTTCATGGGTGTCCTTTTGCTTTGATTAAATATTTTCATCTGAGTAGAGTATAAATGATCATTTGCTGTCATTGGGCGGCGAGAATTAGATTCGTTGCTATACTTTTAATAACAAATTCTTATGGCTGTAGGGAAGGATGAGTGTAAATGAAGCGTAGTGGTATTTTATCTCTGACGATCAAAGATCAAAATGTGCTTTATGCGGCATATATGTCATTTGTTAAAAATGGCGGGCTCTTTATTCCTACAAGCAAACCATACAAATTAGGCGATGAAGTCTTCTTGTTATTGAATCTAATGGATGAGCCAGAAAAGATTCCTGTTGCAGGTATTGTGATTTGGATCACACCAAAGGGTGCGCAAGGGAATAGGGCTGCTGGTATTGGTGTTCAGTTTAATGACCAAGACGACACAGCCAAGAAGAAAATTGAAAAGTTTCTTGCAGGTTCACTGCAGGCGGATCGACCAACACATACGCTGTAATGTCTGGGTATTCTCCTCTAATAAAGTCTTAGTAATAAGGCTTTTTTTTTGTCTTTAATTTGCACTCAAGAGGGTTTTAAGTTGTGCTTGTTTATCGTGTGAAACGTTTCTTGATACTGCTAGGCTTAGTGCTGCAGATGGAACTGTGACTACGTTTATATAAGGCACACCTACTGTTACCACAAGAGTGGTTTTTGCATCTCGTTGTGTTTTATTTGCAAGATCAATTGATTTTATAAGCTTTTGCGCCTGTGTCTTTACTGGGCCTTCAGGTAGAGTCTCAGCTTTCGCTTTAAGCGCTGCTAATTCATCTGCACGTGCTTGCTTACGAAGTGTATGGTTGCGATTTGCAGTTTTAACTTTGTTGTTAATATATTTGAACGGGTTGCGCGTTAATGTGATGAAAGCATTCATTGGTTCACGACAGGTAGGGCATTCTAAATGCTTCTTAGCCCATGGTTTTATACAGTCAATATGAAATAAATGATTGTTATCACATGCTTTTACTATATGGGATGGTTTTTCGTCTATACAGATTGCACATGTTAAATCTGGTTGAGATGAATGACTATTAACTTTGCTTAAAACCATTGCGTAACCCTTCTAAATACTGCAAGAACCGGAGTCTTTATAAACTAAATTGGTTTAGGGTGTCTTAATGCTGTACAAAGTTCTATTAACCTATTGATCTTTAATTTATTATTTATTTAGAGCAAGCCGGTTTCTTGGTAGTAAAAAATGTAACTGGCTATTTTATCACCAATATGGCTCATTTAGACTGCGTAAATGAATATGAAGTGAATAGCTGTTATTGTGAGAGGATTTAGTGTATGGCCAATGCAGTCAAAAGCCCTTGTGGATTCTGTGGTGTAGGTTTGGATGCTGCAGCCCCAACCAAAACAATTTTATCAAGCAAGCTTCACAGCATTTGTGCCGATAACTACACGTCGTCTATTAATGCACAGCCAAGCTTTATGAATGCGCCACGTGATGCCAAGAATGTCGTGCTTGCAAATCTACAGCATGTGCCAGGTAATACTAAAGCTTCCACTGAAGGTAAGTATATTAACTGGTTTAGAAAAGCAATTACTCAAGCAAATGATGTTGATTTTAAACGTTTTATGATGGATGCAAATGGTATTTCATCACAAAATCAAAATCTTAAATTTACTTTCAGTGAAACACATAAGGCAGCTTCTGACGAGACGCCATTTTTGACCGAGCCACGTCGTGCAACCATCAGTTTTGACCCTAAAGCATTCGAAAGTGATGCACCGAAGAAAGAGTCAGAAGCATTTCAGTTGTTCTCTGATGCTTTATTAGGGCGCCCGCTTTTAGATTTCTAAAATATCCTCAATTTCAAAGTCTTGCAATGCAGGGCTTTGTTCATTTTCCGATGTTTCCTTGTGACATCGCATTCTCAATATTGCCTGCTTATGATATGCTACGCACTTGTTAAAACAGGTAGGTGCAAACTATGAGCCGTGCAGCAATACTAAAGCAAACTTTTGAGCAAGAGCTTAACCCGCAAGTTATTGATCTTGTTGATGAAAGCCATATGCATTCAGGCCCTGCGCTTGAAACTCATTTTAAAGTCACTTTAGTGAGTGAGGCTTTTGCTGGTCTTAACCGTGTCAAGCGTCACCAAAAAGTCTATGGCTTAGTGGCAGATGAAATGACAAAAGGGCTTCACGCTATTGCATTGCACCTGTTTACGCCAGAAGAATGGGCTGCCAAGGGCGCAGTGCCTGACAGTCCAAACTGCCGTGGTGGTGAGAAAAAAGCTTAAAAGCGTTTCATTACCCAAAAAGGTTTCAGACCTTAATCAATCCCTAGTGAGTGCAAGAAGCATTAGGAGTGTTATAAAACCGCAGAGTAGGCAAGTGCTTTAGAGTGTACCCATGCCTATTGCCTGCATATATAGTGAGAGATAAACATCGTGAAATATCGTATTACTGCTATGTACCATTTTGTTTCATTCCCTGAATTCGAAGCATTCCGTCAGCCACTACTTGATTTCTGTAATGAGCATGAAATTAAAGGCACATTATTGCTTGCAGACGAAGGCATCAACGGTACTGTTGCTGGCTCCGAAGAAGGCATTGAGGCACTTCTTGCATTTCTAACGTCAAAAGAAGAATTTAAAGGTCTAGGTCATAAGAGCTCTTATGCGGATACGGCTCCTTTCTTGCGTATGAAAGTGAAGCTTAAGAAAGAAATCGTAACACTTGGTGTTGAAGGCGTTTCTCCTAAGAAAGTAGTTGGCACCTATGTGAAGCCAAAAGACTGGAATGCTATTATCTCCGATCCAGATGTTATTCTTGTCGATACCCGTAACACATACGAAACTGAAATCGGTACATTTGAGTATGCTGTTGACCCAAGAACAACGACTTTCCGTGAGTTTCCACAGTTTGTTGCGGAAAACCTTGATAAAAACATCCATAAGAAAGTCGCAATGTTCTGCACAGGCGGTATTCGCTGTGAAAAAGCAAGCTCATTTATGCTTGAATTAGGTTTTGAAGAAGTGTATCACTTAGAAGGTGGTATTCTTCAGTATCTAGAAGACGTTCCACAGGAAGAGTCTTTATGGAAAGGTGAGTGCTTTGTTTTTGATGAGCGCGTTACAGTGAAGCACGATCTTTCACCAGGCAGCTATGACATGTGTCACGCATGTCGTCGTCCATTAAACGACGAAGAAATGAAAGAAGAGTCTTACGTGCCAGGTATTTCTTGCAAATACTGTGTTGATGAAAAATCACCAGAGCAACGTCAGCGTTATGCTGAAAGACAAAAACAAATGCAGCTCGCTAAAAGACAAGGGCAGCAACATTTAGGAGCCGTCCTTAAGTAATAGTATTACAGTGGGGCGAGCTTAACATCGCCCTCACTGAATATGTATTGATAAGGAGTTCACTTGAAAAAACAACCATTTTGGTTTGGGGCCATGACAACCGCAGAAGTGAAGCGGTGGCAAAAACCTCGAGTCGTACTCGTTATTGCTGGTATTTGTGCAGCGTTTTTTGGTCTGCAGTGGTTTATGCCACACCTGCCTATTTATAATCCCTTTTTCTTTGCATGGCCCACTGATAATCTTTTAGAGGCCTACCGCATTTTTACCCCTATTTTTTTGCACTTTTCTATTTTGCATATTGCCTTTAATCTTTCTATATTTTGGTTTTTTGGCCGACAAGTGGAAACACTTTTTGGCTCAAAAGCATTAGTAGTGCTTATCATTATTTCGGCCTTAATTTCTAATGTTGGTCAGGCGCTTACTGAAGGCAATAATTTTGGTGGCTTGTCTGGTGTTGTTATGGCCATTATCAGCTTTGTTTGGGTTGGATCAATGTCATCAAAAGGGCAGCGCTTATACATGCCCAATGGCTTAATTGGCTTCGTGCTCGTATCATTGGTGCTAGGCTTTACAGGTGTGTTGGATCAACTGCTTGGTCCTGTCGCTAATGTTGCTCATGGATTAGGCTTTGTAGCGGGCTTAATTGTATGGCCTGTTGTCTCATTGTTTCTACCAGAGCCTGATAAGATTAAATTAGAGGAATAGGATGTTCTTTTTTGAAGAGGTGCTGCCAATTTTAATTGGCTTAATTGTTGTTGGTTATGGCTTAGGATTTATGGCATTTCGGGTTGGCTTGATTGATTGCTTGCCATTGATTGCTGAAAGACCAATGCATGAGCGAGAAGACTATAAAAAAGTCAGAAAGTATCTTTTAGAAAAAGTCTACGAAGCTTCTGGTACGCGCCAGCTCAATGAGCGCAGTACGAAACGAGTTGAAGGTGCTGCTGAGAAGGTCATGCAAGCCTTTTATGATCGACATCCTTCTGTGGAAGTGCATTTACCTTCACTTATTTGTGGTTCAACTCATATTGATTTTCGGTCAAATATTCGAATTAAAGATATTCTGGATCGATCCCGCTAGTTTATAACTGAGCGCTTCAGTTGAGCTGCATTTGTTTTTAAGTGCATTTTTAACCCAAACTTGTTTTGGGTTTTTTGTGCCATTTTTATTATTTTGAGACGAGAATCATGTCAAAAGAATCCAGCAAAACACAAGCTGATAATCAAAAATTCAAGGTTGAATCAAAGTTTAGCCCAGGGGGCGATCAGCCGACAGCGATCAAAACACTGTGCCAAGGCATTGAAGACGGCTTAATGCATCAAACACTACTTGGGGTAACAGGTTCAGGTAAAACATTTACCATGGCTCATGTAGTTGCGCAGCTGCAAAGACCAACAGTTATTCTTGCACCTAATAAAACCTTGGCTGCGCAGTTGTATTCAGAGTTTAAGCGCTTTTTTCCAAATAATTCTGTTGAATATTTCGTGTCTTATTATGATTATTATCAACCAGAAGCCTATGTACCTTCTTCAGATACTTTTATTGAAAAAGATGCGTCTATCAACGAGCATATTGAGCAAATGCGACTGTCTGCGACTAAAGCGCTTTTAGAGCGTCGCGATGCAATCATTATTGCCAGTGTGTCTGCTATTTATGGTCTTGGTGATCCTAACTCTTACTTAAAGATGATTTTGCATCTTGATGTAGGTGATGAAATTGGTCAGCGAGATATTATGGGGCGATTATCTGAGCTGCAATACACTCGAAATGACATGGATTTTCGTCGTGGTACATTCCGCGTTCGTGGTGACGTTATTGATGTCTTTCCAGCTGAATCTGATACCTATGCATTACGTATTGAGCTGTTTGACGATGAAGTGGAGCGTTTAAGTTTATTTGATCCGCTCACAGGTGCTGTAGAGCAAAAGCTGTCTCGCTTTACGATTTACCCAAAAACTCACTATGTAACGCCGCAAGACATCGTGCACAAGGCTATTGATACGATCAAGGAAGAGTTAGCAGAACGCCTTGAGCAGCTTGAAGGGCAAAATAAATTAGTAGAAGCCCAGCGATTAAATCAGCGAACAAAGTATGATTTAGAAATGCTTGCAGAGCTTGGCTATTGCAACGGTATTGAAAACTACTCTCGTCATTTTTCTCAGCGAGATGATGGTGCTGCACCACCAACATTATTTGATTACTTACCACCGGATGCGTTGTTATTTATTGATGAATCTCACGTTACCGTACCTCAGCTTGGTGCTATGTTCCGTGGTGATAGAGCCCGTAAAGAAACACTGGTTGAGCATGGTTTTCGCTTGCCATCGGCACTTGATAACAGGCCGATGAAGTTTGAAGAATTTGAGACTATTGCGCCGCAAACTATCTTTGTTTCCGCAACACCTGGTAAATACGAGCAAGAACATGCAACTCAAATTGCAGAGCAGGTTGTTCGTCCAACAGGTTTGGTTGATCCAGTTGTTGAAGTGCGACCAGCATCAACCCAGGTGGATGATGCATTGAGTGAAATTAACATTCGTCTTGAGAAAAAGCAGCGAGTTTTAATTACGGTGCTCACGAAGCGAATGGCAGAGGACTTAACTGACTATTTAAACGAAAAAGACATTAAGGTTCGTTATTTGCATTCAGATATAGATACTGTTGAGCGTGTGGAAATTATTCGTGATCTTCGGTTAGGTGTTTTTGATGTGTTAGTCGGTATCAACTTACTGCGAGAAGGCTTAGACATGCCAGAAGTGTCTTTAGTCGCTATTTTTGATGCTGACAAAGAGGGCTTCTTACGTTCTGATCGATCATTAATTCAGACCATTGGCCGTGCTGCTCGTAATGCTGAAGGTCGAGCAATTCTGTATGCCGATAAGATTACAGGTTCTATGCAGCGTGCCATGGAAGAGACTGATCGTCGTCGTACTAAGCAAATAGAATTTAACGAAGCGAATGGTATTACACCGCAAACTGTTGCGCGTAGTATTGAAGACATCCTTGAAGGCAGCTACGCACCAGGTAAGAAAATTACCAATAAGAAAGCTGGCAAACAAAAGACATCTGAAGTGGCTGAACGCTCACCAGAATACTTGCAAACACTTTCACCTCAAGCGCAAGCACAAGAATTGAAGAAAATTGAAAACCAAATGCTTGAGCATGCGAAGAATCTTGAGTTTGAAGATGCTGCAAGGCTGCGTGATGAATTAAATCGATTAAAAGAAGCTTTATTGATCATGTAAAACGCCGGCTGTTAGAATGATAAGTCAATTGCATGATTTCAGCAGTGCAACCATGCAAATATTTCTGCGCAAGCTATTGACTTTAATCTAAGAAAAACTGATATTCTGATCTAACTGATCACATCGTTTTACCAGCCTATGCAATACACTTTTTCCTTTGCTCGATTGACTTATAGCCAATAATCTTCGATCTATTGGTCTGTAAAAAACGAACTGTGTCTTTTTCTTTCTTTAAAGGATTTCCAATGTTTGAGTGGATTATGACCCCCGAAGGCTGGATTGCGTTTGCAACGCTTGGCTTTCTTGAAATAGTGCTTGGTATCGATAACCTTATTTTTATTTCTATATTGGTTGAAAAGTTACCAAAAGAAAAACAAGCAAGTACTCGTCTTATTGGCTTGAGTGCTGCATTAGTGATTCGAGTTTTATTATTATTCTCCATTGCATGGCTCATGGGGCTAAGCGATCCACTCTTTACGGCATTTGATAATGAAATTTCTATACGAGATTTAATTTTAATTGTTGGTGGTTTATTCCTGCTGGGTAAAACCACAATGGAAGTGCATCATTCTATTGATCCGGAAGACGAGCAACAGACAGGTCCAAAGCCAAAAGCATCACTGCCAATGATTATTGCGCAAATTTGTTTGCTTGATATAGTCTTTTCTTTAGATTCTGTTTTAACCGCTGTTGGTATGACACAAGAGTTAGGCATCATGGTAGCTGCTGTTGTTGTCGCTATGATCTTTATGATGTGTTTTGCAGGTAAAGTGCATGAAATTATTCAAAAGCATCCAACATTAAAAATGCTGGCTTTAAGTTTCTTACTCCTTGTTGGTATGGTATTAATTGGCGAAGGCTTTGGTTTACACATTCCTAAAGGTTATATTTACTTTGCCATTGGGTTCTCACTTATGGTTGAGTTCTTCAATATCAAAGTGCGTAAGAATAAACGAAAACTGGAACAATAGGCCTGAAAAGAGTATATTGTTTGACTTTGTGTCTTGAACAGTAAGAGGTGAGGGCATCGCTCTCACCAAGCTGATTGAGCTAAAGATTTGATCATATTGTCATTTTTTACCCTAAAAATGACCAAGTTAAGAGGCTTAACGCCTCTAAAGTTCATAAAAGGGTATGTATTGAGGTAGCTATGAGCAACGAAGAAACTGTAAACATTCTTGACCGAATTCTTGAGACGAAGCGCAAAGAAGTTGCCCGTAAGTCTGGCGAAGTTTCACTAGAAGAAATGAAAAAGCGTGCAGCAAGAACTGAATTTGAAATCAGAGGTTTTCGTCAAGCATTGTCAGAGCAGGTCGCCCTTAAAAAGCCGGCTATTATTGCTGAGCTGAAAAAGGCTTCACCTTCGAAAGGTGTTATCCGTGAAAACTTCGACATTTTTGCTCTAGCTCGTGCTTATGAGCGTGGTCATGCGACATGTCTTTCTGTATTAACAGACTTCGACTATTTCCAAGGTCATGGCAGTTTCTTAAAAGTTGTTCGGGAATCTGTTGATTTACCGCTTCTTCGTAAAGACTTTATTATTGACGAGTACCAAGTGTACGAATCCCGTGTGCTTGGTGCAGATGCAATTCTTCTAATTGCAGCTGCTATGCCTGCTGAAAAGCTAGAAGAACTCTTTAAGATTGCACGTAGCCTTGGTTTGGATGTTCTTATTGAAGTTCATACGCATGAAGAGTATGAGTCTGTTAAACATCTTGGTAGTGATGCCATTATGGGTGTTAACAACCGCGACCTTAAAACCTTTAAGATTGATACGAAGATCACTGTTGAGATCAACAAACTTCTTCCAGAAGGCCAGTGGTTAGTCTGCGAGAGCGGTATTCACAAGCCAGAGCAAGTTGAAGCTATGAAGGCAGAGGGTGTTTACGCCTTCCTTGTTGGTGAAGCTTTTATGCGTTTTGAAAACCCTTCTGAAGGTTTGGCGACGTTATTTCCAGAGCTCTTCGCTAACGACTAGTTTGTCTAAGGGGTTGGGTGAAATATAGCCTAATTCCTGTATTTTATAGCTCTTTTAGATGGTTTACCCTTGAAAGGGCTATAAATTCACGCTTTATTTTGTCATGCTTATATCTAATAGTTCCCACCAAGTGACTTTGTAGTCACCGAATGCTATTGAAGTTGTGCCGTAAGTGGCCGATAAACTTTGAGTAGTAACCTTTCTTTTAACATAAGTAGATGTTAAGCCGATTTAAGGGATAACCTAATCCGTTGAATCAGCGTTCGTTTTTGACGGAAAACTGGTATGATGATTACCACCAAGATATTGTCATAGAGTTGAATAATATCAATGATTTAAGTTGCAGTGATTGCTTGTAATACATTTTGAGCGCTAGATAATGTATCTATCACAGCAGAAATTTAAAGTCTGTAAAGGGGGTTAATTTATGACACAAGAAGTGCAGACATTAAAAAAGGACAAGCAAAAGGTCACGGAAGAAGTATTCACTTCTGATATGTTAAGATCTTTTTTAAGAGCACCAGTACCAAGTGAAGATGAAGCAGATTATCGTCGTCTTCTTTTTGCTTACAGAGGTATGCCAGCAGACGCTTTTAGTGTTTATCTTGAGCTCTTCGTTGAAGCAGGGCATAATCTCCTTGCTAAAGATGCAAAAGGCCAAACTTTTGGTGAGTATCTAAAACGTTTTCCTTCTCAAAAAGCCTATGCAGATGCTTTCGATGCTTGCTTAAAAGAACAAGCATAAGCTTGTTTAGGCTGTAAAAGCCACTGCCACTCAACAGGGATTATATGAGTCAGCAACTAAGTCGTCGACAACAAAAAGATCAGCCTAAACCATGTGTATTAGTAACAGGCGCGGGCGGGGCATTAGCTCGACAAGTGATCAAACGACTTTGGCCTGGCTTCGATGTTGTGGCGGTGGATTTTAAACGCCGCGGCTTTTCTCACCCTGAAATTCCAACCTATCACGTTGAATATTCAAAACGTGCTTTCGAAGATATTTTCCGCAAACATAAAATTGATGCCATTGTTCATCTTGGCCGAATGGGCCTTTATGAGTTTGACCATCGTCGTCGTTATGCTGCCAATGTGCTTGGTACACAAAAGCTTTTAGAGCTTGCGAAAAAGTATGAAGTCAAACAAGTAATCGCACTTTCGACATATTTTGTGTATGGTGCAAGCCCCTATAATCCAGCACTTTTAACAGAAGATGCGCCACTAAAGGCATCAGAGTTAACTATGGATTTAGTGGATTCTGTAGAGCTTGAAAACCTAGCCACAATCTATCTCTGGAAATACCCAGAGCTTAACGTTACAATCCTGCGCCCATGTAATATAGTGGGGCCAGGTGTTATGAATTCCATTAGTTTATTACTTGGCAGTAAAACAGCGCCAGTTGTGATGGGGTTCTCACCAATGATGCAGTTTCTTCATGTTGAAGACATGGCGGATGCTGTGAGCCTTGCATTAATTAAAAACAAACCAGGTATTTATAATGTCGCACCATCAGATTGGGTGCCATACCCAAGTGCCCTAGAGTCCTGCGGTTGTAAGAAAATAAACCTGCCTTCCATGCCTTCAAAGCTGA
>DJZY01000055.1 GCA_002450655.1 Gammaproteobacteria bacterium UBA6940 | reverse complement strand
AAACTCCCCGAACTATTGTTATAAGAGATGCAGGTTATTTTAAAAATGTTTTAAGAGATGAAAAAGCAATCAGCTTGATTTCACATGACAATTTTTCCATTTCTCCCCTAAGGGAGGCTGGCGCTAGAAAGGCTTATCAAGACGGCTGGAAGCTATTCAGTGATGCTCAGTCAGGTATTAATGATTTTACGCTTAACACTATTAGAAAAGATGGTCTTGTCGAGCCTGTTAGCTTTAAGTTTAATTCTGTATTGCTTCCTTACGATATCAATGTTCTTATCGGTGAGAATGGAATAGGGAAATCCTATACTTTAAAGTCCTTAGTCGAATATTGGTTGGGAGTTGATCGAGGAAGTAAGACTGAACTTGATAAAATTAATCATAATCCATTCGATAATTATCCAAATATTTCTAAATTAATTCTTATTTCTTATAGCCCGTTTGAAGAATTTACTATCGATTTATCTGAAACTAACCTTAAAGACAAAGATGCCTATAGATACTTTGGTTTTCGTAAGATCGTTGATGATCAAGATGGTAATCAAAGGATAGGTATTAGCAGAAATCTACCGGCAAGCGATTCAGTATCTTCGATATTAAAGTCACTTTATGATGATAATAAGTTTGGGGAATTGCCTAATTGGACAAATAAATTCGATACCATACTTTCTGTCCTTAGTTCAGCCATTGAATTTGAGTTTGTTGCTTTTAAAATTATTGAAGGTTATGAGCTTTTTGATCAGATACCGGAGTTCTCTGGATTTATACTGGGTAAAGATAGAAAATATCTAAAAGTTAACGAGAGCCTTATAAAAAAAATAAATGAGTGGAATATTGAGCTAAAGGACTGCATTCAATTTGAATCAGGCGCAGTATTTATAAATAATAATGAAACAATTGAAATAAGTTCTGGACAAAGGCTGTTTTGCTACATTGTTGTTAACGTTGTCGGACAAATAAGAAAAGACAGTTTGGTTGTAATTGACGAGCCTGAGCTTTTCTTACACCCTTCACTTGAAATAGTATTTATTGAGCTTCTTAAAAAGGTTCTGAAATCCTTCTCTTCTAAGGCAGTTTTGGCGACCCATTCTTTAGCTATCACGAGGGAGGTACCTGCTAAGTGTGTCCACGTTTACAGGAAACGAAGTGGTATAGTTGAAGTTGAACATCCGCCATTCGAAACATTTGGTGGAGATATGCAAAGGATTTCATCGTACGTTTTTGGTGATAACTCTATCACTAAGCCATTCGATAGTTGGATACAAGAGCAGTTAAAAATCTATGCGGATCCTCAAGATATTATTAAAAAACTTGGAGACGAACTTAATGAAGAAATGTTGATATTATTGCTTAACTCAAGGAAGTCTGATGGTATCTAAAGTACAACTACCCGAAGAAGACTCTCTCAATGTTCTGAAAAATGTAATAAATGAAAGAACTAAATTCAAGAAATTTTATAATAGTATTGAAAATGATCTTATATCGCAAGCAGAAAAGTTCATAGAGCACAAAGGTAATCCGTTATTGCTCACGCCTCTTAATCTAAAAAACTATACGGAGTCTGAAGAGGTGGCCTCCCAACGAAAAAAATCCTTGATAGGTCTATATACCCCTAAATATGGAAAGCAACCCTTTTCACAGCTCGAATTCATGAGAAAAAAAAATGGATTAGTAGTTTGTCCCAGCTGTGGAGAACCTGGAAGGCCGAGAACTCTAGATCATTATCTTCCCAAAGACAAGTTTCCGGAGTTTTCAGTGTTGCTTCTGAACTTGACACCAATGTGTGATTGGTGTCAAGGCGAGAAGCTTGCAGAGTATGTTACGAATGATGGCCAAAAGAGGTATATTCACCCTTATTTTGACGACGTTGACAGGGTTTTATTTTCAATATCATTTACGGCTCCGTTTTCTACTCCTGCGATAGATGTCGCTGTTAGTGAAGAGATACCAGAAGAATTAAGTTTACTTGTAAGGCATCACTTAGAAGGTGTAGATTTTCTTACTCGTTTTAAAGAGTATTTTAGGACAAGGTACATAAGTGTTCTGCGAACAGCTAAAAGAGTTCGTGAAAATGAAAGCATAAGTTTACGGGATTTTTTAAATGTATCACTTGAAAATGAAGAAGCAAAGTCCATTAACTCATGGGATGCAGTATTATACAGATCAATATTAGAAAACAATGATTTAATGGGTTATCTGGAGGATGGTTTACTGCCTGATTATCTATAGATTACATTTATATTTTGCATAACAAAGCGTTGAACCTGACCGCAGAACCTACGCTTCGTTTTCATGTGATCATTCCTCTCAGTTGTATTATAACATGAACTACTTGCTTCGGTCTGCGGCGATTTAACTTAGAGTTATATTACGGTCTCCATCAACAGTGCGCCAAGTTGTACTTTTTATAAATTATTTAAAACTGCAAAAGTATGGCGTTCATTAAAGTCCTTAGTCGAAAATTATTTTTAAAAATAAAATATATTTCACAATAATGATATTCTTTCTCTTGTTTAGCAGAGAACATTGTATTTATTTTAGCCAATTAAAAGTGCTTGGTGTAACATGGATATGCTACTATGCCTGTGCATTAATGCACTTTTTAAGTGGGAACGTCAATTTCCATGTTTTAATGCTTTCTCTAAGCGTAAAATAGTAAATACTTTAATGCGATGGATTAAATCTGCGCTGCATTTAAATGTTGTAATTTTGCTAGCGCTTTCTTATTTAATATTTTAATTTGCTGTAGTTTGCAGCTTGTTAAGTAAAAGATAGAAAAAGGGTAAAACTTATGGCTGATGAGGTTTACATAGTGGTTAAAGGAGATACCCTATCGACTATAACTAAAAAATATGCTGTTAGAATGAGTGATTTAATTATGTTAAATCCATCCTTGAGAATGAATCCAAATCTAATATTCCCAGGGATGCCTCTAGTTGTAGGGGAGACAAAAATTGAAGATCCTAGAGTCTCTAAAATGAGCTATGATGGCAAGTTGCTTAATGTTTATTCAGTTAACAATAATCGACTAGTTGCATCATTCCCTGCAATATCAGGCCTTCCACCAAATGCGCCGCATCTGGTGGAACTAATAAAAGACGGCAGAAAAGACTTGGATATCAAGGTGGACTACACTCAATCAAAATACCAAAATGTAAAGGATGCTGGTCCAATTCAAGAAGATACCTATGTATTACCACTTAAGCTAAATATGCCTTACGACAAGTCAAAGGCAGCTGGCGACGGTGCCGGATGGGGTGAGGGTGGTTGGATATTAACCGAGAGTTTTTTTGCTAAGTTAGGAAATTATTTTGGTGGGAGATATGGATTCTTTTTACATCATGATGGAGGCTCAAGAGGGACTTCGGGTTGTATAGGACTTAAAAAAGCTGAGGACATGAAAATGTTAAAAAATATGCTACAAAGAGCGCATACAAAGGGGCAGAAGAGCGTTCCAATAGAGGTTAAATACAAATGAAGTATGTATTAGAAAAGCGATTTTTATTTTTTCTAGTAGCTATTTTTATTGCCTATATAGTTTGTTCACAAGTCTATATTAATCAACTTTCAAATAAAATTGAAAAAGAAAGAGAAAGGGTCATAAATATTGCAAGGACCCTTGAGCTTTGGAAAGATATTACCATCAATTTGAAAGGGCACTTTGATCTGGAAAAACTGCACCTGGTTAACTCGGATTTAAATGTAACAAAAATTGAACGTGATACAGCTGAGCTCGGCATAAATGAAGGCGAAAAGTTGTACGCAGTATACTATTCAAGACCAGTAAATGAAAATATGTATCGACGGTATTTTTCCGAACTTGTACTAGGTAATTATTTTTATCTAGTTACTGATTCTGACGGGAAAATACAAGAGCTTTTTTGGGATAAACCATAAAAAGCGGTGATTTTTTTCTAAGTAAAGAATAATTAACAAAGGCGTATTTCACTTAGGGGCTTGTTTAGCGTCATTGTTAAGCACTTTCTCTAAGCGTAATATAACAATTACTTGTAGGCGACTGTGAACTTCCCCCGGTTTTGTGGACATATTCCATGAAATTAGGGGATGCTAAATGCCTAGATATAACAATCAAAAGAAGACGTTAAAATATACACTTGAATTCAAACTCAAGGCCGTTAAAATGTCACTGAGAAATGATGTTCAAGTACAGCATGTTGCTGAAAGTTTGGGCATCCACCCATTTATGTTGTCTCGTTGGCGGAAGGAGTATCGCGAGGGTCAATATCGTCAGCGCGGAGTCCTGTTAGTGCCACGTAAAAAAGCAAAGTCTAAAGCAGCGAAGAAACCTTTAACTGAAATGCAAAAGCTCAAGAAACGTGTTGCGCAACTTGAGGAGGAAAACGACCTTCTAAAAAAGTGGCAACAATTTCTTGCGGAGGAACAAAAGAACGATTCAAGTTCATCCACTTAAACAAGAAAGTTGGTGTAGTGAAGCTTTGTGATTGGCTTAAAGTATCTCGCAGCGGTTACTATACATGGAAAAATAGAGCTGTCTCTGAGCGTGTTGTTGATGATGCTGTATTAACACGGAAGATAAAAGCCATTCATAGTCTAAGCGATGGTGTTTATGGTAGCCCTAGAGTCCATGCAGCGCTTCACAAACAGGGTATTAACGTTGCTCGAAAGCGTGTAGAGCGGCTGATGCGAGATGCTGGTCTTAAAGGGCAATTGGTGCTTGTGACATCAAAACAGCCAAAAATAAAATCATTCTTTTTAAGTAAAAGTAATTTACTTCTTAATGCAAGTAAGCCAGAGAAAATTGATCAGATATGGGTAGCTGACGTAACCTATCTCAAGGTGGCTGGTAAGTGGCAATATCTAGCAACAGTAATGGATCAATATTCTCGACGAATTCTTGGTTGGTCTCTTGGGGCTGCTCGTTCTTCAGTGCTGACTAGTAATGCTTTAGCTTATGCAATGAAGAAAAGAGGTTACCCAAAAAATGCAATTTTACATACTGATAGAGGTTCTGAATATTTGAGCTATTCTTTTCAAACCTATGTTAAAAAATGGCGAATGAAGCACAGTGTGAATCGACCTGAGCATTGTACAGTTAATGCATTTATGGAATCATTTTTTCATAGTATGAAAGCTGAGTTGTTTCGAGGTCGAAAATTTGATTCTATTATTGAATTGAGAAAATCTGTGAGTGACTACATTAATAATTTCTATAACGATAGGTTGCATTCAGGTTTAAATTATTGTTCGCCAGTTGAATTTGAAGCAATGGCAGGGTAGAAAATAGAGTGTCCACTTTATCGGGGGAAGATCACTAGTGAACTTCCGCTTCAATTCAATGTTGCCATTTCGCTAGAGCTCATTTTAACATTGAATTTTGCTCCAGTTCTCTGTGAGTTAGCTTAAAGTTAGCTTCCTTTGAAAATCTGTGCAGTATTCCAATTAGGTATTTATGAATAAAGAGTACAAAGTCCGTATAAATCGAGCAATTCAATATATTGAAGCCAATCTAACTAACAAAATATCACTTTCTGAAGTGGCAGATGTAAGTTATTTTTCGGCATATCACTTTCACCGAATATTTACAGGTATTGTCGGTGAAACTGTCAATGATTACATTGTTAGGCGAAGACTTGAGGGCGCGGTCAACTTGTTGATCTTTAAAACTGAGCTATCAGTTACTCAGGTAGCTTTGGATAGCGGTTTTTCTTCAGCTGCCAATTTTTCAAAAGCAGTAAAGCTTCATTTTGGGTTTAGTCCGTCAGAAATACGAAATCCAGACAAAGTAAAAAATAGCAAGATTGGAAAAATTTCTAGCAAGTATGGAAAAGATTTTAACCCTTCTGATTTGTATCCTAATCACATCACAAATGAAGTGATGAGCAAAACTAACTTAGAGGATACAAATATGAATATTGAAGTAAAAGAACTTGATCGCCAACGTGTATGTACTTTAGCTTCAGAGCGCGGTTATGAGCCTGACGCGATATATCGAGCATGGGATAAATTGATCGAATGGGCTACCTTTAATGGTATACAGCAAGACGCTCAAAAACGCTTTGCTTTTGCATATGATAACCCAACTGTCACGCCAGTCGATAAATGTCGTTATACAGCTTCGGTCGTGATTAGTGAGGATGTACAAGTTAAGTCGCCATTTCTAGTATCTGAAATACCGAAAGGGAAATACGCTGTACTTTATTTTAAAGGCAGTCCAGAAGAAACCATTAAAGCTCAATTAAGTATTTATTCTGATTGGTTGCCTAACAGTGGGTTTGAACCAGATAATTTCCCAATGTTAGAGCGTTATTTGAATGACGCAAGAATTAACGGGTATGTAGAAATGGAAATTCACGTTAAATTGAAGGAATTATAGACGTACAGTGTAAATGCTAACAAGGCCAGTCAGCAGGACGCAGCTAGGGTGCGCCTCTGCTGGCGGCGTTATCTTTCTTGGGGGGGAATCGTGGTTTATAGCTGTTATTATGACTATTCAATTCTTTCCATGAACAAGAAAAGACCTGAAAGTAAGAGTCGATACGGACGCGGCCGGATCCCATTCGCTGCTATTTTTGCTTTAATCACTGTAGAGCCTTTTATCAAAAAACACTTTTTAATATTAGGATCAAATAATGACTGAGACGAAATCCATGGTGTCGCCTCTGGTGCTTTCTTGGCATAGCTTAGATGATCTTTGGTTTGACTCTCCATATAACGAATTCACTTCGTTAGGTTTATTTCATAGTTTCTTTGCAATGCTAAGTGATACTCTATGAATTCTTGGTGCTGCTATAAACGATATGAGTCCTGCTGCTGGCCAAGCCAGTAACCATGCATTGATCCAATACTCTCTAAACCCTTCAATTAACCCTATATTTATATATGTAACCCAAGCGGACATAAAAAAGGTTAAAACAAACGACATGAGTAGGGCAAAAATAAATCTGTGTTTCATGGTGTTTTTCCTTATCTAGTTGGTATGTATATTCATGGTATTGCTTTTCATTATTATTGTATATGTGTAATAATTAGAATCTTGTTTGCATATTTGGAAAGTCAATGCTTGATAATTTGAGAGTTTTTATAGCTGCTGTTGAGCAACAAAGCTTAACTGGTGCTGCTTTGGCACTAGGTATGACCATTGCGACTGTTTCTCGTCGTGTTCAGGAATTGGAGCTTCGGTTGCAATGTGAGTTATTTCAGCGCTCGAATAAAGGGCTAAGGTTAACGCCTGCAGGGCAGGCGTACTATGATGAAACTGCTAGCTATATTCATGAAGTTGAATTGCGTTTATTTAATTTGGATCGTTCTCTTAATAGCTTGGAGGGTGATCTTCGGGTTATGGCGCCTCTCAATATAGGGCGCGGTCCCTTAGATACGTTTTGGCAAGGGTTTATTCGCGATAATCCAAGTATTTCTTTGAATATAGTACTCTACGATCCTGATGATGATCTGCTTTCCCACCAGTTTGACATTGCTATTAGTTCAGGGCCTCAAGCAAACTCTTCCCTTGTTCAACAGAGTTTAGGCTCTATTACGCCAATTTTGGTTGTTGGGCCTGATACTTCATTTCCTTTACCCACTAATATTGATGAACTAAACGAGTGCAGTAGTATTGCTGCTCATCTTTTTAGAGAATGGGACTTGGTCAATAATGGGCAAGAATATCGCTTTTGCAAAAATCATAGGCATGTAAGTAATGATATGGCGATCACTTTAAATTTAGTCAAGGCTGGCGCAGGTGTAGCAATGCTGCCTTTAAGCATGGTCTATCATGAGGTTCAATCAGGTGAGCTTGTGCGTGTGCTACCTGAGTGGGCAGGTAAATCGCGAGACATTGCGTTGTTATGGCCGAAGCAACGAAGCCTTTCCATTCGTGCGCAGCGATTTCGGGAGGCCCTTGTGCTTTATCTTGCTCAGGCACCTTGGTTTAATGCGCTCGGGCGTTAAATTAATAGGTTGATGTGCGTTTAAGAGTATTTCTGTTTTTTAACGCCATTGCGAAGTATTAAAAATTATTGCCTTATCTGGTCTCAATTATGTTAGCAGGCTGGTTGTTATTTGATTAGTTTTGAGTTGGAAGAGCAATATAACAAAGACTTCACCAGTAATTGTGAAAGCTGTAAATTTCTCTGATGAAACTGTATTGCATTGGATTGCTGTTGAAAATAATACAGCAACCGTCCAAATACTAATAGAGTTAGGCTCACCAATTCCAGAATATGCTCTTGCAGAAGCATGGGAATTGTGGGGTATATAGAAATAATCCTATTCTCTTTGGTTGGGATATTTGACAGAGATGTTCAAACCAAAGATTTAAGCTAATTCATTTTTAAGTATTTTATCAACACATGGGCATTCATGAAGTGTGTCTGCATTGATGAACTCATAACTTTCCCAGCCAATAGATTTGGTGAACTCAATGACATCTGGTGTATCATCAAAGATAATAGGTGGATTTTCACTGGTTAAATTCAGTGATTTAATAATGTAGTCAAAATACTCAGTACTAGGTTTCATTGATCTTATTTTTGCAGAATAAAATATATCATCAAAGTACTCCGCTAACCCTAAAGTATCCATAAGATAGTGAGCTCGAATGTGGGCTTGATTTGTTGCTATGTAGAGTTGTGTTAAACCACTTTTCTTTAGTGCTTTTATTTTATGCATTAATGCAGGATTAAGCGTAGAGTCATTTTTTAGCCAATATTGAATAAATGTATCTACCTTACCTGTATAGCCTACAGATGGTAACCATTCAGATAAAGCTTCCTTTAAATCTAAATCGCCAGGGAGTACTTTGCTTGAAAATGGATCAATAAAAAAAGTATTAGAGAAATATTCAGGGTCAATACCAAAGTCTTCATTAAGATTCTTATGCCAGCACTTTCTTAGTTCTGGTCGATAATGGTATCCATCTATTAAGACACCATCAACATCAAAAATGATTTTTTTCATTGCAATAGTCCTGTAGGTTTGTGGAATTATGATGCGTTAACTCCTTGAACTTGCTATAAAAGTACATAAGCTCTAAAGGGGGTAAAGCAGTATATTAATATGCTTTAGATATAAAAAGTGAAATCTTTATATTATTTCTTACCCAGCTTCATTACAATTTTTAAGTAGCCGCACAATTATAGAAGGATTGAGAATGATTGTTTACATTGATATGGATGATGTGCTTTGTGACTTTACAGGTGCAAAGAATCGCATCAATTCACAGTATCCTCAAATGGGGTTTCCACAATCTCAATTCGATTTCTATCGTCGATTGGAGCCTTTAGATGGCGCTATTTCTGCTGTAGAAAGCCTCATTGCATCAAGTGAGTATGATCCGTATATTCTTACAGCGCCATCTATTCATAACCCTATGAGCTACACAGAAAAGAGAGTATGGATAGAAGAAAAGTTTGGCTTTCATTTTGTCGAAAAATTGATTATTTCTCTAACAAAGGGTTGCTTAAAGGGCGCTATTTAATTGATGATAACCTTGAAGGTCATGGTCAAAATATGTTCGAAGGCGAGTTAATTCATTTTGGTAGCGCTCGTTTTCCAGGTTGGGCGTCGGTATTGAAATATTTAAGGGTCGATACATCAATTTTGTGAACATCTTGCGCTGATTCAAAGAATGTGAAAAGTACTAGAATCTAATATCTCAATTTGGATTATCATGGATGAGAAATAAAGAGTGTTATAAAACCTATTTGTATCAATGTAGATATATTGGAGAAAAGCATGATTGATATCGAAACAGAATTGAGTGATGAAATCGTCACGATTCGCCACCCTGAAACAATTACAACTAAGCAGCAATTGCCTTATTTTCTAGGTGTATCGCAAGAATCTGCTGGTACTCAGCATCTCTCCATGAATATGGTTGTTATTCCTGCTGGTGGTAAGGCTCAGGCTCATCGTCATAAGGGTTTTGAAACTGCTATCTATATGCTTGAGGGTAGGGTTCAAACTTATTATGGCGAGAATCTCGAAAAGTCAGTTATCCATCAAAAGGGTGATTTTATTTTTATCCCACCTAATGTGCCGCATCAGCCTGTAAACCTCAGTGAGACTGAGAATGCATTAGCGATTGTTTGTCGTAATGATCCTAACGAGCAAGAAAGCGTCGAGCTTCTTGATATGAGTGCTGTTTAATACCAAAATAATAAGTCATGCGGTACTAATTTCAAGAGAGTAGTTCAGAATGTACACAGATGAAGACCTATACAAGGCTGTAAAAGAGGGTGTTTTTGAAGCATCTGCGGTTGATAATTTTAGAGCGCTCATGGCTGCTCAAGCGAGTACAAAGACAGTAGATGAAGAAAATTTTAGGCTGATATCAGGCTTTAATGATATTTTTGTGAGTATATCGTCTTTTATACTCATGCTCTCCGCTGGTTGGGTGTCAAGCCAAGTCACACCTGTGCTTGGCTTCCTCGTTGTAGCTGTCTTGTCTTGGTTGCTTTCCTTATTTTTTGTGAATAAAAGGCGCCTAGCATTACCTGCCATTTTGCTGCTGATCTCTTTTGTGGGGAGCTCTGTTGCATTCATAGTAAGTGTTTTTACAGTGTTTAAATTAGATGTTGATATAGCTGCGCTTATTGCATCAGGTGCAGGTGTTTTAGCTGCATGGGCCCACTGGAAGAAGTTTCATGTGCCTATTACTGTTGCTGCTGGCATGGCGAGTCTCTTGGCTTTTGTGCTTGTGCTCCTAAGCAAAATAGAGCACTTTGGCGAGATGATTCCTTTTTTTGTTTTTGTCGGTGGTTTATTTACTTTTGCCCTGGCTATGCGTTGGGATGCGAAGGATACGCAGCGTACAACGAGAAGCTCTGATGTTGCATTCTGGTTGCATTTATTATCAGCGCCTTTGATCGTGCATCCTGTGTTTACGATGTTAGGTATATTGAAGGGTGCAAGTAGCCTTTTGAGTATTGCTGTTGTCATTTTAATCTATGTGTTTTTAGCAGCTATCTCGATTGCGACAGATCGAAGAGCGCTTATGGTGTCTTCGCTCATTTACGTGCTCTATGCATTTCAAAAGCTCTTTAATGCGTACGGCATGGTGAGTTCAAGCTTGGCTGTTTCTGGTATTTTTATTGGTTCTATATTACTGCTGTTATCTGCATTCTGGCATAAAAGCAGGGTAGTGGTGTTTAAGATGGTCCCAGCGCGTTTTATTAAGTATCTACCTCCAATTAACTAAAATATATTGTGTGGTTGAATGATCTAAATAATAATTTTAATGAGAGATGATTAATGAAAAGCACAATCAAATGCATGTGTTTGTTGATATTGGGTATCATTTTAGGTGGTGTATCAGTCTTTATGTATTTTCATAAAACTAGCTATCAAGATTATGTGTCATCAGATTTGGTCAAGAAAGTTTTAAAACACTCAAACCAAATTATTACGGACGAAAATAATTCTTGTGAAGGCGAGCCTATAAATACTGTTGGTGATGTCGTTGCATCCTTGCTTGAAATGAATAAATACAATAAGGTCGATATGCTATCTTATGGCTGTTTTAATGATACTTGTACTATGAGCCTTTCAACGTGCCAGCCTTGGGAAAGTGAGGAATGTTCAAGTCGATTCCTCAAGTTTAACATTAATGAACAATCTGAAATACGTGCTGATTCATTTGTTTGTTTTGATATGCCGTAAGATTTTACATTAGCGAAAACTTAGTGATTTTGCGTTGATGCAAGTGAATAATTATCTTTTAATGAAGGAGCTGAAGTGAAAGTTGAAAGTATTCGGGCATTTATTCCATGCAAGGACTATGAAATTTCAAAAGCATTTTACACGGAGATTGGTTTTATTGCTGAGGCATTAACTGATCATCTTACTCTATTGAAAAATGGGAACACTACTGCTTTTCTACAACGCTTTTACGACGAAGCTTTAGCGCAAAACTTTATGCTTCAAGTATGTGTTTCAGATATAGTTCAAGCACATAAGCTGTGTTCTGGCTCTATTCATAAACAAAAAATATCAGATATTTCTTCTGAAACCTGGGGTAAAGTGTTTTATCTCTGGGGGCCATCTGGTGAGCTTTTACATATTACGCAACTCTCTTGATTATAGAGTTTTAGTGGCTCATGTCTGCTAGGATTAAAGGATATATTGTCGCTTTGATGTAGTAGACTTTACACCAAAGTGTTAATTCTTTAACCAGACTATGTTGATGTTAACTATGCACTTCGGTCCTTCATATACATTTCACCCCCAAGGCATATTCACTTTAGATGATAGAAAAGTAGAAGGGGACTTTCGTTGGGAATTTAATCAAGACTACTGCGACCTTTCTTTTGGGCAACGAGAGCGTATACGCCTTTTTTTCTACGAAGAGTTACGTGAATGGTTGAATGATACATCTGCAGATCTTCATATTGAAGGTGAGTGTTTCAGTTTTTATGAGCAGCCGACTTATGATGTAAGGGACGGGCCAGAAGCCACATGTTATTTTTCTGATATCAAACTTTCTTGTAAGCAGGCTGACAATATTCAAGTGTCTGTTGAATGCGCCTATAGGCTGAGTCATTCAAGAGCTCTACATGGTTGGTGTTGCCCAGAAGTCGACAACATTTTTTCACTTCATGTTTTATTAACGCTTTCGAATGATGATGTATTAGGAATAATGCAGTTTTTTAATCAATTGATTTTGGCAGAAGACTTTTCAGGTTTTCGACAAAGGCAGAGTCTGTCGATGGTGAGTGAAAAGAAAGCAAGAGATATTGAAGCCAAGCTTGCCCAGTCTCAACCATCTATTAGCTACGCTATTAAAATGCCATGTCGAAGCTTTTTCTTTAAATACAAGACACTTATCCTAAAATATGTAGAGTCATGGAATAATATGGGCTGGTGTTTAATTGTTTTTATGTTGTTTTACACTTTATGGGTTATTTGGTAATTTTGCCTTAATGGAGAAGCACTTAAATTAACTCTGCAAGATTATTTTTAATGTGTGCAAAGTTTATCTGCGTACTTTTTAAAGCTGATTGTATTCTCTTTTTTTGAATTTTTTTTGCTATAAACCAATATTGCAGCTAGTACAAAAAATACAGCACTATTGAGCTCTAGGCACTCTTCAATTGCTCGTAATTGGTATGCATATTCTTGTAAGCCAGTAAATATTCTTGGTGATGTGTCTAGAAATTTACCAACACATAAGCTGCCAAACGCAATTGCAATGACAATTGCATCTTTCTGAAGAGAAAATACTTCTTTTAACCAGCCTGACACGTAGCTAAGCAATCGTATTGCTGTGTAGAGAAGTAATAATATAAAAAGAAAACCTATTAGTTTCTCGCCAAGTGGTGTTTGATCAGAAAGATAAAAGCGTGATTTTAGGATTGATTGTGTAGTAAATGCTTTATGAGCATCAAACTCACGCAAGAATGCAAGTATCATGGTGAGTGCAAATAAACCATATGTTTCTCGTTTATCATGGCTCCAAGCGCTTAATGCAATAAGCCCTGAAAGCCCAAATAAAATGGCAGTGCTTACCTCTATAAAGCCGCTTTCTTCGTACCAATTAAGTCGCGTTGGTACAATAAAAGCCGCACTCATGAGGCTTATAGAGATAACAAATGATAAAGTGCTGTATATTGCTGTAAATCTATTCATATCATTTATACTTCGCGTCAATTTATCTTAAAAATAGCCATTTTACATTAAGTGATGTGAGTATACATACTCTGAATACATTTAAAATAGATGCTATTAATCTAAATATATATATGTACCTAGCGGTACAATATACCATTTGTGGTCACTTTACACAAATAGTATTTGTCATAAAACTGATTTTTAAAAGGATTAATGCACTCATTCTATAAATTTATTATTTTTACAAACAGTTTCCCTGTATTTTAAATGTTTAATTTTTTACTTATAAAAAGAAGAGGTGAATTGAAATGAAACTTTTTGGTGTGTATTTAGGCGGTAAAGCGGAAGGTTGTCATATCGAAGCACATGATTTTGTGTTCGCTATTGGGAATACTATTGAAGATACCTATGATTATTTAAAAAAGGCTTGGTTTGGTTTACCTAAAGGACTACATATGGACTCTTGGGTTGAACTGAGCGAACTTGATGGTTTTAAAATTAAAGTACAAAAGGATATGGTTGCATCTCAAAGTGAATATCAAGTTTATTTTTTAAACATGGGTGGGTATCTAAAGCCTAAATTTGGTGAGCAACATGAAGATATGTTTGTTGTTGCGAAATCAAAAGCTGATGCTCGTACACAAGCGAGGAAGCGCTTGGCGCAAAAATTTAATTTATTGCATGTGGATTTTTCATACGATGTGGATGCTTGTATAGAAGCAGCAGGGTTTGAGGGTGTTTCTATAGATGTGACTGAAAGTAGCGGTGGTGTCCAGTCAGAACTCGTTTTTAATAATGGCTATTTTAAAATTTCGTAATATGAGCTGCCTTTTTTAAAAAGGCAGCTTTCCATATCTACATGCTGCTAAGTTGAGTGACGCCCTTGTGTAACCAGCTTGCGACTTCTGCCATATGCTTTTCTAGCAAATCGGTATCTTCAAAGCCATAATCTTGTGCTTTCTTAAAGTAGGCTTGTGCCTGCTCAAAGTTACCTGTGGCTTGGTAGAGGTAGCCTATGTTAAACAACAAAGATGCACTTTCTGGTACTTCTTTGCTGAGCTCAATGTACGACTCAAGTGGTGTAAATAAATCGCCCTTACTGGCTTGTTTGCGGAGCTCTTTAACTGATCTTGCAACTTCACCATCGTGCACATCTAATGAGGTTACGAGGTCATTTGGGCGTTCTATAGTGCGTGGTGTTAATTGGCGTGCGATCTTATAACCAAGTGAACGCTGCACTTTTTCTGTGATGGCTTTTTTACTCAGAACAGAGCCGCTTTCATCACTGCATTTTTCTGATTCAACTCGTCGTTTTACTGTTGTTGCTGGAATAATGACTTCTTGGTTTGAATTTACAAGCTCATATTCCGCGGAGACAGTAGCATAGATACCACTACAGGAAACATAGGTAAAGAAGGCATCTTCACCGCTGCAAGTGCGTACAGTGTCATCTACATAGCATTGGTCTCGACGCTCACGATAGCTTCGTGTTGATACGTTAACTGGGGCTGTCTCTATTTTAAGGATGCCCGTTGTTTCATCGTGATTACCTGCAATTTTCTGGCTTACATCATGAAAGTATGGTTGGCCGGCAATTGATGCTTTTGCTAGTCGTGATTCAACAATATTTAATGTAGCAGGGGATTCGTTGGTTTCTGAATAAACCACGATATCATTAAACTGGTTAATCGCTGCTTGGCGCGGTGGCATGTAAAATTCGATGTTGGATTTATATAAGCGTCTCATCTTCTCTGAAAAACTTAAGTCTGATCCATCTGTTGCGCATCCAGAAAGTGCAATGGTTGTTGTGAGTGCAAGGAGGAGTTTGGCTTTGGTTTCCATGGTTGAGCCCTTTGAGTGTCTTGTTCTAAATTTGATGCTAAATGAAATGCTTATTATTCTAGCAGGCTCTTTTTTGATCTGTCAGCCTTCAGTGAAGATTCTATTCTGAAATCTTACGTACTTCTATGGACAATGTGGTGACA
Organism: Gammaproteobacteria bacterium UBA6940; assembly: GCA_002450655.1. GTDB lineage: Bacteria > Pseudomonadota > Gammaproteobacteria > Pseudomonadales > UBA6940 > UBA6940. Next base: position 109,492 of record DJZY01000055.1, on the reverse strand, counting down.
AGAAGATTCCAATAATATCCAGGCTAATGGTGTATTGCCAGTGTTCAGCTCGTTTTGAAAATTTACATGCTTTTAATGGTGGCGTTTGCTTATTCTTACAAGAAGCCTTCGGTAACGAAGTCTTTAACCAGAGCGTTTTTGTTTTAGGTGTCTAATGCAGATAAGTGTCGACAGCATAAGGCAAAATGGCTTTTCCTGAATGTTTGGAGTTGCGTACGTGAAGTTAAGTTCAAGAAGTTTTGTTGTTATAGGGCTTGGCTCTTTTGGAAGCACAATTGCTGCCGAGCTTTCGCTTATGGGAAATGATGTGCTTGGGATTGATATCGACGAAAATATCATCAAGGCTCAAAGTGATGCCATTCCAAATACAGCTATTCTCGATGCACGGGATGAAGTAGCACTTCTGGAAGCAGGTGTAGCCAACTACAATGTCGTTATTATTTCGATTGGTGAAAACCTTGAAGCAAGTTTATTGACAGTTATGAGTGTGAAGGCCTTAGGTGTTGATGAAATTTGGGTTAAAGCCAAATCGAAAGCGCATCACACTATCTTACAAGGGATTGGCGTCACCAAAATTATCCATCCTGAGCGCGACATGGGTATACGAGTTGCAGAAAAGCTCAATTCACCGAATCTATCGGATTATATTTTCTTAAATAATAACCAGTATGTTATTCATCTTCAGGCTGGTCGTGATTTTACATCTCAGTCTGTCGTTGATTTTATAGGGGCAAAAAAACTGAGCATTAATATTCTTGGGTACATGAATAACAATGAATTTGTGTGTTCGTCTTCTGATGAATTTATTTTAAATACACCTTTTAACGGGGTTGTTGTGGTTGGGCATAAGACAGAGTTACGGCAGCTCGGTGCATTTCTGTTGTAATTTTTTTGTTTTCAATCTCAATATAAGTTGTTGTTATGAGTAACTCAAGTTCATTTTATAGCGATAAAAAGCAAAAATTTATTTTATCGCCGCCTGCTTATTTAAGCCTTTTATATTTGTCTTTTATCTTATTAGGCACCTTTGGTCTTATGCTGCCATTCGCGTCCTTTGATGGTACAAGTTTTCATAAAGCGCTGTTTACTGCTGTTTCTGCAGTGACAGTAACAGGGTTGGCGATTGTTGATACTGGAAGTCATTATACGATTTTTGGTCAAATCATTATTGCTTTTTTAATCCAGCTTGGTGGGTTAGGGTTGATGACTTTTTCTGTGCTAGTTCTATCTCTTTTAGGCGTGCCAATTTCCACGCACAGTCGTACGTTACTTCGTGAAGATTTAAATCAAATCAACCTTGGCACTTTATTGCGACTTGTTTCTGTTATCTTCAAGGCGGTTCTTTTTTTTGAAATTATTGGTGCTTTAATACTTTGTATTGTATTTGTACCTGAATTTGGTTTAGTTGATGGTGTTTGGCATGGTATTTTCCATTCCATATCTGCTTTTAATAATGCTGGGTTTGCACTTTGGCCCGACAGCCTGATGCAGTGGCAAGGAAGCTTCTTGGTGAATATCACTATACCTGCGTTGTTTATTATTGGTGGCCTCGGGTATTCCGTTATTATGGAAATATGGGACAAACGAGCGTGGCACCGCCTTTCGCTGCACGCTAAACTGATGCTTATTGGTTCTGGCCTTTTAATTTTATTTTCATTCTTCTTTTTTGCTTTGCTTGAGTGGTCGAATAATCGCACTTTAGCGCCGCTGGATTTAAGCACTAAAGTATTATCATCTTGGTTTCAGGCTGTTACCACACGTACAGCTGGTTTTAACTCCCTTGATATAGCAGCTCTTGAAGACAGTACAACATTTATGATGATGCCGCTTATGGTAATTGGTGGTGGTAGTACATCAACTGCTGGGGGGATTAAAGTCACAACTCTTGCGATAATGTTGTTAGCTGCAGTTGCATTTTTCAAGCAGAAGAATCAAATAGCCGTTTTTGGTAAAAGTATAGGTCTGGAAGAAGTATTTAAAGCTATGGCGATTATTACGATTAGTTTAATTCTAATTGTTTCAGCACTTTTCTTATTAACTGCAACTCATGATTTACCTTTTTTAGATATTGCTTTTGAAGTGTGCTCTGCTTTTGGCACCGTTGGGTTATCTAGAGGTATAACTGGTGAGCTGAATCAGTTTGGGCAATACGTGATTATGATTGTTATGTTTTTAGGGCGAGTTGGTCCATTGGCTTTAGGCTTTTTCCTCGCCACTAAAGTTATATCTCGTGTTCGTTACCCTTCGGAGCGTGTGTTGTTAGGCTGATTTCTATTTGCTTTATCTCTGATATTTTGTTTTCTAAGATGGTTTGCAAATGTAATCGTTATAATCGGATAAATGAAGAAGCCAGTTATAAATATAAAACTGGCAGTTTCATTGTTGTAAAATGCAAAGCAGATCGACTTTACGATGATATGAAGAACATGTGCGTATTATGGTTTTAATATATTGCCTGTGTATAGATCCTCTATAGGGAAGATCATCGTGTAGTCATCCCAGTTGAGATTACCATCTATCAAATTATATGAAAGAAAATGCTGTTCAGATTTATACTTTTCATAATCTGGATGGCCATTTGAGAATATAAAAGGGGCAAAGTCTATAGTTGTTACATGCTTATCAGAAAAAGTAATTTTTAATACGTGAGACTTTATGTGGGATATTTTTTCAATTGATAGTTCTGACATTTCTGATCTTTGTGTGAAGCTTGTCGTATTTTTTAAATCTAAACCCGTTGCGTGTAATCTTCAAAGGCTTCTGAAGTTGTTAGCTCGACCAAAGGCGACTGTGGTTGCGACATCATCACTGAAAGCTGCATCATGGCCTGCCATACATCGAACTTGATTAAACCTTTAATCATCGCGTCGATTTTGCCAGCGAAGTGCATGCCAGCTTCAATCTGCTGTTTGTTCATGCGCTTGGCAGCGCGGTCGAAAATTTGGATGCGTGGGCCGAACACTTTAAATTGTGGCCATGGCATTGATTGCCCCTGAGCTTGTTTGCGGTGGTAGGTATCGAGAGCTTCAAAACCATTATTAAATGCCCAAAGCATGAGAATTGGCTCTTGCCCTTGAGATTTTAATTGCTGAATCGCTTGGAGGGCTTTTACTGTTTGCCCTTGCATGGCCATATCAACCACATCAAAAGTGGTGTATTTGGCTTGGAATAGGGTTGAGCTTTTAATATCAGTAATGCTGAGGGTTTTATTTTTATCAGAGGTGTAGGCAATACGGTCTAAGCACTGTTGCAGTGCTAGAAGGTTGCCTTCATGCTGAGATGTAAGCCAGTCAACAGTGTCCTGCTCGAATTGCAGGTTATGTTGTTTGGCGAATTTATAAATCCAACTTGGGTAGTCTCTTGATTGCATTGGCCAGAATGTCATAATCCCAATAAAATCTTGCAGCTTTTTAAAAGCTTTAAGATTCATTGTTTTCTTTTCGAGTTTGTCGCTCGAAATAATAATGAATTTCTGGTCGTCAATGACTTCAAGCAGCTGGACGAGGGCAGTAATATCATCGTTTTTAATGGTGCTACGAATAAAACGCAGATCATAAATTTTGCTTTCATCAAATAAGCCAAAGCTGGCGTTTTCTGCAATCAATTGTTCCCAATCAAAGCTTTGATCAATTTGATGCAGTTGACGATGCTCGATGGATTTTTGTGCCCATTGGAGGAGGTTGTCGCGAGTTTCCTGGAGCAGCAAAGGTTCTTTACCTTCAAGCCAGATAATCCGCACAGGGCTATCGCTCAATGGTTTTGAGAGAATATTTTTCAGCTGACCAGGATTTAATTGCAAGACTTACTCTTCCTTTTCTTCGTCTTTCTGTTCTTCTAAATAGGCTTGTGCTTCACGGGCTTTTTGAGCTTGAATCTTGTCTCTATTGCGCAGCGCTGTATCAACGTGATGCAGCATTTGATCAAAGAGTTCATCAATCATTGCCTGTTTTAAGAAATCTTCCTCTGCCTGTTTGCCTGGTACTTCCTGCTCGTTAAAGCGGTAGATACGGTTTGTCGTCAGGTGCTTTTCAGGCATGATGACTTCGCCGTCTGGGCCAGTTAAACGTGTCGTAAAGGAAAATTCAATGCTGTATTCTGCCACTTTAGCTCTGGAGTTTAAACTCACAGGACGTTTGTCTTCTTCGAAGTCTTCAATCCAAAGTTTAAGATCTGCCGATGGGTAGCTTCTGATATCTCTCACTTTTAAAAAGCGATAAAGTCTTTGCTTCCAAAGGCTTGGTAAAGTGGTTTGAATGCTAAATTCTGGCAGGTTTTCCATGGCGAGTTTACTGCCAGCAAAATGAAAACCACAACCAGAAAGCATGACAGCAATTGTGCCGAGAAGCAGCGTGCGGCGGAAAGGCATAAAGCCTTTCCTTTTGACTGCTGTTTTATTTAACAACGACATTCACAAGTCTTCCTGGAACGTAGATTACTTTAAATGGTGCTTTACCATCCATGAAACGTTGCACGGTTTCATTGCTAAGGGCTTCTTTTTCGATGTCTTCTTTAGATGCATCAGCAGCAACCTGCATTTCATGACGTTTTTTACCATTCACCTGAACTACAAGTGTAATCGTATTTGTTTTTAATGCAGACTCATCAAGCACTGGCCATGTTTCTTGCATAAGGTCTGTACCAACAAGGGCAGTCCACACCTCAGAACAGATGTGCGGTGCAATTGGTGAAAGAAGTGCAGTAAGCGTTTTGATTGCTTCATGACGAACAACAATACTTTGTGTGTCTGTTTCTTCGAATGCACCGATTTGGTTGCTGAGCTTCATAAGTGCAGCAATACCAGTGTTAAAGCTTTGACGTCTTACATAATCGTCTGTCACTTTTTGCAGAGCCGTGTGCGTGTTTAAACGCATTTCTTGCTGTGCAGGCGTAAGTTCGCCTGCTTTCGGGTCCATCTTGTCAACGCTTGCAACGTCTAGACCTTCAGTTTGCTCTAGAGTTTCAAGGTGTTGGTATGCAAGCTTCCAGAAACGCTTAAGGAAACGAGAGGCACCTTCAACACCAGCATCGCTCCACTCAAGTGTTTGCTCTGGTGGCGCTGCGAACATCGAGAATAGACGAACCGTGTCTGCGCCGTAGTTGTTGATCAATGTGTTTGGATCAACACCATTGTTTTTCGACTTGGACATTTTCTCAAGTGCGCCAAGGCTCACTGGAAGACCAGTTGATTTTTCAGTGGCTTTAATCACTTGGCCTTTTTCATCTCTTTCGAAATCAACATCAAGTTTATTAATATAGATTTTCTCGCCTTTATCTGACTCTCTAAAGAAGCTCTCAGACAGCACCATACCTTGGCAAAGCAAACGAGTGAATGGCTCGTTTGATTTCACATAGCCAAAGTCACGCATGACTTTATGCAGGAAGCGAGAGTAAAGTAGATGCATTGTGGCGTGTTCAATACCACCAACGTATTGGTCTACAGGTGTCCAGTCTTTTGCAGATTCTGAAAGAATACCATCTTCAAAACGTGGGCAAGTGTAACGTGCATAGTACCAAGAGCTTTCCATAAACGTATCAAACGTATCAGTTTCACGCTCTGCTGGCTTATTACATGTTGGGCAGTTCACATGCTTAAATGTTGCATGCTGTGCAAGTGGAGAACCACCTTCACCGGTAAACTCAACATCGTTTGGCAGTTGAACTGGTAGGTCTTCTTTAGGCACAGGTACATCGCCGCAAGACTCACACTTAATCATTGGGATTGGTGAACCCCAGTAACGTTGACGTGAGATACCCCAGTCACGTAGGCGATATTCAATTTTCGAGAAGCCTTTTGTTTCAGCTTCAAGTTTGTCGCAGATTTTCGCTTTTGCATCAGCACTTGTAAGGCCATCAAATTCAGCAGAATTAATCAGTGTGCCTAGGTCAGTTAGAGCTGCTTCTGTGTAGTCCCACTCGTCGCCAGTGGAAACAACTGGTTTAATTGGTAGGTCATACTTGGTTGCAAATTCCCAGTCACGTTGATCGTGAGCAGCAACACACATCACAGCGCCTGAGCCGTAATCAGCTAGCACGTAGTTTGCAACCCATACAGGCAGCGTTTCACCAGTCAGTGGGTGAGTTGCTGTAAATGGTGTTGGGTAACCTTCTTTTGGAAGTGTTGCCATGTCTGCTTCAGATGTTTTCATGCGAGCCATACGATCGATTAGATCTTGTAGGTCAGCATTTTTCTGAGCAGCAAGTCTTGAAAGCGTATGCTCTGGTGCAATCGCAATAAATGAAACACCGTAAAGTGTATCTGGACGAGTTGTAAATACTTCAAGCGCCTGTGTATCAGCAGGAAGTGGTAGCGATGCATCTGCTGCTGAAAGCTGGAACTTAACCTGCGCACCTTGTGAGCGGCCAATCCAGTTACGCTGCATTGCTTTTACGCCTTCTGGCCAATGCTCAAGTTCGTCAAGATCATCAAGAAGCTGGTCTGCATAATCAGTAATTTTGAAGAACCATTGTGGGATCTTACGACGCTCAACAGGAGCGCCTGAACGCCAGCCTTTACCATCAATAACCTGTTCGTTTGCAAGCACTGTTTGGTCAACTGGATCCCAGTTCACAACAGATTCTTTCTTATAAACAAGGCCTTTTTTATACATTTCTGTGAAAAGCCATTGCTCCCACTTGTAATATTCTGGGTGACATGTTGCCAGTTCTTTTGTCCAGTCAACACCAAGACCAAGACGCTTTAATTGGTTGCGCATGTTGTCGATGTTTTTATAAGTCCAGTCTGCTGGTGGCACGTTGTTTTTAATGGCAGCATTTTCTGCTGGTAGGCCGAAAGCATCCCAACCCATTGGATGAAGTACTTGCTTGCCTTCAAGCTTTGCAACACGTGCAATTGTATCGCTGATTGTGTAGTTACGTACGTGCCCCATGTGAAGCTGACCGCTTGGGTATGGGAACATGGAGAGGCAGTAGAATTTATTCTTGCTGTTTTCTGTGGATGTTTCTACGAAATATGTTTGCTTGTCATCCCACTCTTTTTGGTAGTGAGACTCGATTTGTTCAAAGTCATATGTATCTTTAAGATTTGCCATTGTGCTCGTATTCCTCGAGTAATCTTTAAAATTCAGAATTTGTTTTCTTATATCCACAATCCATTTGGATGGCTATCCAATAGGGATGGTGTTAAAGCTTGTGCCAATAGTATCAAACTTTTGCAATTCTCGCTCAGGGAACTGATAGGTGCAGATTAGTTTTTATAAGAGATCGTTCAAGTTTGAAAATGGAGTAATGGGTATCATACAAAAAAAAGGCTTTATCAGCATCTTATTTTGCTTATGAATAAAGACAAAGAAGGTAAAACGAGGAAGAAGAGAAAGGAAAGAGGAGGCGGTCAGCCTAAGTACAGTCTTGGCGTTTCAGCCTTAGGCAGGCTGAAACAGTCCTAGGACATGTACTTAAGATGCAAACGCTAGAATCGCAAGTGACGACAGGAAGAATACAGTGATCTTCAATGTAGTAACTAGACGATTTGGTTTTTCAGTTTGTTCAAATGCTTGAGTTGCGCTGTTCATAATACAAATACCAATGCCAAGAAATATGATTGTTGTTTAAAATCTGACTACCTGAATTCAGAAAGATTCATTTTTTGTTATAAGGGATCATGTTCAGGTGGTCGCCAGTATAACGCCCTTTACCTAGGTGGGGTCAATAGGCAGAAACGTAAAATATGTATCAATAGAAGTTGCTTTTGTTGATGACATATTGTTTTCGAGGCGTATCGTAAAATTATGTCATTATAAAATGAATTCTTGATGAATCTATTAGTGTTTTTGTACAGGTTACTTAAAATAAATAGGCCTTTTAATCAGTTCAAAATCAATAAGTTGAATTTGTTGCTAGAAACACGGGTTTGTCCCCAAATTAGAACATAAAGACTAACGAATGCCTTTTATAGGCGCACAAAATGGTAGAAAAAAGTATGTTTGATTTTGCAATTATTGGTGCTGGTGCAAGTGGTGTATATGCAGCTCGTTTGTTACGTGAGCAAGCGAAGCAGCAGGGTAAAAATGTGCGCATTTGCTTGGTTGAAAAAAGCCGAGGTTTGGGCGGCCGTTTATCAACCCGCCGAGTGTATCTTGACGACGGACGAATGGTTCAAGTTGAACTCGGCGCAGTTAATGTAGGGCATGCTTTTCAATCGCAAGCCTTACAAGGACAGCCACCATTTGGCATAAATCCACCGCAATTGAAACACTGGGAAGAGCTTGAGGTATTACAGGGCCTTAGTAAAGATTATTTAAGAGAATTACAAGAGGGCACTGATATTGATGGATTCCTTACACAAAGCCGATTGGTCCGTTTAGAACAATCTAATCAATCCCTCGCTAACCAGTCCCAAGGGGATCACTATTGGACTTTACACCTTGAAAGTACAGCGCAAGATAAACCTGCTCTAGAGCCAATCAAAGCCAGAGAAGTGATTATGACTGCGCCACCAGAGCAGGTGAAAGCTATTTTAAAAGACTCTGGTTTAGAGCAAAGCCCGCTTATGGCTTCTATTGTAGGGGCTGAAATGGCTTGCCGATTTACTTGGGTACTCGTGACTCAAGGGGCTGCTTTAGAAACATCTCAGCATTTCTTTAAAAATGATGCCATGCTCGATAACTTATTGGTTTTAAGCCATAAGCCTGGTATCCAGAGCGCCAATGGTTATGAGCAAATTCAGGTGAATATGACGTTAGACTGGAGCCAGCTGCATGCTGCTGTTGATAAGCAACAGGTACAGCAAGACTTCGAAAATGATGTGTTAACTCGAATTAAGACACTCATTCCTGATCTGCAAAACCATAATGTGATTAGTTTTCAAGTGCATAAATGGTTATATGCCCAGCCTAAAAGCCCAGCAACAGTGCCATTAAAATCTGACAATGGTCTTACATGTATAGGCGACTGGACTTGTGGCTATGGTTTAGATGATGCTTTGAGAAGTGCGGAAACGCTTATCCAAAATTATGCTTAAGTAATATTGAAGGGCGGGGTATTATTGGGCCACTTCTGGATAGGATAAGGTCGTCATCATGGTTACTCATTCGCAAAAAAAACAAAAGACAGATACGTTAGCGCAAGTGAAGTCACTGTTTAAACCAAGTGATTTTGCGCAAACCAAGCTTGACGCTCAGTCTTTAGATGAAGGTTTAATTCATGTGGCACAATCTTATCTTGCAGATACTCATCAACCTGTACCACCAGATTTAGGTGTGCCTCAAACCCTTAATTTATTATCAGATTTATTGGAGAATCCAGATCAGGATTTTTTAACCTCTTTAGAGTCACTTATTGCTCAGGCCGTGCGAGTGCATCAGCCTGCATTTATAGGGCATATGACATCTGCATTGCCTTCTTATGTGCCTTCTCTAATGTATTTACTAGGTGCTTTAAATCAAAACCAAGTGAAGCTTGAAACCTCTGGCGGTTTGTCGGTGATTGAAAAGCAAGTCCTTAAAGAGTTGCATCAATTATTTTTTAATGAAACCTCGTTTTTTTATGCAGGGTATTTAAATAATCCAGATATGTCTCTTGGTGCTTTCTGCTCTGGCGGCACCCTTGGAAACCTCACTGCCTTTTGGGCATTTCGTAAGGCGTTTGATGCGGTTTATCCCGATTTAAAATCGAAAGCCAGAATATACGTGTCTGAACTAGGTCATTATTCAATTCGTAAAGCGGTGGATGTCATAGGGTTAGATGCTGAACAGGTTGTGATTTTACCGAACGCCTTTTTTAAACAGGATACAGCTAAGCTCAAACAAAAAATGCTGGAAGATCAAATTCTCGGCTATCGTGCTTTGGCTGTTGTAGGTGTTGCAGGCACAACTGAAACTGGTAGTGTTGATCACCTTGATGCGCTTGCTGATATCTCGACATTTTTTAAATGTTTTTTCCATGTTGATGCTGCATGGGGCGGGGCGTTTTACTGTGTTGATTCTTTAAAGACGCTGTTTAAAGGAATAGAACGAGCTGATGCTATTGTCATCGATGCTCATAAGCAGCTGTTTGTGCCTATTGGATGTGGAGTTGTTTTATTTAAAGATGAAAATTTGGCCCAGAAGCTTGAGTATCATGCCAATTATATTATTCGCAAAGGCTCCTATGATTTAGGGCAGTTTACCCTTGAAGGCTCAAGACCTGCGATGTCGCTTATTTTATGGAGTCATTTACGATTAATTGAATTGGCTGGTTTTAATGTGCTTTTCCAATCTCTTCATGAATTAGCAGTGTCTTTTGCTGATCATATTAAAGCAACCGATGACTTTGAAGTGATCAGTGAGCCAGCCTTAAATATTTTAACTTACCGCTATTGTCCTGCTGAAATTGCGACCGCAGCGAAAAACAATGCTGAAGTGCATGGCATTATAAATGAAGTGACTCAACGATTGCATAAGCTTCATCGGGCGACAGGTATGGGGTTTGTGTCTCGCACACGTTTACCTTATGAAGGCCAACAAGAGATGATAGATGTATTTCGAGTTGTGCTGGCAAACCCGAACACGACAATTGAGCATTGTAAGCAGGTATTAGCAGAGCAGCGCATTATTGTTGAGCAAGATGAGGTGATTCAATCCCTTTTAAAACAGGCTTTCATCTGAAGCTTGATTGGGTATACTACAAACCTGCACAAGAAAACAATGACATGATCGCCATGGAAAAGAGGTATTGGTATGGTTGTAGGGCAATTTAAAAAATGGCTGGAGCCACTTTCAAACGGATCATTTAAAACCGCTTTGAAAAATCAGTGCATCTCGCCTGAGCTTGCAGCGCATATCGATCGTATGCCAAGCCAATTAGGTTCTTTAGGGCATGATCCATGGGGTCTAAGTCGCGATGCCCTTGCTGTTGGTTTAACGCAATTTAAACCTATTTATGAAAAATACTTCCGTACAGAAGCCTTTGGCTTAGAAAATATTCCTCAGCATGGTCGCATTATGTTAATCGGTAATCACAGTGGTCAACTGCCTTTAGACGGTATGCTCATTGGTTATTCCATCATGATGAACAAATTAGCACCTCGAACAGCGAGAGCCATGATTGAGCGCTGGGTGCCAACCATGCCGTATATTGGTAATTGGTTAAATTCAATTGGTGCTGTAGTGGGTGACCCGTCTAATTGTCGTAAATTATTGCGTCGAGAGGAGGCGGTAATCGTATTCCCTGAGGGTATTCGTGGCTCTGGTAAAACCTATGATAAGCGCTATCAATTACAGCGATTTGGCACAGGCTTTATGCATCTTGCTGTCACTGAAAATACGCCTATTATTCCTGTTGGTGTAGTGGGGTGTGAAGAGACTTTCCCGTCTGTAGCTAACCTTAAACCTTTGGCTAAAATGTTCGGCATGCCTTATTTCCCTGTGATGCCTTTAATGCCGTTTCCAGCTAAGGTGCGTTTGTACTTTGGTGAACCAGTTCAATATTCTGCGGTAAAAGGGACAGAGGAAGAGTTGGAGGAGCAAGTGGCTGATGTACAGTCTCGTATTAACGTGCTGATACAAAAAGGTCTAGAAGAGCGACAAGGTTGGTTTAAATAGGATAGAAAGAATGAAACATAATGAACTAAAATAACATCAGTGTAGTTTGATATAGGTTGTTCATAATGTCTAATTTAAGCAAGGCTTTTGCATTTTCATGCCTTTTTATACTGTCTGCCTGTGGTGGGAGTGGAGATGACCAGTCTACAGCTTTGAACCAAGGCCCGCTTGTCGACATGCCTTTAAGCTCTACGATTAATAATGTGCAGCCTTTTACAGGTATTGTGACTTGGATTGATTACTGGAATGCAGATTCTATTGAAACAACAGCTGGGAATACTCAGCTTGAGTTTAAATATGTGAAGTATTCAGAAATTGTGAGCCAAGAAGATCAATATGACTGGACTGCGGTAGAGACAATTCTCGATGCTGCTGCTTCTCGTGGTAATCAAGCTATTATTCGCTTTTATTACACTTACCCAGCAGATACTCGCGGGGGCGTACCTGACTATATTTTAAATACCACTGGGTACAATGGTGTAACAGCGAACTCTGAAGGGAGTCCAACCAAATTTCCTGATTGGAGTAGCACAGAGCTCCAAGAGTTTACTTTAGAATTTTACACCGCCTTTGCTGAAAGATATGATGATGACCCAAGGCTTGCTTTTTTACAGGTGGGCTTTGGTTTATGGGCTGAGTATCATATTTACGATGGGCCTAATACCCTTGGTGCGCAGTTTCCATCCAAAGGCTATCAAGCGCAATTTATTAAACACCTCGCAAATGCATTTCAAAATTTACGCTGGTCTATCTCAAAGGACGCAGGTTCATCTGATTACAGTGATATAGCAACAACAGATGCTTTGCAGAATGTTGTCTTCGGCTTGTTTGATGATTCTTTTATGCATCAAACGCATGATCAGTACAATCGAGATATGCTTTTAGCGCTTCGTTATGAGCCTCGTTATGAGGTTGCACCTATTGGCGGTGAATTTAGTTACTACTCCGACTTCGACCAAGAACATGTATTAGATGAAGCTGGTATGTATGGTCGTACAGTTGAGGAACTCTCTGAGCAGTATCATGTGTCGTACATGATTGGGAATGATCAGCCCGACTATCAAACCGATGCCCGTATTAAAGCTGTTGGTATGGCAATGGGGTATAAATTTAATGTGACTGCATTTAGCGTATCTCCAACTGCTGCAGAAGTAACCATCGAAAACACGGGAATTGCGCCAATTTATTATGATGCCTATCCAGCAGTGAATGGTGTTCGTTCAGAAACAAGTTTAAAAGGGCTTTTACCTGGCGTAAGTCGAACTTTTAGCATTAATGCTGGTGGCTCGAACCCAAGCTTAACTATTGAGTCTGATCGTTTGGTTGCGGGGCAGGTAATTGAGTATTCTGCTAACTTGCCTTAGTGGCTTTGCTGTGTTAATTGAAATACTAAAACGTAAAAAGGGCTTATAACAGCCCTTTTTTTATGTCGATCGAGGTCTTATTGATAAATGCTTAGAACCTAGGTTGAAATTCAATAACGTTGTCAGCTGCTGGTGCTTGGTCATCAACCATTAGCGCCATTCTTCCTGTGAATAAACAGAGTGGCGTTACTTTTGTGTTGTTTGATTTAACGTGCTTGTGAATTAAATCCATAATTTCGATGTCATCTAAATTCATTAAATCAAAATCCAGCTCTTCGACTGGTAAATTCATAGAGTCTAAAGATGTGCCGTAAAAAATACTTTTTTGCGTTTGAATACGTTGCTGTAGTTCTACAGGTTTTTTAAAGCTTGAAGGATAGGAACCAGTATTCACATCCCAGCAAAACTCCATCTCGAATCGAAGTGGAATAGGAAAAGGCAGTGGGCGTTGCATAAATTTTTGCAATTGATCAAAAATACTATTGGCATATTCGTCAATGGCTTCTGCTTGCGATTCTTTTAATTCCATTGGTGCCATCCAGCTTCTTGTGATTGATAAGAAGTCATCACAAAGTGGTAGAGGTTTACCGAGGTGTCTTTTTTGAGACATAAACGTGTATTCGCTGATAAGTCTTAACCAGAGTGTTAGGTCAAGCTGCTTAATATCGCGAGGGCTTAAATCAAAGAAACAAACAACAAACATTGATTCGGCTTCAATAAATAACCATGTGTCTCGGTTAAAGATTGTTTGCCTTCTTGCGTGCCACGTCCATGGTGTAGATGAGAGAGCAATCCTAGAATTGTCTGATACCTGCATATGTGGTCTGAAACCTTGCTCCAGCGTATATGCGTAGTCGTCCTTGTTAAGATGCAATTGGATCATAAATATACCTTTTCAGATAAATCCTGTTTTTATTTTTTTATCTGTAGATCTTGTCTGTTGTTAGTTTTATAAGTCCACCCAGTTAAAAAAATATATGATTAACTGGGTTGAGGACTATCCAACTTATAAATTAAAAATTAATCTAAAAATTGGTGAGGTATTAATTTAAGAGTAGACCAATTATTGTGCAGACTCTTCATTCGCTTGACGAAGAAGTTCATTTATGCCGACTTTTCCGCGAGTTTGCTCATCTACGCGCTTTACAATAATAGCGGCATAAAGAGAATATGTACCGCATTTGCTTGGTAGTGAACCAGGAACAACTACAGAACCAGCTGGTACGCGACCTTGGAACGTTTCGCCAGTTGTACGGTCATAAATTTTTGTTGATTGACCAATAAAGACACCCATTGAAAGTACAGAACCTTCTTCAATGATAACGCCTTCTACAACTTCAGAACGAGCGCCGATGAAGCAGTTGTCTTCAATGATTGTTGGGTTTGCTTGAAGAGGCTCAAGAACACCACCGATACCAACACCGCCAGAAAGGTGAACGTTTTTACCGATTTGAGCACATGAACCAACAGTTGCCCATGTATCAACCATTGTGCCTTCGTCAACGTATGCGCCAATGTTTGTGTAGCTTGGCATAAGAACAACGTTCTTACCGATGAATGAACCAGCACGTGCAACAGCAGGTGGTACAACACGAACACCGCTTTCAACGAACTGTTCTTGTGACCAGTCAGCAAACTTGCTTGGTACTTTATCGAAGTATTGAGTGTAAGCACCAGCCATTGGCTCATTTGGGTTTAGACGGAAGCTAAGAAGAACAGCTTTCTTTGCCCATTGGTGAACAACCCACTCACCGTCGATTTTTTCTGCAACACGAAGTTTGCCAGAATCAAGAAGACCTAGAGTCTCAGTTACAGCAGTAGATAATTCTTCAGCTGGGTTTTGGAAATCGATTTCATTACGTGCATCGAATGCTTTTTCGATAATGGCTTGCAGCTCAGAATTAGAAAGAGTCTGTTGAGTTGTCATGCTGAGTACCTCTGAATTTTTTAATGTATTGAGCGGCGTAATTAAAGCTCACTACTGTGGGGTAAACCTAATAAGTGTATAGGTCAAAACACAGTAATCTCTACGCCTTCAGGCGCATCTATGATGCCTTGGTTAAAAAGAAATAGCAACATGCCCGCTTGTGCACTACGTCACATTTATACTCATTTTATGGATGAAAAAAATGTGACAACAGTGCTGTGCTCCAAGGGGTGAGGGCAGGAGCGTTTCAAATGTGCTTAGTTTTTCAGCACATCATGCAGCTGCTGATAAAGTTGCTCGCACATGTCTTGGTCTTTTAAATGTCCCCCCTGATACGACACATAGAAAAAATCCTCTGCTTTTTCGCCAAAAGTTAAAATTTTTGCTGAGTGTACACTTAGAGAAAATTTTGCAAAAACTTTTCCTATCAAAGCTAGAAGCCCTGAGCGATCCAGCGTAATGATGCTAATGATTGCGTAGGGTTCATCAAGCTGGTTGTGAATCCTGACTCGGGTTTTAATGTCGAAATGCTTGTGGGTTCGTGGTGTTAAAACTGGCGCAAGGATTGGAATAACGGCACCTTGTTTTAACTGTTCAACCATTGCATGGCATATCTTTCTATAAATTTGTGGCGTTGATGCAATGACACCTGTTTGGTCGTCATCAACAATATAAGTGTTAAGGGTATAGCCATTGTTCGATGTAAGTACACGTGCATCTAATATATTTAATCCAAGTTCACTCAAAACTGCGACAGAGTTCACAAACAAGAAAGCGCAGTCTTTGGTATAGATAAAGATTTGCGTATAAACCTGTGTTCCTGACTCTTGGGTAAGGCCCGCAATAACCAGTGGTTCATCAGGGGTGTCATGTTGCAATATAGCTTGCGTATGCCATGCAATATCTTCAGCTGAGTACTTGGTAAAATATTCATCGCCAAAGCCAGACCAGAGATGCTCAAAAGCTTGTTCTAGAATACCTTTCTCCCGAAGCACTTGAATCGCTTTTGTTCTAGTTCTTGATGCGCGGCCAGCCCAGTGCTCAGACTTATCAAGTTGTCGTTTAAAGAACTGCGATGTTTCCATGTACAACTGATTCATGAGTGATAAACGCCATGGGTTCAAGAGCTTCGGGCTTGTGGCAGCAATATCACAGATTGTCAGAAGGTATAAGTAATCTAAGCGTTCTTGGTCGCCAACTTTGTTAGCGAAGTCTTCAATAACTCTATAATCGCTGATATCCATTTTTTGTGCTGTGACGGACATCACAAGATGATGCAAAACTAACCATGAAATAAGTTGTGTATCAGCTTCGCTTAAATTATGGCGTCGGCAGAATGCTGCAGCATCAACAGCGCCAAGCACAGAGTGATCGCCACCACGACCTTTGGCTATATCGTGGTATAAGCCCGCAATATAAAGGAGAGTTCTACTCGGGAGGTTATGGATAATCTTGCTGGCCAGTGGGAATTTTTCACGGGCTTCGTTATGACGCAATAAACGCATGTTCTGAACAACTAATAAGGCGTGCGCATCTACAGTGTAAATATGGAAAAGATCAAATTGCATCTGTCCAATAATAAAACCAAACTCAGGTAAGTAACGGCCAAGAATGCCGTATCGCTTCATTCGCTTTAACTGCGTGAAGA
The DNA here is from genome assembly GCA_002450655.1 of Gammaproteobacteria bacterium UBA6940. Classification (GTDB taxonomy): domain Bacteria; phylum Pseudomonadota; class Gammaproteobacteria; order Pseudomonadales; family UBA6940; genus UBA6940. Next base: position 93,016 of record DJZY01000055.1, on the reverse strand, counting down.
GACGATAGGGTGACCCAAGAATTTTGAGGAAGAGATCGGTGTTTTCAGGCGCTTGTCTAAATTCGTCATCAATATTGTAGCGTGCATCCCTGAGTAAACGAATTGTGTTGGCACGAACGCCGAGGAGTGACGGCGATTGTCCCAATAGATAGAACAGCTCCAAAACAGCCGAGGGTGTTTCTTTGAATACCTCTGGATGTGTTACTGCAATTTTGTGACCAATTTGTTTGAATCGACCATTGATACTCACTTCATGTACTTCATTTGAGCTTGATATCTCTTCCTCTACATTCTCTAAAAGAAGATCAACCAAGGCTGCAACTGTTGATGCGTGGCGATAGTAGGTTTTCATGAAGTGCTCGACAGCGCGGTTGCCTTCACTGTCTTTAAAACCGAGCATGTCTGCAACGCTTTTTTGATAATTGAAAAGCAGTCGGTTTTCATCGCGCTTCACAATAAGGTGTAAGCAATAGCGAATGTTGGCGATAAAGTCATATGCTCTTTGAAGTTGTTCCAGCTCTTCGCGTCCAAGAATACGTTTACGCACAAGGTCAGTTAAGCTGCCTAAGCCAAGTGTGTATTTTGAAATCCAAAGTAGGGTATGAATATCTCTTAAACCACCAGGTGCTTCTTTAATGTTTGGCTCAAGATTGTATTCAGTGTCTGCATGCTTACGATGTCGTTCTAAATATTCTTTTTGTTTAAGGTGGAAGAAGTGCTCACTTGATGTGACGGAGTTTGTTTGTAGGTTTGATCGTAGTGCAATAAAAAATGATGTAGCTTGACCAATGACTTTACGAAGATTAAGTAAGTTGGTGAGAACAGTGTGGTCTTCTTTGGCAAGTTGTAAACAGTTGGCAAGGCTTCTTACGCTTTGTCCAATTGATGGGCCTACATCCCATAGATGTTGGACAAATTGCTCAACTTTTTCTTGCTGTGCTTCAGTGAGGTCATTTTGATGAAGGATAAGAATATCAATATCAGATGATGGAAATACTTCACGACGACCATAGCCACCTGTAGCAAATAAGACAATTTCGTTTTCACGGTCGAGTTTGCATAAACGCCATAAAGAAATAAGACAGCGATCAATAATCTTGGAGCGTGCAAGGAGCTTTTGTCGTAACTGATGAGATGTTTTGCCTTTGGTCGCAACTAAGTGTCTGCTTGCAACAAAGCCTGCATCCAATGTTTCAATTTCTGCTTTGTATTTAGTAATAATGTCAAAAGCATGTTTGTCGAGATGATTCATACTTGTCCTTTTTAAATGTGCATGCAGAACTTAAAAAAATGCCCCAGTTTATAGTAACAATAAACTAGGGCATTTCAATAGAGTCATAAGCTCATTTAAAGAGGCTTAATATTTGGAGTTCTAGGTTGCACGCACTAAATTAACTTCTTCACCTTCACGGTAAGTTAGAACTTCACGGCCAGTTGGCGTCACTAGAATTGTATGTTCCCACTGAGCTGAAAGCTTTCTGTCTTTCGTGATAACAGTCCAGTCGTCTGCTAGAACACGACATATATGTGTGCCTTGGTTAAGCATTGGCTCGATTGTGAAAGTCATGCCTGGTACAAGTTCCATGCCAGTGCCTGGCGTGCCAAAGTGGTTCACCATTGGGTCTTCATGGAATTTTTGACCAATGCCGTGACCGCAGTAATCACGAACAGAAGAGTAATGGTTTTGCTTAGCAAATTGCTCGATTGCAAAGCCTAGGTCACCAAGCTTAAGGCCAGGCTTGACCATATCAATACCAAGATAAAGAGCTTCTTGCGCTTTTTGTACAAGTCTTTCAGCTGGTGGCTTAACTTTTTGGCCAACGATGTACATTTTACTTGTATCGCCGTGCCAGCCTTCGAAAATAACAGTCACATCAATATTTAAAATTTGGCCTTCTTTAAGCACTTGGTTTTCATGTGGAATACCGTGGCAAACAACGTGGTCGATAGATGTACAAACAGATTTAGGGAAACCTCTATAACCAAGGCAAGCTGGGATTGCTTTACAGTCATTGACGATAAAGTCGTGGCATAGCTTGTCGAGTTCACCTGTAGTAACTCCAGGTTTTACATGTTCGCCAATCATTGTTAAGCAATCTGCAGCCATTTTGCCTGCGATACGCATTTTTTCAATGTCTTCAGCGCTTTTGATCGTATGAGTCATGGTTGGATAATCCTCGATTATTTTTTTAAGTCGGCTTATCATAACATAAATGTTTTGACTGTCAGGTGTCGAAATGTAGAGATCACATTCGAAACACTCGTATGAAACTAACCTAATGCCCTTGTATGCTTACAACTTGTTTTTCAAGACCACTTATCAAAACGGAGATCAAACAGAATGAAACAAAGCGCACTTCAACAATTTAAATTACCTGCACGTGTCATGATGCTGGCCAGTGCTCTGGCGCTTGCTTCAGGTTGTGATACCAATTTAAGAAAAAATGGTGGTGAAAACCCATATCAAGGCGAGTTAAGTGCTGCACCGCATGAGTTTGGTATTGCCTCTGCTCATCCTCTTGCTACTGAAGCTGGCATGAAAGTGTTAGAAGAGGGTGGTAACGCCTATGATGCAGCTGTGACTGTTACAGCTGTTTTAGCTGTTGTTGAGCCTTTTGGTTCAGGTCTTGGTGGTGGTGGCTTTTGGTTGCTTCATGATGAAAAGCAGGATAAATCAGTTTTTGTTGACGGTCGTGAGAAGGCACCTATGGCAGCCACAGAAACTATGTATCAAAAAGAAGATGGTAGCGTTGATCGTGAGTTAGCTACAAATCATCCTATGGCTGCGGCTATTCCAGGAACCCCTGCAGCGATGGTTCATGTGCAGCAAAAATATGGTACGAAAAGCTTAGAGCGTTTATTGCAGCCTGCCATTGAGCTTGCTGAGAATGGTTTTGCTGTGACTTCTGAGTATACAGATGCACTAGAGCTTCGTTTAAAGGCTGTGCAGAAATGGCCTTCATCTTCTGTCTTTTTAGATAAGGGTAAGCTTCCAGAAGCTGGTTGGATTCTAAAGCAACCTGATCTTGCCAAAACATTGAGAAGTATCGCTGAAAACGGGCGTAAAGGCTTCTATGAAGGTGACGTTGCCAAAACAATGGTTAAAGATGTGCAAGAAAATGGCGGGCTTTGGACGCTAAATGATCTTGTGAATTACGATGTGGCTGAGCGAGAGCCAATTATTTTTAATTATGGTGATTATAAAATTACATCCTCACCTTTGCCATCTTCAGGTGGTCTTGTAATGGCTGGTATTTTTGGTCAGCTTGAAGATCAAAATTATCAAGACGCAAATGAAGCAGACCGTACGCATCTCTTTGTAGAAGCTATGCGTAATGCCTATTACAAACGTGCTCAGTTTATGGGTGACTCTGACTTTACTCATGATGATGGTCGATGGTTATTGAAGCAATCTGAAATTGATAAGATGGCATCGAATATTAGCCTAGATAAAGCAAGACCAAGTTCAGAAATGCCTTTGCTTACATCTGGCAGTAAAGGCACTCAAACAACTCATTTTTCCGTTATTGATGGGTATGGCAATCGCGCTGCAGTAACCCTCAGTATTAACCTTTACTTTGGCAGTGGCTTTACGGCAAAAGGCACAGGCGTACTTCTCAATAATGAAATGGATGATTTCTCCGCGAAGCCAGGTGCGCCAAACGCTTATGGCTTAGTTGGTAGTGAGGCCAATAAAATTGAGCCAGGTAAGCGTCCTCTTTCAAGTATGACGCCAAGCTTTGTTGAAGGGCCGAACGGTGTTTATGTGCTTGGCACACCTGGCGGTAGCCGTATTATCTCAATGGTTTCTTGGGGGATTTTGTCTGCTATAGATGGTGACTCTCCAGAAGAAATGGCAGCTAAGCCACGTATTCATCACCAATATTTGCCAGATGTTGTTGAATATGAAGCTGGTGCATTATCTGAGGAACTTAAAGCAGATCTAGTTGCTCGTGGTCATACGCTTCAGCAAACATCACGACCTTATGGTGATCTTCAAGTTGTGTATTGGAATGAAGAGAAGCAGGAGATGTCAGGCGGTTCAGACCCAAGAGGTGAGGGGGTTGCTGATGTTGAAAAGCCTTCTAAGGCGGCTTTGCACGTGATAAAATAAGTAACCAGTGTACTTAGTGGTTCTCTGAAATGGCCAATAGATGGTACTTTTTAACCTAAGTTGGCCTAAGTTGCCTAAAAAAGCTTTTATTTTTGTGAAGAACCACCTATAATTGCGGCACCCACTTTGAAGATACCTTTAAATGCTGGGAATTTGCACATCATTCGAGACGCTTATTCGGGTGCTTTGCAATAGAGTAGTACGCTACTTCATTGCTTTGTTGAGTGAGCGCGAATGGTGGATGTTATAACCCTTACCAATACAGTGCTGTTGTTATTTATTTACTACTCAGGAATAAACCTGAGCTCTGACAGTCCTTGTATCTGGTATGCTTGAAGTCGCTAACTTCAAGCTATTGATATTAGAGAGAGTATTATGAGCGAAACTCAATACGGTATGCGTGATATGTTAAAAGCTGGTGTTCATTTTGGTCACCAAACTCGTTACTGGAACCCAAAGATGGATCAATACATCTTCGGTGCTAGAAACAACATCCATATCATCAACCTTGAGCACACAGTTAAGCTTCTAGACGAAGCTCTAGCTTTCGTTAACAACCTAACTTCTAAAAACAACAAAATCCTTTTTGTTGGTACTAAAAGATCTGCTGGTCCAGTTGTTGCTGAGCACGCTGCTCGCGTTGGTATGCCATACGTTGATCACCGTTGGTTAGGTGGTATGCTTACTAACTGGAAAACAATCCGTCAATCAATCAAGCGTCTTAAAGATCTTGAAGTTCAAAGCCAAGACGGTACTTTCACTAAGCTTACTAAGAAAGAAGCTCTAGAAAGAGCTCGTGAGCAAGAAAAACTAGAGAAGAGCCTTGGCGGTATCAAAGATATGGGCGGTCTTCCAGACGCTATCTTCGTTATCGACGTTGACCATGAGCAAATCGCTGTTGCTGAAGCTCGTAAACTAGGTATTCCAGTTATCGGTGTTGTTGATACTAACTCCAACCCAAATGGCGTTGACTACATCATCCCAGGTAACGATGACGCTATCCGTTCTATCCAACTATTTGTTGGTTCTATCGCTGACGCTTGTGCACGTGGCGCTGAGTACGCAAAACTAAACAAGACTGGCAACGATAAGTCTGCAGAAGCAGAAGAAAACGTTGAAGAGGCAAAAAGAGCCTAACTTCTTGTAAATAAAGCTCTCTGATCGAGAGCTTTATTTTAGGTGGCTTTAAAACAAGTCACCATCTTCTCAGAATAAAATCAGCTGAAGTCTTGGCTGTAAAAAAATCCATATCCAATAAATGCTGAATATTATCGGCATCTTATGAATGAATTTTATAAATGACATGTCCAAAGATTGAAGTGGTAAGAGTCAACCTTTGAGATTAAATGTCAATTAACAGGAGAATATACCATGAGCGTAACTGCAGCACAGGTAAAAGAACTACGTGAACGTACTGGTCTTGGCATGATGGAGTGCAAAAAAGCACTAGTTGAAGCTAACGCTGATATCGATCTAGCTATTGAAAATCTACGTAAATCAGGTCAAGCAAAAGCTGCTAAGAAAGCAAGCCGTACAGCTGCTGAAGGCGCTGTAGTTGCTAAAGTTGGTGAAGGTATTGCTATCCTTCTTGAAGTTAACTCTGAAACTGACTTTGTTGCTCGTGATGACAACTTCCAAGCTTTCGTTAACCAAGTTGCTGAAGTAGCTCTAGCTGCTCGTCTAGAAGACGTTGCTAAGATCGCTGAAATTGAATACACAGCTGGTCAAACAGTTGAAGAAGCTCGTTTAGCTTTAGTTCAAAAAATCGGTGAGAACATCCAACTTCGTCGTGCTCAACTTGTTGAAGGTAACACTCTTGGTGCTTACATCCACAACAGCAAAATCGGCGTTCTAGTTTCTCTAGAAGGCGGTGACGGCGAGCTAGCTAAAGACGTTGCTATGCACGTTGCAGCTGTAAACCCACTAGTAGCTACTCCAGATGAAGTTTCTGCAGCTGTTCTTGATAAAGAGCGTGAAATCTTCACTGAGCAAGCTCGTCAATCTGGTAAGCCAGAAGAAGTTATCCAAAAGATGATCGACGGTCGTCTTAAGAAGTTCCTTTCTGAAGTTAGCCTTGTAGACCAAGCATTCGTTAAGAATCCAGACGTTAAAGTTGGTCAGCTTCTTAAGGAAGCTAACGCTACAATCAACAGCTTCACACGTATGGAAGTTGGTGAAGGTATCGAAAAAGAAGTTGTAGACTTCGCAGCAGAAGTAGCAGCAGCTGCTAAGTAAGCTGAAGTCAGCTTGCACACGTGGAAAGAGCCCGAGCTTGTAGCTTTAAAAAGCCATAAGTTTGGGCTTTTTTCCATGTAATATTTATAAAATTATTAAAAGAAGCAGATTGAGCAGTAAGTAAAAGGGGCCGGGACATGGCAAGTGATCAAAACAAATCGAGGGCTGTAAGCGTGAAAAGTGGACGTCAACCAAAATATAAAAGAATTCTTTTAAAACTTAGCGGCGAAGCTCTTATGGGCAACGGTGAGTTTGGTATTGATCCTCAGGTATTACATAAGATGGCTCTTGCTGTAGGTCAGCTTATTGGTATCGGTGTTCAGGTAGGTATTGTTGTTGGTGGTGGTAACCTATTCCGTGGTAAAGCACTTCAAGAAGCTGGTCTTGATCGTGTTGCTGGTGACCACATGGGTATGCTTGCAACAGTCATGAACGGTCTTGCACTGCGTGATGCAATGGTGCGCAGTAATATCCCAACTCGTTTAATGTCCTCTATTCAAATGAGCGGCATGGTTGAGCATTTTGATCGTCTAACAGCAAGCCGTTATTTAAATAATGGTGATGTTGTGATCTTCGTTGCTGGTACTGGTAACCCGTTCTTTACAACTGACTCTGCTGCATGTCTTCGAGCTATCGAAATCGAAGCGGATATGGTTTTAAAAGCCACTAAAGTAGATGGTGTTTATGACAAAGATCCTGCTCGATTTACAGATGCGAAAAAATTCGATCACCTAAACTATGATCAGGTTCTTGATCTTAAGCTTGGTGTTATGGATTTAACGGCAATTTGCCTATGCCGCGACCACAGCATGCCAATCCGTGTATTTGATATGCATGATTCCAATGCCTTAGTAGGTATTATGGTTGGTAAAGAATATGGTACTCTCGTAGACGATCAAGAAATGCAAGAATCGGAACCAGACGAATCTGCTGGTGACTAACTTGCACTAAGACACAAATTTTAAAGAAAGGAGCCTCATTATGTTAAATGAGTTGAAACAAGACGCAGAAGCTCGCATGAAGAAAGCAATTGAAGCGCTTCATACTGCACTTAAAAAAGTACGTACAGGTCGTGCTCACCCAAGCCTTCTAGATGACGTAATGGTTTCATACTATGGTACACCTACACCAATCCGTCAGGTTGCTAACCTTGGTGTTGAAGATGGTCGTACTATTACTGTTACACCATGGGAAAGAGGCATTGCTGCTGACGTAGAAAAAGCAATCCGTAATGCAAACCTAGGTCTAAACCCATCTTCGAATGGTGACCTTATTCGTGTTCCTCTTCCTGCTCTTACAGAAGAATCACGTCGTGATCTTCTTAAGATCGTTAAGAACGATGGTGAGCAAGCGAAAGTTGCTGTTCGTGCAGCTCGCCGTGATGCAAACTCTGACATCAAAGAACTTCTTAAAGAAAAAGAAATTTCTGAAGATGATCAAAGACGTTCAGAAGATGATATTCAAAAGCTCACAGATCGTTTTGTTAAAGAAATTGATCAGATTCTTGGTGAGAAAGAATCCGAGCTTATGACAATCTAGTGCTAAGCACTACTAGGCAACCTCAAAAAGTTGTTGCCTAAAACCTGCCCCTATGAGGTTTCTTGTTAGGGCGGGTTTTTGTTTTAAAGCGGCACTCATTATTTTTAGTTGCTTTAAATTATTGAATTTAATGTAATAATCTTGAATGATATTACTTGCTTGCATTAATCGGAGTAGAAGTCATGGGAAGCAATGAGTCAGCAGCCCAAGTTAAGCATCTTGCTGTAGTGATGGATGGTAATCAACGTTGGGCTCGTGCCAATGGTTTACCTGGCCCAGAGGGTCATCGTGAAGGGGCGAAAGCAGTTAAGACCCTAGTGAAAAGTGCAGTTAAATCAGGTATTAAATATTTAACACTTTTCGCATTCAGCAGTGAAAACTGGCGCAGACCACCATATGAAGTTGAACTTCTAATGCAGCTTTTTGTGACAGCTCTTGATGATCAAATTCGTGAGCTTCATGCAAATAGAATTAGGCTTAGATTTATTGGTGATTTAGCACCATTTTCAGATTTGCTTAAAGATAAAATGAATGCTGCAATGGAAAAAACCCAAAAAAACACTGGAATGCAGCTTATTATTGCTGTGAATTACGGTGGTCAATGGGATATAGTTCAAGCAGCGCAAAAATTAGCTTTATCAATGAATGATGGTGAAACTTCTGCGGAAGAATTTAAGCAGAATGTTTTAAATGCCTCTCAAGATGACTTTGCTCAGTATTTGAGTCTTGGTGATATTCCTCCTGTGGATTTATTTATTCGCACAAGTGGGGAGAGACGTATTTCAAACTTCTTGCTATGGCAACTTGCCTATGCGGAACTGTATTTCACAGATACATTCTGGCCAGATTTTGATGAGCAAGCGTTAAAAGATGCTCTAGATGACTTTGCTCGCCGACAACGTCGTTTCGGTCAAAGCTCGGAAGAGTTATTAAAAGAGAGCCAGGACAGGAAGTCTTAAGCGCCTTCCTTTTAGGATAATAAAATATGCAGAAACAGCATTTTTGGCAAACGAGCCTTGGTCAGCGAATCATGACAGCCTTAATACTAGTACCACTCGTATTGTATGGCATATTCTACCTTTCTAACGATGTTTTTTCCTGCATTATCGGCTTGATTATGCTTATGGGCGCATGGGAATGGGCTGCCTTCTTTGGGTGGGAGTCGCGTGTTAAGCGTTCGAGTTTTGTTGCGATGGTTGCAGGTTCAATAGTACTTGTTGCACAGCTTAGCGCCTATGTTATCTATATATTTTCAGTGATTTGGTGGTTTATTGCGTTACTCGCTGTAATGGGGTATCCAAATAATCGTCAGCATTGGGCAAAAACAAGTTCAATAGCAGTAATTGGTGCTATAACACTCAGCCTTGCGTGGTTCGCCTTAACTGATTTACAAAGTACTGAGCATGGTTCAAGGCTTGTATTCTTTGTGATGTGTGTAATTTGGGGTGCAGATACTGGTGCCTACTTTGCAGGCCGTCGTTGGGGTAAGCGTAAACTTGCACCAGCTGTGAGCCCAGGTAAATCAATAGCGGGTCTTGTTGGTGGTCTGGTTGTAACGCTTTGCTTTACAGGTTTGGTTTTAAAAGCGCTAGATCTTGCGAGCATTGATAAAGCTTATTACTTACTCCTTATTTTGATTACAGTGTTGGCATCAGTTATTGGTGATCTCTTTGAAAGCATGCTTAAACGCAATGTTAATTTAAAAGACTCCGGTCAACTCTTGCCAGGTCATGGTGGTGTGCTTGATCGCATTGACAGTTTAACTGCTGCAGTACCAATTTTTTCTGCAGGTCTGTATTTTAACGGTGCTTTCATCACAATTTAATTTCTTAGGTAGGGTATTAACACTATTCAAAAATGGCTTTCATTCTGAAGGCTATTTTTTGAAAGGTACAAAGATATGACACAAGTTACTAAAAATGTTTTTCTTTTAGGTGCTACAGGTAGCATTGGGGAAAATACGCTCAATGTTATTCGCCGACATCCTGATCGTTATAATGTCTTTGGACTTACAGGTCATAGTAATTTAAAACTTCTTGCTGAACTTACAATTGAGTTCAACCCTCAGTATGTAGTGCTGACTTCGACGGATAGCTTGTCAACGTTTAAATCGTTACTTAAAGGTCATGCCTTAAGAACTGAAATTCTTGAAGGACAGGATGAGCTTCTATCTCTAATCGTTAAGCCTGAAATTGATGTTGTTATTGCTGGGATAGTTGGTAAAGCAGGGCTTGAGCCAACTTTAGCAGCTGCACGAGCAGGGCAGTATATTCTTTTAGCGAACAAAGAAAGTATGGTCATGGCTGGTCCATTATTTCGTAAAGCAATTCTTGAATCTCAAGCCCGAATTTTTCCTATTGATAGCGAGCACAATGCTCTATTTCAAACGATGCCCGGTGAGCTGCAATCAAGCTCTCTTGTAACTCAAGCTGCATGTGAAAGTCACGGTATTCATCAGTTAGTTTTAACAGCATCTGGCGGGCCTTTTTTACACACGCCGAAAGAAGAATTAGTGAATGTAACACCTGCACAAGCTTGTAAGCATCCTAACTGGGCTATGGGCGCAAAAGTCAGTATTGATTCCGCATCGTTAATGAATAAAGGTTTAGAGCTCATTGAGGCCTGTTATTTATTTGGTGTCAGTCAGTCTTTTGTTGATGTTGTTGTTCATCCTCAAAGTATTGTGCACTCAATGGTGACTTACGTTGATGGATCAACGTTAGCTCACTTCAGTAATCCAAGTATGGAAGTGCCAATTGCATCAGGCTTAGCTTATCCAGAGCGTCACACAACAGGTGTGAAGCCTATGCGTTGGGATCAAATGCTTGAGTTGCAATTTTTACCACTTCCCTATGAAAAATTCCCATGTTTTTCTTTAGCTCGCCAAGCAATGGCGCAAGCTGAAAAGGGGCAGGGCGCTACAATTGTGCTGAATGCTGCCAATGAAATAGCTGTAGATGCATTTATTAACGGCAAGCTCGGCTTCACACAAATACCAAACCTAGTTGAACAATGTCTTGATCGTTTTGGTGTGACTGAGGCGCATGATTTGGCAGATATCCTTGCGCTTGATCAAGAAGTGAGAGACGCAGCAATCGATTATCTTTAATAAGCAAAGAACAAAATAAAGCGTGAGGCATGAATGGATTTTAGTTGGCTTATCTACCCAGTATCTTTCCTTGTTATTCTTGGCATAGTTGTCACTATCCATGAATTAGGGCACTTTCTAGTTGCACGCTATTTTGGTATTAAAGTTATTCGTTTCTCAGTAGGGTTTGGTAAACCTTTTTACTCTCGTTACGATAAGCATGGTACTGAGTTTTGCGTTTGCTCCATTCCTTTAGGTGGCTATGTTCGTTTGCTTGACTCCAGGCAGGATGACGTTGCTGAGCATGAAGTCGACCAAGATTTTACGCAAAAATCACCATGGGCTCGTCTGGCTGTTTATGCCGCTGGGCCAGCTATTAATATTGCTTTTGCTGTTTTTGTGTTTGCTGCCTATGCAATGCTGGGGGTTACTCAGTTACCAGCAGTTGTCGGTCTTGTTGAAAAAAACTCGATTGCTGAAGCTGCAGGTCTTCTACCAAGCGATGAAATTATTGCCATAGCAGGAAAGCCTGTTACATCTTGGGAAACAGTTTCCTTTCAATTTATCGAAGAAGCTGGTTATACGGGCCAGATGCCTATCGATATTAAGCGACAGGTCGAGTCAGTCTCGCAAGTTAAAACCCTAAAGCTTAATGTTGAAAACTTTATGCGAGCATCTGTTGAAAGCCCGCTGGAAAGCTTAGGGATTACTCCTAAAGTCTATTTAAGGCCAGCAATTATTGGTCAGGTAAGAGCTGATGATCCTGCTGATCAAGCAGGTTGGCAGGCTAATGACAAAGTATTAAGCCTTAATGATCAGCCTGTGGAATATTGGACGGACTTATATCGTTATGTTCGAGATAATCCTGCTCAAGATATTAAGTTTGTTTTGGAGCGAGATGGTCAGCTCGTTGAAGGCTTTGTAACGCCGAAAACTCTAGAAATCCCAGAACAAGTAAATGGTGAACCACAAGTTCGTAAAGTCGGTCAGATTGGGGTAGGGCCACAAAGTATTGAAGATGATCCAACATTGGTAAGACAAGTTGAGTACAGCTTACTACAAGCAATGCTTTATGGTTTGGAACAGACTTGGGAGCGCACCCGCTTGGTTGTCATTTCAATTGGTAAATTAATTACTGGTGCTTTAGCTCTTGATAATGTGACGGGGCCTGTGACAATTGCAGAAATTGCAGGAAAAACAGCACAAGTTGGTATATCCTCTTCACTAAACTTTCTGGCCTATTTAAGTATAAGTTTGGGTGTTTTTAACCTATTGCCTGTACCAATGCTTGATGGTGGTCATATTGCTTTTATTATTGCGGAACTTGTACGTGGCAAGCCTGTTTCAATGCACTGGCAGCAAAAGTACATGATGGTAGGTGTTGCGCTTTTAGGCAGCCTTATGATGTTGGCTTTATTTAATGATGTGACTCGTCTTTTTTCTTAAAGTTGAGTGCAGCTTAAAAAATTTGCCTTTCTGAATAATGAAAAGTAATCTATGGATACTCAAAGACCAATGTTGTTATAAATACGCTAGATCCGAAGGATGTTACGGTTGGTCTTAAAAGAAGTCATTTTGCCCGTTTGATCATTTTATTGGGGCTGCATGCTTCTTAAAAAATAAGAGTTAAGGATTCACTCAAATATGAAATTAAAGTTACGGTCCGCTGTCCTTCTTTCCTGCCTTGTTGGCACTTCATCAATGGCGGTTTCTGCAGTTGCACATGCAGCTGAAACTGCGCCAAACCTACTTAAAATTAAAGATATTCAAGTACGTGGCTTGCAGCGTTTACCTGTGTCGCAGATATTTGGTGCTTTACCATTTACGCAGGGTGATACTGTCAGCCCTGAACAAATTTCTGAATCAATTCATGATCTTTTTCAGCTTGGTACGGTGAATGACGTTCAAGTTTTTCGTGATGGCCCAGCTGATGAAACTGTATTAAGTATTCAGGTGCAAGAACGACCAAGCATCAGTGGTATTGATATCGAAGGCAATAAGCTTATCGAAACAGATGTGCTTATGGATGCACTCAAGCAAAGCGGTCTTACTGTTGGAAGTGTAATGCAACGGGCGACCCTTGAGCGCATGAAAACAGAGCTTGAGCGCCAATACGTATCTCAAGGCCGCTATGGTGCTCTTGTTGTTGCAAAAACAATTCCAAAAACACGTAACCGTGTTGATATTGAATTGCAAATTTCTGAAGGTGAAGTTGCTAAAATTAAAGATATTAATATTCTTGGTAACCATATTTTTGATAACGAAACTTTAATTGATGAGCTGACACTCAAGCCAACACACTTTTGGTCTTTTATTAAAGGTGACGATAAATACGCCCGTGAAAAACTCACAGGCGATTTAGAGCGTCTAAGATCATTCTATTTTGATCGCGGTTATGTGAAGTTTGATATTGAAGACACGCAAGTGGCAATCGATGATAACCGTGAAAATATTTATATTACGGTCCATGTGACTGAAGGCGAACAGCACACTGTTGGTAAGGTCGATGTTCGTGGTATTTTGCCGATTGATGAAAAAGAAATTCGTGATCTTATTCTTATTAAACCAGGCCAAACGTTTTCTCGCTCATTGCTAACGCTATCACAAGATGCGATTACAAAGCGTCTTGGGATGGATGGTTATACATTTGCTGAAGTGCAAGCCAATCCTGTGGTTGATGAAGACAGCACCGTGCTTGATGTTACTTTCTTTGTGAACCCAGGCAAGCGTGTTTATGTGAACCGTATTCACTTTGAAGGCAGCGTTTCCACCAAAGAAGAAGTGTATCGTCGAGAGCTTCGCCAGATGGAAGGTGCTTGGGCTGAGTCTGGCAAGATTGAGCTTTCAAAATCCCGTCTTGAACGCCTTGCATATGTGAAACACGTAGAAGTGGAAACTGTTCGCGTCCCAGGTTATGACGATCAAATCGATTTAGTCTTTAAGCTTGAAGAGCAGCCATCTGGTTCTATTGGTGCCAACATTGGTTATGGTGGCAGTGGCTTCCAGTTTGGTGTGAACTATAACGAATCTAACTTCCTTGGTACAGGTGATTCTATTGACCTCGTGGCAAGCCGCAATACAGACAGAACATCGCTTCGTTTAACTCATCGAGACCCACACTTTACTGTTGATGGTGTGAGCCGTGGTTATAGTCTGCTTTATCAAAAAACTGATTATGAAGGCACTCAGGTTACAAGTTATAGAACAGACCAGCTTGGTGCCAAAGCAAACTATGGTTATCCAATTAGTGAACAAGCCCGTTTAGACTTTGGTTTTGGTTATGATACAACTGAAGTCTATGCTTTCCCTGAGTCTGCAGATGAAGTAAAAGAATTCATTGGTGCAGATTTAAACAGCACCGAAATTCAAAGCGAAAGCTTTGATACCTTTAGCGTAGAAGGCAGCTGGTATTTAAATAAATTAAATCGTGGTTTGATGCCTGACCGTGGTTCATCCCATTATCTTTCTTTAGAAATTGGTTTACCTGGCAGCGATAACCCGTACTATCTGTCCCGTTATGAGTGGCATAACTATATTCCAGTCTCTGATGATTTCACATTCCATACTCGTTTTGAACTTGGCTATGGTGACGGCTACGGTAATTCGAGCTCAGATGGCATGCCGTTCTATAAGCACTTCTTCGCTGGCGGTATTCAAAGCGTACGTGGTTATGATTCAAGAAGTCTTGGTCCTAAAGACACGGAAGGCTTAGACTCTTTCGGTGGTAATATGTTGGTTGAATCCAGTATTGAATTGATTCTGCCAATGCCATTTGTAGAAGATCAGCGTGCATGGCGTAGTGTTGTATTCTTCGATGCAGGTAACGTGTTTAATATTAATCGTCAGCAATCAGATTATACGACAGGTGAAGACCCAAGCTCTGTAATGGATATAGATCCTTCTGAGCTTCGCTTATCTGCTGGTATTGCATTTACTTGGATTACACCAATTGGTCCTTTATCCTTGAGTTATGCAAACCCATTCAATTACTCAGACAGTGATGAACTTGAGAAATTCCAGTTCTCTATAGGACAGGTTTTCTAAGGTGTTTTGAGTTAGGATTCTGTTAAGAATGATGAAATCACGGAATGTCGCTGTGATTTCTGCTAGTCTTTCTTGCTAAGTTGACTTGATTTATTATTTCTGGGCTATGGAGCGTTGAACCAAATGCGACATAGCCAGACAAACATACATCGGCTGCTTTCAAAAAGGTTTGTGTTTAAATTAACAGGTATGGTTGAACTTCATAATAAACCTTTGCTCTAAACAAAGTAGTTTGAACCACGAATGCAATTAAGGAGCATCTAATGGTAAAGCAATTAACAACACTTAAAACGAACACAAGAAAAATTCGCCAGCTAGGCCTTGCATTATGTGTTTTCTTCTCTTCATTTGGCGTTGCAAACGCTGCTGATGACGTCAACATTGCGGTTGTTGATCAATTTGCTGCAATTTTGAATACAGACCAAGCTCAGTCTCTGACTGAAAAGTACAAAACTGAGCTTGAAGCAGAGCGCGGCAAGCTTGTTGCTCTTGATAACGAAATGGCTGAACTTGAAGGTCGTCTTGAAAAAGAAAAAGACGTGATGAGCCAATCAGAAGTGATGAAACTTTCTTCTGAGATCAAAGATAAGCAGCTTGATCGTAATGTTCTGATCAAGAAACTTCGCAACCGTAACCAAGATGCACAACAAGAAATTATTGGCGCTCTAGGTCCTAAGTTTGAAGAAGTGATGAAGAAGATCCAAGAAGAGCGTCATTTTGATCTAATCCTTCAAAAGCAAGCTGCTCTTTGGGCTTCTGAAAAATATGACATCACTAAAGAAGTAACAGACAAAATCAATTCACTTTAATTTTAAAGTTTGAATAGTATTGAGTCATACAGCGGCTCAGCTGTAGAACTTCTAAAAAACCCAGCTTAATCGCTGGGTTTTTTATTTCTAACTGCTAAATCAATAAAATAGTGCTGAAAATAATTGATTATTGTGTTACTTTGCTGGAGGTTATACGTAGAGAGCCAAGTGCTCTAATCGGTTAAAAACACTTAAAACACTGCAGGAAGCAGATATTCTTGGTTTAAGTGTTGTTTTAAAGGGAGCACATAAGATGAGCTTTACACTACAAGATCTTATCCAACACCTTGAGTCTTCTGGTTTAACACTGGAAATCCGCTCCAAAGCACAAGCAACGCTCAACCCTCAAGATGTATCACTCACAGGTTTAGCAACTCTTGATAATGCATCAGAGAGCCAAGTGAGTTTTTTGGCAAATCCAAAATATGCTCAAGCCCTTATTGAGTCCAATGCTGGCGCTGTATTTGTAAGAGCAGACCAAGCTGAGCAGTGCAAAGGTTTGGCGCTTGTGACATCTAACCCTTATTTAGCTTACGCAAAAGCATCACAATTTATGCGTGATCGAATTGGCGATATTATTGATGTTGAGCCTGGCGTGCATCCAACGGCGATTGTTGCAGATGATGTAGAGCTTGGCGAAAACGTTGCTATTGCACCTTACGTTATTATTGGTGCAGGCACGCGCCTTGGGGATAATGTGCAAATCAGTTCACACACGGTGATTGGTAAGCGAGTTTCAATTGGTGCCGATACAAAAATTGCACCTCATGTCACTATTTTTGATGATGTTCAGCTTGGCCAGCGTTGTAGAGTTCTATCACAAACAACCCTTGGTGCTGATGGGTTTGGTTATGCACCTTCTGCAAATGGCTGGGAAGCAATCGCTCAGCTTGGCGGCGTTATTATTAAAGATGATGTTCATATTGGCGCAAGCGCTGCAGTAGATAGAGGCGCGCTCGATTCAACTGTGATCGAAAAAGGCGTCATTATGGATAACTATTGTATGGTTGCTCATAACGCTGTAATTGGTGAGCGAACTGCAATGGCAGGTAAGTCTGGCGTTGCTGGCAGCACAAAGGTTGGTGCTCGATGCACAATTGCAGGCCAGGCAGGTATTTCAGGTCATCTTGTTGTTGTGGATGATGTGCATGTTGGTATGCAGGCGCAGGTGACTAATTCAATTACAGAGCCTGGTCAATATGCTTCAGGAACAGGCCTTTATCCAGCGAATAAATGGCGACGACTTGTTGTGCGTTTACGACAACTTATTAAATAACCGGTTTTTCAATTTCTTACTTTTTTCTTTTTCTTTTTCTTTTGATTTAATGCTTTGAGGTTACTATGGAATACACTAATCAAGATATCCTTCGTCTTCTTCCGCACAGATACCCATTTCTTTTGGTTGATAAAATTGTGAGCGTGACACCAGGTGAGTCTATCGTTTGTAATAAGAATGTGACGTTTAACGAGCCACAATTTACAGGTCATTTTCCTGAGCAACCTATTATGCCTGGCGTGCTTATGATTGAAGCGCTTGCTCAAACATGCGGTCTTCTTGGTTTCTATTCTATTGGTGAAGGTCCTGCAGAAGATACAAACTATCTTCTTGCTGGTGTTGATGGTGTAAAAGTAAGACGCCCTGTACTTCCAGGTGATGTTCTTGAAATGCATGCTAAGATTACACAGCAAAAGCGTACAATTTGGCGTTTTGAAGTTCGCGCTGAAGTTGAAGGTGCAAAAGTCATCGAAGCAACTCTAACGCTTGCTCAAAGCAAACGTAAACCATAATTGATCCTGGAGTAGTGATATGAGTGAACCTCTAATTCACCCTACAGCCATAATTGATCCATCTGCAAACTTGGATTCAAGTGTAAAGGTTGGCCCTTATTCAATCATTGGTGCAAACGTCAATATTGGCGCTGGCACTGAAATTGGTCCGCATGTTGTTCTTAAAGGTCATCTTGAACTTGGCGAAGGTAATAAAATTTACCAGTTTGCTTCAGTTGGTGAAGATTGCCAAGATAAGAAATACAAGGGCGAACCAACATCTTTGATTATTGGTGACAACAACATTATTCGTGAATGCGCGACTTTGCAAAGAGGAACGGTTCAGGATGAAGGTATCACTCGTATCGGTAGCGGCAACCTATTTATGGCATATACGCATGTTGGTCACGACTGTGTTGTTGGCGATAACTGTGTGATGTCTAACAATGCATCCCTTGCAGGTCACGTGCATGTAGGTACTGGTGTTATATTATCTGGCTTTGCAGGTATTCATCAGTTCTGCACAATTGGTGACTATGCAATGGCTGGCATGTGCAGTGCTGTTAATATGGATATTCCTGCGTTTGTTCGTGCGCAAGGCAACATGGCTACAGTTCAGGGGTTAAACCTTGAAGGTATGAAGCGCCGTGGCATGACTAAAGAAAATATTCAAAACTTGCAAAAAGCCTACAAGCTTGTTTATCGCGATAATAAAAAGCTTGATGAAGCAATGCAAGAAGTGAAAAGCATGTACGACAGCCTCACTGATGAAGCAGAAAAAACAGATCTTCAACGATTTATTTCTTCTGTAGAAGCAAGCCGTCGCGGTTTACTCCGATAATTTAAGAGATTGACAGATAACTTCATGGACAAGACACAAGCCATTTCTCAAAGTAAAAAATCAATGACCTTTGTTTTGGTTGCTGGTGAAGTATCAGGTGATTTACTTGGTGGAGAGCTGATCAAAGCCCTTCGAGATAAATACCCTTATGCACGCTTTGTAGGTATTGGCGGCTCAGAAATGATCGCCCAAGGGCTTGAGTCTTGGTACCCAATGGAAATGCTTTCCGTTATGGGAATTGTTGCTGTATTGAAGCGCTTACCTAGCTTGCTTGAATTAAGAGCAAATGTCGTAAGGCGAATTATTCAAGAACAGCCAGCTGCTTTTATCGGTATTGATGCACCTGATTTTAATTTGGGTGTAGCAAAACGTGTTCATGAAGCTCGTGTTAAAACCGTTCAATATGTAAGCCCAACAGTTTGGGCTTGGCGTCAAGGGCGGGTTTTTTCAATTGCCAAGTCTGTTGATTTAATGTTGACTTTATTTCCTTTCGAGCGTGAATTTTATTTACGCCATGGCGTGAAGTCAGCTTTTGTTGGTCATCCTGCTGCAGATGAAATTCCACTTTTACCTGTACAGCAGAAATACCAAGATATTGTTCAGGGTAGGGTTGATCAACTTTACACTGAAACAGATGCAGCAAAGCTATTAATCAATTCAAACTCAAGTATTCAATTAAAAGATCACCAAACGCTGGCTGTATTACCAGGTTCCCGTGGCAGTGAAATTGAATATATCTTGCCTGTTTTCTTAAAGACAATGAAATGGCTTGTGAAGCAGCGTAAAAATATTCTTTTTGTTGTTGCTTGTGCTAATGAACGCCGACGCCTTCAGATTGAAGATGTGATTGCTAAAACTCCTGGTGCAGATAAATTGCCAATGGTGCTTTTAGAAGGTGGCTCTCGCACAATTATGGGGGCTTGTGATGCGGTGCTATTAGCATCGGGTACTGCAACACTTGAAGCCATGCTCATGAAAAAGCCAATGGTTGTTGCTTTTAAATGGCACTGGTTAACGCATTTTATTATTTCTCGTTTGGTGAAATCAAAATATATTGCATTGCCAAATATTTTGGCGAACCAACCTCTCGTACCTGAATTAATTCAGCGTAACGCTACTTCGGCCAAAATTGGCCCAGCTGTCTTGGACGCATTAGAAGGTCGCCATAGAACAGCCCTTATCGCCGAATTTGCTCGTATGCATAAAACCCTTGCAGGTGGTGCTAGTGTTAAAGCTGCTGCTGCTATTGCAGAGCTTTTGAGCGAATCTCTGTCTTCGAATTAGCGTAGTACAATGTTATCACGCCCTAATAATAACCTAAATGCAGCTCAGTAACATATTGTGACTTAAAGCTTACTGAAATCCGAGTTGAGGGTGTTCTATCCCTGTTATTATAGGCCTGTACAAGAGGTTTATGCCGAGCCTTATTTTTTAGACGGGTGGATATAATCATGTCAATCGATTTTTCTAACAACGGAAATGTCAATTATAACAATCAGATAGCCCTTGAAGACCAGCAAACACGCGGCCAAGAGAATGAAGATAGCTTTGAACTTCTATTTGAGCCAGTGCCTCGACAAGAATCTCCAGAATCAAAAAATATGGATTCTGTTGCTAGTGTATTTTCAGATATTCTTAAAAGTATTGGTTTAACTGACGAAGAAACCAAAGAATTACTCGATTTTATGAAAGAGCCTCTGTTGGAAGACGACACGCTTACAGAGCCTCGTAGAACAACACCTCGAGAAGAAGTTGATGAAGAAACAGTTAATTTAGAAGACGAAGAAACTGTTAACGAAGATGACTCTTTTAACCTTGATGACTTTTTTGATATTGATACAGAAGAAACAGAAGTCACTGACGAAACAGAGCTGACTGAAGAAGAAACTGTGAGTGACGGCGTTATTGGTGATTTCGAGCAAAGCACATCAAAATACATGGGTGATTGCTGGTTCCTCTCTGCTATTGTTGCGGTCAATGATACGTCCGAAGGTAAGCAAATTATTAAGGACTCCATTACTGATAACGAAGACGGGACTTACTCTGTTACTTTTGCAGGAGACCCTTCAGAAACCTTCACTGTCACCCAAGATGATCTTGATAATATTAACTCTTCTGGTGATATTGATGTTGCAATTCTTGAAGAAGCTGCACGTCAATACTACGAAAAGAATGAAGACCGTGATATTGGTGAAGGCGGTATGGAAGAGGGTATTAGTCTACTAACTGGCTTAACTGTTGATGAGCATCCAGCTGATTCTGATCCTGATGTACTAAAAGAAGATCTTCTCAAGATGGCTCAAGATCATGCTGAGGGTGATGGCGAAGGTGCCATTATGATGCTCGCAACCGATACTTGGTTAACTGCTGAAGGTGAAATTCATGAAAATGGTGATCGTGGTATGGGCCATATGATGGCGATCACTGATATCAATGAAGAAGAAAACACGATTTCTTATGTTGACCCCTATGACAGTAAAACTATTATTACTCAAGATCTCGATAAGTTTGCTGAACTTCAATCATCGGTGGTATGGAGTGCGCAGAATATTCCTGCACAGATTTATTCTGCCCCAGGTGAAATGAAAGTCCACCCTAAAATTCAAGAACTTGCTAACTCTATCGACCAAGGTGAAGCGGAAAGCTTGCTTGATGAACTTGACCTTGAGCAAGATAGCAATGGCGATACCACTAATATGGCACTTTATAATGTGATGCATAACACTGGTGGTAGCTATACAGATGAGCAGCGTGCTGCAGCTTTTAGAATTCTTGAAACAAAATAAGAGCCTTGACTAAGACTAAGTCATACAGATACTCTTACTCTCATTTAAGCAGCCTTCGGGCTGCTTTTTGTTATGCACGATAAATGAACTCCAGTTCACAATTTGTGTCACAAGTTTATAAACGGATATTTAGGTAATTTAATGGCAAATCAAATAGTTGCAGGTGTTGATGAAGTAGGGCGCGGCCCATTAGCAGGTGCTGTAGTAGCAGCAGCGGTTATTCTTGATCCAAACAACCCAATTCAAGGGCTAGCAGATTCTAAGAAGCTTTCAGAAAAAAAACGAGAAGCTTTATTTGTTGAGATTCAAGAGAAGGCTCTTGCTGTTGGGGTAGGGCGTGCAGAACCTGCAGAGATTGATGAGCTTAATATATTGCAAGCATCATTAGTGGCTATGGTCCGCGCTGTTAACAGTCTTGAAGTAACGCCAACCCATGTGCTTGTTGATGGTAATCAAGTGATTCAGGTTGAGCAGCCTTGCGAAGCTGTTGTTGGAGGTGATCACCTCATTCAAGAAATTAGTGCTGCATCAATTATCGCCAAAGTATTGCGCGACCGTGAAATGATGGAGTTAGCCCTTGAGTACCCAGAGTATGGTTTTGATAAGCATAAAGGCTATCCTACGAAGGTACATATGGCAGCCTTAGAAGAACATGGTGCACTCGAAATTCACCGTAAGTCATTTCGCCCAGTTCAGAACGCTTTAAAGCGCGCTGCTCTTGAACGCTCATAAGCCAAAAGGCCCATTTGTTGCGCATTAGCGGTGCAAAAGCACTTTTTTGAGAACGCAATGTCAATAAGGCTGTGTTCTTTAAAAAAGTGCGTGCATAATAAAAATATGGATGCTAGCTTTATAGTTTAAGTATCCAGTAGGTAATGTTTTGTGAGTAGCCATAAAAGAGTCTGAAAAGGCTTATTTATGATTACTCATGATGATAAATACCTCTTCATGAGGTAATAACTAAAGAGGAGATGATGATGAAACCCGAACCCCACTTGTTTGACTCAACTGTTCGTCCAGCAGATAAAATTCTCCATATCGCTATTAAGCCAGAGAAATCTGTGGACAAGGTTATTACAAATGTTGAGCGATCAAAGAAATGGGTCATTAACTTAGCTGCTGCTATGCTGTTCAGATAATAGACTCTATCTCGGTTTTTTCTCGTCATGTGACGAGCGTCACACTTTTATTTATTCTTTCTCTTTCATATTCAGGCTAAAATAGCCACCTCAACGTTTTTCTGTATCAATTCCCTTCTGGCGGCTATCCTTAATGTGGAGATGTCGCGGGATTTGTTTTCTTTTCTTTTTCTCCTGAGTTGCAGAGACTTATTAGTATGAAGTTATCTCTAAGTATTATTAGTAAAGATCGTTATTACCTAGAGGCGAGAGCCAATTTCACTGTAAACGAAACTGGTATAACAATTGGTCGCCATCAAGATTGTGATTGGGTAATAGAGGATAGCAATCGATTTATTAGTAGTACCCATCTTCGAATTGAATTTCAAAATGACGCCTATTACGTTACTGATCTAAGTACAAATGGTACTTTTCTAAATAAGAGGCGCCTAATTCCTCATGTAATGCACAATACGCCATTGCAAAATGATGATGTACTTGTCCTTGGGGATATTAAAATAGAAGTAAGGCTTGAAGGTGTTCGATTGAGTCCAAGTGCTCCATCCACACCAATTTCAACAGCTGTTTCTACATCGTTACCGAAAGGGTCACCGTCTCAAAATAATGATTTACTGTCTATTATGTCTTTTTTAGATAAACCTTATGAAGACCCAGCCCAAAGCCTTGATCGTCAACAGAATCGTCTTGCTGATATGATTAGTCATGATTTTCCAGAGGTCGATCATGGCCAAGATATGACGCATCTGACATATAAACAGGATGAAGCACCAAGCCCTGAACCTGTCGCACAACCGCCTCAAAAAAATGCGCAAAGTCATGAAATGTTAGTCATGATGATTAGGGTACTTTTAATTCAAATACAAAAGCAATTGGCGGTTGATCGCTTTAATAATCCAGTGCATTATCAGTCAATGTCCAAGGATAATATTCTTCGACATGCTGATAGTGTAGAAGCCGTTCTAGATGCACGTCAGCCGCTTTCAAAGCTGCAAATGGATGTGCAAGAAGTACTTGATTACCTTGTACGTTGTCGTAAC
Organism: Gammaproteobacteria bacterium UBA6940; assembly: GCA_002450655.1. GTDB lineage: Bacteria > Pseudomonadota > Gammaproteobacteria > Pseudomonadales > UBA6940 > UBA6940. The sequence continues at coordinate 69,617 of DJZY01000055.1, read as the reverse complement.
GAATAACAATTAGAGGCGATATCAGTGATCAGTGTATTTGATGTTTTTAAAGTAGGAATAGGCCCTTCAAGTTCTCACACAGTTGGCCCGATGGTGGCTGCTTTTTCTTTCGTTAAACAAGTGTCTGCTGTATTAGATAAAGCCCCGAAAAGACAACTTGGTCGTGTGCAAGTCACTTTGTTTGGCTCTTTAGCTGCCACAGGTATTGGTCATGGCACAGATAAAGCTGTGTTGCTTGGGTTAATGGGGTATGAACCTCGTACTTGCCAGCCTGATGAGCTTGATGATGTGTGTGCTCAAATTAAACAAGATAATCAGATTTCTTTAGCTATCATAGGGACGCTGCCATTTAATATAGAAACTGACTTACTCTTTGATGCTGCTACTTTTGATCCTGTGCACCCTAATGCTATGCATACAATTGCTTATGATCTAGATGGCATGGTGCTTTATTCGCAAACCTATTACTCAATTGGCGGCGGCTTTATTCAAGAAAAAGGTGAAGAGGTCGATTTAAGCCGTGAGTTACCACCTTTTGTTTTTAATTCTGGTAAAGAGCTACTTGCTCTATGCGAAGCAGAAAATAAAGCCATACATGAGCTTGTACTTGCGAATGAATTATTTTGGCACGATGAGCCTAAGCTTATGGCCGAAATCCATTTTATTTGGGATACGATGAAAAACTGCGTTGAAAAAGGATTGCAAACCACTGGTATATTACCAGGTGGGCTTAATCTTGCTCGTCGTGCAAATATGGTTAAAGCTCGATTAAAGCATGATATTGAGGCTCCAGGTAATCTTGATTTTTTTGCAACACTGGATTGGGTGAATGCTTGGGCCCTTGCAGTTAATGAAGAGAATGCCGCGGGTGGTCGAGTTGTAACTGCACCGACAAATGGCGCTGCAGGAATTGTCCCTGCTGTACTGAAATTTGCCGAACGTACACTTACAGATTTTAATGAATGTCATATTCGAGACTTTTTATTAACAGCGACAGCTTTTGGTTATTTATTTAAGCGAAATGCATCGATTTCTGGTGCAGAAGTTGGTTGCCAAGGTGAAGTTGGCAGTGCCTGTGCTATGGCTGCATCTGGGTTAGCTGCAGTCTTAGGTGGGACACCACGACAAATTGAGAATGCAGCAGAAATTGCAACTGAGCATAATTTAGGGCTGACTTGTGATCCAGTTGATGGGCTTGTACAGGTGCCATGTATTGAGCGAAATGCGATTGCAGCAGTGAAGGCCATTAATGCTGCACGTATGGCATTGCTCGGTGATGGAGAGCATTTTGTCTCCTTTGATAAGGTTGTACGTACAGTGAGGGAAACAGGGGCAGATATGCAGAGTAAATATAAAGAGACTTCCCAAGGTGGTCTTGCAGTGAACTACACTGAGTGCTGATATGCCTATTGATGATCAATTGGAAGTCGGCTCAATATTAAACCAGCGCTTTAAGATATTAGAGCTGATTGGCGCTGGTGGTATGAGTCTTGTTTATAAAGCTCTTGATCTTCGTCAACAGGAAATGGGCGAGAGTCAGCCCTATATTGCCCTCAAAGTATTAAAGTCGAATTTACAGCAGCATTCGCAGCTTTGGACTTTACTTGGGCAAGAAGCTAAAAAATCTCAATCGCTCAGTCATCCAAATATAGTCAATGTTTTTGATTATGATAAAACAGGTGATATTGCTTATATGACAATGGCCTTACTACAGGGCCAGAGTTTAGAGGTTCGACTTAAGAATAAAACATTGCCAAGCTCATTGGATGATCGATTAGAGTTGGCACTGCAGATTATAAATGCTGTTATTCATGCTCACGAACAGGGTGTAGTGCATGCTGATTTAAAGCCAAGTAATATTGATATTTTTATTGATAGCGAAACAAAAAAATCCAAGGCGGTTATTTTTGACTTTGGTATATCTCGTGCTGTACAAGCATCTTCTCCAAACCTTGTTGCCTATTCCCCTGCTTATGCAACGCCTTTAACAATTGCTGGCGAGCCCGCAGGGCCATACGATGATGCCTATGGGCTTGGTTGTGTTCTCTATATGTTGATTTCCGGCGAGCACCCTTATCGCAAGGTTCCTGCGAATCAAATTGAATCTCCTGCGCAAACGCTAAAACCTTTAAAGCAATTAAACTTTCGGCAATGGAGTAAATTAAAGCAGTTTTTATTATTCCCCTTTGAGCCAAATTACTTTGGGCAAAAAGTTTTTTCAGCTCAAGCTATACATGACCCTGTGGCTACGCATAAGCAAGTCCTTGATTGGTTGTATGCCTTACGTGATAGCTTGCAAGTCCAGCGAGTTTTAATAAGTGCGCCTCAAGTTGCAGGTGTCCTGATAACGTTTTGTTTGTTTTTTTCTTTTGTCTGGTGGTTTATTGCGCCAAATACCAAGGGGCATGACCAAGTTGAATTGCTAGTCCAAGAACATAAATATGCTGATGCTGTAGACTTTTTGGTGGAATATAAAACAGATAAGGGTGGGATTGCACTTTCTGAAGAGACTCGAAATGCGCTCATTGATGGGCTTGTGGAGTCTATTTCTAAACTCTTGGACTACCGGGAAGCAGATTATAATCCTATTCAAGCCAAGCAGGTACTTGATAACGCTTTGCAAGTGTATCCTGACTCTAAAGCACTCATTAATCTTTTAAATATCTACTCTGATCGGGTTGTGCAAAATCAAAATAAAGTTGTAGAGAATCTATTAAGCTCAATTAATAAAAGCGATTTTTGTTTGGAAAATTGTGGTGTGGATGGCTTTTTTTGGGGTCAGCAACTCAAAAAATACCATCCTCAGCAATACGCGCTTTATGAGAATGCTTTCCTTCAAGGTATTGTTAAGCACTATGCTTTACTGTTGTATCGTGATCAAGGTCATCAAGCTCTGGTTTTACGAAAAAAGGCTGAAGCATTCTTTTCTCCTGAACAATTAGATCAACTTGGTGTTTTGCAAGAAATTACAACAGCAGAAAAGCAAGTACAGTTTAAGGATTCCCAAGATAGTCTGGCGGTAGCCTTAGCAAAAGTGAAAGCGGAAATAGAGCAGGGCAAAGCCTTATTTGGGCAACCTGATACAAGTCATCAATGGCAAGCTGTGCATGATTATATGGTTGCCTTTCAATCTTTATCTCTACAAGCGAGCTCACCTTGGAGGCAAAGCCCATTTTATTCCGATGAGATGAAAGACTATTTTGCAGATTCAGATATACCTGACTGGCGTCGACTGGCACCAGATATGCCTTCATTAATGAAAGCTGATCCTTGTTTTATTGAAGATAAAAGTTCATTTGCATGTCAGGACTCGTATGATACAGGCAAGAGTCCAGCGTTAATTTCTACTTATATTGATCCTCAGAAGGGGGCAAGTTATCGATTGGCTGTAAGTCGTTTTGAATTATCTTGGGGGGATTGGAAGCATTACTGCAAAGAAAACAACTGTAAAACGAAAGTAGGGCGATCAGATCAGCCAGTTTTTCATTTATCTCAAGATGCTTTGGATCGATATTTAGATTGGCTCTCTGGTAAGACTGGGTATCACTATAGAGTTTTAACACTTGAAGAATGGCAGTATCTTGCAGACCCTTTAGGCTTACTTAAAGAATTAGTTGATGATGGTAGCGGCATTAAAGCAATGACATGTCGAAAGATGGGCTATGAAGTGAATAAAAAAAGCATGGAAAGCTTAATTGTGTATCAAGGCAAGTATGATCGAAATGGGCTCTATAACCTTGTTGATCAGGCGCCAGAGATTGTGTCTTCTGGCACTAAGTTTATCCTTGTACCTGGTCGACGAGAGAGGCTTCGACGCTGTCGCATTGAGGCATCTGCATTTGAGTTCCCCTATGCGACCTATCGAATAGCACGCCTAGTCAGTGATGAGACTTAAAGCCTCGTGTTGTTAACCTCGGCTATTGCGCATTGGAATATTGATCGGTTGAGTACCTGATGGTGTCGTTAGACGACTCACTCCAGCTTGCGCTTTAATTTCTTGAGTAATACGGTTTTTAAGTCCACTGTCTTCTAAAAAGGCTTCTTTTTGCGCTTGGTGTTGAGTTATGCGTGTTTCAGTTGCAAGGTTTCTATTAGGTTCAAAGCCTTGAGGGAGCTTGGTTTTTTCGTCAATACGAGTAAATGTATCAATTAGAGTATTGTTTAGGTTTGCCATTGAAAGATCTGCACCACGTAAGTCAGCGCCGCGTAAGTCTGCACCTTCAAGATTTGCGTCAGCCATTTTTGTTGATTTGAAATTCGTATCTCGTAGGTCTGCAAACTGAGCTTGGAATTGCTTTAGTGTTGAACCCGTAAAAAATGCACCTGCTGCTTGAGCACCTTGCAGATTGACATTTGTCCATGTTGTTAAACGGGCTTTAGTTTCATTAAAAGAAACAAGCTTAAAGTTTGTGTTGGAAATGACACTCTGATCTAAGTTCGATTTATCAAAACGACCATGAGACATTTCTGAGTTGTTTACTTTTATTTTTGGCATTTCGGTGCGAGGAAGAGATATAGCCGTTAAATCTTGTTCAGTAAGATCAGCAGATGTGACTTGCGGTTTGGTGGCAATATTTTGAATTTTAATGTAGTGTGCTTTAAGGTGCTCTTGAATTGCTGGCATGCTTTGATTTGTATCAATCTCAGCAATTTTTCCAAGTAAATCACTAAACTTTTTGCATGTAGTAGGTGCTTCAAGCATATTTAAAGCATCCGTTACATTGAAACGGGCTTGAGGTGCGGCTAGAACAAAAATGTGATGCAGAATTTCATTTGGAATATCAAATAGGTGCATCGGGCGAGTTTTTGAATTTATTGAAAGACCAGACATTTGAGCCTCAAGTTGAGACTGGGCTTCCGCTTTAAGTGCAAGGCTGAGATTACTGACTGGCATACTGCGCTTCCTCTTGAATAATATCGTCCTGTTGCTCACCTTTGTTGAGTGAGGGAAAGGTGGCTTTGATTTGAGCAATGATTAGAACACTCGAACTATTATTGATCAATAAATGTACTGCTATTCGTTACAAAAATGATTACTTATTGCTATTGCAGATATAGAGGAATGCACAGAATTTAATGCATGTGTTTGTTTTTGCATTAAAGTTGGGATAATTGGTTATAAAAAAGGCTCCTTGCGGAGCCCTTTGTGTGTACATGCTTTATGGCTTACTCAACTGTATTGAGGAAATTCACGCGGCCTGTCTCGAGATCATATTCAGCACCAACAATCGCTAGTTTGCCAGCTTCGACCATTTCTTCAATAAACTCAGAAGAGTGTTGAAGCTGGTTTACTGATGAGCGAATATTTGCTTTACAAGCGCTTGAAATAAGCTGGTCCTTGTTAAGGTTCGCACCCGAATTAAGTAGCTCTTGAACAGATGGGGCAATACGCTTAACGATAGAGCCAATATTTAAACATTGTGTCTGTACTGTTGGGTTCATGAGAGCTTCCACTGTCGCAGAGATAGCACCACAGCTTGTATGTCCAAGAACAATAACAAGCGGCGTGCCAAAGCGTTCTACAGCGAACTCAATGCTTCCAATCTGTGATGGTGCAATAACATTGCCTGCAATACGGATAACGAAGAGGTCACCTAGGCCTTGATCAAAAACAAGCTCTGCTGGTACGCGGGAATCAGAGCAGCCAAGAATAACAGCAAACGGAGCCTGGCCAGAGGCGAGTTGCTCGCGGCGATCCAAAGTATCTTGGCGGCTAAAATTAGAGTCGCCTTCGATAAAACGCTCGTTCCCTTCAACTAATCTTTGAAAGGCTTCTTTGGATGTTGGTTGTTCGCTCATAATTGCTCCTTACATATAAATCTTCATGATTATGAGTCTGACTCTTCACGAATTTTCTTAATAACGTCTTCTGCGGGCCATTGTTGTGTTGAACCACAGAACTGACAGTTCATCTCTATAATAGGGGTTGTCTGTGAAATCTCTGTGATTTCTTTTTCCCCAAGAGAAACAAGGGTTTGCAGCATTCTTTCCGGTGAACAGCTGCACTCATATTTAACATGACGTGCAAGGTGTTGTCGAATAGGAAATTCATGATAAAGGCGATGGAGCATTAATTCTGGTGATGTTTCAATCAGCTCGCCAGGCTTAAGTGTATTTGCAAGCATTTTTGCAGTTTCAAGATCAATACTAACGTCTTCATCTTCTGCGTTGCTTGGCATGCTTTGAATCATAATTGCAGCGCATGCATCATCTTCGATTTGAGTCCAGAAGAATGTTGGTAGCTGCTCAGATAGTTGGTAATACTCTTCAATACACTGATGAAGGCGAGGGTGGGAGAGTGGAATCACACCTTGATATGGTTGGCCAACATCTGGAATTAGGGAAATTGCAAGAGTCGCGTTTTGACCAACCCAGTCTCTTAAATCGAGAGATGTAGGTTGTGCTTGATCGTCATGACGACGAGCAATGCCTCTAATTTTTAGAGGTTCTAAATCATCATTTTCACCGCCATTATCTTTAATTTGGACTTCTGTAAAAACACTATAGAGATGACCACTACCGCGAATTTGAAGATTCATTTTACCTGACAGTTTTAAATTACTTGCCATTAAAACAAGAATCGCATTCATCTCGCCTAATAGGTGCTTTATATACAGCGGATATTGTGTTTGGCTACCGTGCTGCGTTGTGAGTTCTTGAAATGAAAACTTAGTTTGTACAAGTGCGCCACGAATATGAGCATCTTGAAATGAAAAACTAAAAAGTTGGTCTTGATTCATTCTGTGATCCTAATGTATCTCTTACTGATCTGAAATATGTTGAAACTGCTTTGCTTCTCTATTTTTGCGAACAGTTTCAGGTGTAAAAATTGAGCCATTCATTGCAATATAAATACCTGGTGCAGATGCTTGTAATGCACCTAATGCAAAACCAACGTTAAAAGGTGCATCGGAGTTTTTAAAGCATGCAGGGTTCATTGAGCCCACAAGTACAATGGTTTTATTTTTTATGGCGCTGTCTTGAGTGTCTTTAAGAAACTGTGCAGTGACAGTCATTGTATCTGTACCATGAGTAATAAGAATATGGCTGTGCTCTGTTGCAAGAACAGCTTGACGAAGCTTTTCGCGATCATCTTCTGTTATTTCGAGGGAGTCTTTACTGCAAATTGAAGTGATTTGAAAATCAATGCCAAGGCCAGCTTCTTTAAATATATTGCCAACTTGAGGTTCTCCAACTTGATACTCGCTAAGTGCATCAAAATACACTTTATCGATTGTGCCACCGAGAGCAAAAACTTGAATTTTTTGTTGAGATGAAGTCATTGAATTAGTCCTTATCATATATCCATAGCGTTTGCACTGAAAAACAAGTTATAAAAGACGCTTGTATAATTCATATTACAATTGCAGGTATTCTACAGGAGCATTAATTCAATGCAAAGAAATTATAAATTTGAATGAATGATATAAGGATAAATAAAGGGGGGGGAATTAAATGGCTCCACAGGCAGGACTCGAACCTGCGACCCAGCGGTTAACAGCCGCTTGCTCTACCAACTGAGCTACTGTGGAATCGTTGGTAATGGTTCAATTGAATTACTACAGCTTAAAACGAAACCAGTCTAAAAGAATGGCTCCACAGGCAGGACTCGAACCTGCGACCCAGCGGTTAACAGCCGCTTGCTCTACCAACTGAGCTACTGTGGAATCGTTGGTAATAAGTTCATTTGAACTACTCAGATAATAAGAATTATTTGAGATTTAATCTTGATGATGTTGATCAAGATGGCTCCACAGGCAGGACTCGAACCTGCGACCCAGCGGTTAACAGCCGCTTGCTCTACCAACTGAGCTACTGTGGAATTGAGACTCATGATACATTGTTTTTTTTATAAGTCAATACTTTTTTTAAAATTTTTTAGAATAAAGCACTTTGTTTACGGAGTTTTGCGGGCTGCAGCTTGCAGTAAATTAAAAAAGAATTAATACACCTGATCAAAATGTCAGCACATAGATGTTTCCTAACAGCACTAATCCGCTTTATCGTGTATGATAAGCCTTTATTTCGTTAGAAAATTAAGTGTTAAGGAGCATAAAAGTGGCAAGTCTGGTAAAAGCAGCTGTTGTTGGTGGATCAGGTTATACAGGTATTGAGTTAATTAGGTTGCTACTTGTGCATCCTGGTGTTGAGCTTGTCACTGTAACGTCTCGTGCAGAAGCAGGGCGTCCGCTTGCTGATTTCTTTCCAAGCTTTCGCGGCCACCCTGTTGCTGAAACCCTTGAGTTTCAACCACCAGAAGTTGAAATTCTAAAGAAGGCAGATATTGTCTTCTTTGCAACACCGAATGGCACAGCCATGAAAAGTACAACAGAACTTGTTGCTGCCGGCGTTAAAGTTATCGATCTTGCTGCAGATTTCCGTTTGCAGAATGAAGCGCAATGGCAAGAATGGTATTCAATGGACCACGCTGCACCAGAACTACTTGGCAAAGCAATCTATGCTCTTGCAGATATTGAAAAAGAAAAGCAAAAAGAAGTGAGTGTTATAGGTAATCCAGGTTGTTACCCAACATCAGTTCAGCTGCCATTGATTCCTTTATTAAAAGCTGGGCTTATTGATTTGGCGCAACCAATTATCGCTGACTGTAAGTCAGGTATCTCTGGCGCAGGCCGTAGTTCTAAAACAGAGCATAGCTATTCTGAAGTCAGTGAAGATTTCACAGCCTATGGAATTGAAAAGCACCGTCATTGGATTGAAATTAGAAATGGCCTTGTGGCTGCAGCTGGTGCAACTGAAGAAGCGAATAATATGAGCTTCACATTTACACCGCATTTATTGCCAATGCCTCGTGGTATTTTCTCCACGATCTATGTGACATTAAAAGATCAAACTGATGCTGGTGTTGAAGCTGCCCGTAAAGCAATTGGTCAGGCTTATGCTGATTCTGCATTTGTGCATCTATTGCCTGAAGGTCAGGTGCCTCATACAAAATCTGTACGAGGGAGTAACTCTTGTCATTTAAATCTTTTCAAAGCGAAGTCAGGACAGCTTGTAATCACGAGTGCCATTGATAACTTGATGAAAGGTGCTGCAGGTCAAGCGGTTCAAAATATGAACCTGATGTTTGGTCTACCTGAAGGGCAAGGGTTATCAATTACTGGTATTACGCCATAATTAGCCTGTTTTTCCTCTTTTAAACAGCCTGTCTATACTCAATAGACGGGCTTTATTTTTGTCCTCTTCCTTTTAACTGGCCGTACGGGAAAAACAATGGCGAAACGTAAATCAAAAGCATCTGGCGGCGACTTAAAAGTTGTTGTCCATCGTCCTGCATTAACCTTTATTTGGCGTGTGCTCTTGATTGTTGTTTGCCTTGGTATCTGGGGTGTTGGCTATATGGTCGGTGGCTGGCAAGAAAGCCAAGCGCCTATCAAACTTTTATACGAAGAGCGAGAGCATCTTCTTGCAAAGATCGTTGAATATCGTAAGCGTATCAGTGATCTTGAAATTGAACTAGCGCAAAAGGGTGTCGAACTGGATATTGCGCAAGAGTCTAATTTGAAAGTGAGAGATGACTATCGTCGGCTTTATGAACAAATGGATAACTTGGAAGCGCAAGTAACACATTATCAGCGTGTACTTAAGCCAAATGCTGGTGAGCAGGGCGTTGTTTTTGGTCTGCTTTCCATGGAACCTACTGAATCTCTTACAGAATTTACTTACTCTGTCGATATATTCCAGGCGATTGATCGCCGCCGTTTAACTGGTCAGGCTGATATTAAACTTCGCGGTTATGTTAACGGTGAAGAAAAAACATGGGATTTTGCCGCCCTTGCTGCCAAAGAACCACTACAATTAAAACTAGGATTTGTTCATTTTCAGACTTTAGCTGGCACAATCAAGCTGCCTGAAAACGTCAAACCAGTGGAAGTAATTGTAAATGCTGAGATTACTGGTGGCAAAAGTGTCACTTTAACCAAAGCGTTTCCTTGGACATTAAAGGAGTTGTCCGATGATTTGGAACAAGGAGAAGCATGACTCTGAGCGCATAGACACGTTAGTGGCGCAAGATGTTGTGATTAAAGGTGATTTAGAGTTTTCTGGCGGCATTCAAATTGATGGCCGTGTCGTTGGAACTATTAAAGGACTTGGTGATAAGTCTGTGGTGCGTATTACCAGTAAAGGCCGTGTAGAAGGTCATATCTATGCGCCTGTTATTGTGATTAATGGCCAAGTGGTTGGCAATGTCTATTCCCACACGCTGCTTGAACTTGATGCTGATGCTCATATTGATGGTGATGTTCATTATCAATTGATGGAAATGACCATGGGGGCTGAAGTTAACGGTCGTATGGTGCATGAAGTTCTAGGTGTCCAAGAGCAAAAGTCTGAACAAGAGCTTGATGCTGCTACGAGGTCTCAGTTAGTTGCATCAGAGTCGGATGATGACTCGCAACTTTCCACTGGTTAATTGATGCCATCTTGGTTTCCGTAAGCCTTCCGTGTATACTTTTTGAAAAGGTATTAAAGAGGGGGCCCTAGTGTCATCAATAGTATTAACAGAAGGCGCAGCAAAAAAAGTTGCAGCCCTGAAAGCGTCTGAAAGCAATGACAGCCTCATGTTACGTCTGTATATAACAGGTGGCGGCTGCTCAGGCTTTTCCTATGGTTTTAAATTCGATGAGAGCATCAACGATGATGATACGCAAATCACAAAAGATGGTGTTATCATGTTGATCGACTCTTTGTCTATCCAATATCTTGAAGGGTCTACTGTAGACTATAAAGAGAGCCTTATGGGGTCTCAATTTGTCGTTGAAAACCCGAATGCAACAACAACTTGTGGTTGCGGTTCGAGCTTTTCAGTGTAATCCTATAAAAAGCCTTCTTTTTGAGAAGGCTTTTTTCTTTGCTTTCACTTTAAGTGCTTCGATTTATCTCATGAGTGCTGAGGACGAGAGTAAGGGTTTTTCCAAAGCACTTCAGGTTTTCCTTCCTGCAGCAGAATATAGCGTGCTGCAACAAAGAACCAGTCAGAAAGTCTATTCACATATGCTGTAATGTCTTGTCTTAATGTTTCTGTTTCATGAAGCTCAATAAGCTGAATTTCGATACTTCGAGTTTCTGTTCTTAATAAGTGACACTGTGCACTTGCTTTAGAGCCACCAGGTAATATGAACTCTTTTAATGGTTCCAAGCTTTCATTCATCAAGTCAATTTGGTTTTCCAGCTCTTTTATGGACTCACCTGTGACGGAAACAAGCTCTGGCATTGAGAGTTCTCCACCTATGTCAAAGAGAATATGTTGTAGTCGTTCAAGTTGGGTTTGCACGAGAGGTGGTAGTGCCTCGCAAAGCATAATGCCAATGTGGGCGTTAAGACAATCGAGGGCGCCGAGGGCTTTGATCCTTGGTGATGACTTGGATATGCGTTTACCGTCAGAAACGGCAGTTGTGCCTGCATCACCTGTGCGAGTGTAAATTTTAGATAGCCTATGACCCATTTTTGTCTCCTATCCTTTATGAGTTAAGAGGCCTATTTTAAGCCTTTTAGCTGGAGACGCAAATAAAGCTAATTCAGTTGTAATAGCTAAACTAAGCCAGGTTTAGGCTTAAAATGGGCTAATTTAATCAATGTTTTGTTTATTTTTGTGACAAAGTTCCGTTTTTGTTGTTTGGCTGTGCAATGGAATCTAAAAGCTTGCTACTCTTTTTAAAAGGGAATGTTCTTTATAGTTAAAAGTGTGGACTTGCTGTGAGGGGGAAGGAGATGGAAGTAAACCGGGAAATGTTAGAGACTGTACTAGATGCAGCCCTAAGCACTGCTCGTAGTTTTAGAGGTCGTCCTGGCGAGTTATATGCACTAGGACAGCTTGAAGCTACAGCGAACCTTATTTATGTCATGATCTGTTGCCAGGATTCTGGTACGTTAGGTCAGCTTGAAGTGAGGTGTCAGACATGTGCTGGTGAGGCTGTTGAGAGAATGGAATTCTTAAGCAATAAATCTGGTGCAGCGAGTGCGCAAGTCGTATTAGCTTAAACTGAGTTCCTCTAAAAAAAGCCCTTAGATTTCAAATGTCTAAGGGCTTTTTTTGTTAAGCACTATTCTGTAGCAAAAATGTAGTCTTCCATATGCTGTGTTCTGCCTATGGGATCTTCGTGTGGCCAAGTTAACCTCAGTCGGTTTGACAGGGGAATGGCGTCTTGGGCCGAGCGACGTAAATATTGCCTTAATTGAGTTTCGTTCCATTCATCTGCAAATGTCTCTGTTTGAAGATGAGCATTAGCAGTATTAATCTCAATAATGTGATATCCATCTTTTGTTTTAAGTGCAAAGTTATCAAGCGCTCTTTCTACACGGTCAAGGGATGTGATTTGATCCTTACCATGCTGCATTAAAATAGCAAATTCATCTACACCTGTTCGAGCAACAAAGTCACTTGGTCTGTACAGCTTTAAAAGTCGCTCAGTGAAGTGCTGAATAACTCGATGAAGCGGTGGTGTTGGTAATCTGTTTTTAAGGTCTTGATAGTTTGAAATCTGGACGAGCATGCAGCTTAAGCCATGATTACGGGCTGATGCTGAGTCAACAGCTTTATTAAAAGCCATTTGAAAACCTCTGTGTGTCGGTAGTTTCGACACAGGATCAAGCGTCATCAGGCGTTTTTGCTGTGCAACTTGTAACGTTAGTGCATTAATGTGCTGGCGCTGAAAATAAAATTGACTCAGCATTTTCTGTGCACGTAGCATTCGTGGAATAAGCTGTGTTGAAACTGCCGACTTTGGAATAAAGTCATCTACGCCTTCTTGGAATGCTTGCATCATGGATTCTTGATCATCTTTACCTGTGATCATGAATACATATGTGTGTGTTTGCTTAATTTTATCTTGGGCGCGAATCATGCGTGTGATCGAAAGCCCGTTAACACCAGGCATCATCCAATCAAGCAGGATAATATTTGGTGCAAATGTTTCAATGTGGTGCCTAATTTCTTTCGGTGACTCGATACATCGAATATGCTCATAGCCACCCTCCAGCAATTGCTGTTGAATGACATGCTGAGACAGTCTCGTGTCATCTATGATTAAGGCTCGAAGTGTTTGAGCGGTAATCGCATCTTTATTTGCAGTCGTGTTCATCATGTCGAGAGTTTACCATTATTGTTATTATTGACCAGTCAATTTCCAGTTGTTTTTCTTAGTATTTGGTATCGGAACCACCGGTTCTTTTATAGTGTTCTGCTTTTTATATAACATCCTGTTATCCTCGTTTGTCCATAAACGTTGCTTAGTTTCACCATCATTATTGAAGAACTCACAATGAACTCTCGGCTTAATAAAAGCGGTGATTACTGCACTTTATTATTATTTTTAAAGGCTTGCAATCACAAAAACTAAAATGTCTTTGTTGAACTGATGATACGATATTGAGGCATTGTGAGGGTTATTAGTTGTGTCGTGGATGTTTATGTTTTGTAGCCAAAACACTATAGGTTAGGCACTAGTTGGCTGTTTCAGCTATCTTAGGTGTTGTGCAGTTGCATTATGTTGCCTGCAAGTATTACAAAAGAAGGGAGTCTGTAATCATCATGTTAAATGCTGATACATCGAAATTTCAGTTATGGAATTGGATCAAAGATCTGAAACGCTATGGGCAAGTGGAGTCTCTTGTTCTTTTTTGCCTTGGGTTTTCTGCTGGATTACCTTACCTGTTGGTGAGCGCAACTCTAAGTGCTTGGTTAAAAGAAGCAGGGCTAGAGTACAGTGCCATTGGTTTTTTTGCATGGATCAGCTTAACATTTTCAATTAAGTTTTTCTGGGCTCCTATTATTGATAGTGTGCGTTTTCCTTTCATCTGTAAGCTTTTGGGGCATAGGCGAGGGTGGCTTATTGTAGCCCAGCTTGGTATTGCTCTTGGTCTTGGCGCAATGTCTGTATTATCACCAATTAACGATATTATGCTCCTGACTTTTGCTGCTATTTTTGTGGCTTTTTGCTCGGCAACTCAAGATATCAGTGTTGATGCCTATCGTATTCAAGCTGTAAAACCCGAAATGCAGGGCATTGTAACCACATCTTATATTGCAGGTTATCGTGTTGCTTTATTAGCTGCTGGTGCTGGTGCGCTTCTTCTTGCAGACAGCTACGACTGGTCTATGAGTTACCAGGCTATGGCTGGTTTAATGTTAGTTGGTATTGGTACAGTTCTTTTTATGAAAGAGCCTGAAGTGCAGTATGATATTGAGCATGAAAATAAAAAAGCTGAAATCTGGTGCGACAAGCATTGGCCAAAGATGCCAAACAAACTACGTAAAGTTGTGGCTTGGGCTTGGAGTCATATTATTGAACCATTTGCCAATATGCTTTTTAGATATGGCAAGTTTATCTTTTTATTATTAGCAGTTGTTTTGTTTTACCGAGTGAGTGATATTGCCATGGGTAATATGGCAAACCCTTTTTATCTTGCGTTGGGTTATTCCAAAGAAGAAATTGCTTGGGTAACGAAGATTTTTGGTTTTGCCATGGTGTTAGTCGGTTCTGCCATCGGTGGGCTGTTTATTGCTCGCTTGAGTCTTTTTAAATCGATGCTTGTCTGTTTGTTCAGTGTAATTGTGACAAACCTGCTTTTTGCTGGGCTTGCTTCTTATGGGCAAGACTGTATTGATGTTGTTGAAAACTGTGCGCCACCACATTTATTTTGGTTGGGTGTTGTGATCAGTGCAGATAACCTTGCAGCTGGAGCATCAAATGTGGTGTTTATTGCATTCCTCTCAAGTCAAGTGAGCCTTGCTTACAGTGCAACTCAATATGCGTTGTTAAGTTCAATTATGACGCTGCTCGGTAAATTTGTTTCAGGTTACTCAGGTGTTGTTGTGGAATCTGTCGGTTTTACTGCATTTTTTGTGTATGTATCTGCATGGGGGCTACCAGCAATACTGCTGCTCTGTGCTTTACGTTATTGGTGTCCGTTTAGCTTTCATGAGGTTGCGCAAGAGACAGAAGATGATACTAAGTCAGATAAGTCTTTACGGCCACAAGAGTCGTAGAATTCTGACAGGCTTTGGGTATAATGATCACCTGTGTAAAAACAATATAAAAAAGGAACATCAGGTGATTCAGTATTTCGGCACTATAGCGGACGATTTATGCCTCAATACTCTTGTCTCTGCGCAAGAGGCTCAAGATCTTAATATCGAGATACATCAGTCGTTAGATTCAACGAATACTCGTTTGAGGCATATTCTTGAAAGTATGGATTTAACATCTTCAGAGTATGGTTTAGTTCAATTGGTTTGTTCCGATGAGCAGACTGCTGGTCGGGGGCGTATGCAACGTAAGTGGCTATCACCTCCAGGTCAAAATACTTACACTTCTTTTGCTTTTCATTTTCCAGGTGATCTCGATTTATCAGGTTTAAGCCTTGCCGTAGGTTTAAGTTTGCGTCGTGTGTTAGTGCAGCAAACAGGTTTAGATATACATGTGAAATGGCCGAATGATGTAGTTACATCTCAAGGTAAGCTGGCTGGCATTTTAATTGAAGCCTTGCATCAAGATGGGGCTTGGTTGGTCATTATTGGTATTGGTGTAAATGTAAATATGCAACCATCAAATGATACCTCAACACAAGTAGCTCAGTCAGTCACAAGTCTTGCAGCTGAGACGGGGAGTACTGTTAATCGAGCACGTATAATAATGGGGCTATATCGTACTTTAAGTGGCGATATGCTGCGATTTCTCCATGATGGCTGGGCTGGTTTTGCCCAAGAGTGGAAAACAGTCGATCGTTTGGCAGGGCAAACAGTGAATGTTTTCGAAGGCGGGTTTTCTGAGCATACAACCCCTTGGCAAGGTGTTGCGCAAGGCGTTGATCATCTTGGTCGATTGCAAGTCGAAGATACAAACGGACAGATTCACGCTGTTTTATCTGGTGATGTCAGCGTTCGCTTAGCCTTTTGAGTATTAACGTCTTTCTCTAAGTGCTTCCTTTCACGTAAAAAAAGAAAAAAATTGAATTTTTTTTCTTGGCCCCCCTTGAAGTTTAAAACTCGAACCCAACATAGTGAACCATAAGCCGCTTCTGCCACTACTTGAATTAAGCAATAATTTCTGTATTTTGGTGAGGCGGATACAAAAGCTTAAATAAGTTAAGTAAGGCTCTGGTTCTGATCAAACAAGATATCGTGAATCAGACCATACAATCAGGAATAGTGAAGGAGAATACTCATGAAATTCCGTCCATTACGTGACCGTGTAGTTGTTAAGCGTGAAGAGAAAGAAGCAAAGTCCACAGGTGGCATTCTTCTTCCTGACAGTGCAAAAGAAAAACCAGCTGTTGGTACTGTTATCGCTGTAGGTCCTGGCGCTGTGACTGCTAACGGTGAAGTTCGTCCATGTGAAGTTAAAGAAGGCGATAAAGTCATCTTCGGTCAATACTCTGGCAACGTTGTTAAAACTGACGACGGTGAAGAAGTGCTTATCCTAAGCGAAGGCGAAATCTACGCTGTAGTTGAGTAATACTCAGCCTCTTTAAGAATTTACAAAATTTAAATCCAAAGCAAAAATAGGAATTTAAACAATGGCAAAAGAAGTTAAATTTGGCGAAAATGCTCGCGCTAAAATGGTTGATGGTATCAACATTCTTGCTAACGCAGTTAAAGTTACTCTAGGTCCTAAAGGCCGTAACGTTGTTCTTCAAAAAGCATTCGGTGCTCCAAACATCACTAAAGACGGTGTTTCTGTTGCTAAAGAAATCGAACTTGCTGATGCTTTCGAAAACATGGGCGCACAAATGCTTAAAGAAGTTGCTTCACAAACTTCTGATGTTGCTGGTGACGGTACAACTACAGCTACAGTTCTTGCTCAAGCAATCGTAAACGAAGGCCTTAAAGCCGTTGCTGCTGGCATGAACCCAATGGATCTTAAGCGTGGTATCGACAAAGCAGTTGTAGCTGCTGTTGAGCAAATCAAAGCGCTATCTACTCCATGCAAAGACAACAAAGCAATCGCACAGGTTGGTTCTATCTCTGCTAACTCTGACAAGCAAGTAGGCGACATCATCGCTGAAGCTATGGAGCGCGTAAGCACAAGCGGCGTTATCACTGTTGAAGAAGGCAGTGGTTTTGAGAACGAGCTAGACGTTGTTGAAGGTATGCAGTTTGACCGTGGTTACTCTTCTCCATACTTCGTGACTAACCAAGAAACAATGGCTGCTGAACTAGAAAACCCATTCATTCTTCTAGTAGACAAGAAAATCAGCAACATCCGTGAAATGCTTCCTCTTCTAGAAGGCGTTGCTAAAGCTGGTCGTTCACTTCTTATCATCGCTGAAGATGTTGAAGGTGAAGCGCTTGCAACTCTAGTTGTAAACAACATGCGCGGTATCGTTAAAGTATGTGCTGTTAAGGCTCCAGGTTTTGGTGATCGTCGTAAAGCAATGCTTCAAGACATCGCTATCCTAACTGGTGGTACAGTGATTACTGAAGAGCTAGGTCTAACTCTTGAAGGTGCAAGCCTTGAAGATCTAGGTAGCGCTAAGAAAGTACGTGTGACTAAAGAAAACACAGTTATCGTTGATGGTGCTGGTAACCCAGACGAAATCGAAGGCCGTGTTGCTCAAATTCGTAAGCAAGTTGAAGAATCTTCTTCTGACTACGACAAAGAGAAGCTTCAAGAGCGCGTTGCTAAGCTAGCTGGCGGTGTTGCAGTAATCAAAGTTGGTGCTGCTACTGAAATTGAAATGAAAGAGAAGAAAGATCGCGTAGATGACGCTCTTCACGCTACACGTGCAGCGGTAGAAGAAGGTGTTGTACCTGGTGGTGGTGTTGCTCTTATCCGTGCTCTACAAGCTATCAAAGACCTTAAAGGCGACAACCAAGATCAAGACGTTGGTATTGCTCTAGCACTACGTGCATTTGAAGCGCCACTACGTCAAATCACAGCTAACGCTGGTGATGAGTCTTCAGTTGTTGTTGATAAGGTGAAGCAAGGTTCTGGTAACTTCGGTTACAACGCTGCAAATGGCGAGTACGGCGATATGCTTGAAATGGGTATCATTGACCCTGCTAAAGTAACTCGTTCTGCTATTCAGCATGCTGCTTCTGTAGCTGGTCTTCTAATCACAACTGAAGCAATGGTTGCTGATATTAAAGAAGATAAAGATGCTGGCGCAGCAATGGGCGGCATGGGTGGAATGGGCGGTATGCCAGGCATGATGTAATCACATCACGTCTAAATAAGAGGTATTGGCCTCTTATTTAATACCCCGCATTTTGCGTAAAAAACCCTGAGTGATTTCACTCGGGGTTTTTTTATGCTTTTTAATAATGCGCATTTTTACTACACATTGAAGATCATTGTCATTTATTGAACGTTGACAGTTCGAAATCAATTGAGCATAGTTTGATTTCATTTCAATAAAGATAAGGATATTCGCTGATGGCTGATCAACAGGTTATTACTATTGCAGAACTTGCACAGCTTTTGATCGAGAAGGCTGATAACAAAAGGATAGTTGTTGCTGTCGCTGGTGCTCCTGGCTCTGGTAAATCATTTATTGCTGAGCAATTGCAAGCGACCATTAATAATTTAGCAGGTGCAACTGCTGCAATATTGCCTATGGATGGCTTTCATTTTGATGACATGATTTTGGAGCAACGAGATCTACGACCAACAAAAGGCGCGCCAAACACCTATGACGTCGGTGGTTTGTTCCATATGATCTCAAGGTTGCGACAAAATGATGAAGCTGAGGTTGCAGTTCCTGTGTTTGATCGCTCTTTAGAAATTGCACGGGCAGGTGCACGTATTATTACCAGTGACTCTCAAATTCTAATCGTTGAAGGTAATTACTTGCTGCTTAATTATGCGCCATGGTCTTCATTGGCGCCGCTCTTTGATATAACCGTTTCAATTGATGTATCGGAAGATGAGCTTCGTAAGAGGCTTATACATCGTTGGCAGTCTCATGGTATCGATCCAGAACTGATTGAACCAAAGGTGGAAGCGAATGATCTACCGAATGGTCGAACTGTAATTAAGCATTCTAGTCCCGCTGATTATGTAATCGAAAGTGATTGGAGTTTATCTGAATCTTAATTTTAAAAAAACTTTTTTACCTTGCTGTAATAAAGAGGGGCGTTATATGAGCTGTAGATTAAAATCGAAATTGATCTTTATTGTAGGCGGTATTTTATTAAGTGGTTGTGTATTTGCACAGCAGGATGCTCAACAAACTGAAGAAGTGCAAGCATTACCATTGCCGCAATGGGTAGTCGATATGAAGTCACAGATTCCAGCAAATGTGCAGTTATTGGAATTTGAAAAAATAAATGATTATAAAAGCATGATGAAGTTTCGAGTGGAAGGGCAGCGCAAAATGATTTTCTTTATGGATCAATTGCGCCGTTTAACAGGTAAGAATGTAGCTTTAATTAAGTTTGAAGATCAGATTGCGACTTTTATTATTAATTAAAGATAAAAGTCGCTTATATCAATCAGTTATTTCTCTATTTTATGAATATAAATCAATGTTTCATATTCAAATTTAATTTCACCACTGTCCTGAAATTTATTAAATAGAGCTTCTAAATCTAACATTAATTGATCGTGCTCAGGGCCTTCCTTGGGTACATATGAAGAAGATAATGCTCTTGATTTTAGCAGCTCAAGTGTTAATAATTGTGGGTGATGTAGCTTTTCTAGAATAGGTTTTTCAACTTTAAAAAAGGCTGCAATTGCCGACTCATCAATACCTTTTTTAGGGCTTTGAGCATACTCTGGGCAGTTGTTCGTTAATGCTTCTTCATAAGCCTGCATGAGCGGGTCATCTTGATTGCGCTCATTCCAGATTAAGGCAATAACACCTTTCTTTTTTAAAATACGCTCAAACTCTTGATAGGTTGGTTCTGGATCAAACCAGTGAAAGGCTTGTCCAGCAACAATCAAATCAATAAGGCCTGATTTAATACCAGTCTCTTCTGCTGAACCTGAAAGGCTTTTAAAGCTTGGGTAGTGACCTAAGAGGCTTTCAGCGGCTGCTCGCATTTCTTGATTAGGCTCAACGCAGAAGGTTGTACAGCGTTTTAAGAAGACTTCTGAAAGCTTGCCTGTACCAGAGCCAATGTCAGCAACAGCTGGGCTTGATGTGTAAAGGTAAGGCTTTAGATCTTGTAATATTTCTTGAGGATAGCCTGGGCGTGCTTGAATATAATCGTTAACACGGTTTGAAAAGCGGGTTTTTGATTGAAAATCTTGAGACATCTCAGCTCCTTTGGTTTAGAAACTGATCCAGTAGGGATCAATCAAGGATAGCACAGCTTAGTCGATTATATAAAATGAAAGCTGGCCTTAGAAATTAAAGTCAAGCTTGAAAAATGTACAAGTTGAAACAACAGATTTGAATCCGATAAGCCTTATAGGTAATATACGCCATCTTCTATTGCCCTAAGGAAAGACAATGACAATAAAAACAAATGCTTTTACAGTTAACTCTAGTCAGATTCCAGCTTTTTTTAAGTTTACACGCTCAGCTAGTATTTCCCTTCATACAAGCCAAATCACGCAAAGAACAAATGTATTACTCACAGGTGGCACTATTGGGGCAAACCCTTATCCTGAAAGCAAGCTAAAAGCAGGAGCAGTCTATCCTGTTACACCACCTGCAAAAGCAACAATGCTGGATATTAGCCCAATTCATAGAGCGTTACAGTTAACCTGTGCTGGCATGGACTACGATATAGAGCAAGTTGCTGATTGTGATAGCCAAGATATGCTGAGCGATCATAACGTCCATTATGAAAACCTTCTAAATTCAATTAGAAGTAAAGCAGCGCTAGGTCAGAAAAAATGTCTTGTGACTATTGGTACAGATGGTATGGTACAAGTTGGTCGTAAACTCTACCAAGATTTAAAAGATGATATTGAGACATATGGTCTCACAATTCTTTTAACGGGCTCAATGATTCCTTTATCAAATGGGGTTGTAAGTGATGGCTTTAGAAATTTAGAGCGTGCTGCAAGTCGATTGCAACATGCGAAGCCAAGTGTCTATGTTTCTATGGAAAATTTATTCGATATGAGTGATAAATTTCATATAGGGAAAGATCGGTCAAACCCAGATCAGAAATATCTGATTTCATACGTCTTAAAATGATGCCCTTATTTGCTATACAAGAGTAGATTCTTGATATTGGTTTTTAGCTGCTATTTTGCGAACTAATACATCTTCGGCTTTTGGTAAATCTGTTACAGGGATACCTTGTTGCTCAGCCTGCAGATGTAATTTAATTTCTTCGTTGGATATAGCCGCAAGCTTTTTTATTCCTTTAATAAATTCTTTTATATTTGGGCTTTGAGGTGTATCTGTTTCAGGTGTCTCTTTGGCGAGGCTTTCTTGCAGTGCATCTTCTAAAATCATCCCCATGAAGTTACGTGGAGCTACTGTTGTGTTATCAGATACTAGAACGCTTGGTTTTAATGCTTGAATTATTTTATGGGCAGAAAGTGCATTCGCTGTAAGCATGTTTGTATAGCTCAACTTACCTTCACAGCAAGACTTTAAATTTTCATTTGATACTTCGACGAGTGTAATGATCCCTGGCGCTATGTCATGATGCATATTGGCATGGGCGATTAAATTTTGCGAAAAGCCAAATGCATTTGAAAGTGTTTTATCTCGAGTAATATCAATGCCAACCTTATCGCCCTGAGGTTTTGCTTTTGCTCTAGCTGCAGCTATAAGCGAAGGGTAGTGATCATTTGCAAAGGTTTCAATTCGATCAATATCAATTGAGTGGGTTAAACGTGGATGGCTTTCATCAATTTGATTGAGCTGTTCAGTAATACGCTGAGGAAATGTAGTTTTACTCATGAGCTTAAAGCTATCCGAGACTGTTCCTGCAAGTATTTTAGAAAGAGATGAAACATCTTTTTGATACAAGTTATCCATATTTTGAATATGGGACTGTAGATGAACCTGAGCAGCACTCGCCATAACTTGTATCCTTTTACTAGAGCTTATATTTTATCCATGCGGCGATAATCCTAAGGATTTCACTTATGAATTGTCAAGTAAAAGGATACTCTTATTGGAAATTCAGTTTGAAGTGATTTGGTACTGAGAGTTAAAGTTATCAGGCTTATTGGTGACTGTAAGCCCGTTTGATGTCATTGTTGCAAATACTTCTATGTACATAGCGTTTTTCGTTATATTAACTTGATGTAGTGAATCAAAATCAAATAAATCAGTGTGTTTAAGCTGAATTTTAAGTGGGCCATGAGGCGCTTCAATTTTAATATATTGCCCAATTTCTAGCTGGTATTTTTCATTGTTATTAATTATTAGATTGAGCTTTCCAGTGCCTTTTTTTCCAAATAAAAATTGATTAGAGTTATTAAATATAATAATAGATGCATCTTTTTTTGGAGCGATAGCGGGTGCTTCTGTCGTTAAATTATTTGTTTTCTGAGTATTTTGAGCAGTAAAAGATTGGCAACCTTGTAACATTACAGAAAGCATAACTATAAATAATGCTGAAAGGGTTTTTGACATTTGCGTATCCATTAAAGTAGGGACGCCTCATATAGAGGCGTTGCTTATTTTGTTTAGAGTGTTATTGCAAGTAGTAGCGCTATTTAGCTTGCTTTTAATTGATCACGTGATTTGTGCAAGCTTTCATAATCTGTATAGCCTTTTTCATTACCTCCATAGAAGGTATTTGGGTCGGGCTGGTTATAAGGACCATCTTGTGCAATACGCTCAGGAAGATCAGGGTTTGCGATAAACATACGGCCAAAGGCAACTGCGTCAGCTTTACCTGAGTTAACCCAAGCTTCTGCCTCTTCAGGGGTGAACTCTCCGTTGATAATGAATGTGCTACCAAAGGCTTGCTTCATTTGAGTCATTAAATCCGTACCAGTTCCTATGTCTTCTTTTTTACTTACATGTGAATTTGGTCGAACCACGTGTAGATAAGCCAGCCCTTTATTTGAAAGCGATTTTGCAGCAGCAGTGTAGAGAGTTGCTGGGTTTGAATCAAAGCTACCGCCAGGGCCACCCTTAGGTGTAAGGCGAACACCAATTCTATGCGCTGGCAGCACTTCTCTGAGCGCATCAACAACTTCATTGAGGAGTCGTAAACGATTTTCAATACTACCACCATACTCATCAGTACGTTTATTGACAGAGTCTCGCATAAACTGATCAATAAGATAGCCATTAGCAGCATGGAACTCGACGCCATCGAATCCAGCTTCAATTGCGTGACGGGCAGCGTTTTTATAATCTTCTATGATTGCTTTAATCTCATCTTTCGTCAGTTCGTGGGCTTCAGGGTGGGGTAGTTGTGGGCCGTCAGGGTGATAATCACCTACAAAAGCTTGGCCTTCTGGAGTCCATGCACTTGCAGATACTGGTTTAGTATTATTTGGCTGAAATACATTATGAGAGATGGCGCCTACATGCCATAGTTGAACAAAAATATGGCCTCCAGCATTATGAATAGCGTCTGTCACGGGTTTCCATGACTCTACTTGCTCATCAGTAAAAAGACCTGGAGTCCAAGCATAGCCTTGGCCTTGCTGGCTGATTTGAGTTGCTTCAGAAATGATAAGGCCAGCCGTTGCTCTTTGAGCATAATAGAGCGCATGAAGAGGTGTTTGGGTATGATCTGGTGCGTTTGATCTTGAGCGGGTCAATGGTGCCATGAATACCCTGTTATTGAGTTTCATGTTACCAAGATGCATTGTGTTGAGAAGGCTTTTACTTGAATGATTTTGAGCCATTTGACCCCTCCTAATTGCGTCCATTTCAAAACTACGTATAGCATATAGTGTATGACGTGACTAAAACCTCATTATGCAGTAAAGAGCCAAGTAAGGCTGATACAAAGCAGGATGTGATACTTGCAAATAATGTAATCAGTTTTTCATTTAGTTGGGCAAAGTGATATTCTTAATCGCCTAAAGTTATTTAGTTTAAATACAGTGAAATTAAACACTTTTACCCAAGTGTCTTTAAGTGTTTTAGAACGATTTAAGGAGTAAAACGTTATGGTTGCATCAGTAAATACGAGTTCACAGTCAGTAGTGCCATTAAACTCAACGGACAAAGCCTCAGCTACAGGTGTTTTAGCAAAACTGCAGGAAGGAAAAGCTGATACTCAAAGTCGCTTGAGCGGCTACCAACATGAAATGAAAGCAGCATTCGAAACTGATACAGATTTACAATTCATCAATCATGCAGATGCAGCTGATTTTGATGGTATTGATAAGAAAGGTTTTCATATTATCCCAAATGAATCTGATAGAAAGGCTTTTGAAGCTGACTTTACTAAGGCTTTAAAGTGGTTATCAGGTAAGCAGAATGGTGAGCATATTATTCGATCTTCTTTAAAAGAAGGGGCAGGGGTTGATAACGCCCATATGAACTCAATTTTAGATAATTTGATATCTCAGGGTAAGCTTAGAAAAGAAGAAAATACTGGTTACTTTAAAAATTAAATCAGTATGTGATTTCGAATTAAAAAAAAAGAGGCTTTAAAAAAGCCTCTTTTTTTGGCAAGAATTAACCTTTACGGCTTCTTCTCCAGCCTAGCATAAGACCAGCCATACCAAGTAAACCAAGTGTAGCTGGTTCTGGAACAGCTGTAGCTGTAACACGGATAACCATGTCATCGTAGTCGTTGTCATCAGCTGTATCGTTTGGAGTCCAAACACGTCCACCGCCATCATCAAATGCTAGATAAATAGAGTCGCCAGACTCATCAGCATAACCAAGGAAGAAGTTAGACTGACCAAAACCTGTGTTTGTATTAACTGCAAATGGGCTGTTGTTATCGCCATTTTCAACACCGTAACCAGCATTGTTACCAGCTAGAGTAGCAAATGCGAAGTCGATTAGGTTGTAAGATGTAGAGCTTGAGCTTGCTGTCGCGCCTGCTGTAGTTGCTGCATTACCATTGTAATCATGGTTCCAGAATACTTGCTGGTTATCAACAATGAATGTGTTAACCCATGCTGCTTCTGTACCAAGGTATTCAAATGTGATTTGAGCTGCGCTTGTTGCATATAGGTTTGCATTGTACCAGCCAGTTACACCTGCTGTATCGATAACGTCATGAACGTCACCAAGAGGGAAATAACCAGAGATGCTGTCGTCAGATGTTACGATTTCAAGCAGATTTGCATTTGCAGCGGTGACTGCAAAAAGGCCAAGGCTTGCTGCCAAAGCTTTAGTGATGCCGTTAATTTTCTTCATTGGTGAGTGTCCTTAGAAGTATTTATTTTTTTGAAATATTGTTGTTAATGGGTGTGTATAGCCCCTTAAAACACTGGTGATGATACGGATAAATACTATGAAGAGCAAGAATATATAAAAAGAAATAACAAGGTTTTTGTTATGTAAAAGGAACTAATTTATCTATAAATTAAAAGCTATCTAAATTTAAAAAGTAAGTTGTTGATAATTAATAGGAATTTATTTTTGGTTGATAATAAAGCAATAAAAAAACCGGTTAAGATGATATCTGTAACCGGTTATATCTTTTAAAAGAGTATATGTTTACTGTAAGTTTTTAGTGGAGTTGAGCTCTCTATTGAGCAGACGGTTTTGCTGTTGAAGCTCTGGCTCAAATAAACGTCTGATTCGTTCACGTTGGTAAGAAACGTTCCGGCGAATCTTCTCATACTCTCTTCGTAGGTGCGTATTTTCATTACGTGCAATACGAGCTTGGTTGAAATCATATGGGACAAAGCCAGCAGGGTGGTGACCCATATCATCATTTGCAATAACTGCCTGAGCTTGCATTGATAGAGATTGTGCTGCAAGAAAGCACATTAAAAGTAATTTTTTCATGTTGCTCCTTAACCGAAACTATTGTTAGCAGCAGCGCCATCACATTTTGAGGCTGCCTAATGACTTCAATCTTTATCTCATGTTGAGAGCATATTCAGCTTACTTAAGGCCAAGTGATAAGACGGTGATAAGGTTTATCTCTTGGTCCTTGAGTGCTTATAGTGTTAATTATTGTAAAAATTAACAATGAGAGGAACCAACCTTTGGTTATATAAATACCTCTTATGTAATAAATAGGCATTTCTTGAAAGAAATTAACACTGATAGCATTATTGACGTTATGCTTTGTATTCTTGTGTATCAGAATGTATCCAAGGATACGAATGCCAATTGGCTATGTCAAGCTTCAAGTCGAAAAGGTTTAACTGAAAAACTAATAAAGGGATTTAGACTTTAAAGAACATTGTTTATTGATTAAAAGAGATTGAGGTATATATGACGGATGATGATTTCAATACTTACTGCAGTTCTTTTGTTGGTGCCGAGTACGTAATGCAGTGGGGTGGTTCTCATGTGTGGAAAGTGATGGGCAAGGTCTTTTCAATTGGTCGAATAGGTGATAAAGAAACTTTAAATGTGACCTTTAAAACATCAGATTTTGACTTTCACTTTTTACAAGAAGAAGAGCATTATCGACCTGCACCATATTTGGCTTCCCGTGGTTTAAAGTGGATACAGTATTATGATTCACATCTAGACGATGAAGCTGTAAAAGAGCTTATTGCGGCATCCTATAAGATTATTGTTGCTGCTTTACCTAAAAAGAAGCAACAATGTTTGCTATGATCAGTCTTGGTTTATTGCGGCTCTTTTTCAAGTGTTGGCGGAAGCGCACTTGGCTTAGCAGCTAAAAATTGCTTAAGTTGAGATGTCTGAAGAGGATGGCTCAATAAAAATCCTTGGATAATATCACACCCTGATTCTTCCAAAAGTAATAATTGAGATCGATTCTCTACACCTTCTGCAACAACTTCCATATTGAGGCAGTGAGATAGGTTGATAATAGCTTGAGCAATACTTGCACTATCTCGGTTTGTTGTTAAATCATGAATAAAGGATTGATCAATCTTCACTTTTGAAATTGGCAGCTTTTTAAGGTAGCTGAGAGATGAGTAGCCTGTTCCAAAATCATCAAGTGAAAGGCTGATGCCAAAATCTCTGAGCGCATGAAGCTTTTTGATTGTCGTTTTTAAATCGTATAAGGCTGCTGTTTCAGTAATTTCAAATTCAAGATGTTTTGGATTAATGCCAGCGTTGTTGATAATTGAAGTAATACTTTCAACAAAGTCTTTTTTTCTAAGATGTAATGGTGAAATATTGACGGCAATTTTAATATTAGGTATGTATGATTTAATCATGTGTAAATCTGTACATACTTTTTGAATGACCCATTCGCTTAACGAAGTTATGAGGCCATATTGTTCTGCAATTGGAATAAAGACAGATGGCAAGCCAGATTCTGTATTTGATGGCCAGCGCACTAGCGCTTCAATGCCTTGAATGTCTTTATTTTTAGTGTTAAAAAGTGGTTGATAGTGCACTTCTAATTGGTTTGTCTTAATTGCTTGTAGAAGCTGTTCACTTAAGTTTTTTCTAAAATTAAATTCATTTTTCATTTTATTGGTGAAAAATGAATAGGTATTTCTACCCGCATTTTTGGAACAATACATTGCTATATCTGCGTTTTTAAGCAACTGGCTAGGGCGATTACCATCCGTAGGAAAAATAGTAATCCCTACGCTCACACTGGTATTAATCATCTGTCCGTCTACTTCAATTGGCTTAAGTACTGAGTCAATGATATTTTGAGTTATGTGAGCAGTATTATCTGGATTGCCAACATTATTCATTAAGATGCCAAACTCATCCCCGCCAAGTCTAGCAACAGTATCTGTAGCTTTTATATGATTTTGAAGTCGTGTGCTGACTGCGACCAGTAATGCATCACCAATATCATGACCTAAAGAGTCATTTATTTCTTTAAAATTATCTAAATCAAGAAACATAACTGCACCAACACTATTATGGTTATCGAGCATTTCCATTGCTTGATGTAATCGTTTTATAAAAAGAGCTCTATTAGGTAAATGTGTCAGTGAGTCATGTGTTGCCAAGTGTCGCATTTGCACTTCACGTTCTTTTCGATCACTGATATCGCGTATCACCACTACTGCATTTTGAACTGTACCGTCAGTTGCGTAGATAGGGCAGCCAGTTGCGGCAATAATGGATTCTTTATGGTTGATATTATTTTTGATTAATATTTCTAATTCTTCTACTTGCTCGCCAGCCAGTGCTCTAATCATTGGTAATGAGTTTGCCGGGAGAGGTGTGTCTGGATAGTTTGGGTCATAAAATGTGTAGTGTGTGAACCAATCTCCAAGAGATGGAAGGTGGCTATCTAGGCAAAGGATTTTTTTTGCAGCGGGATTAAAGTGTACAGATTTAAATTCACTATCCGCTATAACGATGCCTTCTCCTACACTATTCAGAATAGATTCGTAGAGTTCAGCTTGTTCGTGTTGAGCTTCTTTAGTTGCTTGAAGCTCACTAAAAAGATGGCAGTTTTCGAGGGATATAGCAACTTGTGAAGCAATTACTTGCATAAAATCCACGAGCTGTTGTGTAAATATATGGCTTGATTGGCTGTTTTCTAAATACAAAATGCCTAAGAGTCGCCCTTTATCGATAATTGGGATACACATAAGTGATTTAACACTACTGTTTTGGATGTATGGATCACTACAGCAGAGAGTGTCTTTCGAGGCATCAGCAACTAATAGACACTCTTTTGAATGTGCTACATAGTGTATAGCTGTGCTACTCCAGTTATTAAAAGCTTGATAGCCATATTCACCTCTAACCATTTCTGGAAATGCAGCTTCAATAATAAAGTTCTCACTTTGCTTTAATAAAAAGCACCCCCTATCAGCGCCTGCATTTACAGCCATAATATTCATTAATAAAGGTGGTAGTTTATTAATGTCTATTTGTCTTGATATAAGCTGTGAGAGTCGCATCAGTGTAAGATTATCAATGTCTTGTTGTTTTTTTGGTTGCTCTTTCATCTTGAAGAGTTCATGAGCACTTATTTCATCAAGAAGGTAGTCGTGATCCAAAAATGGATGCTTTTTCTCTAGGGCCGTTGCTTTTGCTTTTGCACCCCAGGCATTGTAAAGATCTCTTGCGACAACAAACGAGTGGGCCGCAGCTTGTTTATGACCAAATTCCATAAAAAATTCTGCAGCTAACTCGTGAGAAAGAGCAAGTTCGTGCAATAAACCAGTCTCTTCAGCTGCAGCAATAGCCTGGTTATAAAGCATAGAGGCTCTGGTAAACTTTTGGTCTGAACGAGAAAACTCAGCTTTTAATAAAAGGACTTTATTATAAAAGTTTTCAGGTGCGTTTTGAGAGAGAAACTCTAATCGAGTAACTGCTTTTTGTGCTTCTTCAAGATGGTATGCGCAGTTTTTATTATCTTCAATTCGACTCATTGCAAGGTGGCATAGACCGAAAATGAAAATATGTTGATGATGGTGAATTAAACCTGTCATTACAGGTAAAAAACTGTCGGCAATATTTAATGCGTTATAGGCCTCTTCATATTCGTTCATAATATAGCAAAGATATCCCTTTGCACTATAAGCTGAAAATGGGTGCATTTTATTTTCGGCATGGCGTAATACTTCAAGGGATGATTCGCTAAAGTATGGACCTTTGAATACATGAGGATTTTTAGGTGATGTTCTTAGGTTGTAAACCAGTTGATAAAGAGGCATCAAAAACTGTCTATCAAAATCAAGCCCTAAAGAAGTCATGCGAGGCACATATTTATTTAACTTGGTAAAGACATCATGTAATGAGGTGCCTATAAAAAAGTGTGTCACTATATATTGTAAATTAGCATGGCCTGCATAGTTTAAATCACCAGTTTCGAATCCATACTCAAAAGAGTCCTTTAAGCCTTGCAAGTTTGACGCAAATGCTGGTCCAAAGCAGCGAACATTAGAGTAAACTACGAATTTCATCCGGGCATAATACTGGGAGCTTTGGTGTGTTTTTGCAACTTTTTCAGCAATAACGCCAAATTTAACACCAGTTTTGAGCTGTGAGCGAACGCCACATAATAGCAGACCATAACATCCTAGTATAAAACCCATGTATGGGTGGATTGAGTTGAGAGATCTTTGCATTATGAGAAGGATGTTTTCTTGAAAGAGTAGGTGGCTATGGCCTCTTGTTGTTTCGATCATTGATACTAGGATACGAATAATAGCAAGTTGCTTTTGGTCTGTTTCTTGAGGTAATTCAAGGAAGGCATCAGGCCCACCCAAAGCGTGAATTTTGTCTTCAATTTCTTTGTAGCATCTATCTAGTTCATGTTCTTTAATATTTGTATACCACTTAACACCAAGAGCGTGTAGTGTTTGTGCCGCTAAGTCTAATGCCTGTGTAAGCTTATTGTGTTGAGCTGCATATCTAATTTGCAGCTCTATAACAGGGATTTCATCAATAATTGACTGAGCATTCAAGCGAACTTGCCTGACATAGTGCATCATTGCAGATTCAGTTTTGTGATACATGGCGGCTTCAGCAGCTAATGTGAACAGACTCAAGTAAAAACTATAATGTTCTGTCCAGTCTTCTTGCTGAATTAAGCTAATAGCAGTTTTAAAATAATGGAGTGCTACTCCATAAGCTGATGCTTGGATAGATTTTTCACCAGCTTTATAATTCAGCCTTATGAGACTGCTGAGCTCATCTTTGGTTACATAATTTTTTTCTGAAGAAATTAAGTAACCACCATTAAACTGGTCAACTATAAAGAATAGGTTGTCTTTAATATATTTATCGGTTGCATTTAGTGTAACACCACGTGCAATTTTAAGGTGGGTAATAACTCGTTGCTCTTCCAGCATAAGATGATAGGCTGCTTGCTGTATTCTATCGTGTAAAAATTTATAGCGAACCTCTATGTTTGGAAAATCTTGAGCAACTAATATTTGTCGATAAGCTTCTTTTACCGGTTGGACCAAATGGTGGCAATGGGTTGTGAGTAGATCATGTATAGTTTCAAGATCTAAGTGGCTAATACTTTTTAAAACAGTTAAAGAAAAGCGGTTACCAATGCAAGACGCTTGTTTTATGAGTTCAAGCGCTTGCGGTGGCAGCTTATATAATTGCCTTTTCATCAGTGCAATTACATCATCATCAATGCCAAGTTCTTCAATTAGCACTTGACTCCATGTCCAGTGAAACTCCTCTTTATCCCAAGTTAGAATTTCTTCTTGGTTCAGTGTTTGCATGAGCTGTAGAATAAAAAATGGATTACCTGCAGTTTTTTGATATATACAGGCTTGTAGTTCTGTCTCATTCACTACAGAAGAGCAAAGCATATCAAGTATTATCTGATCCGCCTCTGTTCGAGTTAAAGTGTCTATATGCAGCTCAAATACAGTGCTTATGCCTTGCTTAAAATCATTGATAGCATGATACAGATGATGATCTTCTGAAATTTCATTATCTCGATATGCGCCAATTAATAGTAAATGTCGTTGCTCTGGATCGTTTAAAAGGGTTTTTATGAGCTTCAAACTTGCAGAGTCAACCCATTGCAGGTCATCAAGAAATATAACAAGCGGGTGCGTTTTTTGAGTAAATACTTTTATAAAGGCTCTAATGGTTAATTCAAAACGGTTACGGTGATCGTATTGAGTGTCTGGTGGTAGTACAGGAGGGACATCAATAATACTTGATAGACTGGGTAAAACGTTAACCAAGTACTGTGCGTTACTGCCAAGTGCTTCAATAATTTTATGTCGCCAAATAGCAAGCTCATTTGATGGTGATGCAAGTAGCTGTTGAATTAAGCTTTCAAAAGATTCCAATATTGCAGCATAAGGCGTATTTCGTCTAAGCTGATCACATTTTCCAGAGAGAAAGAGGCCTCTTTTGGCTGTAATTGGTTTATGGATTTCATGGACAACTGATGTCTTCCCAATACCTGAAAATCCACTTACGAGGGCTAAAACAGCCTGGCCTTTACTTGCATCTTCGAATGCATTCAAAAGTTTTTCAACTTGTAACTCTCGGCCATAAAGCTTTTTTGGCGCTTGCAGCTCATGGCTAAAATCTTGTTTGCCTAGCTCAAAAGTACTTAAAGGCGATCTTTGACATAAGGCTAAGTCATAAAGTAATCCGTTTGCTGATTGATAGCGCTCCTCGGGGTTCTTTGAAACAAGCTTCATCACAATCTCATTCAACATTGGGGGTATCTCTGGGTTGATTGTTGTGAGTGAGATGGGCGTTAGTGCTAAATGACAATGAATCCAGTCAAGGGTATCGATCGCCATAAACATAGGGCGACCACTTAGAATTTGGTAAAAAGTTGCACCAAGAGAGTAGAAGTCTGTTCGGTAGTCTAAATCTCTATTCATTCGCCCTGTTTGTTCTGGAGACATACAGGGTAAAAGCTCTTCAAAATTGAATGGAGTTGCATTTTCACTTTTTTCTTTTGCGAAATCAGTGGCATGGCTAAAGTCAATTATATAGGGCGTATTCTTATACATAAGAATAGACTCTGGGCGTATTGCTTTATGAAAAATACGTTGTTTATGTATGTTACTGATAACTTTAACTATTTTTATGGCGATATCAATAAAGTCACGATAACATAACTTTATTGTATTTTTATAATAGTCTTTAAGAGTCAGTGACCCATAATCTTCTAGTAAAAGTCCATAATTTTGTTGGTCTGAAATAATACCTATTAACTTAGGAACACCAGGAGTTTCAAGTTTGGTGAGTAAGTAGTGTTCATATTTTAAGCGTGCTATATATGATGGGGTTTGGTTTGTTACTTTTAATATAGCGTTTCTATTTATTTCATGCACAAAGCCATGGGAAATCTGAAAAAATTTTCCTTGATAGGTTGTTTTAAAGTGGCTCACTTGATTGAGCGAATATTTGTTATTTAACGGCATTGTGTTTTTCAGCGCTTATTTAAAAAAGAGGTGAACTTAGGACATCACCCAGCCGTCGGGTTGATTTATGTAAGACCAATCCTTCGGCATAAATATAGAGTTATAAGAGCGCAAGTCGCCATCCTAGGCGTTCTTGGCTAATCCATCTTTTGAGATATATATTATCTACTGGTTCATTGATTCTGGCAATGGTCTTTTTTATGATCAAGTTGAATGTCTAAATAGATCAAAATTTAACCTCTTTAGGGGGTGTTTGCGCAAGTGGGTGAAATTGTTTTTTTATTATTATAGGGTTGACAGCGTTAAAAAGTCACAATAAGATCAACCTTCAATTTAATAAATTCAACTTGAGGAGGTAAATATGTTTTTAAATTTAACTTTACTGTCCTCGCACCAAGCCAATTGATCCTGTCTTACTAGCATATCATCAGGCCGTGCGTGGCCATTCATAATAAATATAACTTTAATTTCTTCAAAGAACATTTAGGATTTTTCCCTTGTTGTTTTTTGAACTATTGGTGATTTTATGCCTGTACAAATAACAATGACGAAGGGGCGTGTCCCCGTCAAAATCTATACAAATGATGTAGATTCAAAAGCCTTAACACAGCTTTATAATATTTCTCAATTACCATTTATTCATCATCATATTGCAGCTATGCCAGATGTGCACGTTGGTAAAGGTGCAACAGTCGGTTCAGTGATACCAACAGTAAAGGCTTTAATACCTGCTGCAGTTGGGGTTGATATTGGTTGTGGTATGAATGCGGTGCGTTTGTCTTTAAAAGCTCACCAACTGCCTTATAATTTAAGAGGGTTAAGAACAGCAATCGAAGCGGCAGTTCCAGTTGGACTTGACCAACATAAAAAAGATGTTGCTAAAAACTCAACTATTCGAGCGATTGCTGCAGGACTTGAACCAATTATAGAAAAGCACCCAAAACTCTATATAAAAAAGCATAGGCCGTATTTAACTTGGGTTAGACAACTTGGTACCCTTGGTAGTGGTAATCATTTTATTGAACTGTGTCTTGATGAAAATAATGATGTATGGATTATGCTGCACTCTGGTAGTCGTGGTATTGGTAATCAGATAGGTCAGTATTTTATTGAAAAAGCCAAGATTGCAATGGGTGATCAGCTTGGTCGCTTACCAGATAAAGAACTTGCATACTTATCTGAAGGCACTGATTTATTCAATGATTATCTTGAAGCTGTTGAGTGGGCTCAAGATTATGCCATGGAAAATAGAAAAGAAATGATGCGTTTAGTGCTTGAAGTCCTGAAAAAGAAATTGCCAGCTTTTAAAGTGACCAAAGAAGCCATTAACTGTCATCACAATTATATTTCCCGTGAATTCCATTTTGGTGAAACTGTCTACGTTACTCGCAAAGGGGCTATTCAAGCTGAAATCGATCAGCTTGGCATTATCCCTGGTAGTATGGGGGCTAAGTCCTTTATTGTAAAAGGCAAGGGCAATCTAGACTCTTTCTTCTCGTGTTCTCATGGTGCTGGTCGTGTAATGAGTCGCTCTAAGGCGAAGGCACATTTCAACGAATCAGATTTAATTGATCAAACTCAAGGTGTGGAATGTCGTAAGGATAGGGGGGTTCTAGATGAAATCCCCAGTGCTTACAAAGACATCGATACCGTTATGGCGAATCAAAATGATCTGATTGAAGTTGTACACACCTTAAAGCAAGTTATGTGCATTAAGGGGTAACAGATGTTCTATTATTTAATATCAGCAGGTGAGGGGCCTGCTGAGTGCCAGCGCGCAGTTTACCTTTACTCTCAAAAAATTATTCAATTTTTAGTGTTACAAGATACGCTTGCGGAAGTAAGGGATATTTACTCTGGAGATTACCCTGAATGCTATAAATCTTGTGTTATTGCTACAAATAAATCTGCTGTACTTGAGTCTTGGTGTGGTTCTATTTTATGGAAATCTAAAAGTCCATTTAGACCGCACCATAAAAGACAAAATTGGTT
Organism: Gammaproteobacteria bacterium UBA6940; assembly: GCA_002450655.1. GTDB lineage: Bacteria > Pseudomonadota > Gammaproteobacteria > Pseudomonadales > UBA6940 > UBA6940. The sequence goes on along the minus strand of DJZY01000055.1, from coordinate 34,830 downwards.
TATTTCTATGTCACCTGTAGATTCATTTACAAGTCAATCTGAGCCGCTTGTTGGGTATTATTTTGAGCCGCATAAATCTTCAGGACCAGGTGGTCAGCATGTTAATAAAACAATGAGTGCCGTACGAATTGTTCACCCAGCTTCTGGTTTAAGTTTCAATGTATCTGATAGTCGATCTCAACATAAAAATAAGCAAATAGCGCTTGATCGTTTAAAAACAGCTTTAGCTGAATTGCAAATTCAAGCGCTCATGAAGTCGGAAGCACAAAAACGACTTCAGCATTGTACTTTGGAACGTGGTAATCCTACTCGGCGTTTTAAGGGAGCACAGTTTATGGCATACTAATTTTTTATTATTCATTGCGGTTATCTTATGCCTGAAGTTGTTCTCGTTATCTTATTGTCACTCATTGCTGGGTTTGCTATGCCATTTGGAGCATGCCTTGCTTTTTTCGATCTCAAACGGCCAAATGTGTTAAGCGATGAATGGCGGCATTTTATTGTCGCCTTTGGTGGTGGTGCGCTTATTTCTGCTGTGGCTTTAGTGCTTGTCCCTGATGGTAGTGAAAAAATGAGTGCGGCCTCTGCTGTTATCGCCTTTATATCTGGTGGCGTCGCATTCTGTTTACTGGACATCTATCTCAGCCGATTGAAAAGCTCAATGGGACAACTTGTTGCCATGCTTTCTGACTTTATCCCAGAAGCAATAGTATTAGGTGCTGCTTTTGCTGCCGGTGAAAATACAGGCTTGCTTATTGCAGGCTTGATTATTTTGCAAAATATCCCAGAAGGCTTTAATGCCTTTGAAGAGCTTGCTGTTCATTTATCTTCTAAACGCAAAATACTTTTTATGTTTGTAGCTTTAGCCTTTACTGGCCCCATTGCAGCCCTTACAGGGTATTTTGTTTTAACTGAAGATCATGCCTTAATGGGGGGTATTATGTTATTTGCAAGCGGTGGCATCCTCTATTTAGTTTTTGAAGATGTGGCGCCTCAAGCCAAGCTTGAAAAGCACTGGATGCCAGCATTAGGTGCAATATTTGGCTTTGTACTTGGCCTTGCTGGGCACTTAGCAGTCACTTAATTCGTACTTGCACTGGTTCTAGACAATTAAGGTGCGATAGGTGTAAATATGCTCAAAAAGTGAGCAAGTCTAAAGTTTGTAAACTTTTTCTTGATGATTATGGTCTCATGGCCTTTTTATATGCATACTATGGCTAATTAGTGTCATATTTGTTGTTTAGAAGTCAGGAGAAGTCGTCATGAAACTATTGATTATTGCTGCCGCTGTTGTTGCATTTGTTGTTATTGCGAAGTCAAAAAAGTCTAAAAATCAAGGCCCTGTAGTGCGATTAACACCTTCTGTGGATTTCGAAACTGACATGGGTAAGATTAGCAACTTCCAGCGACTCGCATACAAAAAAGCAGCTTAATAAGTCTATAAATATTTAAGTTTAAGAAGAAAGCGCCAGTGCTTTGTACTGACGCTTTTTTTATGCCCTCTATCTAGAGCTGGAAGGCAAGGGTGAGGGTGCCAAACTGTGTCATGTTTTTCATGCTGTCTTTTGTTCGCTCATTTGTTAAGACACTTAAATCACTGACTGCAAAAGAAATGCCCATATGGCTCCAGCTATATGCAAAGCCAAAAGTGTAACCAAGCTGCTCATGTTTGTAGTCAATAGAGCGGCTATTTTTAAAGGTATTTCCATCTAAATATATAAGATTGAAGGTATAACCAGCATCAAGGCCTGCAAAAATATTCCAGCCGTTTGCTATAGAGCCTGGGTTAGTTGCTCGAGACCGGTTGAGCAGTGGAATCATAAATGATGGGGCGAGGTTTCGACCGTACCTAAAGTAAGCACCGCCAATAACGGATGACTCCAATGTACCCAATGAGCCTTCAGCAAATGTCAGTATATCCATATGGTCGTTACTTGATGACCAGTTGCGCCATATTGAACCTCTTGAAAACTGGAAAATAAATTCATTCCCAAGCTGAGTATGCCAACCTTTTGGCTCTGGTGAACCGATAATTTTATGCACAACCTTTTGTGCTGTTTCACCGCCTGCGATAGGGCCTACAAATCCAAAAGCTGTTCTTACTGAGTCCGCACGAGAGCCATGTACTTCTACAAAAGTGTTTGTAAGCATTAAGGCAGCAGAGTATGGCACTTCATCGAGAGGTGGTTCTTCGATTGTAATATCGCTAGGAGTAGCCATGGTTTGACCGTAGGAGTAAACATTCACCGTAGCTGTTGGTTTCGTGTCTGGTAGCATCCAAAGTAATGGTTTTACAAAGATATCTGGTTGTAACGGGCTTTGGTCGGCTGAGTGGGCTTTAAAATATGATAGGTACAAGCCGTTCGTGTAGCCACTATCATTTCCTACAAAAAGATCGTTATCGAGCGTCCCCGTAATCCAATGCTTCTCATCTGCGTAAGCAGGGGCGAATGCAAGAAGGCTGCCTAAAAAGAGTGGGATATATGATTTCATATCGGTTGTTTAATCTCTCAATCTTCTTGTACAACGCTTAATCATAGTTTATTTTACCCTAAAGTTTGCTTTATTTATACCGATTGGTATTGAATTGGTTTTTATCTTCAGCCGTTTGGAAACTCTGCAGCTATACGTTGCTCTTGAGGTTCTAAACCCAGACCAACTGTAGAGTTATCACCAATTTCAATTTCTTCATCAATAAGTTCAGAAAACTTTTGGTTTCTATATTGATCCCAATCCTGTGCTTGTTGTTTTTCTTCTAGCGTATGTGCTTCTTTACCATATGCTTGGAAGTAATGACCTGTACATGAATCAACATCTGAGGCTTTAGATAATCGGCTGTTGTTATTTGTTGTTATATAACCACCATATTTGATATCTTGACCACCAGCGATTGTGCTGTGAAAAGCAAAACGGCTACCAATCACTAAGCGCTCACCATTATTCTCTTTAAAATCTGGGTCATCAAGAATGACATACTTCTGGTTTTTAACAATGACAGGGCGGTCATTGGGGAATCTCAAACATTTAATACCCTGCTCATTTGTCACAATCCGAGCGGTATTAGCTTCAATTTCTGCTTTCTTCCAATAATAATCAGCTCGACCTGTGCACTCATCATTTCTGTGTTTCCACTTCATCATTGGCCACTTATTATTTTGTGACGGCTGAGTAATACGCCCTTTATCAGGTGTTTCATTACGGGCGAAACTGAAGCGTTCACAGCGCGAAAGGAAGCTACGTATAGTCATAAAAAATCTCAGGTAAAGATGTAAGGATATTGCCTCGTTTAAGAGGCTTTAAGTGTGATTTCCTTTTCTGGAAATGGGGATTTGAGAGTATGAGTTTGACCTTGGTACTCTTCAATTGTAATTTGCTTTACTGAATTCCACTGTACTTTGTTACTACCTTGAGTTTCAAGATGCGCCCAGCGTTGGTTTTGATGTAATACATGCTCTTTATTGGTAATAAAAAAGCCTTGTTCATCTGGTTGAGGTACATTGCAAGAAAGGCTAACTTCAACATAGCCTGAATCAGAGGCTCTTGCTAAAAGTAGGTCATTATCTTTATTTACTGGATAGACGTGCTGTTGTTCAATAGTCTCTTCGCCATTGTCCAGAGTAAATGTCAGTACATACTCCCAAGAGTGCAGTCGATGCTTCATCAAAGTTCCTTATTTCAAGGGGCTTAGGCAACGTCTCTCAAATTAATATCAGTAGTGCTCAAAGCAATTTTGGGACGTTGCATGGTGTGATTTCATTGTATTGTTTCGATTATACATACACTTGAGGTCGAATTGTATTCCCTTGTAAAACTCTTCTTTATTATGTCTATGGGTATATGCAAGCTTTCTTTTGACTTTTTGCTCAGTGTCTTTTAATTCTTCATTGTAATGGATGTGAAAGCATGGTGGGCGGTCAAAAAGAGAACAATTTTTAATGGTGTTATAAAGTGAGCAATTTGATTTCAATTGTTTATGTTTAATAGGTTTATTAGTTTAAAGAAAGTGTATCGATAAATAACTATTATTGAAGTAAACTTTGCTCATTATCAGCAGTAAAGACTTATTTTTTAAGACTAAAACCTTAGTTACTTATTTTTGCGTAACTAAGATATCTTGCCTATCGTTAAAGTAAGAGACGAAAATATATTTTTTAATTTTCAAAGTTTTTTATAAGTTCTGCAGTAGTTCATGAATTTAAAAAACATCTCAAGAATGTTTTCAGGATAAACGCTGTAGCCTTAATTTCAATGTTTGTAAATGGAAGTTATATGGATATTCGCCTAGTACCGCTAGCTTTAGAGCCAAGCAGTTATAGCAAAAGGATAAGTTGTCATAAACAAAAGGCTACTTCAATGCGTCCAAAAATAATCACAATGTTTTGTGTTTTCTTCGGTGTTCTTCAACTCCTTAATCTCCTTGCATCTATGCAGGCCATTTTTATTGTGCAAAGTTTCGTTGATGTTCCTGTGACTGGTTACAGTGCACGAGCTGCTTTTATTGCAAATGAAGCTAAGCAAATTACAATGGTTTCATCAGTTTTTAATATGATTGCTAATGTTTTAATTTTAGTTTCAATCGTTGGTGCTTTTCAGTTAAAGCGTTGGAGCGCTTATTTATTAGGTGCTGTCGTTTTGGCAGGTACATTTGGATCGCAATACATTGGTTTAGGCTGGAATTTGCAACATAGTTTGGGCGTATTTGTGCCTTATGTTTTACCAGCTTTGTTTTGCGCAGTCATTATGCCTCACTGGTCAGACTTTAGTGACGGTTTTGATTTAAGCTACGATCATTTCTAATTCTGCAGCTTTTAAGCTGCTCTTCTTTACTTATCTCTTTGACTTCAAAGCTATTCATAGGGTATATATTGAGTTCAATTGAAGTTGAAGAGGAGCTCATAAGTGTTAGATGTATTGAACCAATATCAAGAGCTTGATTTAGTTGAATCCAAAATTAATGATGATGGTTCTCTTTGTTTGGTGGTTGCTCAAGCTCATACGCCAGATGCGCTTAACTTTGAAAATGATGCTGTTATCGGAAATAAAAATGCGCAAGACCTGATGCAAGAAATAATGCATGCAGAACGAGTAGCAGAAGTCACTTCACAAAGCGCTATTTATGAAATTAGTTTTGAAGAGTTTATTACATACTCTGTTACATCTGAGGGTTTTCTTGCACCATTAAACCCAACAGAAGTAAATGAGCCTTATGGCGTGTTTGAAGCTTCTGCATTTATCGCTTATGTGAAAGCAACAACTGACTCAGACTCTGAATTTCAAGAGCCTTTTAAGCACTATGCTTTTGATTGTGTGAACTTTAGAGTCGATGTTGCTGCTACCGTAAGCCCATCTATTCGTCAGGTGCAATAAATATTTTGATAGGCTAAAGGGTGATAACCTTGGGTAATTCACCATCTTTGCCGTGCGAGTAGTATTTAACGCCTTTCATTGCTGCAGCCCCCAGCTGTAGCTCAAATGCTTTTACCGCTTGGTTCTTATGTTCTTCGCCAAATGGTTCGCCAATGCCTGGGGGTAGGTTTGTACCTGAGTCATTTGAAATTGCATGGAGCTTGCCTTCTTCAAATCCAACTTCACCTGCTGCAAGTACGTCTTCTTGTTCATTATCTTCATTTTTTGCAAGATGAGCATGACCATCAATTCGTAGTCCACAAGAGGCATAGTTATCAGAGTCAATAGCCATCTTGAGATCAAAAAACTTATCAACCACAAAGTTAGCTGTACCTGTATATTTTGCTTCTTTAATCTCATCGAGTGTGACTCGTTTAACGCACTCTATAAGCATTGTCGGGTGCTGGCCAGGTGTTTGTTCGTATGTTCTCTGCATGGTTGAGCCATGAAGTTTATCCGAGCAAATACGGTCAGGTTCAGGTTTAAAAAAATGTGGTGTTAATTTCATTTAGAGTACCCATTTATTTTTTTTTGAATGTGTTTGATGCTAGCAAATTGCTTTTTGTTTGGGCGTGGTTGGATACAAAATGATCAGTACATGATTGATGATGCTATAAAATGACATGCTTTAGTAAAGGACAAATACGAAATGCAAAGGGGCGTGATAGACTGGCGCTTGCTTTAGGTTAGTGCAGGTTTGGAGTTTTTATGAAATTGTTGTTTTTATTATTATTTTTTATGGTTATGAATGGCTGTGCAACAAGCTCAATGACTAAACCAGCATCAACTCTAACTTCAACTGAGAGTATTCGTCCAATAGACGCTGTAGCATCTAATACTCTTCAGAATAGAGAAAGCTCAATCGAGCATATGCATGGTGATTGGTACTTAAAACAACCACTCAATAATGGTGGTTATTACGAAGCGGTTATTCGCTTTTTTCCTGATTCATCCTACGCACTCTATTCTCAGTCTCATGGTCAAAAAGAAACAGCGTCTGTGCATGTGGAGTTTGGCTTTTGGGGTAAAGCTGGCAGTATGCATTTTATGAAAGTGATGGGGGTAGGGCGTACTGATAATCAAGTTGAAATGTTGAAACCCAACTCTCAGACTCAAAACAAAATTTTCCAAATTAAAACTTTATCCCAGCAGCTTTTTGTCTATGAGGACCTCAAGACAAGGGATACTTACACTGCTATTCGATTGAATAAAAATAATGATATAAAGAATCATCTTGAAAACAGTCTTCTTGAGGGGCAGCTAAATCAGCAGGATAACGGCATCTCTTTGTAGTGTAATTTCAATATGTTAAAAAAAAGCTGCTTGAAAGCGACAGGGTGAATTTATACCTTGCGTTAATGAATGTAGAAGCTTGGTGATCTCGGTCTCGCAATCCCCTTGTACATCTTAAATCATAGGCGTGTTACTCCTATGATTTTTGGCTGCCAAGCTTCTTATACTTGTGGCATTTGAAGATGATCGGCACCCACCATCCTTTAAGTGTCACTGGTATATTTTCATTAATTTTGTTTTATAGAGAATGTAATCATGCTTCAACACCAACAAAAACTCGCAACGATGCAACAAGGACAGACGCTGTTGGTTGGTATGAATATATTTAATACAGATGGGACTTGGTTAAGAGCAGAGCAAGTATTTGGTATTATCGAAAGTCTGAATGCTGAACGTGTGCGTATAATTAATCAATTAACTCAAGAATTGTTAGAATACCCTTTTATTAAAGATTCTATAGAGCCTGGACAAGGTGGTGCCTACCAATTCCATAAAGATGCCATACCTGTTCTCAATCCAGACTTTGTAGCCACATTTAAAGTTACTCTTTCAAAAGACAATACCTCACTCTAAGTGGAAGGTGTATTTTGGTCATAGTAATAAACACGAGAGAACATTATTTACGGCTAAGAGCCAAGCCGGAATTTTACACATCTTCATTGTGGGTGAGTCATGACATTCTTGCTGAGTCTGAAGTTATTGACGCTCGTCAAGTAGGTGTTGATCTTACACTGATTTTAAAATCTGTAAATTTTACAGAAGATGCTGCCGTCAATCTTCTCTTGGCAGATATTCGAGTGCTCCACCCAGATCAACCCATTACTCTTCTTACCTAATACTCTCAATTACTCTTTCAATTTAAGTCCTTGCGTTATCTTACACATAAGCTTTGCCTCTTTAATTTGAAAAAAGTAAGGTGTTTTCTCTTGTTTTGATCAGTGATCAAATTTGGTGCAATTCTAAGTATCACAAATTTATAACATTTTTATAACATTTGGTTATGTTCTTTTTTTAAGCATCCTTATATACTGGTAAGCAATTTACATGCAGTACCAATGTCACATCGATGTAGCATTGGTGTTTTAGATTGTATGAGTAGGATTGTGTAACTGGCTGAAAAATATAGTTTTATTGGTGCTGGTTATAACAGGTGTAGCAAGAATGGAATTGTTGATGCACCGCATAATGGAATAAGAAACTCTAGATAAAGGATTATTATCATGCCTAATGGAATTGGGCGAGCGGCCCCATTTGCGCAAAATGCAGCAGATATTCAAGAATTACATTCAAGTCAAAATTATTCTCCAGTCGATGCATTATCGAAGGTGTCTAACCCTCTGCCTTTAATGTCATCACCAGCGCAAAACTCACGCTTAAAACAAATTCACGTAGCAGATAATCATTTGGATAATTGGGTTAACGCTGCACCTAATGCGCAAGAGCGTGGTTGGAGAGCTAATCTTGCAGATGAGTTAAAGCAAAACCCAATTCATATCCGTGAAGACGGTATGCATATTGAAGGCAATGTAAGTTTATCAAGCTTGTCTAAAATTACCTCGCTCCCAGATCACCTTATTTTTGATGGTGATTTAAATATTATGCGTATGCCTAATCTTGAAAAGTTACCTGATAACTTGGTTGTAAAAGGTAATCTTGAGTTGCATGAATGTGGTCAATTAAAAAGCCTTGGACAGTATCTAGATGTACAAGGTGCGCTCGTTATTAACCAGTGCCACCAGTTATTAACCTTGCCAAGTTTAATGAATGTAGGGCAGGACCTGCATCTAATTGATAATTTACGTTTACGGGAACTTCCAATGGGCTTAATGGTGAATGGAAATCTTTATATTTCTGATTGCCAGCAGCTAGGTTCACTCCCTGAAGGTTTAAGAGTTAATGGTGATGCTAAAGTCGAGCTTTGCCCACAATTAACGCATCTGCCTGATTATATGAATATTAAAGGTAACATGAGCTTTAAGTATTGCATCATGTTACATTCAATGCCTGAGAATATGAAAGTGAATGGTAGTTTAGAGTTAGACCATTGTTTGAGTTTAGCTGAGTTACCAAATGGGCTAGAAGTGAAGGGTAGCCTTGAAGCAAAATCTTGTTTAATGCTAGCGAAAATTCCTGATAACCTCAAAGTTGGTGAGCACCTCACAATGACTCACGCTGCAATTCAAGAGTTCCCACAACAGCCATTGAGCATCGGCGGACATATTGATTTGACTGGCTGTGCAAGTCTGCGTCAAGTGCCTGAGTGGTTCCATACATTGCCTGCAGTTAATGATGGTTCGAGTGAAATAGGGCGCAGAATTAATCTGATTAATACAGGCTTATCTCTTGAATCAATTGCTGACTTAAGTAGCCTGCATTTACCAAATGTAAGTTACAGAGTTGATAGCGATGGTGATTCTGCCCGAACATCAAAAGCAATTGTGACGAAGCATGGCACAGAAGCTGACGATATTCTCAAAGTGCTTCGAGAGAAGCCAAGCCAAAGTTTATTTATTCGGTATCAAGACAACGTCGGTATTGATCAAGGTGGTTTAAGCCGACAAGCATTTGCGCAAGCTTATAAGCAACTTTTAACCAATGAAAAAGGCTTGTTTACTGCTGGCAAGTTGGGTTTCTTCGAGCTAAAGCCGCAGGCATTTAAAGAGCAAAAACAGCTTTTACGAGACCTTGGTCTGATTTTAAGCCGCACTGGTATTTTAAAAATGGGGCTTGGCTATGGCATGCAGCCTGAAATTCTCAATAAAACACATGCTGCTTGGCTTGCAAGTGATGCTCAAAATCCACTACATGAAGAAGCTGTTGATCAATTGCAGCAAGACGAACTTATTAAAGTGTTGAGCATTGTTGATGCGGAGCTTCAAGACAATGAAGCAAATGCTGATTACCTAAAAGAAATGCCGCTTGATGAGCTGCGAGGGTATGTAAAAGAAACAGCCTTACCATATTTTACGCTTGCAAATGCGATGCGTGATGGTGGTATGAATATCGATACCAATCCAAAAGCATTTATTGAAACCATTTGTGGCCCAGAAAAGCTGACCAAGTTTTTTATGGAAAATTTGAAAATTCGTACATTACCAAATGTTGATGAAGAAGATCATGAGTTTGTAGAGCAGTTGAAAAAAGACTTGCAAACTATCGTGGCAAAAGCAACAACAGAAGAGCTAAAGCCATTGTGTGAAGCAATGACTGGTTCTGAATATTTGAGCCCTCATGCGCCAGATTTAATTTTTAATATTACTGGTGAAACAGAAAAGTCTGACGCACTTGTGCATGCGCATACATGTGCTAGAGCTATTGATATTAACGCAAGTGCCTATAAAACAATTCCAGAGACAGAGCGCTTTAATCTTTTGAAAAGCTTTATGCTTTCCACTGATTTAAAGTTTGATGCTGCTTAATGCTGATTTAGAGAAGTGCATTAAGGTGCCTTGGGTCTCCAGGGCCCCTTGATGCTTTTGATAAATCTAAATACATATCGCCAACAGGCGTATTGCAAAGCAGCTCTTGTGGCGTTAGTACTTGCTGAGTGCTACAGATTCTTGAAAGCTGCTCATTTTTAGTGTTTTCGTCTTCGTCAAAACGAAAGCCGAGTTTAAAATAAAATAAACTTGAGCCTGATGAGGCATCGAGTGCCATGTCTGGTTTTGCATTACCTGTATTTTTTAATGCACATAATTTACTGGCAAATTCCATTAAGGCTTTGCCAACATGCTCTAGATTTTTTGAGTCAAGATTAACAATCCATTCTACAAATCGGCTATCTGGTGATAAATCAATTTCCCCAATCGTTTTACCTTTGTAATGCAATGAAAAATGTTCCATGCCTGCTTTATCTGATTTTATTAATGTTGGTGTATGTTTCGAAATGCGAGCATTAGGTGCTACTTGAACTTGAATAGCACCCAAAAGGGTATTACCTAGAGTGCTAATGCGAGTGTGTAAATTTATACGACTAAGGTGCGCTGGTATTGTATTTGAAGCTGTAGGTAAAGCCATAGTATTCTCAATTTTTAGTAGATTAATGAATCGGTTAATAATATGGCTTTCGGTGCTGAAAGAGGAGCTGTATTTACAAAGACCTATGATGCTTCAGGTAACCCATTGATTTTATCGAGCGAGTTTGCCCAGTTTGCTGCAAGCGCGAGGTTGAGTGCGAGCAGCATCCAGGATGCTGACTTCGCTTTCGTATATTGGCCTGATTCTTGGGTTTGACTTTCGATATCAGTGTCTTGTCTTGATTGGATGACTGCTGATGGGCGAACAACTTGGGATAGTGTACTGTTTGCAGAAGTACACTTGGCCATCAGATGTGTCGCATACATAACACCAATAACAGATAAGAATAGACCTGCACTACAGATAGTATTAACAGCATCTTTATTGTGTTTGTTCGCGATCATCGCAATATTAAGCTTGGTATTAATTAATGTTAATACGCCGTTAAGGGCAAGGTTTTTAACCATTGCTTCATGCACGTGTGTTGGTGAATGCTGTGTACGGGCAGCAGCATTGTCTGATGGACGTCTAGGTTCATCCATAAGGGCATATGATTGCTCGAGAATCTGGCGTAATGCAGATTCTGCTCTTGAGTCTAAGGGGGCGATATTGCTTGTGTAGTTTTGTTGGTTGCCAGACTGCAGTAGAGGTGTCTGTTCAGATGGAATCAGTTGCTTTGTTTGCTGTCCATGAAATATTTGCGATGGTTTACTGACCATAATAATGCTCTTTTTTGTCTTTAATCGGTAGAACGCTGTTTAATGTCGGCATGATTGCATATTTGGCTGATATTGAATATCCCTATTATCATGGGTAAATCGGTCTATTCTTGCAGTAGTACAACGGAAAAAACGAAGGTGTTGAAGTGGTATTAAAAAAATGGATATTGTCGCTCTGTGGGTTTATAGGATGTTATGCCATCCAAGCGAATGCTGATACAAGAGCTTTAGATATTAAGGCGAGCGCCAGTCCTAAAGAATGTGTTGTCTTATTGCATGGTCTTGCACGAACAAGTGATGCTATGAGTGACTTAGATCAGTATTTGACTGAGGCTGGGTATCATGTGGTCAATTATGATTATCCTTCGCGAGAGTTCAATATATCAACGCTTGCAAGTCAGCATATTCCTCTGGCATTAGAGCAATGTGGAAGCCTAAGTGAAAAAGTGCATTTTGTGACTCATTCTATGGGCGGCATACTTGTACGTTACTATTTTGAGCATAACACTCTAGAAAATCTCGGTCGTGTCGTGATGCTAGCCCCACCTAATCAAGGTAGTGCAGTGGTCGATAATATGAAAAATGTGCCAGGGTTTAAGTGGCTCAATGGGCCAGCAGGTTTACAGCTAGGGACGGACGCAAACTCAATTCCTCTATCACTCGGTGCGGTGACATATGAGACTGGTATTATTGCAGGCACAAGCACGATTAATTTTATTCTAAGCCAGTTTCTTGAAAACCCAGATGATGGCAAAGTTTCTGTTGAAAGTACAAAAGTGAAAGGGATGACGGATCATCTTGAAGTGGATGTTTCTCACCCATTTATTATGAAAGATGATGAAGTGATAAGGCAGGCGCTTTACTTTATTCAGCATGGTCAATTCGATTCAGAAAAAGAGGGTATGCAATGATAGGTCAGTGGATAGCTCGATTTGTCTTTGGCTTTGGTCTTATGCTTTGTACGCAAATACCGCACTTTATGAATCAGTATACTTTAGTGCTGTCTGGTGCCGCTGCGGCTTATGCGAAGCAAGTTAATACTTACGAAGCCATTGCTGATATGCATGGTTTTCCATCTGCAAAAGCCATGATTCAAAATCATTTAGTTAATGATGAGCCAAGTGTGCAAGAGATGGCTCGTGAGCAGCTTAATATTTTAAAAGAGTATGTACTTATTGAAACAACCCTTGAACGATTTGAGCGTCAAAATCTTTTCGAAAAGCTTTGGGCCATGCAAAACCCTCAGCTGCAATATTTGTTAAAACAAACTTATATTCACTTTAAGTGGGGTATTCCATTTACACAGGATGCACTTGTCTATGGAGTAGTTGGCGGCATTACGCTTAGTTTACTTGTTGATCTGCAATTTAAGCTTATTAAGGTTTTATGGGGGCGATTGTCGCGACGTAAAGTTTTACAAGCAAAAGAGATTGCTCAAGGTTAAAGGTGATGTTAGTCTGATAGACCGTTTTAAATAATGAAGAAGGTATAAAAGATGATTCGGCAGTTTAAGCCTGAAGATGCACAAGCAGTAATAGGTTTACTTCAAGAGCTTGGTTATGATGTGAGTCAAGATCAACTTGCAAAACGTATTGAGTTAATCCAAGCACGTGATGGTGCAGTCTTTGTGTATGAGTTGAATCAGCAAATTCTTGGATGCATCAATGTTATTATTGATGCTCGCTTAGCTGAAGGTATCGTGGCTGAAATTGTGAGCTTGGTCGTGTCTGAAGCATCCAGAGGTCATGGTGTCGGTCAACAGCTTGTTGAATATGCTGAAACTTGGGCTCAGCCACAGGTCGATACAATACGAGTTCGATGCAATGCCATTCGTGATAAAGCCCATAAGTTCTATAAGAGACAAGCATTCACTGAAAAGAAAGAGCAAAAGGTCTTTGAGAAGGTCTTTTGTTGAATAGCTGCTAGGGTATAACTTCTTAATAACCAGTTGAAATTTGAGCTTGGATTATAGAATTGCAAGTAAAGCTGGATTATTAAGCTCAATATCAGAATAATGTCCACACTGAAAAGAAAAGCCTTCTACTGGCGTAGGAGGAGTACCAGCATAAAAATAATGGAATAGCCCTATGCCTCAAATTAATTGTCAGCAATGTTTCCCCGAAAGAGCAAGGCTCAATTTACCAGAAATTAATCCTAATGCTTTTAACTACTTAAACTGTATTAACCAGCAGCATGCTTATGGACCAGCAGTGCAGTCTGGTTCATCTATGCGAGCCGCAGGGCCTGGTACAGTTGATCTAAAAAAAATGAGAATCAGCGATATTGATGCTCACCTTTCTAAATGGGTAAACTCTGCTGAGAATGAGGATGATAAAAAAGATCGTCTATCTCTTGCGAGTGCATTTAAAGCTGTGGGTGCGACATTAAAAGATAAACAAATTATTGTAGCTAAAAGTATCGATCTACAAGACTTGGGTAAAATAACTGCATTACCAAACAATTTGCGTATTAAAGGTAATTTTAATTTGTCTGGCGCAACAAACCTTAAGGAAATACCCAAGAATTTAATTGTAGATGGAACGCTTGAACTGCAAGAATGCGCTAAGCTTGAAAGCTATCCAGCTACTACTAAAGTAGGTAAAGATGTTATTTTATCTAAATGTAATCGTTTAACAACATTACCTGAGAATCATACGTTTAAACGGGATCTTATCTTATATAAATGTACAGCCCTGAAAGAATTGCCAGAAAAAATGACTGTTGGCGATCGTTTTGAACTTAAAGGTTGTACTCAGTTAAATAAAATGCCAAAACAATTGAGTGTTGGCGGTACTCTTGATATGACGAACTGTATTAGGGTAGAGCACCTGCCTCGTAGCCTTGTACTTGGTCGAAATCTGTACCTCGAAAACTGTCAGCTGATTCAAAAGTTACCATCTTATGTGTATAGCCTTGGTGATGTGCAGACAAGTCGTGGTCGAACTAATCGTATTATTAATGTACAGGGTACATTCCTAAATGACCGTGATAATGAGCGCACAAGATTTGAGCGTGTCCGAGGGATTACATTTGAAACTGGTGCAAGTCGTCATCCTATTTCCGTTAAGGTCGTAACAGAGCCAGGTAAAGAGGCGGAAGATATTCTTAAATATATTCGTCACAACCCGCAAGAAGATCTTTATATACAGTACAAAGGTGAGAAGGGCATTGATATTGGCGGGTTAAGTCGTCAAGCCTTTGAGAATGCCTTTAATCAGCTTCTTGACAAAAAAGATGGTCTATTTACGAAAGGCGCGAATGGCTTGTACTCTTTAGCAGAAATGGACTACACCTCTGATAAGCAAGTGCAACTATTACAAGAAGCAAATGCTGTTGCCGCGATTTTAAGTAAAATGTTATACATCGGCATTTCTACTGGGCATCGATTTGAGAGTGTTTTTTTTGAACATTTATATGAGACATTTGAAAACTTTGAGCATATGCTGCCAAAAGGAAAAGATGCCCAATCCACACAACAGTTTATCATCGATAACTTTGTCGAAGTAAAAAATCCAACTGAAACAATTGCTTTAATGCAAAAAGTATTGCCATCTCTCTATGGCAAACCATCTCAAGTTGAGTATCTGAAATCCCTTGATAAAAGTGAGTTAAAAGAGCAGACTATCAATATTTGCAGTTATATGTCTATCGTTGGTTTATCGATGATCGTGGTACCTGATTATAAATCTGTTGAAGACTTAACATTTATTATTGCAGGTCCGCAAGATTCGACAAAACGGTTTAGTGACTCTTTAGTTGCTAAAACTGCAAGGCCTGAAGATCAAGCACTGGCGCAAACGATGTTTAACTGGATCAAAGAAGCTGTTCGTCAATCAAGGCCAGATCAAATCCGTGATATTACGAAAGATCTAACTGGTTCTAGCTATTTCTCAAGCGTTAAAATTGATTTAACAATGAATTTGACTCGGTTTACTGATGAAGATAAACATCTGCTTTTTAAGTCCCATTCCTGTGGATTTACGCTCGATGTGAACGTTGATATTTTCAAAGGTATTGTGAAAAGAAAAGATAAAGATGACTTTATTACAGCTTTTTTAAATTCTGGTACAACTCGCTTTATGGATGCTTAACAAGTTGAAGCATGGACTTTATTGTATAAAAGCAATGATGTCCATGCTTAATATCATTATAAATAAGGTATTGTATCTGCTCGATATTCGACCTTTGCGAATGAAAAATATAACTTTGTTCTTTAAATTTGATGGCTTAATGTTAAATTGAAGGGTTTTCCATTGATGGCTTTTCAGTGACATGCTAATTTCCTGCACACTTTAATCATGTCTTAAAACAACAGGAAGAAAAGTCGTGCCTCTATTAAATACACAAATTCAAAATAATAAAACGAATTTATTACCATTTCATCATGACTTTCCAGCACTTCGTCAAAATATTGATGTTATGCCAAGAGTATCGCCGCAATCTGAAGGAGATATGAAGAAAGCGGGTTCAGGCTCATCAAAACGAATCATTCGCCTGGATGAATTAGCAACTATGGCGAAAACTTACGAAGCAAATAGTGTTCATCGCGAGCCAAGAGAAAGACCTACTGCTGCAACTCCACTGCGACGGGGGCCTTCACTGTCCGAAGGCACATTACAACGAGCAAGCCAAAGGCCAAAAGAGCAGCCACAAAGACCAAAACCAAACAGCTTTAAACTAGGTTCAATTTTAGAAGAAGGTACAATGAGCTCAAATCAGACTCATTATGCTGAAAAGCCACGTGAGGTAACTCTACACTCCCAACATGGTTGGTATAATCAATTACAAACACAGCCTGAGCCAAAAGCGTCTCGATTTCCATTTCATATAAGCCGAAGCACTTTGTTTGGTGCTGGTCTTCCATTATTCGGGGTTGCCGTTATTGCTGGTGTGGTCGCAAAGTCTGCGCTCACGTAGATGCTTTGGATGCTGTAATATTAAAAAGCGGTACCTTGAGGCAGTATGTCATTAAATTCTGCTTCAAGCGTAGAGCGTGGTACACGGTTACTCATGAGCATAAATACTTTGTCTTGCATGATGTCTCGTTTTAAATCATTAAAATTTGCTTGTATTTCCTCAGATTTCTCTGGTGATTCAAGCTTTAACGAGTCAACATAGCCTCCATACACCCGTTCGGTGAGTTCATTGGTTTTGGCGATAATCGTGCTTAATTCGTCTTTAACTGCTTCAGGGTTAAACAGCCCAGTAAACTCAGGGTCTATGCCATTGAGAGTGTCGAGCATCCGAGTTGCAGTTCCATGTGGGCAGGGTTGCTCTAGATGGCATTCTGCAAAGCGTTCGACAAATGCTTTTTTCAGGTTCTCTTTCATTTGGCCTTCCTCAATTGTGCGAATATAGGACCAAACTGTCACCATTGCACCTTGAGGGGTTGTACCAACGCGAGGAATGTGAATTGCTGGTTCCATTAAAAATTCAAGACCTTTGAATGCTTTAGAGCGTAAATGATATGGCGCATTGTTGATTACATCTTTAATTTCTGCATGTGCTTGAGGTAAATTTAAGCCTTTAGGGACCATATGTCTTAATTTATTAAGAATATCTGCATACATGTTTTGGACAGAGGGTAGCATTGCATTTTCGTTGTTACTTTTAAGTAGAATTGCATCCATTTCAGTCACAATACTAAGCTTACTTTGTTTAAAACCTTTTACTGTAGGTTGCAAGTAAAGCTCCCGTGGTATGTGTTGTTCTGATACCCATGATTTTAAATCTTCTTTTGCTATCAAATGGCCTTGAATAAAGACTTCATGGTTAAAACTATCTTGATGGCGAAGCAGGACTTTACAATAATCCAGTGCTAAGTCAGGTTTTTTTGCCATAAGAGCAAAGTCGATTGCTTTTGTGAGGAGATCTATTCGGTTAAGATATTTATTATTAATAAAGAGTGTTTGTTCTGGTCCGCAGAGTGAAGCCAAGTGGTGATAGGCTTGTGCTGCTGTTTCTTGATCTGTTTTTGTTGTAAATGTTTCTGCGAGTTGCTGAATCATTGTTGCAAGCGTTTGTGGCATGGCTGTTTTAGCATTCTTTTCACTTGCCTGAATTATTTTTTCTAAATTTATTGTGTTCTGACATTGATTATGACATGACATTGATTGAGTTGAAGCAAGTACTTTTTGTGATCGATCGATTAAACAATGTAAATGATGTTTATGACTACAGCCATTTATTTTAATAAGAATGTCAGGGGTTGACGGTGTTTGATGGCAATCCACACATGTTTTATTTAATATGGCATTTATTGAGGAAAAGGGCATTTTTTTACCTTTATTCTTATTGTTTCTATGTTGATGTCAAACTGATTTTTTATTTGTTTTTATTATAAAAGAGTATAGCAATTGAAAATTTAGATTAAAATTATATGTTGCTTTTTTATTGAACGACATTTTTGTACACGAATTTTAAAGAGGTTGCTTAAAGTGAATTTAAAAAATTTTCATTACCTTGCAAGAGGTTTTCTTATTATTGATGGATATTTACTCACAGTTAAAACCAAAGGGACTTCGATGCTTTTTTTACCTGGCGGGCATATTGAGTCTATGGAAGGCGCCAAGTATGCTTTACAAAGAGAAATGCAAGAAGAGTTTGGGCTAAAAGTAGAGGTGTCTGACTTTATAGGTGCAATCGAACATATATGGCCTGATACTCATGCTAATCAGCTGGAAATCAACTTACTCTTTCAAATGCAGACGGCAGATTCTGTGGCGCGAGCTGAAATAAAAAACCTTGAGCCACACTTAGACTTTGAGTGGGTCCCACTCCATCATATTAATGATGTAGATCTACAGCCTGAACCTTTGAAATCATTACTACAGAAGCCCCTAGTACCTGCCTATTGGGCTTCAACATTTACAACGTAACACTTTATTTATGATGTGAAATCATTGCCTCACAAAGCAAGTTGGCAATTTTTGTATGACCTAGCGTGAGAGCAAATTCAAGTGGTGCATTTGAAATTTGGCCAGGTTTGAGGTCTTTAACACCTTTTTCAATGAGAAGCTGCACCATTTCACGGTTATTTTTGCCGATGGCTGTGTTTAATGGTGTTAAATCATCAACCCCATCATCAATATTAATATATTTAGAATTCATCAGCACTTTAAATGACTCAATATCATTATTGAATATGGTGTAGAGCAGGGGCGTCATGCCATTGTGTAATTTTTGGTTAGGGTCTCCACCTTGATCTATTAATGATTTAATAACTTTTGTATTTTGATCTTGTAAAGCTGTATCAAGAACTGTCTCATGTTCAATGCTGTTGCCTATTTGAGAAATGCCGGCACCTTTTTTTATTAAGGTTTCAGCTATAGAGTCTTGACGTGAAAGCATTGCTTCTGAAAGAGCAATATTTTTGTCTTCGTCACTGGTACTCATCTTATCTAGAATAAGTTTCACAATATCAAGTTTATTTTGTTGTACTGCTAAGATTAGAGGTGAGCAATCACCTTTTATAACACGAAATGAATCTGCACCTTTATCTAAAAGAAGCTTTACAATATTTTTATTGCCATGCTCTATTGCAAACATAAGTGGTGTTATATTTTCTTTAAAAGCAACATCAAGATCATCGGCATGTGCAATAAGCGCCTTAACAACTCGTTCATTTTTGGATTTAATTGCAACGCAAAGGGGTGTCGGTTCACCAAAAGTAAATTGGTGAATATCTGCACCACGTTTGACAAGGTATTCAGCAATAGACGGAATGCCTTTTTTTACGGCTAAAAGTAGAGGTGATAACTTCGGCGAACTCATTTCTGGGTGTTTATTTAAAAAGTCACCATGAGCATGTACGTGTTCGCAAATAAGTTTTACCATTGCTAGATTTTTGTGTGCAATTGATGCCATTAATGCTTTTGGTGCTTCACTTTCTAGTTTTGCACCTTTTCGTAATAAGTTTTCTACAGTTTTTGTTCTGTTTTCCATTACGGCATAGAGTAGTGGGGACATTTTGTGCACAGCTTTATTCTTAAGAACAACTTTGGCCTTTTGGTTTAGATAACCCTGAGACGCTAATTGATCAATTTTATGATGATTATCCTGATCAATTGCTTTCATCATTGGATTGCTTTCATTTGAATGCGTAAACCAAGCAGCAGTATCTGCGATTAGGTTATGAAATGAGACAGATTTCATTGTGTCGAGTAAAGTTGAAACAATCATTTGTTGGCGAACGACTGGTGTAACTGCTGCTAGCTTTGAATAAGCCTGTGACTCAACTGAAAGAGGTGTTGATGCACTTGTTATTGTACTTAGTGTTGGTGCTAATCTCGTCATGATTCAATCCTTAAACCCACAGTGATATATGCCTATTGCTCGACTATTCCATAGAATATTAGAGTGCTTATTCGTGAATAGATCTCGAATTTGAGGGCATTATGTTCGATGCTCTTTTGGAGTGCAATAGTTTGGCTTGATACTTTTTAACTGTTTTTTAAATAGTTTTTAGCTTGATAGATCAATGAATCGCTATGGGTATAGATGAGGGGGAGGGTTCTGGGAGGGGCAAGAAAAAAGTAAGAGTGTTTATCTATTTTTATTATTTTTGATAAACACTCTTTATATACTGCTTAGAAGAACCCTGCTAGAGCATATGCTGTTTTTTTGAACATAAGATCTTGGGCTTCATTAAGCTCTAAATTCGCTTTATTTGCTGTTGTTACAACACGAGTGCGATACTCTTTGCGAACACCAACTTCTGAATAAGTTTGAGTACTTGCACCAGAATCACTTACTTTCATATCAATTTTAGAGTCTTTGCGAATGTAAACGCCTTCTTTCGCTTTTTCTTTGATCTGGATATCAGCAACAAGCATATATGTAATGTCTTTTACAAGGCTGCCAGTAACAAGCTCTAATGCACCACCAATAACGCCGCCACCGACAACGCCTGTCCAGCCATTACCTGTTGTTGATCCAATTGCTGCACCAGCTACAATTGAGCCACCTTGATAGCCTTTACCAAGCGCTTTATCAGCAGCTGTTTGTGTTGACTTTTCAAGGTTCATCACATAAGCAACCATGGTAAATTGTGCTGTTTCTGGGTTATCTACAATGCGGTAGCCATTATCGTTATTCAGTTCAAACTCTTCTTTTAAGAATTTCTTGAATGCGCGGCGATCAAATTCCATTACACCTGAACGCACATCAAGATAAATTGTGCGTTTGTTACGTGCTACAGGGTCTACAAAAACAGCTGTACTAGTACGTGCTTGAACATCAAGATCTTTTTTACCTAAATATGTTGATGTTGCAGCGCAGCCTGTTAGTTGCATTGCTGTACATAAGCCAGCAAAAACAAATAGAGATTTTAAAGCTTGTTTTAATTTCATTTGGGCAGTCCTCATTTCGTTATTGTTTTAGGTTATTACCAGTAGTAACCATAATAATGTCTGTAGTAGCGACAGTTACGGTATGTTCTCCATCCATAGCTATAGACATTTCTGCAAGTCCATCCTGGCTGCCATCCTTTAGGAGCCTGAGTCACTTCAGGCTTTAAATCTTTTGCCATTGCATCTTTCATGTATTGAGAAATCTTTTTTTCATCTGCAACAGAAAATGGTTTTTCAAGCACTTCTTTGTTGAGTTGTGCTTGAATTCGAGCTAATTCAGCATCGTTTGCATACACTGATGCTGAAAAAAACATCAATATAATAGAGGCTAATAATCGTCCAAGATAATGCTTTTGTTTCATTTCTTTTAACTCTTCGGAACTAAATTAATAGAGATTTGAGATATAAGCGCAGAAGTATAAGAAGTATTAACTTGTAACGTCAATGTTTCTTTTTTATCTTCTGCTCGCTATATGCTCGGCCTGTATGTTTCTTGTACAGATTTTTTTATTTGCCATAATATTTATTATTATCTATTTTTATAAACTCTGTAAAAACAATACTTTGTTATTTTTTGATCGCTTTAAAATGAATATGCCTAATCAATAAAACGTGTCAATGTTGTGTGAATAGTAATGTATCACTCGAAGTTTAGTTTGTGGGGAATAGATGTGTGAACTCTGTCACAAAATGGTATGAGTGGTCATAAAATAACCACTTTTTGTGAGGTGTATGACTTTATTAATAATAGTATTTGTATTAATAATTTTCGAATGTCCATGCTAAAATTCTGGTTTTCTTTTGACCATGTTTCATGTCGATCACTTTTATATCAGAAGCGCCTGCTTTTTTAATTTGTTTTTCAAGTGGCGCAAGGTTTTCTTGTTTGGATACTAATGTTGTAAACCAGTGACAGTGTTGGGCAAACTTTACACTATCCTTGACCATTTTTTTTAGAAAGAGTGCCTCGCCACCTTTGCACCAGAGTTCAGGATCGATGCCTCCAAAATTAAATTCTTTTTGTTGCTTTAAACCTAAGTTTTTATTCTTGCGTTGATTTGCCTTAAGTGCCTCATCTGCAGAGCTGTGAAAAGGTGGGTTGCAGACAGTAATAGTAAAAGTGTCTTCAGGTTGAATAATATTGGTGAAATGAGCGTGTTTATCTGTTTGATGTTTAAGTGTTACGAGTTCTTGTAATTGGGGATTATGATCAATAATTGTTTGCAAGTTTTGTAGTGAGCCTTGATTAATGTCAACACCAACTGCGTGCCAACCATATTCAGCAGCTGCAATTAATGCATAAATTCCATTTGCGCCTGTCCCTATATCGAGTAAGCGTACGTCTTGTTTATGACCTATTAAATCCGCTATATGGTGAATATAATCAACACGGCTGGGTATAGGAGGGCAGAGCTGTTCATCTGGAATAGTCCAGTTTTCTATGTTGTATTCAGATTTTAAGAGTGCTTTATTAAGTGCACGAACAGCTTCTGGACGTGCAAAGTTAATGGTATCAGTGCCTTGAGGGCTTTTAGTCAGGAACTTTTTAAGTTCTGGTGTCGAAAAACAAAGCTTCTGAAAGTCATAGCCTTGAATATGTTTATTTCGAGGATGAAAAGATTTATTGTGCTTCAACGTTATAACCCTTGCAATATGAGACTTGTGGGCATTTTAACAGAAGGAGAAGCCTATGTCCTTGGCTTCTCAAACCTCTCACGCTTTAAAGAGGTGTTGTAAATCTGATTGATTGTGATTAAGCACTTCGAGTAGCTGTTGAACGCAACTTTTAGCGCTCATTTCTTCACTATGAATATCAATAAGCATCTGGCTGAGCCGTACTTTAGATGTATTTTTAACATCCTCTGTTGGCTGTTTGTTAATATACGCCCACACATATGAAAGCGCTGCTTGTGGGCTCGTACCAAGCCCAGGTACGGTTTGGCGCTGTTCTCGAATATTTTGCAGGCCTTGTAAAGCTCGATTGCGCTCGAATATAGAGAGCTCATGAAAGACTTCACTCAACTGATGCTCAGTTTCTGCAATGCTGTAAGGTCTTTTTACTTCATTCTTAACGACCTTAAAAATTTCCCCATAATGATTGAGTTGTTCTGAATGCAGATTATTGAATTGTACAACTTGAGCTGAGTCACTCATCGCATTATCTCCACTTGGGTCATAACTTGCGGTATAAGAAGTAGGTAAAGTATCAGGTTCGCGTGTTTGATTAAGGTGAATAAGATATTGATGCATTTGGGTTTCATGCATTGATTTGAATTGCTCAGATACTTTGTGTTGACCTGGTTTTGCAGGTGTAAAAGCATCGGCAATCATGTCGATACGTGACTGATTCAATCTTTCAAGGGAATTAGTATACTGCGATGACCATTTCTTGAGATGGCTTAATATCTGCTCTAATGCAGCCATATTTTATACGCTCCATGTGTTGCGTGATAAAGCATTAATCACTACTGAATCTCATCCTAAGACTCAATAAGTGAAGATTTAGTTGCTTTATCACTCGTCCTTCCTGGACTCTTCAAGAGCTCAATAACCCGAGCTCCACTCTTTATTGCAGCACACTTATATGCAGCTGCAAATAGGGGCACATACAATTCCCCTTATTTGGCTCCATTTTTAACCAACCAATGTGTCAGTTGTGTGTCATTGCTGATTTGAGCTTGCTTAAGTGCACTCATATCGCCCCTAAATGAGCTATTAATATCTGCACCTTGTTTAATGAGCCATTTAACCAAGTCCGGTTTGTTATTAGTTGAGGCATAATGGAGAGGCGAGTCGTACTGTTGGCCTTTAAATTGCACATTAGCCGATACACCACCAAGGATAAACATCTTAAGCAGTGCATCTTGTTTTTTGTCACAGGCAGTTGAAGCTGGGGTTGCACCGTTGTTGTTCTCTCTATGGATACTTACGCCGTGATGTACTAGTACACGGGCTATAGCTGGCACTTCAGCTTCGACAGCGTGTGCCATAATGGATTTACCCTGCATAATATGGTCAACATCTGCATGGTGTTTAAGGAAGTGCTGTACAGCACGCATATTTTTTTGTGTAATTGCATCTACAATCGATGTGCCAGCTGTTGAAGAGTGGGTATCCGTAAGCGATATCGAGCTGCATCGGGAAGAGATCGAGCAGCGCATTGAGCTTAAATTTCTTTGAATGCTTGATGATACGGAACCGCTTCTATTGAGTGTTTGTGGTGCAGGTGATAATAATTCGGTATTCTGAGTTGAGACAGACTCTTGTCTTTGCGCTTTCATGTTGGCATATCCTCATAGGACTTAATGATATTCAGTTGATGTCATTTATATGTCAGCCTAACGTTATATTCTATTTTTTGCAATGTATTTAAGGGTGAAACTCTATGGATGAGAAAGAGCAGGCCGTGTCTGCTTTAGGAAAGGTAATTCCTGTAGAAGATGCAAAAGCAATCGTTAATCAAAGTATTGAATGGGTTAATACACACTTACTCACATTTGGGGTTGCAGCACAGGTAATCGCTATTATTGCAGCGTTAGTACCTGCAGCCTTGTTTGGCCCTAAAATGCGAAACTTCCTTCATAAGCAAGTGATGGCCCGTACACCCGAAGGGGTGTTGCGAACCATAGTGTTATCCCTTGCAAAGCTTGCAATTCCTATCGCTTTATATCTGACTTTAACAGTTTTTAAAATTGGCTTTGGTAGTGCGGGGCTTGATGTAAGCTGGATATCAGGTGCAATTGCACTGTTAAATGCTTGGATTGCAGTGCGACTGGTTACACTGATTATTCAGTCGCCGTTCTGGTCAAAAGTGGCTTTTTATATTGCTTGGCCAATTGCGGCGCTCGATGCATTTGGTGCTTTAGCACCTGTTGTAGACCAGCTACAAGCATTAGCAATTCCCTTGGGGCAAGATGACTCTGGTAACGATATTAAAATTACCTTGCTCGATTTACTCAGAACGCTTTTATATTTTGGCTTACTCTTTTGGGGCGCAAGTGTTGTTGGCAAAATTGCCGAGCAACAAATTAATCAGATTGATGAGTTGAGCCCATCCTTAAAGGCACTGATTAATAAGTTGTTGAGTGTCGTTTTACCCATAGTTGCGTTGCTTATTGCACTTCAAATTGTTGGCTTTAATTTAGCAACACTAGCTGTGTTTAGTGGTGCTGTAGGTTTAGGGATTGGCTTAGGTTTGCAACGTTTAATTGCAAACTTTGTTGCGGGTTTTACATTGATTGCAGATAAATCAATTAAGCCAAATGACACCATTGAAATTGATGGAACAATTGGATGGGTAACCTCTATGCAGGCCCGTTATGTGGCTTTAAAAACACAAGAAGGGACAGAGCATTTAATTCCTAATGATCGCTTTATGAGTGAGGGCGTTATTAACTGGTCTCGCTCAGACTATGTTGTTAGACAACATGCTGGTTTTGGTATTACATATAATGCGGAAAACCTACGTGAAGTCCAAAAACTTGCAATTGAAGCTGCCGCAAAAGTAGGGCGTGTGATGTCGAATCCGCCACCAAAATGTAACCTTGTTGAGTTTGGCGATAATTCGGTCAACTTTGATGTATGCTATTGGATTTCTGATCCGCAAAATGGATTAGCGAATGTTAAAAGTGAGGTCTTGCTGAATATCTGGGATATGCTGAAAGAGCAGGGTATTGAGATTCCATTCCCTCAACGTGATTTGCATATTCGTTCTTGGTCGCCAGAGGCTCAAGCTCTTTTTGAAAAGCCAACAAGAGCTGATGTATAGGCGTTGCCTAGCTCTTATTGGTATTAAGTTATCCGTGGGCTTATTTTCTTTTCGCTATAGCCGTTTTAGTAAGATCCTTTGCAGCCGTTATTGCTTTTAAAGGGTCTTGCTGAATATTGCCAATAGCTTCTAGTTGTTTTGCTGCAGTTCTTGCCTGGTCTACTGTGTTTCTAAACCTCTCACCAGCATAGTGTTGGCTGCTTCTCTTTGGGCGCTCTGAATTCATGCCTTCGACAAAGTTAGAACCTTGGAATTCGCCACGGTTAGCCATACCAATCTTGGTATCTAAATTATCATTAATAACTTGCTTTGCAGCACCTGTTGCATAATCAATACCATCAGCCACTGCACCTACAATTGTATCCGCAGGGTTTTCACTAAAGCTGCGTTTAAATCTTTGCCATTTACTTGCTACACCAGTAGAAACAGGGCTTTTTTGAATTTTACTTAGGCATGTGGAACATTTAAATGCTGTTGTCCCCATACTTCTAAAGCATTTGTCATGTACTTTTGTTGGAGGCACGTGATCGCAGGGCATAATAATGCGTAAAAATGCAGGATCGCCAGATTTTTTACTCACTTTATCGCCAAGTATGCAATTTGTTTGATAGGCACAAACCCGAGATGTAGATGCTGATGCAGTCGCCATTCTTCTTTCCTTGTTCATTTTTCTTGAAGTATTGAAAAGCAAGAATACTCGCGTTGTTTTGTGTAAGTCTATGTAATTGTTAAGGAAAAAACTGATATAGCTTATGGGGTGAAGTGAGTTCTATGATTTCAGCTTATTTTCTAAACTTGGTTCGAAAATATGAAATAAAGCGGAGAGGTTGAAGTAAAGCCTTACGAGGAATGGCTTTACTTCAATTTTTTCTTGCTCAATACAAAAATCAATGTCGCCTAATCAAGAAGGTTATGCCCCATTGCGCCAGGAAGAATAACTTCAAAGTGATTACCTGTCATGAACATGTAATCATCTTCATGTTTTGCATCTTGAGGTGCAGGCGTTTCTGTATTTGGTGCTTTAAACAAGTCCATATGTAATACAACTGGTGTATCTTCAAAGTGACTTTTAATAATTGAAGTAAGTGATTCTTGCAAAGACTCGCTCGGCTTTTTTTCAAGCTCTTCATTCAGTTTCTGAGCAAGCTCCGAATCTTTCGGTGCATAAATTGTCACTTCTTTCAGATAATCGCTGAGCATGATGAACTTTACATCAAGCTCATTAGCCAATGCTTGCATAAGTTCTTCGCCACCGAAGCCATCGCCTAGTACCGCATCTTCAATTTTGTAGTCATCAATGCCTTGTTTGTGGAGAATAGCAGCTGTTAACTTGAAGATATCATCTTCAGCAAAGGTTTCTCTATCTGCTGAAGACTCATGGGTGTACTTTAAATTACTCGGGCTGTCTATAAGGTTTGAAGCACGACTTAAGGTAGTAAAAATAGAATGTGTATCATACTTTAATGGTGTGATTAATCGGGCAAGGTATTCTGCTGTTAGCGTATAGTCCTGACCTAGCGATGCAGTGATTTTATCTGCAAAAGTATTTGGATCAAGTTGTGATAAGAGTGAAATCCATGTTGATCTCATCCAGCAGTTTGAGTCTTGAGTACTAATGCTCTTGTGAATACCACTGGATAAAAAGCCTGCTTTAATCTGATTATAATCCACAAGTTTGTATTCACCGTGACCTATAAGATTAAAAGGTTTAATAAGAGTTGGAATTTCTTTTTTTGGTTTTTCAATCACTTCATGTTTAAGTGCTACGTTAGAAGCATTTTTAGTATCATGATCTCTATATGCAGCATCAAAGGCAGCAATATCTTTTTCTTTTTGCCTGATGCTTTTATCAAGCTCTTTAATTTGTGCATCTAGTGACGATTTAGACTCGCTACGAGATGCAGCCAGTGATCTACTCGCATCGTCTTGATAGCCATTGCGATAGCTTCTTTTTAAGCCTGAATAGTTAACACCTTCATGCTGAAAGCTTTGATGTGCATGAGATGGTGAATAGTAGTTATATTGAGGTCTAATCGGTGTGCTGTATGGTGAGTTGTAAGAGCTGTACGATTGATAAGGTGAAAAGTTTTCTTCTTCGTGCAAACGCATGGCCATCTCAGCATCAGCACGCTCTATTTCCGCTCGTCTCATATCAATTTCATGGTTTGCTTCTTCTAAAGCTCTTTTGACTCGTTTGGAGTCTTTGGTGACAGGTGTAGCAGATTTGATCTTAAGAGTTATCTTTGTACCATCTTTAAGCTTGGCATCAATATAGTATGACTGAAGTTCGTCATTACGGCTGCCTACACGATCAGTTCGTGATTTTGTTCGGCGGGAATCTGTTAGGCTCTCTTTTCGTGATGATTTTCTTGACTCTTCCCGTGCAGGCGTGCTCTTTGAGGATGGTTTGCTCGTTTCAGGTCGAGTTGATTCTTTACGAGACGCTTGACGCACCGTTGCCGTTCTGTTGCCTTCACGCTGAACAGAAACAGAATTATTCCCATTAAGGCCGAGTACGCGCATTGCACCTCTAGCAGATGGTATTGTAACAGTTCTTTTTGTTGATTTGACAGGTTGTGCTTGAGACACGGCATCTGTTGTTGCAGGGTCTTTAATATCTTGCGCTTTTTCAGGACTTGTTTTAGGTGCGGCAGCTTCTTCTTGAACTGAAAGTGCGAGCTTTTTAATTGTTTCTGTGATTTCAGGAGTTAAACCTGTTGTACTTGATGTGTTTGGCGTTGCCTGAGCATTTGATGAGGATGGGTTTGGTTTCACGCTGCACCTTTAAAATCTGGTCCAAAATTAGCCCCAGAATACCATTCATATGGCGAAAAGCTACAATGTGTTACAGGAAAGTCAAATGAAACTTGATAAATTGACAAGTTTTTTGGCAGGGTATTGAAAAGCTTAGCATTCTTCGAACAAAAGAGATGATAAGCTTGTTCAATATAAGGTGGAAAGACCTCAGTCTAAAGATGTCTTTTGCATGTAAAAGTCAGTTAATTGAGCGCTGCTGCCTTCTTGATAGACTGGCTGTTGTGCAAAGATTTCATAACCAAGCTTGATGTAAAAGTCTAAGGATTGCTGAAAGTTCGCTGTATTGAGCCTTGCAGCTTTTGCATTGTACTTATGGTTTGCAATTGACTCTAGTCGAGTAATCAGATTTGAGCCATACCCCTTAAGGCGATGGGACTCGTGAACCCATAGCATTTCTATATGTAGCCAGCCTAAGCAAATAACACCACTTATACCACCGACAAACTCG
The DNA here is from genome assembly GCA_002450655.1 of Gammaproteobacteria bacterium UBA6940. Lineage (GTDB taxonomy): Bacteria > Pseudomonadota > Gammaproteobacteria > Pseudomonadales > UBA6940 > UBA6940. The sequence goes on along the minus strand of DJZY01000055.1, from coordinate 6,012 downwards.
TCTTCTTCATAGAGCTCTAGACAGACTTGCTTTTGGTCGTAAGTGCCAATTCGCTCATGATTATAAGCTTGTAAATGTGTTCTTAGTTGATTGCTATCGTCTAATGAGCAGTCTAAATGCTCAACCATCTTTGGTGATGTCATGTCAGTTCCTCTTTTTGACACTTCAATGCTGTCCTTGTGTGCTATTAAATAGAGAACACAAGCGCTATTGAATAACCCTCATTTGGGCTTGCACGCACATAAAGGTACCAGAGTTAGCTGATTTTTTCTAATAGCGACTTGGATATCTATCAGGAGATGAGGTTGAACGCCACAGAAAAAGGATTAGAAATGAAGATGACTTGTGATAGGACTGATGAGCTCGATATGGTCGTCAATAGCATTATTGAATATGCAAAGCCTCACATAAAACTTGCAATGCCTTTAGGGTTAGGGAAGGCGAATCATATCGTGAATGCACTTTATCGGCGTGTAAAAGAAACCCCAGATCTACAGCTCAGTATTTATACGGCATTAACTTTAAACCAGCCTAAAGCGCCATCTAACCCATACGCAGCTCAAGTAATGAATGCCGTGACTAGCCAACTGTATAGTGGGTACCCAGATTTGGAGTATGCTCAAGATAGGTGTAAGCAACAGCTCCCTGCAAATATTAAAGTGTATGAGTTTTTTCTAAGCCCTGGTGCATTTTTAGGCAATGATGACGCGCAGCAATCCTACATTAACTCTAATTACACCCATGCCGCACGGGATATTTTTTCAAAGGGCATTAATGTCATCGCGCAAATGGTGACGCCACCCCAGGGACATAACTTAAGCCTGAGTTGTAATCCTGATGTTACTTTGGACTTGTTTGACTTAGTCAAAAAAGCTGGTAACAAGCATAAACCTTTTATTGTTGGTGAAGTGAATCAGCAGCTGCCTTATTTAAAAGGGCAGGCAGAAGTTGATGTTGAGCATTTTGATTTGCTCTATACACCACCAGATTTAAAGGGATACAAACTTTTTACATTGCCGCAACGCGCAGTTAAATACAGTGATTATGCGCTCGCAATGCATGTAAGTAGGCTTATTCCTGATGGTGGTACGCTCCAGATTGGTATAGGTGCTCTTGGTGATGCAATTGCACATTGCTTATTTTTACGAGATCAATGCAATGATGTCTATAAAGAAATATATAAAAAGAGCCTTAATTCATCTCCAGAATGTAGAATTAAAAATATGCCGTCTTATCTAGAGCCTTTTCAGAAAGGGTTGTATGCCAACACAGAAATGCTTGTGGAAGGTTTAGTTTATTTAAGAGAGAAACAGATTCTACGTAAAAAAGTCTATCCATTAAAAGGTATCAATAATCTATTAGATAAAGAGTTAATAGAACCAATTATTTCTCAAAATTTAATTGATACTTTATTGTCTGAAAATATCATTTCTATTCCTTGTAGTTTAACGCAGCTCCAAGCTTTACAAGCAGTTGGTATTATTGATCAAGATGATATTAGCGACATCCTCATTGATAGTAAACGGGCTCTTATTGACTACTGTAAACCAACCTTTGGTCAAAAACTCAAAGGTGGAATTTATTGTCATGCAGGATTCTATCTTGGTTCACAATTATTGTACGAACGCCTCAGAACTCTTGATAGTGATTCTTTAAATGGGCTTGATATGTGCTCTGTGAACTATGTGAATCACTTGTACAATGGAGAAGCGTTAAAAAGAGATCAACGAAAAAATGCTTGTTTTGTGAATTCTGGAATGATGCTAACCCTTACAGGCGCAGCAGTATCTGATGGTGTTGCTGATTATCAAATGGTGAGTGGTGTTGGCGGCCAATATAATTTTGTTGCGCAGGCTCATGAACTTGAAGGTGCAAGATCAATTATGTGTTTTCAGAGCACCCGTACTAAAAATGGTGAGCTTAAATCAAACATCGTGTGGGACTATCCGCATATTACAATACCGCGTCATCTACGAGATATTGTGGTGACTGAGTATGGTATAGCTGACTTACGAAGTGCTTCTGATCGAGATATTATAGCTCGAATCTTAAATATTACTGATTCGCGGTTTCAACAGTCGCTTCTTAAAAAGGCAAAAGAGGCAGGCAAAATAGAGTCAACATATGTTATTCCGTCAGAATATCAAAATAATCTGCCAAAAAAAATTGAAGAACTCTTTCAACAGTCAGAGTATGCGACTTATTTTCCTATGTACCCACTGGGATGTGATTTGGATTCAATACAACGGTATGCAACCCACGCATTGCAAGGAGTGCAAGAACGTAGCTTTAATAAGGTTGGTCTATTCAAGCACATTCTAAAAAATAGTTTAAAATCAACCTCAAAACCTTATTACAATGATGTCTATAGTCTGATGGGGCTGAATAAACCAACGAGTCTTAAATCTCATTTTATGCGGTTTTTAATCAAACTTGAGTTAAGCCTAATGGAGAAAAACCAGCGGCCATGGCTTGGTCGTTAAACAACGAAAGGAATGAAGAGATGAAACAAATAGAATGGGCTGAGTTTACACAGGTTGAATTAAGAGCGGGGACCATTGTTTCTGCAGAAATATTCAAAGAGGCCCGCAAACCTGCCTACATATTGCAAGTTGATTTTGGGGATGAAATAGGAGTTAAAAAATCAAGTGCTCAAATTACGGATCTCTATAACCCTGAAGAACTCATTGGGAAGCAGGTTATGGCTGTGATTAATTTTCCCGCTAAACAGATTGGGCCTATTATGAGTGAATGTCTTGTGACTGGTTTTTACAATGAAGATGGACATGTTGTCTTAGCTGTGCCGGATAAGGCCATTAGAAATGGTGCAAAACTTGCTTAACTAGAGATTATATATCCTGAATTATGGCTATAGTTCATATTATTTAAGTTAAAAAAGCTGATCTTTAGAGAGTCGGCTTTTTTTTGTGCTATTTATTAAATAATCAACGCTACTCCTTGTAGATTACCCATAAGATATGCAGACTTTAAAGTAGAACTCATTTTGAATCAGTGTGTCCATTGCGTTTTAATGACCTCGTTCAAACCATCCAATTCTTAAGCTTATAAGAAGAGTGTATGAAAGTTTTATTAGTCGAAGATGACCAGCTTCAAGCCCAAGTCGTTAAAGCAGTATTGCGAGAGCAAAAATGCGCAGTAACACATGTACCTCATGGCTTTGCTGCCTTGGATTTATTACATCAAGAGTCATTTGATATTGTTCTGACTGATTACTTTATGCCTAATATGAATGGTTTGCACCTTTTCAATGAAATGAAAAAATATAACATCGATATGCCTGTTGTATTAATGACTTCTGCTCAGGATATTGAAATTGCTTTTAATGCAATAAAAGCAGGCATAACAGATTTTATTACCAAAACCCTTGATGGCTCATATATAGAAGTCATTAAGCCCATCTTAATTCGAGCAATTAATAGGTTTAACTCAACGAAAGAGTTGCATGAAAAGGCTTTAAGTTATGCATTAGAGCGAGAGTTATCATATAAAACTCTTGATGTGCTCACGCAAGGCGTTGTTGTTCTTAATAGCCGTTACCAAGTCCAATACATAAATAGCTGCTTTAAAAATATGTTTAAGTTGGCTTCTAAGGCTGTAGTGGAGCATGGATTTATGCAATGGCTTAAATCAGAAGTTGAAGAGCAAAAAGTAAAGCTTTTTGATGAGGCTGATTTTGGTAAATTTGACGAGCACTTCCTAGATCATAATCATAAATTAAAGCTCGAATTACCACATTGTGTGCTTGAGCTTTCAATTACATCTTTCACAAATGATGGTGTTGTTATTGTTTTTTCTGATGTAACAGCACAGCAAAGCCAATTGATTAATGTAAAGCAAATGATTTTGTTAGCGCCTGTCGCAATGCTTTGCGTTGATCCTTATGGAAAAATAATTTTAGCGAATCATAAAGCTGAACTGCTTCTAGGTGTAAATACAGATATAATTTTAGGCATGAGTATTAGCGAGTTTGTTCCAGAACAGTTTCGAAAGCATCATGACCAACTCTTAAAGAAGTACTTTGAAAGTGCGAGCTCTAAACTCATGAGAAACGGCATGGATTTAGAGCTTATTGCTCAAAATGGAAAGAAAGTGCCTGTCGAAATATCTCTTAGTGTTTTACCAGGTGTACAGCACTCTCAAGTACTTGCCACTATCGTGGATATTAGTCAACGAAAAGAAGCTGAGCGAATGATGCAAGAATCTTTTGAAATGACCCAAATGATTCTCAAAAGTACCCCTATAAGCATGATCGCGACTGATCTCGATGGGTGTATTGTTTCAGTGAGTCCTGCTATAGAAAAGCTTCTTGGCTATAAAGATATCGATCTTCTTTATACAAAGAATATAATGGATTTGATTGTACCTGCGGACCTGCAAAAACGCCTTGATGATTTTCAATATCAAAGCCATAAATCTAAAACAGCTTTTGAAGCGCTCGTGTATGGTGCACATCAAAATGATGAAAGACCGGAAGAGTGGACATACGTCCGCAAGGATTTATCGAGGGTTTTAGTCAATCTAACAATTTCCTGCCTCTATAATAGTGTTCACCAGGTAAGAGGGTACTTATTTAATGCCTATGATATTACTGAGCAGAAAAAAGCCAACCATTATATGGAGCATATTGCTCACCATGATTATCTTACAGGGCTGCCTAATCGCATCCTCATGCGGGACCGTTTAAATATTGCACTTGCTCATAATAAGCGTCATGGTGGCATGACTGGCGTTATTATGATGGACCTAGATCACTTTAAACGTATTAATGATTCTTTAGGGCATATGGCAGGGGATCAGCTTTTAAAGACAGTGGCGGATAGACTTATAACGTCGGTTCGTGAGTCAGACACTGTTTGTCGTATGGGCGGAGATGAATTTGTTGTTATCTTGCCAGATATTAATTCTGATGCTGATATGCACAAAGTATGTATAAAAATAGCTGAAGCCATGCGTAAGCCAATCAAGGTTGATATGAATATGCTATCCGTAACGCCGAGTATTGGTTTTTGTATTGCACCAGAGGATGGCGAGACGCCAGAGTTTTTGCTCAAGCATGCGGACGTAGCCATGTATCACGCCAAAGAGTCAGGTCGTAATTCGTATAAAGCATTTACATTGGATCTTGTGAAAAAATCAATTTCAAAAATGGAGCTTGAGCAAGATTTGCACAAAGCTTTTTTGAAGAACCAGTTAAAGATTTTTTATCAACCACAAATAGATATTACTCTAGGTAAAATTCTTGGTTTTGAAGCTTTATTGCGATGGGAGCATCCAGTTAAAGGTTTGATCTCGCCTGATGAGTTTATACCAATGGCTGAAACAACAGGCTTTATAGTTAAAATTGGTGAGTGGGTCATGAAAAAAGCCTGTTCAGATATCCAGAAACTGAACGAGCAATTTGGTCAAGAGTTTCAAGTAGGCATTAATGTATCACCACGGCAGTTTGAGCATCCTGAGTTTGTCTCTATGGTATGGAAAGCACTGCGGGACGCAGGCATGCATCCTCATAGTTTAGAGCTTGAGATTACTGAAGGGTTGTTTGTTAAGCAAAACGGCCTTGTTGAAGAGCGTTTACAGGCTTTGCATGATATTGGTGTGCAAATCGCTATTGATGATTTTGGTACAGGGTATTCAAATTTAGCCTATGTCTCGAAATATCCAATAGATACGATTAAAATTGATCGAGCTTTTATGGATATTAATTCAAAAGCCAATATTGCGATCGTCAGCGCAATCACAGCAATTGGGGAGGGCTTGTCACTCAATGTATTAGCGGAAGGTATAGAAGATCAAGAACAGCTTGATTTTATAAAAGAGCGAGATTGTCGTTTTATTCAAGGGTATTTGTTCTCAACACCACTGCCATTAATTGACCTGGAAACCTATGTAGCAGAATATGGTCAAGCGTCATAGGTCTATTATTCACGCCTTGAATGCTTTTACTGCCTGTAGTATGTGATTATTTACAGGTAACTACTCACCCCGTATCAA
>DJZY01000022.1:534-38848 GCA_002450655.1 Gammaproteobacteria bacterium UBA6940 | reverse complement strand
TGCACTACTTTTGACTATAACTCTTGTTTCACTCGTTATTAAATTCCTGTAGAATGGCCCTTTAATACAGATATTGCTTAAGCATACATGGGGTTTGTCTCATTCATCAAACCGTGTTTTTATAAGAAGCTTAAGTGCAAGCTGCTGAATTATAAATGGATATAATGGTGTTGATATGAGTACTGCTGGAAACCTTAAGCTACCTCTTGGGAGCGTAGTTGCGATTGTCACTCCTATGAATGAAGATGGTTCTATTCATTGGGAAGACTTTGAAGCTTTGATTGAATGGCATATTGCGTCAGGTACAAATGGTATCGTTGTGGCTGGCACAACTGGTGAATGTGCAACTTTTTCCATAGAAGAGCAATCTGAGCTGTTTAAACGTGCAGTTAAAATTATCAACAAACGTGTTCCAATGATTGCTGGTACTGGTGCAAACTGCACTGCAGAAGCAATTGAGCTTACTCAAGCTGCCGCTGATGCTGGCGCAGATGCAACTTTAAGCGTGGTGCCTTACTACAACAAGCCAAGCCAAGAAGGTATGTACCGTCATTTTATGGCTCAAGCTGAAGCTGTGAATATTCCACAAATTCTTTACAACGTACCAGGCCGTACTGGTTGTGATCTTCAAAATGAAACAGTTCTTCGTCTAGCAACTCACAAAAATATTGTAGGTCTTAAAGATGCTACAGGTGATCTCGAAAGAGCATTTCATCTTGTATACGACTTAAAAGAGCAAAACTTAGAAGACTTCATTCTTTACTCTGGTGAAGATATGAGTTCACTTGCGTTTATTAAGCTAGGTGGTCATGGCACTATTTCTGTAACAGCTAACGTCAAGCCAGCAGAAATGTCAAAGATGTGTGCGCTTGCACTTGAAGGCCAGTTTGATGAAGCTAATGCAATTGATAAACCGCTTCGCTTCTGGCATAAAAATCTGTTCATTGAATCAAGCCCAGCACCTGCAAAATATGCTCTTGCACAAATGAAGAAAATTGCAACTGCAGAACTAAGACTACCATTGGTTCGTATCAGTGATGGTAACGCTAAAGTGATTGACCAAGGTTTAAACTCCTAAATAAGCTGGTAGCCTATAAGTAATTGACTTCTAGGCTAAAATAAATGCTTCAGTCTTGTGTAAGGAGAACACTCGAAGATGAATTTAAAACAGTTAACAGTATGCATCTCAATTGCAGGTCTTGCAGGCTGCTCAAGTCTTTCTGGCGAAGGCGGTGTATTTGAAGACAGAGCAATGGATTATAAGGAAGCACACTCAATTGATCGTGTGCTGACTGCAGAGGATACTGGCGGGCAATATGCACGTGATGACCTTTATCCTGTACCACTGCCAACAGCTGGAAAACTGTTTGAAGAAACGCCACGAGTGTCGAGCAGCTATATATCACTTGAGCTCAATGCAATTCTTTTGCACAAAAACGAGAGCTTTGATCGAACTCTTTTTGCAAATATTTATGGTCAGCATCTAGAGCTTGCTATTGAAAGCTTTGCTCGTGAAAGACAATTTCAAGCAGGGGAGGCAGATTTAACGTCTCTTCAGAAGAAGCTTGTAGAAACAGGTGATGTGCAGGGGCAAGTTGAAAGACAATGGGTAACACAGTGGACTTCAGGTAAGGCACTTGGATACCCGCAACCAGGCTTTTGGAAGCGTTTATTTGGTGCTGATAAATTGCAGCATCAGTATGCATTTTTCTTAAGTAAGCCTAAGCTCACTGCCCAAGATAATGGTTTAGATCAATATACGACACAGTTGCATATTGCACATAGAACACGAACAGGCAAAGGTAAGCCAGTTTCGCAGTGGACTACAACGGTAGATGCTGATGAGTTTATTGGTACAGAGCTAATTAAGTTAGTCGATCACTTAAAACAGCAGGTCGCTATGGCTTCTGCAGGTAAACTCAACAGTATGACGATTACGTCAGAAAAAGATGGTAATGGGCTGCCTTATCTCGCAATTTCTGATAGATTTGCGCTGGTATGGGAAGCTCTTCTTAAAGTTATCCCACAAAAAACATGGAAAGTCACAGATCTTGATCGCTCAAAAGGCATGATTTATGTAGAATTGAGTGATAAAAAGACTGTGCAGGCATTAGGATTGGATCATTTCCAGTTACAACTGAGTGAAGGTCCACAAATGATGATCCTCAGTGTGGATAAAGGCGATGATCAGCCTGCTGATGCAGCAAACGCTGAACGAATTTTGGCTGTTATTTATGACGGCTTTTCAAGACTAATTGAGGTAAACAGCAATGACTAAGACTGTAGACGTAAAAAAGGGCGATCTCCTATACGCTGGTAAAGCAAAGTCTATTTATAAAACTGATAATCCAGATTACACGATCATGGCATTCCGTGATGACGTATCTGCGTTTAATGGCGTTAAACTAGAGCAGCTTCAACGTAAAGGCCAAATCAACAACTTCTTTAACGGCTTTATTATGCAAAAGCTTGAAGAAGCAGGAATCCCAACTCACTTTGTTGGCTTTACAAGTGAAACGGAAAGCTGCGTTAAAAAGCTTGATATGCTCCCTCTAGAGTCTGTTATCAGAAACAGAGCTGCTGGTAGTATTGCAAAGCGCTATGGTCTTAAAGAAGGTTTAGAGTTTAATCCTCCAACAGTGGAGTTCTTCTTTAAGAGCGACGAACTGAATGATCCTATGCTTAATGAAAGCATTATTTTAACACTTGGTTATGCTACACAAGATCAGCTCGATCAAATGAAAGATCTATCTTTACGCGTTAATACAGTTCTAAGTGAAATTTTTGACAAGGCTGGTATTCTACTGGTTGATTTCAAACTTGAGTTCGGTCTATTTAATGGTCAAATCGTTCTTGGGGATGAGTTCTCTCCAGATGGTTCTCGTCTATGGGATAAAGAAACTCTAGAGAAGCTTGATAAAGACCGTTTCCGTCAAGACCTTGGCGGTGTTGTAGAAGCTTACGAAGATGTTGCAAATAGAATTGGCGTGCCAGACTATTTCGCCTAATCTAAACGATTTCGACAGAGCAAATACTTATTAGTATTAATATAGAGTTTTGCTTTGGTGATGATCTAAAAAAAACCTCCTAAATAAGGAGGTTTTTTTATGTTTAAAATTTAATGATTTGAAGCTTTATCTCTCCAATATTTCAATATTATAGCCATTTTGAATGTAGATTTTTATTGGCATAAGTTCATTTTTAAAACTACCATTTTTAGAGTAAAGACATAAGTTGCCATGGCTTTATGTAGTTAAAGTAGCTATCTATGATTGCTTGGTTTTTAAGAGTTAGGGTTTAAGGGGACTTCAATGGTTAATTCCGCACAGCAGATTGGTAACGACACAGTACTACAGTGGGTTACCTTTAAGCTTGGTCGAGAGACATATGCCATTAATGTTATGCAAATTAGAGAAGTTTTGCGTTATAACGCAATTGCGCCTGTACCAGGTGCGCCTCATTATGTATTAGGCATTATTAATCTTCGTGGAAGTGTAGTAACTGTTATAGATACGCGCACTCGCTTTGGTTTAGCTACAGGTGAAATTACCGATAATACTCGAATTGTTATTCTTGAAACTGCGTCTCATACAATTGGCGTTTTAGTTGATTCAGTTGCTGAGGTTGTGTACTTAAATCAGTCAGAAATTGAGACGACCCCACACGTTGGTAATGATGAAAATTCAAAGTATATTCAAGGTGTTTGTAATAAAAATGGCACGCTACTGATTTTAATTGATTTGGATAAATTACTGACGGAAGACGAGTGGGCCGAAATGCAAATGATGTAATTCAGATTACTTAAGCTATATTTAAAATAATTACATTAATTTTTCAGGGACTAGGAAAAGCCTCTCTTAGCTTCTTCTACGAAGTAGGGGCATTAATAACCTAAGGAATATTGATAGTGGCAGAAGCAGCTTTAAACAGTCAAGTAACACAGTGGGCAACATTTAAACTCGATAAAGAGCTTTATGGTATTGATGTTATGTCAGTACAAGAAGTTCTTAGGTATACAGAAATAACGCCTGTACCTGGTGCCCCACACTTTGTTCTAGGCATTATTAACCTAAGAGGTAATGTTGTCACAATTATTGATACTCGATCTCGGTTTGGGTTAGGACCTTTCAATATTGATGATAATTCAAGGATTATTATTGTTGAAATTCAAGGTCAAGTACTTGGCTTATTGGTTGATTCTGTTGCTGAAGTTGTTTATGTAGAAGATGACGAAGTTGAAAAAACACCTAATGTAGGTAATGAAGAGTCTTCTAAATATATTCAAGGTGTTTCCAATAAGAGCGGTGAGCTTTTAATACTTGTTTCTCTTGAGGAGTTTGTAAATCTTGGTAGTTTTGACGCTGAGTTTGCGTAAATTTATTAAAAAGTGTCAAAAAAAGAAAAGCCCTCAAGTTAGGGCTTTTTTTGTATCTAAAATTGACGAAAAAAGGCGTGAATAAAGTGTTGACGCTACTCTTAAATAAGAGGCTGTTATTTTAAGCCGTTAAATCTCTGGAATAGCTAATTAGAGCAGAAGTGCGTTCTAGGGGTGGTAAAACAATAATAAAGTAAAAACCTTATTGGAGAGTAGTATGAACTTAAGGTCTTTTATATTTTTTGCAAGTTTATTGGTTTCATTTTTTTCGATATCGACAGCACATGCTGAAGCACCTTATGAAATTGAAGGTGTTCAAACTGTAAGCGTGCTTGATGCTTACAAACTTCATAAAAAAGGTGCAATTTTCATAGATGTTCGCGACCGTGAAAGCTGGGAAACGGGGCATATTGAGGGTGCGCTTCATTTAGATTTTACTGCAGAAGAATTTATCGCGCTTTATTCCAATGATGCTTTAGATAGATCAACGCCAATTGTGTTCTATTGCAATAGCTCGCTTCATAATGCTGGTGCGATGGCGAGTTATTTTGCAAAAGAGTGGGGGTATACCAATGTTTTCTTTTTTAGAGATGGTTACTACTCTTGGTTAGCTGTTGATGCACCAATGACCATGGGGAAAGCTGAGGCTCAGCTATCAGAAGCTGAAATGCGCCACGAAGCACAAGAACATGTCAATATGGCAGCGGATGTGGCTTCAGCTTCAAACGTGAACTAGCAATCTAAATTTAAACAAACTGGGAGGGAGCAAAACTGGCTCCCTTTTTTATTGCTTTATTTATGAGCTAGTCTTAAAAGGGTATGTTTAACAACAAATAGATGCACTTTTGATACAAAACATATAACTTTTAACTAAGGCATGAATCACGGTTAGCTATAGACCTCGTGTATAATAATCACATGACTCATACCCAAAGTGTTTAGGATTGCGAGTGGATTTAGTTACTTTCAATCCTAAGCGCTTTGAGTATCGCACTGTCTTATTACTATTCTGAATACATAGAGAAGCTCAGGAGCAAGGCACTTATGCTGCAAACAAAACAATTCAAATTAAAGTCCATGATGCTGGGTATCTTCTGCGCCCCGTTAATGTGGAGCTCTGCAACCCTAGCTGAGCCAACAGCATCTCAATCCAATGATATGGTGGTTTGGGATACTGTAACGGATGAAGCCGGTGCAACATCTGAGCCTACACCAAAGCCACAGACAACAATGCAAGATATCCAAGTTCAAGAGCGAGCAATAATGGAAGATGGTCAAGCTGGTGGTGTTGCTACTCCTGATAAAGGTAAGCCTAAGAAAGCTGAAGATTCCATTGATAAGTATCTTGAGCCAACCAAGCCACCTGCAAAAGTATCAAAAATTGTAGATATCTTTCTTGAGAATAAGAGTAAGCCACAAGGTTTCTTAACTGCATATACAACAAAGCGTGCAGATACTGACCTTAAGCTCGTGCAACATCAGCCAAGCTCTATTCCTGCTGAAAGCCGTTTTCAAGTATCCAATTTCGGAAATTATATTCGTCTTGGTCACGAAGAAACAGATCGCTTAATCGGTTACAGTAAAAACTACTTTGGTTTCAATAGCGTGTATTTGCAAAAAGACTACTTTGAAAAACGTGATTTTTGGTCTCGATTTAAAGTGGCACCTTCTGGTGAAAAAGACTGGTACCTAATTCGCAGTTACACTGAGCCTAAAAAGTGTTTAACAATAGGTTGGAGCCAAAAGCTACGTCTTAAAAACTGTAATATTAATGACAAGTGGCAAAAATGGCGTTTCCTACGTGAAAAGTCAGACGCATACTGGGTTCCAGATATGGACCTAATCGACCTTGATATTATGTAATTGCAGATTAGATTGAATTTTAAGCACAAAAAAAGGGTTCTAGATGAACCCTTTTTTTGTGCTTTTATTTTATTTAAACATACGTCGGATACTACCATTTCGACTAAATGGATTTGATGTCTCTGGAAGTCGTGGTTGGTATGATGAATATGTTGAGTAGCCAGACGTTGAGGTTGGTCGACTCTCTTGTGGCGAAAAGCCGTTGTTGTTGCTATAGCCAAACTGGTTATTAAATTGGTTGTTCGTAGGTGTTGGTGCTGGCGGTGGTGTATTCAAACGAATGGCTGTATGGTGGATAACATCATGGCTATGAAGATTATCTTCCTCTCGTTGATAAGCTGCAACCTGATGCAGTGAATCTATATATTGGTTTGTGTCTGGAATATAACCTAGGTATTGGCCATTTTCTTCGCTAGAGAATTTACACTCGTCTTTTTTATCTCCAACAAGAACAGCACCGCCATAGAGAGTATCTAAATCATTGGCACCTTCTGTATAGGCTTCACGGAATACGATGCCCTGAGATTTAATTGTATCTGTTAGTTCATCGAGGAATTGATCAGTTACTGCTAGATAATCATTATCATCATCAACAGCATTGTTGTAAAACTCAACAACGTCATCATCGTTCGTTGCTAGAGCAATAGTAATATTGATTTGGTATTGTTTAGCGAGCTCGCCTACGAGTTTCATACCATTATAACCAGCATACTTTTTATCTGGGAATGTTGGAATGCCGTCAGTAATAATTGTAAGGTTTTCGCGGCCAGGTTGTAACTCACCACTTCGAATCATATCTTCAAGCATTTTAGGGAATGGTGTTAAATCATCAACGGATGATAAATTTTGCACAAACTGCGTTGCTTCCATTTCTGGGTTTTGAGAGCGTTGGCTTTCAAACTTGTGGCCTACATCGCTGACATTTGTATTGCGGTCGCTAAAGTCATACATTCTAAAACCAGCGTTTTGTTGGAATGGTGCTAAAACTTTAATAGCTCTTGTCAGGCGTGATTTCATTTCCTGCTCGCAGGAAATACCAGTTAAAGGAAGGCGAACACGTTGTTGGCGCTCATCTCGAGAAAGCTTAAGTTTTTTGGTTATAGGGTCAATTGATCCTAGAGGTCTGTTATTAATATCAACGAAGCGGCCATGCTGATCTTTTTTGTAAGCTCTTGCGTTTAAGTCATCACGCATGGAAATGCTTGTATCAACAAATGTTGTGTGCCTTTTGAAGTAAGCTGATTCAGCGGCACTAGCAGCAAAACCTGCTGGTGCGCGAATATGATCGAGTAGTTCCATGGTTGCTTTGTTATGAAAAATTGGGTTCTGCTCAATAATTCGTAAAATGCTTGGTAGAACTGCACCGCGAGGAATTTGGCCAGAGCGTACAGCTGTTAATAAGCCTGCTGGTGATACAGGCTGCCATGCTGGCGGGGCATTACCAGTTGCAGCTTGGTCAATACTATCTCTTAACTGGCGAGCTAAATTAATATGGCCAATATGCTCTAAGCGGTTTGAAACTTCATGGAGTTTATTTGCTTGGTTCATTGTTTCTGGTGAAAAGGGAAGGCGATTTTGAGCTATGGCTTGTTGGCCCTCATTGGACATGGCTTCACTTTGCATAATGGATGATTGCATAAGATTGCCAACAGGGTTTTGTGCGCTTACGCTTTGTTGCTGTGAAGCTTGTGCAAGCATTTGTGAAAGAGACATTTGAGCAGGCATATTTTTTACCTTATTTAATGATGTTAAAATGGTGCTATTTTTCCATTGCTTTTCAAAATAGGCTGATCAACAACAATAAAGTGTTCACCTGTTAAATGTATACATATTGTTACGTAATATTTGGGAATGGTGTATTTTTATACAGTTTTGAATGGTGTGATTGCGTTTTAGTTTTTTCTGTATGGCGTTAGATTCTTTTTTGAGCTGATACTTGTTTCTTTATTTGAATTGCTTTTATCTTTTGTTGCATCATTATTGTCTTGCAGAGCAAATTCACCATCCATGTATTTTACAAATGCAAGAATTTGCGCAACTGCAATATAAAGGTGTGGTGGAATAAGATCATTTTTCTGCAGCAGCATGAGCTCTTGCATAAGAAGAGGGTTATCAAAAATAGGCACTCTTGACTGTATAGCTGTTTCTATTATGGCTTCAGCATCTAATCCTTGCCCAATCGCTGAGACAAATGGAATTTCATTTTCATCTTTCCATTCAATAGCAATAGCATCAGTTCTTTGTCCCATGGTTTAGTTCCTTCAAGCTGCTTTATACATATTGATCTACTTGGAATTTTGGTTGGTGCCGTACACTAATTTCTTCAGCGGCAGGTTTGCCTTGTTTCCACCGCACCCCTTGAACGCTGAGCCCTATGCGAGCAAGCCGATCCATTAATTGGTTTTCATAGGCTTGAAAAAAATGAATGTGAGAGGCATGCTCCATCCATATATCTGTTGCACAAATAGGGATGGCAAAGCCTTCATTAAATCGTAGATCAAATCGAATAGCACCGTATTTATCTGTTTCAAAATCAAGGGTAAGCACTTGGGAAATTTGTGTTTGGTTTTGCTCATCTATATGTCGGTCTGTTTGTGCAGACACTTGCATCCAGCCTTTCGATTGCTCAGAGCTGAGTTGAATTGGAATTGTCATTAATGTCATTTTTTGTTGATCATCGGAAGATGCTTGGCTCAACATGCTTTGTATTGTTTCAGATATACCTGCTCTTAGTGCGAGTGCATTAATCTGCTGGTTTTTAAAGTGTGGTAATTCAAGTAGCTCATCTTCTTGTTGAATTAATTGCATTATTTTATGAATTATATTTTGATCAAAACCTGTTTTAGAGAGTTGTTGGAATGTTTGTATTTCTTGCGATAGAGATGAAAGCTGTTGACCTGCTTTAAGATAGGCAGGCCAGAGTTTTTCAAGTGCTGTATGAATTGAGAGTAAACTACTTGAGTTTGATGAAGGCAGCATTTGTAAAAAATGCTGTGGATTATTAAGTATTGTTTCAGGTGAATCAATCCAGCGCTTTTGAAGCTGCACCCATGTTTGAAGCTGATGAAAGAGGGCGTTTTGACCATCAGCATCAATGTGCGCAGAACCTGTTTGCTGTAATATTGGGTTTAGAAATTGGCGACTTAAAACATTGTCATGTGGTGATGTTTTAAGCTGTTGGATAATTTTAAAGCCAGATATGTGTGTTTGCTGTACCTGCGCATAGGCCTTCGCAACAAATTTATTTTTAAGTGTTTGTATCGCTTCACTAAGATCAGATGCGCCTAATGCAGTGAGCTGATCAGACTTTTGCACTGGTAACTGGAATGTACCGTCCTCGTTTTGCATCTTTTCCAAAGCATGACTGAGCAGCGTCATGTTCTGCTGGTGAAGACTTCGTAATGTCATGGCAGGAATGTTTTTGAGCCACTCAGGGAGTGATGCTTGGCTATTGAATTGGAAGGGCTGTTCAGCAAGCCATTCTAAGGGAAGTTTATTGATAGTTTGTTGAGCAATAATGGCTGCTATTTCTTGAAGAGTATTCTGTTGTAAACCACTTTTCTGAGTTAATGCGCTAATCACTTGCATGATCGGTTTAAAATATTGAGCAGACTCTGTCAGCTCATCTGGGTTTGAGATCTTTGCCATTAAACTATTCAGTTGGGACTGCGTTTCAGGCGTAATATGGCTGAGTGTTTTAGGCTTAAGCTGAATTGTGTCATCAGTTCGTTCAGCAGAGACTGCAAGTAGCTCACCTTTTGTAAGAGCTTTTTTACTATAAAAGCTGAGTGTTTGTTCGTTATCAGGTATGAGTTGGTTGTCTTCAATCCGATACACAACCCGAGCTTCTACTAAGTGTGTATCTTGACTTTGTCCCTTTGAGGTCGCTGCTGCCTCTGAGCCTTGGATTTGAAGTATAATTGTGAGCTGATCATTCTTAAGTTGCGCTGAGGCTTTCTTAATACCTGCCTCATTCTGTAGACTTGCACTAGATTGAATTTGCTTATTGATGAGGCGTGCAATATCAGTGGTGTTGACCAGCGATGTAACGTCAAAAGAAGCCATAGTAACTCAACTTGTTGAATTGAAAGGTTGCGATAGATAAAAAGACTTAATACTTTCCTTTATCATAGTCAAAAAGTTGTAAACAGCCTGCTATGTGCAAGTAGCTAAAATAATGAAAGGGTGTAGAACAGATGTTGTCATTCAATTCCTTTAGTGTCATTCGAGGCGAAAAAACACTTTTTAAACCTCTTTCAGTCAATTTCCGATCTGGTGATCTGGTGCAGCTTGTTGGCCCTAATGGACGAGGAAAAACTAGTCTTCTCAGAGTTCTAGCTGGCATATTTTCAGGGTTTGAGGGGCAGTTTAGCTGGCTGGATGAGCAAGTACCTGTCTATCTTGGCCATAAAACAGGGCTTCACCCAGGTATGAATTTACTTGAAAATATGCAGCAACTGTTCAATCTCTATAATCTTGAACATGAGCTTATTGATAGCATTTTGTTAAAGCTTGGGCTGATGGGCTATGAATCAACGCCTGTTACTCGTTTAAGCGCAGGGCAAACTCGCAAAATTACATTAGCACCTTTATTTCATCCAGCCCTGCACCAAAAGCCTTGGCTCCTTGATGAACCATTTACCTCGTTGGATCAAGAAACATGCCTACTTATTGAAGGGTTGTGTTTAGAGCATGCTGAAAGAGGTGGCTTTGTTATGATGACATCCCATCAAAACTGCTTGCGAGAAGATGTACGTGAGAAAATAACGCTTTTGCAACTTGAAGAGCCAGAGCCGCAAGTAATAGAGGACTATGACTACGAATGACTAGTATACGAAACGACATTAGGGTTGCTCTAAGCCGCGAATGGCTCTTGCTTCGACGTCAGTCAACACATCTTATTAATGGCTTCTGCTTTTTTTTACTCGTCGGCTTAATTTACCAAATTATGTTAGGGCCTAACTTGGTTATGCCTCAAGGTGTTGGTTTATGCGTCTTATGGGTTCTTTCTCTGCTTTCTATTCTACTCATTGCAGAAGGCTGGTTAGCCACTGATCTCAAATCTGGTTTCTATGAGATTTGGTTGAGCCAAGGGCGCAGTTTATGGCTGCTATTTGCAGTTAAGCTTTTCATGCAGTGGCTTGTTATTGCAATGCTCATGCTCTGTTTCGTGCCTATTGTTGGTTTTCAAATAGGTATTGATATGCAATATATCCCTTTAACACTCATGGCAATGGTTATTTCTAGCCTCGCAATGGTCTGTTTCTGTGGCTTTGGTGTAGCAGTCACCGCTGGGCAAACATCTGGTGGGTTACTGACAGCAATACTTGTTCTACCGTTAAATATTCCACCTATGATTTTTGGAGCAGGGGCTGTGATGGAACAAATGCAAGCTTATGACTATTGGCCTGTATTAATGTTGTTAACTGCCATATCATTAGGCGCTATCATGTTAATCCCTGCTGTGATGGGGTTCAGTGTTAAAATTCTGGTCGAATAAGGTAAAGAGAAAGAGAGAGTAAGCATGTGGAATCGTTTTAAAACCTGGTTCTATCAGATGTCATCACCACCGCACTTTTTTGAGAAGATTAAAGGGTGGATAAAATGGAGTGGCTTTATTGGTTTAACTCTATTGGTTGTTGGTATTGTTTGGGGGCTCGGTATTGCCCCTGCGGATTATCAGCAAGGCAACAGTTTTAGAATTATCTATATCCATGTTCCTGCCGCAGGTGCAGCTATGTCAGCTTATATTATGCTGGCTATTTGGGGATTGATCTATTTGGTGTGGAAAATCAAGATGGTTGATATCTTTACCCAAGCCCTTATTCCTTTTGGTGCTGTGCTTTGTGCTATTGCACTTTTGACTGGTGGCTTGTGGGGTATTCCAACTTGGGGCATTGCGTTTGTTGCGGATGCTCGGATTCTATCAACAGCTCTTTTGCTGTTCCTTTTTATAGGCTTGTTTCTTATTCGGTCTCAAGTACAACCACTTGAGCGTGCTCAAAAAATATCAAGTATTGTGGCAATTGTAGGTGTTGTGAATATACCTGTTATCAAATACTCCGTTGAGTGGGTAGCTACATTACATCAGGGGGCGACTTTTACATTAACTGAAAAGCCAAAAATGCCTCCGGAAATGTATTTGCCATTGTTATGCACAGTCCTCGGTGTCTATTTCCTAATGTTTGCATGGACAATGATTCAAGCTCGTTGGATATGCCTGCAGCGTGATTCGGGAAAACGTTGGGTTAATCAGTGGCTTGAAGCTCAGTCTAAGGAGAAATCATCATGAATTGGGCGTTCGATTCTTGGAGTGAGTTTTTTGCTATGGGCAAGCATGGTCTCTACGTATGGAGCTCCTATGGAGTCTTTTTTGGACTCCTGATACTATTGGTGCTGGTGAGCTATGGGCAGTTTAAAAGCTGGCAGAAAACTGAGCTTAAACGACTTCAAAGGCTCAAGCTTCAGAAAGAGCATGAGCAATCGGTCAAGAAACAGCAGTAATCAATAAGTAGTGGAGTAAGTCGTAATGAATCCAAAGCGTAAGAAAAAGCTTATTTTGATTTTGAGCTTATTTGCAGGTTTTGCTTGTGTATTTGCTCTCGCATTTTATTCCTTAAAAGGGAATCTAGATCATTTCTATTCACCGCACGAAGTTCTTGAAGGGCAAGTGAAGCCAGGCCAAAGGCTCAAAGTAGGTGGTATTGTTAAAGATCACTCCGTGGAGCACAGTGAAGATAGTCTTGATGTGACCTTTATTGTGACGGACACACTAGGTGACGTCATTATTAACTACACAGGAATACTTCCTGATCTTTTCCGTGAAGGCCAGGGTGTGGTTATTCAAGGTGTGCTTAACGAACAAGGCGGTGTTGATGCCGATAAGGTTCTAGCAAAGCACGATGAAAACTACACGCCGCCAGAAGCAGCAGCTGCACTAATGAAAGCAGCAGAAAAGCAAGAGCAAGACGCTGCTAAAAAATATTCCAATCAGTAACTTTTAATTCTTAAGTAAAAAAGTCACAGTTGTTGCCAAAGCATGTGCTGTGACAATCATAATAGGGCTAAAACTATGACAGTTCGTACTCGTATAGCACCATCACCAACTGGTGATCCGCATCTTGGCACAGCATATATTGCGTTATTTAACCTTGTTTTTGCAAAGCAAAATGGCGGTGAATTTATTCTTCGTATTGAAGATACTGACCAGCTGAGAAGTACGCCACAGTCAGAAAAACGTATTCTTGATTCACTGCAGTGGTTAGGTTTGAACTGGTCTGAAGGCCCAGATGTTGGTGGTCCACACGGCCCATACCGTCAAAGTGATCGTAGTGATATCTATAAAAAACACGCGCAAGACCTTATTGATAATGGTCATGCTTTTCATTGTTTCTGTTCAGCTGAGCGCTTAACAGAGCTACGCGAAAAGCAAATGGCTGAAGGTCAAACAAGTGGTTATGACGGTCATTGTTTACACCTATCAAAAGATGAAGTCACAAAGCGTCTTGAAGCAGGTGAGTCTCACGTTGTGCGTATGAAAGTACCAACTGAAGGCGTATGTGAGTTTAATGACCTTCTTCGTGGCCCAATTCAAATTCAGTGGTCTCAAATCGATATGCAGGTACTAGTAAAGGCTGATGGTCTTCCAACATATCACCTTGCAAACGTTGTTGATGATCACCTTATGGGTATTACTCATGTGTTTAGAGGCGAAGAGTGGGTTAACTCTGCACCTAAGCATCAGCTTCTGTACAAATATTTTGGTTGGGATATGCCGCAACTAGGGCATTTACCACTGCTGAGAAACCCTGATAAATCTAAGCTTTCCAAGCGTAAGAATCCAACATGTATTCAACATTATCAAAAAATGGGTTTCTTACCAGAAGCGGTCCTTAACTATCTTGGTCGCATGGGTTGGTCTATGCCTGATGAGCGTGAGAAATTCACACTAGAAGATATGATTGAGCATTTCTCTTTAGAGCGTATGTCTCTTGGTGGCCCAGTATTCGACGTGACTAAATTGAAATGGTTAAACGGTCTTTGGATTCGTGAGTCATGCACACTTGAAGATCTTGCTCAGCGCATTCAAACATGGGCGCTCAACCCAGAAAACTTAATGCCAATGCTACAAGATGCACAAAAGCGTATTGATACATTCTCAGATTTAGCACCTCTATTGAGCTTCTATTTCTCTGGTGATCTTTCGCTGAAAGCAGAAGACTTCGCTCATCCTAAAATGGACGAAGAGACAGTAAAGACTGCGCTTCAGCTTGCGCTCTGGGAGCTTGAAGTTCAACAGGATTGGAGAAAAGAGCCGATTCTTAAAATTTTCCAAGGCGTAGCTGCGCATTTTGAAGTGAAATTGAAAGATATAATGCTGCCGTTCTTTGTTGCTATTACTGGCCAAGCTTCTTCCGTGCCTGTGATGGATGCAATGGTGCATTTAGGTCCTGATATGAGCCGTTATAGAGTGCGTCAAGCGGTAGAAATTTTAGGTGGTATTTCGAAAAAAGCGATGAAAAAGCTTGAAAAACAAAAGCTTTGCATCGATACATCAGATGTCTGATATAATTTGTCAGACAATTTAGCTTTTATCTATACGAAGTAACTGCTTCAATAGATAAAAGCTATTGAGTTATAGATTTAATGTATTTTACTAATGTACCAACCTCTTTCATACTAACTTCAGTGGTTACGAAAGAGGTCGCAACATTAAGCGACACATCAAATCGACTACTGCGAATTTTTGAAAGAAAAAGCAATTTACCTCAAGGAGATAAACATGGCCCTAATTAACAAGCCAATGCCAGAATTCGAAGCACAAGCATTTCACAATGGTGAGTTCACTACTGTTAAGAGCAGCGACCTTAAAGGTAAGTGGAGCGTATTCGTATTTTACCCAGCAGACTTCACATTCGTTTGCCCAACAGAGCTAGGCGATGTTGCAGACCATTATGAGCAACTACAAAAGCTAGGCGTTGAAGTATTCTCAGTATCTACTGACACTCACTTCGTTCATAAAGCATGGCATGACGCTTCTGAAACTATCGCTAAAATCAAATTCCCAATGATCGGCGATCCAACTGGTAAAATCACTCGTGGTTTCGACGTTATGATCGAAGAAGAAGCTCTAGCTCTACGTGGTACTTTCGTTGTAGATCCAGACGGCCTAATCAAAGTTGCTGAAATTCATGACCTAGGTATTGGTCGCTCAGCTTCTGACCTAGTTCGTAAAGTTGCAGCAGCTCAATACGTTCGTGAAAACGACGGTGAAGTTTGCCCAGCTAAATGGCAGCCAGGTGCAGAAACTCTTAAGCCAAGCCTAGACCTAGTAGGTAAAATCTAAGACCGAGTATAACTCACCTTAGATGGTTTAAGTCTGATTAGCGCATTGCGCTAATCAGCCCTTAATTGGACGTCGTTTGAATATGGTTTAAGTGTTTATCAGTCAGAAATAGAAATATTTAAACCATATTTTTCCACCCCAATTTTCCCTTAACTTTTATTAAAAATAAGCCTAGGAATGGCTTAGGGCTTCTTTTGCCCTAAATTTAAGAATTGCAGCGAAAGCTACGACTATTTAACAGGAGAGACTTACTATGTTAGACCAAGGTATAAAAGACGCTTTACAAGAATATGCTAAAAAAGTCAGCAGAAACGTCGTATTCAAACTCAACCCAGGTGAGCATGAAAAAAGAGCTGAGCTCGTTGATATGCTTGAAACCGTAGCAGGCATGTCTGACCTCATTACCCTTGAACATGGTGAAGTAAGCCAGTCCCTTGCAAGTGGTGTGACATTTGAAGTGCTTTCTGCTGGTAATGCAGAAGGTGTGATCTTCTCAGGTGTGCCTGGTGGTCATGAATTTAGTTCATTTGTATTAGCTTTCCTTCAAGTAGGCGGTGTTGCCCTTAAGCTTGATGAGTCTGTACAGAAGCTTGTTGCGGCTATGAATCAGCCACTCAAATTCCAAACAGTTATTTCTCTAAGCTGTCATAACTGTCCTGATGTTGTTCAAACTCTAAACCAATTTGCAATGCTAAATCCAAACATCACTCATGAAATGATTGATGGTGGTTTGTACCCTGAATTTGTTGAGAAGCACAAAGTACAAGGTGTGCCTTCTGTTATCTTAAATGATGAGCCTTTTGCAAATGGTAAAGTTGAGCCTGCATCTCTTATTGCAAAGCTTCAAGAATACACAACGAAAAATGCACCTGCTGATGCTGAGCCTGTAACAACTCAGATTACGCTTGAAGATTTACTGGCTAATCTGCAAGACGTGCTTGTTGTAGGTGGTGGTCCAGCTGGTGTGAGCTCTGCTATTTATGCTGCTCGTAAGGGCTTAAAGGTAACACTTGTTGCTGAACGTTTTGGTGGCCAAGTGAAAGATACTGTTGGTATTGAAAACCTTATTTCTGTACCACATACAACTGGTACAGAACTAACAGCACATTTGCGTCAGCATGTTGAGTCTTACTCTGTTGCTATCAAAGAGCACTTTAAGGTAACTCGTGTTGCAAAGCTTCAAGATGAATTCTCTGATGTACCTGCAGATATTAAGTCTGATATTCACCTTGTTTACTTAAGCTCTGGTGAAGTCATTGCAAGTAAAACAATGATTATTGCAACAGGTGCTAAGTGGAGAGAGCTAGGTGTGCCTGGCGAGAAAGAAAACATTGGTAGTGGTGTAGCTTACTGCCCACACTGTGATGGTCCATTCTTCAAAGGTAAAAAGGTAGCAGTTATCGGTGGTGGTAACTCTGGGGTTGAAGCTGCGCTCGATCTTGCTGGTATTGTTGATCATGTGACAGTATTTGAGTTTATGCCTGAGCTTAAAGCAGATAAAGTGCTGATTGAGCAAATGGATAAGCGCGATAATATTAATGTCATTAAAAATGTTGCCACAAAGCAGGTGATAGCAGATAACGGTAAAGTTGTCGCTATTGAATACCAGCATCGCGATACTGATGTAATAGAGCAGCTTGAGCTATCAGGTATCTTTGTTCAAATCGGTCTATTACCTAATACATCATTCCTTGATGGTTATGTTGAGACAAACCGTTTTGGTGAAGTTGTGATTGATGCACACTGTGCGACAAATCGTCCAGGGGTATTTGCTGCTGGTGACTCAACAACTGTGCCATACAAGCAAATTATTATTTCCATGGGCGAAGGTGCGAAAGCTTCTCTAAGCGCATTCGACTATTTGATCAAAAACTTCTAAGAATAGGCAGGTTTGAACCTGCTTTTGACAAGCCAGAGAAATTCAATCAAGGTATAATTGAGTTTCTCTGGTTTTTTTTTTATGCCTAAAATATGAGGTTTCAATTGAGCACTAGAACAATACATACGCGAGTTCCCTTGGCTGCACGTTTACGACCGCAATCCATCGAAGATTACATTGGTCAAGAGCACGTACTTGGTGCTGGTGGCGTGGTTCGAACAATGCTTGATGCGGGTAATCTTGACTCAATGATTATGACTGGGCCTCCAGGTGTTGGTAAAACAACCTTAGCTCAATTGCTGGCTCAAACGCAAAATGCACACTTTGAAATCTTATCTGCAGTAAATGCAGGTGTTAAAGACATTCGCCAAGTGCTAGAAGCTGCACGTACACGAGAGCAGGCCACTGTTGTTTTTGTCGATGAAATTCATCGTTTCAATAAGTCTCAGCAAGATGCTTTTTTACCAGCAATCGAAGAGGGTGTTGTGACCTTTCTTGGCGCAACAACAGAAAACCCAGGTTTTTACGTTAATAATGCGCTTCAGTCTCGCGTGCATCTGGTTTTTTTGCAGCTACTCACAATCGATAATTTGAAAGTCTTATTAGAAAGAGCTTTGCGCGACGATGAATTTGTTGCAAGCCGACAGCTTAATATTCCTGCGGAATCTGCAGAGTATCTGTGTGAAGCTGCGAATGGTGATGCAAGGCGTTTATTGAATATGGTTGAAGCTCTGGCCAAGAGTGCTAAGCCTCAAGAAGAAATAACGGTAGCTGTTTTAAAAAAACGTATCTCTCACTTAATTCGTTTTGATCAAAAAGGTGATGAGTACTATGAGTGCATATCTGCATTTCATAAAAGCTTACGAGGTTCGGACCCAGATGCCGCGCTTTACTGGATGGTTCGCATGCTTGAAAGCGGCTGCGATCCAGCTTCAATTTTTCGACGTATGTTTTGCGTAGCATCTGAAGATGTGGGGAATGCCGACCCAAGAGCGTTGCAAATCTGTAATGATGCAGCTGCGGCTTATGAGCGACTTGGCTCTCCTGAAGGTGAACTTTGTCTAGCTCAGGCTGTAACTTATTTAGCTGTGGCACCTAAGAGTAATGCTGTGTGCTTAGCACTTAAAGCGGCACGATCTCTCGTTAAAAGCACGCCTGCATTTCCAGTCCCTAACCACTTATGTAATGCCCCAACACGAGCAGATCAACAAAAAGGCAAGGGTATTGGCTATCAATATCCACATGACTATGAAGATGCTCATGTACAGGGGGTTAATTATTTTCCTGATGCACTGCGTGGCACTCGCTTATATGAGCCTGTGGAGAGGGGCTTAGAAAAGCAGATCGCCGCAAAATTGCGACGATTGCGAGATGAGGACTATTAGGCTTTGTTTCTGTCTGGGTCTGCCATAGGGTAGCGCTGACCATCGGTTTCACTTCGAACCAATTTATCTGTCTCAGTTAAAAGACTTTGAGATTCTTGCTCAACCTTGGCATGGATTTTAGACACATGATTTCTAAAAATAGGGTCATTGTTGTTTAAATTGTTCAGAGGCATTGGAGGTGCTTCATAAGTTGGGCTTGCAAAATGGTCAACTCTTATTTTTTCACGCTCCATTGGTGCCATAAAGACAGGCACAAATGGAATTCTCAGTCGACTAAAGACATTTTTTTGAAGTGCGTGAAGTTTTGGCGGCATAATGTTTTTACGGAGCTGATCAACCTGTGGTGACATCAGCGTAATTAATGGAGCGCCACTCACAAGATGGGCTCTTACAAACCCTTTTGAATTTCTCCAGTTGAGTTTATTCGCATCTTCATAAGGTTTTAGACCCTCTTTCGAGCCACCAGGGGCAACTGCCAGAAGTTTTTCCTGTGAAAGCAAACGCATAAAGCCAGACTTTTCAGCAAGCCTGTAACCAAGGCCATGCAAGACAGCACTAACGCCAGGTAATCCCATTAATGCTTCATCAACAACCATTGTTGATTCACGTTTTTGATTTTCTCGAATGGATTGAAGTGCCATTGCTATATCAAAAGTAAATAAAGAATGATTCATAGCAACAATAGCTCGTCCATGCTGTGGCAGGCTATTTTCAATGTTGTGCATTGTGAGGTTGTGCTCTGCGTTTAGATGCTGCATTACTTGCTGCTCCAGCTTTTTTGGCCAACGAGCAGGAGGCATTGATTCAGCAGGGATTTCTTCAATTTGAAGTAACGGCATTGCACCTGCAGAGGCAAAAGCAGCCATTGCAAATTTCATGGTTGCAATAACAGCTTCAGGTGTTGCTGGTACTTGGGCTCCATGAATGGCATTAAATTCTTGCAGCCATTGTTTCATATATTGAGCTTCAAATGCTGTAGGCGTATCTCTTTGTTCTCGAATAGCTCTTGATGCAAAAGACGTTAAGTTACGAGCTATGCGCGTCTCTAGAAGGGCAGTAATACGAGTTTGAAGATCATGAGAAAGGCTTGGCATTTCTTTTTTTATGGCATTAATATTAACTTGCTGCAGTGCGTGCTCAAGAGGGATTGCTTTGTGCAATGGCAGCTCTTGGTTTAATGCCTCAAGTATCTCAGTAAATTCACCTTCCGCTGCTGGATTAAATTTCTCAAATGCATGGTTTAATTGCCAGTTGCCGAGGAATGTTTCAGTCGTAAGCGCTTTTTGTAGTGCTGATGGTAAGTCGTTTACGGTATTTGATGCATCAGCAATATGTTGAATGAGTTGTAAGGCCTCTGGATTGAGATCTTTGTTTTCCATGCTGAGTTCAAGAGACTCAGCTGGTGATTTAATAATGCCGCTCATATTTCGAAATTGACGTGGAATGTGATGTAAAGCATAAAACCCAAGGGCCCAAGCCATGGTGTTGCCTACGCCTGAAGCAGCAGTTTTACCAAGGCCTGTTATTGCTTTAGTACCAGCATCGAAGAGAGTTTCGGCATTTGTCACTGCGCCGACAGAGGAAGATAGGGTAGAGAAAACGCGGCTCAAACAGATGCCAACATTTGCAGTGTCGCACATGCTTTTGAGGTTAGTACGCTGCACTGACTTTACGGTTTCACTGGCAAGAACACCACCAACCTCCGCAGCCCACTTCACTTTTGAGAACGGGGGCACTTGTTCTGGTGTAAATATTTCAGGGTTAAGTTTAGCTGCAAAAGTATTTTTATTGAGTAAAGCGTTGCCTGCTTGCATGGCCATGCTGCGTTCCTTTTATCGACATTTTCTTATGAGTTTTATTAAATAGAATAAAGTTTCGATAAAAGTTTGCTAATAGGTAGAAGGGTGTAATTTTTTAATTAATTTGTGAAAGTTTTCAACAAGGTTAGACTAAAAGATACTCTAACCTTGTTGAGTTCTTAGGAGAGTTTTAATTTCTGAAGAGGGGATTGTTTACACCAATCCACAAAGCGGGGCGCTAAAAGAGGCGTGCTAATATAATCGCCCGAAATAAGAGCTATTCCAAGTTTACGGCAAAACTGAAGTTGACCAACATCTTTAACACCAATGCTAATAATAGATGTATTGGTTTCTTCTGCTGAGACCATCATATTTTTCCACGTCATCCAATCCCACTCGGAAGCAGGTCCATGAGGTAGCGTAGAGAGACACCAGTCTGTATTTGGGCTAATGCTGCCAAGGTTTTCAACGCCACTGCCATCATCACTTAAGACAAGGTGAGGGCGTAGCTGTTCATCAACTTCATTCTCAAAACCGCCTCTATCAACAGAAAGTTTTAATTCAAGTCCGTTTATTTCCAGAAGTTGCGCTAGCTTAATGAGAGCCTCTTTATGCTCGATGTGGCGAAGCTGTCTATTAGTAACAGGTAATATAACTCGCAGTGGATGTTCACTATGGGGAAGTGTACCTAAAACCTTTATATCAGATTCAATCAACTCAATCATTTTTGTAAGCATAAGATTCGCTATATCTAAATTAGCAATATGCCGAATCGTTGAAGTATCATACGCTGTTAATGAAAAAGGCTCTTCACCTTCTTCATGCTCTGTTGAGTTTAAGATAACAAGCATACCTTGCACTGTTTTTTCATGAGTTGAAATGAAAGGTTGATACAGGAGCTCTACATGGTTTTGCTGTAGCTTACTAAAGAGTATTGTTTCTCTTGAATTATAGGCTTTCATGCGAGCATCAAGCTCTTCATCATAGAAATAGAACGTCCTCTTACCACCTGCTTTAGCGCGATACATCGCGGCATCTGCAAGTTTAAGTAGAACTTCCATTTCAACAGCATCTGATGGCGCCATTGCAATACCAATAGAGGCGCTCACATCAGCTCGTTGACCTTTAAATGTAATAGGTTCTTCAATCTTCTTAATAAGCTGCAGTGCTATTCGACGGATGGTCTCTGGTGTTGAAATATCAGAAAGAATAATCGTGAATTCATCACCGCCAAGTCTAGAAATCATATCGCTCTTACGAAGCACTTGAGGCATTCTTTCACTAACGGTTTCGAGCACCATATCACCAGCATCATGACCAATGGTATCGTTAACCCCCTTAAATCCATCAAGATCGATGAGGAAGAGGGCAATTGCTCTATGGCCGCGCTGAACGGAGGTTAAATTGCGCTCTAGCGTCTCCATGAAGTAACGTCTGTTTGGTAGCCCTGTAAGTGCATCATGAAAAGCAATGAACTCTAGATTCTTTTGTTGCTTTTCAGTTATGTCGAGCATGAAGTTAAAACCTTCACCAAGAACACCTACTTCATCTTTTGTTTTAACTTGAGCTCTCAATTGATAATTTTTACTTTGTGCAATTTTTTTAGCAAGCTCGGCCAGATCAAGAATTGGTTTGGAAATAATTCGCTGTAAGCGTGATATACCTATATAACCAGCAACAAGAACCAAGCCAAAGATAAAAATACTGGCAGCCATAAAGCGAGTGAGACGCGTCGATAATGCTTCTAGTGATCTCTGCAGGTACAGATACCCGATTAAGTCTTGGCCATTTCTGTATACAGGTGTCCATAGGTGAATATAGTGATCAGTAATGGGCTCCATTGAGGCTAGATTTTTGGGTAATCCTTTAGGGCATTCCTTTTCATGGTGATCGAGAGGGTATTCCCCTAGAAGTTGTTCAGTAGCGGAGTATATGCAGCCCAGCATATATTCGGGACTATTTTTTAATGCATCAAGGTTGCTTTGGCTATTTCGTTTATCGCCAAAGTTTATAGCGACTTCACTACGAGCAGCAAGAATTTGGCTGAGTGTATCAACTTCTTCGAGCATGTTTCGTTTAGTAAAAGTTCTATCAAGACTAATAATGGCTGTCATGGCCAATGAGAGTGATACGAGCGTAGTTGCCATAGTAAATGTAACCAGCTTATATTTAATTGAATAGTCAGAGAACTTAAAGAGTCTTTTAAAATTTAACTTCATAGTTGCTTCCGTGTATCGATGCTGTTTTTATGCCGTCAGGGCGTGTACGCACCAATACAGTATTAAAGGGGAGTAATTCATTCCTTTAAGTATATGCAAACTTGAGAAAAGAGCAGGGTAAAAATTATCGTAAATTCAGGAAAGGCTTGAATTTTTCAGTGCTTATAAATGTCAGCTCATGTAAATTTTTACATAAAGGTTTAGCCAATAAAGCTATATGATTTAAATGACAAGCTAAATGTATCTTTCAGAGTGTTAATTCCTTAGAATTATACTGTTGGTATTTTTATACAAATAATGCCTAAGTGCTATATTTGCTTTGTGTCTAAATGAAAAATGCGTTTTTTATACGGATAAAGCCCCAGATTAACAATGGAGATAAATATGCTAGATAAAGCCGCTGAACAGCAGCAGTCTAAACTTGTACCACCTCATGGTAGCGATACACTAATGCCTCTTCTTGCTGAAGGCGAAGAGAAAGCACGCTTATTAGAGAAAGCAAAATCTCTTCCACAGCTAAAGCTTTCTAGCCGTGAAGTAGGCGATCTTATCATGCTTGGTATTGGCGGCTTTACTCCTCTAACAGGCTTTATGGGCTCTAAAGACTGGAAAGGCGTTGTAACTGAAATGAAACTTGAGTCAGGCATTTTCTGGCCAATTCCTATTACGCTTTCCGCTGTGCAAGCTGACGCTGACGCTCTTGAAATTGGTCAAGAAGTTGCACTTGTAAGCCCAGATCAAGAAATTATGGGTATTCTTACGCTTGAAGAAAAATACCAAATTGATAAAGCTCTTGAGTGCCAAGAAGTATTCAAAACAACTGAAGAAGAGCATCCTGGCGTAAAAATGGTAATGGCTCAAGGTGATATTAACCTAGCAGGTCCTGTTGTTGTTCTTTCCGAAGGCCGTTTTGCAACTGACTATCCTGGTGTATACATGACGCCTGCAGAAACTCGTGCGCTATTTGATTCAAAAGGTTGGAAAACAATTGCTGCGTTCCAAACTCGTAATCCAATGCATAGATCTCATGAGCATCTTGCGAAGATTGCCGTTGAATTATGTGATGGCGTTCTTGTTCACTCACTGCTTGGTAACCTGAAAGCGGGTGATATTCCTGCTGATGTACGTCAAGAAGCTATTAAAACACTTCTTGATAACTACTTTGTACCGAATACAGTGGTTCAGTCTGGTTACCCTCTAGATATGCGTTATGCTGGTCCTCGTGAAGCGCTTCTTCATGCTCTATTCCGTCAAAACTATGGCTGTAGCCACCTTATCGTTGGCCGTGATCATGCGGGCGTTGGTGATTACTACGGTCCATTTGATGCACACCATATCTTTGATGAAGTTCCAGAAGGTGCTCTTCTAACTCAACCAATTAAAATTGACTGGACTTTCTGGTGCCATAAGTGTGACAACATGGCATCTATGAGAACATGTCCTCATACGGCTGAAGATCGCGTTCTTGTTAGTGGTACAAAGCTGCGTAAAGCGCTTTCAGAAGGCGAAGATGTGCCAGATTCCTTTAGCCGACCAGAAGTGCTTAAAATCCTTAGAGCTTACTATGAATCTTTAGCTGAAGATGAAAAAGTGAAAGTTGAGCTTAAAGGTCACTCTGCTCGTTAATATTGAGCGGGGTTAGACTGAATAAAAGGGCAGGGTAACCTGCCTTTTTTGTTGGCTGACATTCTTAAATACAGCTGTTTTTGGTGAATTGCTTAAATAATAGGCATAAAAAAAGGCATTCCATGAACGCCTTTCTTTTAAGCATTAATGTTCTTAAGACAAGCTTACATCTCTAAAAGTAAAGTAATCTTTTAAAGCATTAACAAGAACAACAAGCTCTTCTGGTGCTTTGATAAATGAGAAACCGGTATCATAATAACCTGGTGTCACATCGCTACGGCTCCATAAGCTTAGAGCCTCAAACTCAATTTTCTTAGACTTGGTATTATCCGGCACATGAATGCTCAGTTGAAATACGGCGTGAGTCATCAATTGAGCTTGACTGACTAACATCATACCTTGAGATGAAATGTTCACAATATAACCCAATGGGCGTCCTGTGACTCTATTGAACACCTGAAGATATAACGGCAGTTGGTGCCGTTGTATAATTCTTTTCTCGTCCGTCGTTTTTTTCTTTGTCATAAGATAACTGATCCCTCAAAACATCTGCTTAATCTTTAGTGTAGATCAGCTTTATGAGATGTAAGGTCGTTGAAGTTCAAATTACCAAAGAAATATCTGCCTTTTTAGGTGTTTTGGCTTATACCTAATTGATTTTGCGATATTCTTTTGCCATGTCTAGTTGGACAATTAAATTGTAACACCATTTCTGTATAAAACATAACCATTTTTTGTAGCTTAAAATGAAGTTCTGGCTTGTAGTGGCGGTAAATAGCGGGTTTCAAAAGAATAGGGTGTGAACAAAAAATATACAAAGGGGCTGGTTGTATCAGCACCCTCTATAATTTTAAGGCTATTTTTTTACGAGTTTTCTTTCTCTTTTGTCGATGCTTCTGGTTCTGCATAATCAATTGGTGCAGATAGCTTTTCAGGAAGAGGGGCATTCTTTTCTGAACGCACAGCTTCAGCTGCTAAGGACTTTAAAGAGGATCTTGAAAGTTCTTGTGCACCTATGGCTAATTTTTGATGCACAGCTACATAGTTTTGCGTAAGATTGTGCACGAGCTCAGCAGTTTCTTGGAAATGTGCATTCACTTTATCCTGATAGTCGGCAAAATCCTGGCTGACATGATCAAGGTCTCTGGATAGTTTTGATGCCGTACCTGTTCTGCTGGATACGAGTTTGTGGATGAGTGCGCCTACAAGGCACCCTACAGCAAAAATGCAAACAGCGATAAAACCTGTCATTCATCAACTCCTCAAGGTGTTGTCTAGTATCCAGAAATATAACCTATGAGCTTGATTATATTTCTGACAAGGTAAAAAAAGTATCATCATTTTATCTGATACATCATTAAATATTAAGAGGTATTCCTATGCTTTCCACCCCTATGGGACGATATCAAGCGTCCTTAGAGAGTGGTCTTCTCACTCCGGACCAGCATCAGAAAGAAGCAGTCGAGCTTTTAGAAAAACATTTTCAACAGCTTATATCTTCAGATTTTAACAGAGTATCGCACGAAGAGAAGAGTTTCCTCAATCGGGCGAAGTCTCTTTTTGGCTTCGGAGGCGGAGAAAAAAAAAGCAGTTTGCACTCTAGTGTCCCCGTTAAGAAGCTTGGGTGCTACATCTGGGGTGGGGTTGGTCGAGGAAAAACGCATTTGATGGATTACTTTTATGAAAGCCTGCCATCTAATGTACCAGCTAAACGAACTCATTTTCACCGGTTTATGCGAGAAGTTCATGCAAGAATGCATGAATTAAAAGATGTTAAAAATCCACTGCAAATCATCGGTAAGGAGTATGCAGCTCAATACAGAGTGCTCTGTTTGGATGAGTTTGTGGTTATTGATATTACTGACGCAATGTTGCTTGCAGGGCTAACGGATACTTTTTTCCAAGAAGGGTTGTATCTGATTACTACATCAAATGCGCATCCCCAAGATCTCTATAAGGATGGCTTGCAACGAGCACGCTTTCTCCCAACAATTGCTAACTTGGAAAAGTATTTGGATATTTATTATTTAGACTCGCAAAATGATTTTCGATTAAGGCACCTAAAGCAGAATCCTACTTATAGTGTTCAAAATCAAGCTGGCGATATGGAGCAGCAAATAAGCGAAGTCTATCAGCGCTATGCTTCAAGTCATAAAGCTGAGTCCGGTCAAATAGATATAAATAATCGTAAAATTCACTACAAGGGTTTGAATAACGATGTGATCTGGTTTGATTTTAAAGCAATATGTGGTGATATGCGTAGCGTGGCGGATTACATCGAAATTGCACAAGAATTTCATACTGTAATAGTGACAGATATACCGCAGTTTGATGTCACTCTTGAAAGTGAGGCTCGTCGTTTTATTCATTTAGTAGATGAACTTTATGACTCACGTGTTAAACTTGTGGCCACCGCTGCAGCTCCGATTCATGAGCTTTATAAAGGAACTCAAGTTGTTTTTGAGTTTCAGCGAACAGAAAGTCGGTTGATTGAAATGCAGTCCGAAGATTATTTATCAGCAGCAAGAGTAACTCGAACTTAAAAGAGTTATTTTTTTTGATATTGAATTGATGGAATAGTGAACAAAATCAACCAACTTTGAACTGTTTAGAGCAAAGAATCTGAACTGTTTTTGAGAAAGGTGCTTCTACTACTGGCATATCTAAAAAAAAACAGTTAGAATGTTGGGCCAAGCGCTGTTCCGCGTGCCGGTTTACCATATATAGGTCTTAACCCACTTGAAACGACCTATAAAAAACGGTTAGTATTCGACCTCAACACGTCGAACGGTTGCGTTGCGCGGCGAAGACAGGCACAACAGTTAGTTATCTGTTTTACCGAATTTAACGAAGTGTCTTTCGATGTGACCGGAATGAAAGACGAAAAACGATTGAGGATCTGGCATGAAAACCTTTAGTGCAAAACCATCTGATATAAAGCGTAAATGGCTTATTCTTGACGCTGAGGGCAAGACACTCGGCCGCATTTCTACGGAAATCGCACGAGTACTTCGTGGCAAGCATAAACCAGAATATACACCTCACATGGATCTAGGCGATTTTGTTATCGTTGTTAATGCATCCAAAGTTAGAATCACTGGTAACAAGTTCAACGATAAAATGTACTATCGTCACACTGGTTACCCAGGTGGTATCCGTGGCATGAACTTCAAGAAGCTTGTTGCTGAGCATCCAGATCGAGTAATCGAACTTGCTGTTAAAGGTATGCTTCCTAAGAATGCTCTAGGTCGTGCTATGTACAGAAAGTTAAAAGTTTACGCTGGTGCAGAGCATCCACACGCTGCTCAACAGCCAGAAGAAATGAAAATCGCTTAAATAATGCGATACCCTGGCAGTCTTTAGTGGTTGGCGGGGTTGAGTGTTTTAGCAAAAAAGCATTCAGTTTTTTTGAATAAGTAATTTTTAAACTTCTGAGTTTTCAACTTTAGAGATTAAAGTTCGTAACTCGATTTAAATGTGATTAAGAGAGAAAATTTATGGCAGCAATTGAAAGCTACTATGGAACTGGTAGAAGAAAATCTTCTTCTGCTCGAGTTTTCTTAAGACGCGGTGCTGGTAACATCCAGATCAACGGTCGTAGCCTTGAGGAATACTTTGGTCGTGAAACTGCACGCATGATTTGTCTACAGCCACTTGAGCTTGTAGAAATGGGCGAAAAGTTTGACGCATTCATCACTGTTCGTGGTGGTGGTATTGGTGGTCAAGCTGGCGCTATCCGTCACGGTATCACTCGTGCACTTATCCAATATGATGAAGCTCTTAAGCCTGAACTTCGTAAAGCTGGTTACGTTACTCGTGACCCACGTGAAGTTGAGCGTAAGAAAGTTGGTCTACGTAAAGCACGTAAGAGACCACAGTTCTCCAAGCGTTAATCTGGTTTTATTTTTTGGTTTTTTTACTGGTATCTGGTTAAAAAGCCAAAAGCTGCAAATCAGTTATGCTTCAAAGTATAAGCACTTTATTCAACTAAATGAGCTAAAGTGGTTAAAGCTTTGATAAAACCAAGTAAACCATGTTTACTTGGTTTTTTTTTAATTTTAGTTCCTTGAATGACTTTCTTTATTTTCTCCTAAGCGCTATGCTTTACGGGTTGCAAAAAAGCCTTTTTTCGGTATGGTGTTTGAATTATTCGTCATTTAGGGCTACTTAAATAAATAAGTTGATCCAAAACAAAAGGCAAAACTTGGCAAATTGCTATATACGCAGTTTGTCTCGCTTTTAAAATATAAAGCTCTGTGACTGAGCGAGGATCCGGAGGAAATTATGATCCGAGATGATGTAAATCATGGGCGACGACGTCTCTTTATTGGACTTACCGCTGCTACAGGTGCTGTTGGCGCTGTAGGTGCTGCAGTTCCGTTTGTAGGTTCCTGGATGCCAAGTGCAAAAGCACGTGCTGCAGGTGCACCTGTAACGGTTGATATTAGCAAGCTTGCGCCAGGTCAAAAAATGACTGTTGAATGGCGTGGTAAGCCAGTATGGATTGTTCGTAGAACGCCAGAAATTTTAGAAACTCTCAAAACAGATGCCCTTGAAAGCCATCTTCGAGATCCAATGTCTGAGCAAATCACTCAGCAGCCTACTTATGCACAAAACGAAGTTCGTGCAATTAAAGATGAGTACCTTATCCTTGTTGGTATCTGTACGCACCTTGGCTGTTCTCCACTTTTCAAACCAGAAGTTGACACTGCAGAATTTGGTGATAACTGGTTTGGTGGATTCTACTGCCCATGTCACGGCTCTAAATTTGACCTTGCTGGTCGTGTATTCCAAGGTGTTCCTGCACCACTGAACTTAGAAGTACCACCACATTACTATGTTAGCGATAGTGTTGTGACTATCGGTGAAGATGGTACATCAGCAGAAGGAGCAGCCTAATGTCTAAGAATACTTTGATGGGGTGGGTAGATAAGCGTTTCCCTGCCACTAAAATGTTTAAAGAGCATATGAGCGAATACTATGCTCCAAAGAATTTAAACTTCTGGTACTTCTTTGGTGTGTTCTCCATGATTGTTCTAGTTAACCAGCTTCTAACAGGTATTTGGTTAACAATGTTCTATGAGCCAAGTGCTGATGGTGCATTTGATGCTGTACAGTATATTATGTATGACGTTGAATATGGCGCCATACTTCGCTACTTACACTCAACAGGTGCTAGTGCATTCTTTGTTGTAGTCTATCTTCACATGTTCCGTGGTCTTATGTATGGATCTTACAAGCCGCCAAGAGAGCTTGTTTGGATTATTGGTATGTTTATCTACCTTGTACTTATGGCTGAAGCATTCTTTGGTTACCTATTACCATGGGGTCAAATGTCCTATTGGGGTGCACAGGTTATCTTTAATCTAGCGAGTGCTATTCCTGTTTACGGTGCTGACCTTCTAGATTGGGTACGTGGTGACTTCCTTATTTCTGGTGCAACTCTAAACAGATATTTTGCACTTCACGTCGTTGCTCTGCCAGTTATTCTTCTAGGCCTTGTTGTTGCACACATCATTGCACTTCATGAAGTTGGTTCCAACAACCCTGATGGTGTTGAGATTAAAGCAAATAAAGATGAGAACGGTATTCCACGTGATGGTATTCCATTCCACCCATACTACTCAGTACATGACCTTCAAGGTATTGTGTTGTTCCTGTTTGTCTTTATAGCTGTAACATTCTTCTTCCCTGATGGTGGTGGTTACTTCCTTGAAAAGCCAAACTTTGAGCCTGCAAACGGTTTAAAAACACCTGAGCATATTGCACCTGTATGGTATTTCACACCATTCTACGCAATTTTGAGAGCGGTTCCTGATAAGCTCCTTGGTGTTGTAGCAATGGGTGGTGCTATTGCATGTCTATTCTTACTTCCATGGTTAGATAGAAGCCCTGTGAAGTCTATGCGTTATAAAGGCTTCTTAAGTAAAGTCGGTCTTACAGTTTTCTGTGTTTGCTTTGTTATTCTTGGATTCTGTGGTGTTAAATCTCCAGATGCTTATTTCTTGCCGGGTCTAACGTGGAAAATTACAGGTCAAATTTGTACGGTACTTTACTTCTTGTGGTTTATTACAATGCCATTTATTTCAAAGGCAGAGAAAACGACTACACCTCCAACTCGCTTAACAGTTAGTCACTAGGAGGATAACCATGGAAAAAAGTATGAAAAAAACTCTTATTTCAAAACTTCAGGTTATCTGTGGTGTTGTTGGTTTAGCATTTGGTCTTGCGGCTACTCAGTCGCAAGCTGCTGGCGGCCATAACGTTGATTTGCAAAAAGCACCTATTAACCTTGAAGATAAGGCATCCCTTCAACGTGGTGCTCGTTTATTCACTGATTACTGCATGGGTTGTCACAGTGTTAACTATATTCGTTATGAGCGCTTAACAACTGATCTTTCAATTCCAGAAGAGCTTGTGAAGCAAGAATTTATTTTTAACGATAAAGATATTTTTGCTCAAATGCGTATATCTACACCTGCAGAGTATGGTAAGAAGTGGTTTGGTACTACACCTCCTGATCTTACGCTTGCTACACGCTGGAGAAGCCCAGACTGGGTTTACTCATACCTTCTTGGTTTTTATGAAGACTCGAGCAGACCGTATGGTGTAAATAACAGCGTTTTTCCAAACGTAGGTATGCCACATATTATGGCAAACATGCAGGCTAGTGTATCTGATGAAGAGTTTAAGAGCGCCATGGGCGATTTAACTAACTTCCTGACATACACTGCAGATCCAGATAAGCTGGAAAGAGAAAACATCGGTCGATGGATTCTTATATTCCTTGCTATTTTGTTCATCCCAGTTTGGTTCTTGAACAGAGAGTACTGGAAAAATGTTCACTAATTCTTTGAACATGAAAAAAAGCAGCTTTTGAGCTGCTTTTTTTTTGCAAAAAAATAGTTGTACTTTTGAGAAATGGAGTGATTAGGTGATAGGGCTATCAGTGGTAGCTTGACGGTTCTTCATAATGCAAGGTAAAGTACAGTGAAGATAAAAATAGTTCAGGAATGAGTGATTTAGCAGCACTTTAGGTTTTAAAGTGAAAGGAGGCTAAGTTTTCTGCATTTCTTTTTTCTCTTGTTACAGTGAAGTCGAAGTTAGGATTTCATATGTCCCCATGGAAGGTTTCGTACCTTTTTAAGTCACACCCAAAACAGTGAGAGTTGAAGAGTGAGTAAAGACGACGGCGATAGTATTGGTAAAAGGATGTCCATGACACTTTATTCTGATGCGGTGGATCATTATAGCCATGCAGTAAGAATAGTTGTTGCGGAGAAAGATATTGGAGTTGATCTCGTTACTGACAGCTTGTCAAAACCATCTGCAAAGATTTTGGAAATGAGCCCTTATGGCGATTTACCTGTGTTTGCTGATCGAGATTTAGTGTTGTATCAGCCATTGATTATTATGGAGTACCTTGATGAGCGTTTTCCTCATCCTCCATTGATGCCTGTGTATCCAACATTGAGAGCTCTTAACAGGCAGTGGGTTTATCGAGTGAGAAGAGATTGGTCTCAACTTGTTGATTTAATTCAAGCGCCAAGCTCAAGCGATGCAGAAAAAGAGCATGGCCGCATGCGCTTGCGAGAAAGCCTCATGAGTGCAAGTCCAATTTTTGAAGAAAAACCATTTTTTATGAGTGATGAGTTTACTTTAGTCGATTGCTGTATTGCCTCTATCTTGTGGAGATTGGGTACTATTGGTATCCAGATTTCAAAAACGAGATCACCAGCTTTGGCGCAATATGCAAAACGTTTGTTTGAAAGACCATCATTCCAGCAAAGCTTAACACCACAAGAGAGAGAGTTTCCTTCAGGGTTTGTAAGCTAATGATAACTTTTGTGTCTAGGTTGATTTAAGAGTGTTTTGAGGGCTGGCAGATCATAGGTAAACTCGGTAAGATCAAATGATCGTAGTTTAAATAACATTGAGAGGATTCAGTGGACAACTTAATACCAACCCGTGGATACATGACTAAAGCAATCTATGACTGGATTGAAGATAACAAGCTAACGCCTTATATCGTTGTTGATGCGACTTATGAAGGTGTCGTTGTACCTGAAGAATATGTTCGTGATGGGCGCATTATTCTCAATGTATCCTCAACAGCTATACGAAATCTTAAGATTGATGCAGAAGTTCTTTCGTTTTCTGCACGGTTTGGAGGTGTAGCTGTCGATCTTTGGATGCCTATAGGTGCTTTACAAGCCATCTACGCAAGGGAAAATGGCAAAGGTCTCTTCTTTGAAAGGGATGGCGATATTCAGCCCCCTCCATCAGGTACTGAATATAAGAAAAAGTTTAAAAGACCAACTTTAAAAGTAGTGAAGTAATAAAGATCTACAAACTTTAAAAAAAGCTCGTTGTCAAAATTAGCAACGAGCTTTTTTTTTTGTTCAAAATAAACTAAACGCCTGAAACGTATAACTAGAGTGGCTTAATTAGCTGAAGTGGTTGAAATTACTTTAGTTTTAAATGCGTCAAAATCGCAAATTGTGACGTAGTTCCATACCAATATCGTCAAAAGATACCAAAATAACATTATACAAAGTGATTAATGATGTTTTTTTGGCGAGGATTTGGTTGTGGCAGTATTTAAAATCGTAAGCCTAATAGTTGTAGCAATGTATTTAACTGGTTGTGGCGGAGCCGCTTCAGATGAAGTCACTGATGCTCGTTCTATTGTTGATGATCTTGTGGATGTTGGTACTGGTGGTGGTACTAATGGTGATTCAACAGCTGATGCTGGTGAAGGTCAGGACACAACAGATGGCAGTAACAATGGTTCAAACGATGCTGTTGCGGATAATGATGAACCTACAGAGTCGAACGAAGAGGCTCCTCCATATACTCAAGATACATTAACAGCATCGATTACTTGGACACCATCTAACTATTACGAAGATGGCAGCACAATGAGTTCCAATGAGATTTCACACTACCAGATTGTATATGGTTCAGCTGCAGATAACCTAGATCAAGTCTACGAAATCAGTCTTGCAGGTCTTTTAAGTTTTGATTTTGAAGCTCTTGCAAATCAAACTTGGTATGTTGCAGTTAAAACAGTCAGCATCTATGGTGGCGTAAGTGACCCATCAAATATCGTAGCTCTTAATTTCTAAAGAGAGGCAGCTATGTTTCTGCCATGCCTTTGTCGCTTTGTTAAATATTAGCCATATTAAGTCTTCATACTCTCACTTCTTGCCATTTCAGAGCTGATCTATCATTATTGATGCTATTCTGGATCAATTTTTTATACATCTATAATGTATTCTTAAGGTGTTCAATCATTTGAGGTTGAACTTCTACAGCACTCTTTGTATTCTTTTGCATCCTATCAGGACGGTACCTCTGGCGTAAGCTAACTAGGGTTTTCCGTGCAGAAGATAAAAACAGAAATATAAGGCACATGAAATGTCAAACACACAGCAGAAACGTTACTTTGGAACTGATGGTATTCGCGGCAAGGTAGGGCAGGGCGCTATTACCCCTGAGTTTATATTACGACTTGGGTGGGCTGTAGGTCGTACATTTCGCCAGCATTCAGGGCGTAAACCTCTCATTATGATTGGTAAAGACACGCGTTTGTCAGGGTACATGTTTGAATCTGCTCTAGAGTCAGGTTTATCTGCTGCAGGTGCTGATGTTGCATTGTTAGGGCCAATGCCTACACCTGCCATTGCCTACCTGACACGGACCTTTAGAGCCTCTGCGGGGATTGTGATTAGTGCTTCGCACAATCCATATGATGATAATGGTATTAAGTTTTTTGGAAGTAATGGCCAAAAAATATCTGATGAGCTAGAGCTTGCCATTGAAAATGAAATAGAGCACGCCTTTAAAAAGATTGATTCTGGTTCGTTGGGACGCGCAACTCGTATTGCAGATGCTGGTGGCCGGTACATCGAATTTTGTAAAAGTAGTTTTGATCGTGAATTGTCTATGCGTGGCTTACGTGTTGCTATCGACTGTGCACACGGCGCAACATATCACTTGGCACCGGATGTCTTTAAAGAGCTGGGTGCAGAAGTCTTTACCTGTGGTACAGAGCCAGATGGACTTAATATCAATAAAGATGTTGGATCGACATCGATGGGACAGCTGAAAAAGCTTGTGGCGGACGTGAGAGCTGATATTGGTATTGCTTATGATGGTGATGGTGATCGAGTTATGCTTATGACCAATACTGGTGAGATCATTGATGGTGATCAGATCTTGTATGTCTTAGCAACACAACTTGGATCCGATTTTCAGCGAATTCCTGGTGTGGTTGGAACTCTCATGAGTAACTTTGGTCTTGAGCAGGCTTTACGATCTAAAGGTATTGATTTCTGTCGTGCAAATGTTGGCGATCGCTATGTCATGGAGATGCTGCGCGAAAAAGGATGGATGCTTGGTGGCGAGTCGTCAGGCCATATTGTTTGTTTGGATAAAACAACTACTGGCGATGGTATTATTTCGTCTTTGCAAGTTGTTAAAGCTCTTATTCGTGGTGAACGAAGTCTTGCAGATGCTGTCAGCGGCATGGTCAAAACTCCGATGGAAATGATTAATGTTAAGTATGGTGAAGGTAAAGACCCTCTTAACGATGAAAATGTGCAAAAGGCTGTTAAATCCGCCGAAGCTGCTTTAGGAAAAGAAGGTCGAGTATTACTTCGCAAATCTGGTACAGAGCCTCTCGTTAGAGTAATGGTTGAGGGGACTGATCATAAACAAGTGCATCAATATGTAAGAGAAATTGCTGAAGTTGTAGAAAAGGCTGTTGAGTAAAAAAGAAAATTAAAAAATGGATAAAACTGGATTTTATTCAGGTTCGATTACCTGCCAAATTGTATACTGCCGACATATTCAGCAGCTCTAAAAAATACAATTATTTTTAGGCTTAATGCCAGTTTTTTTAGAGGTTACTTTAAGGTCAGGTTCTCATAAATATACAAGGAAAAGGTTGATGAAATACATCATTGCAAACTGGAAAATGCATAGTAATTATGCTTTTGTTCAGGATTGGGGGCAGACGTTTGTTAATGCTTTAACTTCTCAAAAAGTTGAAGTAATTAAAAATGCTGCACAAATTATTATCTCACCACCTTTTCCTTATATTCATGATTTAATGAGCGCAACAGCTGATCAATCAGAATCGATAATTTTATGTGCACAAAATGTCTCACATCATACTGGGGCTGGTGCATATACTGGTGAAGTCTCAGCTGAGATGCTTAAAGATATTGGTTGTCAGTATGTGTTGGTTGGTCACTCTGAGCGTCGAGCTATGGGGGATAATGATCTTTTGGAGCAAAAGCTAAAGAATGTACTTGAAGCTGATCTAATACCAGTTTTTTGTGTAGGTGAGCCTCTCGAAGAACGTGAAGCTGGACGAGCTTGGGATTTTATTGCAAATCAACTTTCGCTTCTAAAGAATATTGATCCAGCTCAGCAGTTGTTGATTGCTTATGAACCTATCTGGGCAATCGGCACAGGCCAAACTGCAAATCTAGAAGATATTGAAGAAATGCACACCCAGATAAAGGCTGCTTATAACTGGCCTGTACTCTATGGTGGCAGTGTGAAGTCTTCAAATGCAGGCAAACTTCTGGCATCATCTGTCATCGATGGTGCATTAGTTGGTGGGGCATCATTGAAACCTGATGAGTTTTTGTCTATTGTTGAGGCAGCTTCTTAGGGATATACTCCATATTTATCGATACAACAGGCCTGATTGACAGATCTTAAAAGGTTATGTTGTGTTTATGACTTTAAAAGCCAGGCTGGCGTCTAAATAAAACAGGTTTGAGTAATGAATGTAATTTTAATTGTCGTACAAATCGTAGCGTCTATCGCTCTAATCGGTCTTATCCTAATGCAACAGGGTAAAGGTGCCGATGCTGGTGCCTCTTTTGGTGCTGGTGCATCCCAAACTTTCTTCGGTAGCGCTGGCTCTGCAAATGCCGTTACTAAGCTTACAGCTTTGTTCGCCACTATTTTCTTTATCGCGAGTCTTGGTCTTGCTTATGTAGCTCAAGAAGATGACAGGTCAGGTCTGCAAAAAGAGCTTTCTGAGCAATTAGCACCTGCTGCTGGTGATGCTGCTAATACAGGTCTTGCTCCTGTAGCAGAAGAAACAAGTGCGCCTGCTGATGCTGCAAATGAGGGCCTAGCGCCTGTTGTAGAAGAATCTCAAGCTGAAGCACCTGTTGTTGAAGCAGATTCTGCACCTGAGACCGAAGCTGTAGAAGCTGTGGCACCTGCTGCTGAAGAAGCGAAAGCGACAGAAGAAGTAGAGCCTAAAGCCGCTCAATAAAATATGCGTTATTGAAAAAGGTGACCTTTGGTCACCTTTTTTTTGCCTGAAATATATAACTTATATGTTTCAATTCATTACTTTATGCAAAAAGCACTAGATCGACTTGACTGATAACGAAATAATATCGTTCAAAATTGCAGGGGATGCTCGAACTTTAAACATGGATGCTTAAGTGACTTACTCTTTAAAGAGGCTTTTGCATGACAAACTTTAATATTCAATCACAATCAATGCCAGCATTAACTTTTCCTAGTGCTGAGCAGCAACATACTTCTTTTGGCCAAGAAGGTTTGCTGAATCAATGCTTATTCGATGATACGCTTAGGTCAGAGTCACCATTAAATTGGTGCGCAACACCAGAATTGCTATCAGCTGGTTCAACTAAAAATAACTCTATAGAACTCGCAAATATTGAGTCCTATGCTCAACAAGAGCCGTCGGCAGGTATGTTTGCAGGAAAGCATCTAAGTCTCAATGATGCGTTTGATATAGATCCTACCATGACGCAAATATTTGATTTAGCCCCTATGAGTCCCTTTGATGAATCTAATTTTGTGAAAGAAGGAGATGCCAATATATTTGCATCGCCTCAACAAGACCAGTCGGAGATTGTAAGAGGTGGAGGTAAGCCCGAGTTTTTCTCAGCAGACAGTCTTACTCGTTTAGCAGAGGAGAAAGGCGTTAGTTTTGTAAGCCGTGACGGCGCTCCTGTAGTCAAGCCTACGCCTTTAAGGCCTGCACAAATGGCATCAGCTGTATCTGAGCCGCAACAAGCGCTCATTAAAACCTTTGCACCTGTGGTTCAAGCCTTTACGCCAATGAGTTCGCCTCGTCAGAATTTTCCCCTTGACTCTAACCAAAACACTACTCAAGTGCATGAAGCATTATCTCCAAAAGCGTCTTCTGTATCAGGAGCCCAAGCAGCATTGCCGCAACTGCGACTGGCTACTCGTGGACGTAAAACAATGCTTGATAGTAAGAGTGCGAATAATAAAGTGAAAGAAGGCCGTATTGAGAGAGCATTCAGTTGTAATATGCCT
Organism: Gammaproteobacteria bacterium UBA6940; assembly: GCA_002450655.1. Classification (GTDB taxonomy): domain Bacteria; phylum Pseudomonadota; class Gammaproteobacteria; order Pseudomonadales; family UBA6940; genus UBA6940. The sequence goes on along the minus strand of DJZY01000022.1, from coordinate 1,009 downwards.
AAATGTGGAAGGGCGTTTAAAAGAGCGGAGCATTTGAAAAGACATATGAGAACACACACAGGTGAAAAAAAATACATGTGCAGTGTCTGTGATAAAAAATTTAGTCGCTCTGATAATGTGAGACAACATCAAGTTACACATCCCAATGCTACAGCTATGCGGGTTGTTAACCTAGAGCTTGAAGCAGGTGAAAGAACTGGCCTTTTATAAAAAAAAGTAAAATAAATCGTTGACATTCAATAATATTATGTTATCTTATCACCAGCTTAAGACGCACTGATTGCTGCCGAAGTGGTGGAATTGGTAGACACGCCATCTTGAGGGGGTGGTAGCAATAGCTGTGCCGGTTCAAGTCCGGCCTTCGGCACCATTGCTTTTTAAGTTGAGGTCAATATTACCAAGACAAATTGACCTGTTATATACAGTTGCGGGATGGAGCAGTCTGGTAGCTCGTCGGGCTCATAACCCGAAGGTC
>DJZY01000022.1:0-248 GCA_002450655.1 Gammaproteobacteria bacterium UBA6940 | reverse complement strand
TCGTCGGGCTCATAACCCGAAGGTCGTTGGTTCGAATCCAGCTCCCGCTACCAACTTTAAAGTCTTTAAGAATTATTTATTAAATCAAATTCTTACCTTGACCTTAAACATTAAATATGTATATAATGTCACACTCTGATGCGGGATGGAGCAGTCTGGTAGCTCGTCGGGCTCATAACCCGAAGGTCGCAGGTTCAAATCCTGCCCCCGCTACCAACCTTAAATTTTATTATTTTTTTCGAAATAGC
>DJZY01000078.1 GCA_002450655.1 Gammaproteobacteria bacterium UBA6940 | reverse complement strand
TGCTAGAAAAGTGTGATGTAGTTCACGCTCTTGCTTCACTTCTTTTATATTTAGTTTGATATTCTAGTCTTGTTTTCATAGAAAGCTAAATTATAACAATAATTCAATATTGGTTTTATTTTATTGTGCTATTAGTCTACATTTTTAGTTCAATCCAATTTTTGTATTTGGTTTCTTGTAAATGACATTTTTTGTTTTTATTCGACTTGATTAATAATGCTAGAAATATACTAATTAAAAAGATATAGGTGAATATTATGGGCTTTAAAACCCTAAGAAACTTTTCTGATAGTGAACTCATTTTTGACGATGAGCAAACACGCTTGATACTGCAAACTATTTTTAAAAATCATCTTGATGTGGTTGATATGTTGTCAATTGATAGGAAAGTTCGTAATTTTGCGCAGGGACTTTTACTTGAAGCTATAGATGCTTCATATTCTATGGGATATATTAGTACGTTAACTGACTCTTTGATTCAACCAAGTCTTTCAGTTCGGAAAGTGTTATCTGATTTTAGAGATGGGGCATTAATGCATTGGTTTGAGCATGCGACTAGAAAAGATCTACTTAGTATAAAAATATATGAAACAGTAAGAAGACAGTTGGAGTTAAACTTTTCTCCTTTTTTAAAAATGCTTGCGCAGGGGGTTTCTGTTTTAGAAAACGTAAGCGCTATTGTAGCTTATAGACAAAATTATTATTTAAAGGGGTAGTGGTTTGAAAAAAAATATAAAAATATCAGTTGTCTTTTTAATTGTATTTATTTTTTCTCTTATATGTGTAGTTGCTTATAGGGTTTCAATAATGACTCCGGAAGAGCTAGCTGTTTGTATGTTAGATAAAAATGCGTATCGAATTCCTTCATCTTATTGTGAGTTCTCCCTTTTGAATCTAAGAGACTCCCAAAAAGATGCTCTGTTGCTTGATGAGCATGTGGGATTGGGATTTATTATGGATGAGGATAATATTGAAGTTTCGAAAATGCTTTTGAATCACTTTATTGCTAATGGTGCTAATGTCAATCAACCTAATCCGATACATGGTTTACCACCTTTGTTTGCTGCTATATTAAGTAACTCTCCAGAATTTTGTAGATATATGATAGAACATGGTGCTGATACAAATTCAGTGGACTTGATTTATCAAAAAACACCCCGCGAGCTTGTTCAGTTTTTGAAAGAGAAAGAACCTGAAGTCGATAGAAGTGAAATAGAAAAGTGTTTGTCTGGTTTTTAACTATACCAGTTGTACTGGTGAAGCCCTATCGGACACTTTTTTAAGCTTTATAAAATCTGACCTAGTCTGACTCTATAACTGATAAAGCGCCTCTCTATTTTTCAGAAAGGCTTTTAGGTGAACGCTATAAAGATGATCAAGATGGACCTGATCAATGTGATCACGATTATAAAATAGATAAATACATACCTACTACAATGAAAGTGCAAATGAATTTTTATTAAAAGCTGAGTGCGCTCAATAATAAGTTACTTTAAATTTATGAAGGAAAATGAAATTTGTCTTCTAATTTAAAGCAAAAACTCTAGCCTTTCATCCTGATAAAAACCAGCATGTGGCGAAACAAGCTGCACGTAACGATCGAAGTAAAGCAGTTGTTTCATAAGGAGTGCGAACTCCCTAGGGAAGTGAATGCCATACTTTTTCGCCACTTGGCTTAATTCCATTAAAGTTTGATCATAGGCCTCATGAGCATGGTTAGTTTTGCCAAAGAGGTTTTGAATATCCAAGGCAAACTTATCCATATCAATTGTCATTTCTGTCATGCCAATATCATAGAGGGCTTGGGCCATCATTTTAAAGTCTTGGCTCATTAAGCTTGTCACAAGGTTTTGTACACCGTTCCATGTGGCAGGTTTTACTTTACCAACAATACCAAAATCAATAAAAGCAACTCGGCCATCATTGAGCACTAAAAGGTTGCCCGCATGAACATCTGCGTGGAAGTAATGGCCTTCAAGCAGTGTGGCGAACCATGCATTCATACCAGAAATAAGGGCTGCTTCTGGATCTTTCGTTAAGTGAGCCACTCGGTCAAGATCTGTAAAGGGCACGCCATAGAGTCGTTCCATGGTGAGAAGACGCTTTGTACTCAGATGTGGGTATGGTTGTGGTGCAGTTACATCTGTAATGCCTTTGTCTAGCAAGAAAGCTCTGAAGTTATCCAGCTGGTACATTTCAGCCATAAAGTCGCATTCTTGCAACATGCCGACTTTCATTTCTTGGCAAATGGCTGATATAGAGGCCATCTTCATTTGGGGAAAGAGTTTTTCAAGCAGAATTGAGCTTGTGTGAACAAGCTGCAAGTCTGTACGAAGAATATTTTCAACACCAGGCTTTTGCACCTTAACAACCACATCATGGCCTGCAATTGTTTTTGCAGCGTGTACTTGGCCTATAGATGCAGAGGCAAGAGGTGTTTCGTCGACCCAGCTGTAGTATTGCCCAAGAGGCCCACCAAGTTCTTGCTCGATGACTTTACGAATAACATGAAATGGCAGTGGAGGGGTTTTATCCAAGCAGTCTTGAAAAGCTGTGACGTATTCTTCGGGGAAAAAGCTAGGGGCGCTAGCAATAAATTGCCCCATCTTGATATAAGTGGCACCAAGTTCTTCAAACATTTGACGTAAGCGTACAGCAGTATCTGTGCGACCATCTCGCAGCCAGCCTAAGCCATGTTTTGCAAAAACACGAGCATTCTTGCCAACACGAAAAGCACTTTGCGCCATTTGCTCCGCAATATTGAAAACTTGCATGGTATTTGTCCTTATACCTTGTGGTTTATGTGTTAAACCACATTTAAATCAACCTTTTACACCTAAAACTCTAACGCTATGGATATATACACGAACATGAGTAGAGAATGCTACCTTGTCAGACATTAAATCCATTATCTAAGTTCGGTATTCTGTTTATTCGATTGTACAGAAGAGGAGTGTCACTCGTCGATTGATTTTACGTCCTGAAACACTTTTATTGGTTGCAATTGGTACAGATTCACCTAGCCCGTGACTGGTGCTCAGATGTTTAGGTAAGCCTTTAAGGACAAAGTAACGTTGCAAATGAAGAGCTCGTTGTGCTGAAAGTGTGTTGTTATAAGCATCGCTACCAGTTGAATCTGTATGTCCGACAAAATCAACTCGAAGGTTGAATGGCGAAAGTATATCAATCATGGTGTCTAAGCGTGCATAGGCATCAGGGCGTAGGTGTGGCGCGTCTACAAAGAAAATGCTGTCCTGTGGGATTTCTACTTGCAGTTTTGTATTCTGTTGCGACCAAGTTGTTTTAAAACCTGGCATTTCGTCATGAATATCATCTAATAATCGACGCAGGGCTTTAGGTTGATTGCCTGGGTTTTGTGCGCATTCGCTCGCACGGTAGGGTTCAAAATCACGCCACCTTTCAGTTTTTTTTGGATGTCGTACAAATGGGCCGCCTTGGTTCATTGTGGCAATAAAGCCCTCTGTTTTAAATGATTTTGTTTCATCTAAATACCCATAATATGGGTCGGCATATTGAATACTGCACGCTGATGATAGAAGGCAAAATGCTGTTATAAAAGTGGTTTTTAATTGAGCAGGCATTCTATTTTTAATTGCTTTTAAATGGCTGTTATTTTTCATGTGATGGCCTTTAAACGTTCCGTGTTATCGCTGTTTTTATGGCTCTTGTAGCAGAAGTGCAGGCAACCATGCCAGCATTGGCTTTTCTTTATCTTACTTGAAAACCAAAATTAAAAATGGCTCAAAAACTATAACTAATAGGATAAAATAGAATGATTTTTCTAAAATACCGCCCCCATTGATTGACACTCTATCTTAGCTAAAGCAGAGTAGGTTTCGCAGAGTCGTGAATTGCATTTATAGCTTATTTGTGATGTGTATTTAGTATTACGTTTCATGAGTAAGGTGGATGCGCAGGTAAATGGAGATGCGGATGAAAATAAAAAAGGATTTAGGACGAAGTCTAGGACAGCTGAGCGCAGTAGCATTGGCAATGGTAAGTGTAAATGCATTTGCTGAAGCGCCAACTGCTGATGTTGGTGAATTTAACTCAAACGTTGAATACGGCATTATCTTTAACGGTGGTATGGCTATCGGTGGTGACGCGGCGCTTGAATTAAGTGTTGGTACTGTTCATGGTAACTCTTCAGTTGATAGCTTTAATGCAAACGTATCTCAGGGTGATGGTATGTCTCTGAGTCTGGGTGGCTTTAATGGTGAAATGAAGGGCGTTATCTTTAACGGTGGTCTTGTTATTGGTGGTGATATGTGTGCCAAAACTGCAGTTGCTTCTGTAGGTGCAAGTACATGTACATATGGTAACGGTACATTCTCGGCAGAATCTGAGAACTAATCTTCGAGCCTGCATAAGCCTAAGTGTGCAGTTTGACTTGGGCTTATGTTTTAGTCTGATGAATATTAAAGGTGTATTTATGACGCCAATAAAAATAAAAGAACTTTCTCTGGTGAGCCTTCTTTGTCTGTCAACTCAGGTCTTTGCTGCTGCCCCAAATATTCAAGGTTCTGTCAATATTAATGTCGAAGTTGGTAATGTCGTGAACTATGCAGAGGCGACAGATTCAGTCGCACAAATCGCAATTGGCTCTATGAGTGAAGGTGATGCTGGTGGCTTTGATGCAACTGTTGTAGTTGGTGATGTGGTTAATTACGCCACAGGCATGGGCAGCTGTTCTCAAATACTCATCGGTTCTGTAGGTGTCCCAAGTTGTGTTGCTGGTAGTGCTGCGGAATAAAAGCGAAAATTAAAAGGAGGTGGCTTATGTTAAAAAAAATCAAACATTCTATTTGTGCTGTCTTAAGTCTATTCCTTATGGATACCGCTTTTGCTGATGTTCAAATGCCAGATAATGATAATATTGGTTTCTCTGGAATTGAGTATCATGTACCCCGAAATGCTCGCATGGTGCTGTATAAATATAAAGCTCGTAAAAATGCCACATTATCGGAAGCGGGTGCTATCGAAGCTGATACACGAGATGTGCTTGAAATGTCAGATTCTTTAAGAACTGTGACAGGTGTAGATCAAGATGTAGTGGCCGATTGCTCGATTGCCATTGGTAATAACAACTCTACTGATATTTTTTCCCGAAAAGAGCAGGTCGTTATTATCGAAGGTGATGTCGTTAACCTTGGTAATTGCGATTAATAACACACAAGAAATACAAAAATTAAAAAAATGGATTTTAAGTTTTAAGGTGTAGTATGCCAACTCGTAAAGCAGGACAGCTTCAATTAATGCTATTGGGCCTTGTTATGTTTGTAATAGCAGGGTGTACTCGTTTTCAAATGGGGGATCGCGTGACACAGATCAACCCACTTGAAAGCCCAGTGACAAATATTACCTCGTTTTCAGATTCTTTGGCCTGTATGGACCATATGATGCTGCGACTTAACTCGCCGTCAATTACCATAACAGCACAGGATATACGAAACCATACTGCTGAGCAGATGCCACTGGCAGGTATGAAAGACATGCTGATTGCATCTCTTGGCCGAATGAGCGAACGTTCCAATAAGATTTCATTTGTCGCCTATGGTACAGATATAAGAGATATCTTGTTACTTCATAAAGCCCATGACCAGCGTGATGCATTTCATGTGCCTGACTTTTTTATTCGTGGTGGCTTAACCCAATACGATCGCAATGTATTTGTAAACCGCTTTGGTGGTGGTTTAAGTCATGATGACTGGAACATGGCCTATTCATCTGGCCAAGGTATTACTTATGTAGGTTTGGATTTACATGTAGGCCAGGTGAAAGATTTAACGATTTTACCGCAGGTGAGTTCAGGTAATGTTTTAGCGCTTTATGATCGCGGCTATGGTTCTGAAGTTGGGGGGCGTATTTCCTCAGTTGGTACAGTGTTTGATTTTGGTGTGGACCGCCGTGATGGTTTAGGTCAGGCCATTCGTAACCTAGTAGACTTGGCCTCAATCGAAGTGGTTGGTAAATTAATGGAGCTGCCATACATGAGCTGCTTGCCATTAAATTACAATGATCCAGAAGTATTAGCATCTATTGAAAAAGAATACTATCGATTAAGAAGCAAACCAGCCCATTTAGTGCAGGTATTGCAATTCCGTTTAAAAGAAATGGGCTATTATCATGGTGATATCAGTGGTGAGCTCGATCAGAAAACCTTGCTGGCATTAAGTTATACCCATAATTTATTAGAAATGCCGAAAAATACGCCTCTCATATCATTTGAATTGTATAAAAGGCTCTTTTACACCAAACCTTTTGAATGGCCCTTTGCTTTTATGAAAGGCTATTCTGATTTTGAAATGCCTTAAAATAAGTACTCAATCGATGTTATGTCAAAATTCCCTCAAAGCCAGTTTTTAAAGCTGGTTTTTTTTGTGCTTTTTTTTGGCACATTTTCCTGAGAAGTTTACTTTTTCGTCTATGCTTAAACTGTACATTTTGATCGGTTTGACTGCAGTAAAGGTGTTGGTCGTTCCAAAAACCTCGTTCAATAAGAGATATGGAGTAGTCCTTATTGTTCAGATGCAGATTTTTGAATAAGGTGAAACACTTGGTAGCAAGGATGCATCGACATAGATTTTTTCAATTAAGTCTTTTGACTTTGGCGGTGACGGGCGCGTCGAGTACATTGCTGGCAGCACCGGCCCCACAATTCACACAGCAGCAAGACACAATACGTGTTGATGGCTTTGACCTTCTGCATTTTAAAGCAGCGCCAGAACTTGGCTGGACAGAAGAAAAGGTCAGAACCTTTTTAGAAGGGCAGCTAAAAAAATTTAATAATCGCTTTAGTATGCGTGATCTTGAAATACTGGCGAGGCAGCTCAGTATTCAAATGAAGCAAGCGGGTTTAATGTTTAGCAGAGCAGCTGTTTTAGATCAGGAAATCAAAAATAATCGGGTTGAAATTGTTTTTGAGGATGGTTTACTTGGCGAAGTTGTTATTATGAATGCTGAGCGCACTAAGCCCAAACTCTTAGTTCGACCTTTTTTACCATATTTACAGCACACAGCTGTTCGTCGTGAATTAGACCAAGCACTTTATCAGTTAGATAAGTTACCTGGCATTGATGTCTTTGGCTTCTTTTCATTTTCTTCAACGCCAGGTTTATCACGTTTAAATCTTAAAGTCGTTGATGAGACCAGCTGGACAGCTCGCTTCAGTACTGATAATTACGGCAGTGAAGCCTTGGGGCGCGAACGAATCAATGGTCAGTTAGAAATTCTTAACCCAACAGGTTGGGGGGATGATCTAAAACTCAGTGTTGGCCGTGGCTATACAGACCCAGGTTTTTTAGAGGGTTACGCTCAGTATACGATTCCTATTGGCGCGCAGTACCAGCCGTTACGCTTTTTAGTGAGTAATTCTGATTTTGATTTGGGGCAAGGCTTTGAGTCCCTTGAGATATTTGGCCGTTCAACATTAGCTAGCATGGATTATCGGCACCAGCTATCAATAGGGCAAGGCTCTATTGTGTTAGACGCAGGTATTTCTGCGTCAAAATCTAAAGTGGATTCTGTCTTTTATTCTGACTTATTTTTACGAGAAACAAATGTGCAGACCTTTAAAGCAGGGGCACAGTACTCTAACTTAATTATGCCCAGATTAAGTCACACATTACGTGCAGGGGTTCGTGTTGGCTCTTATGAAGAATCAAGTAATGACGAAGATTTAGGTGAGGTTCTTCTTGAAGATTCTTTTGTGTCTTTAGATAGTTTTTATCAGATGAATTACTATCATAATGACTCCAAACGAATTCGTCATACGACATTTAATCTTGAATTATTTGGCTCAAATGATCCTTTACCTTCAGTAGAACAGCGCAGCTTTGGTGGCAAAAATGGGGTCCGTGGATTACCTACAGGTTATTTTTCTGCAGACCATGGGGCTATGGCTCATTTAAGTTATGACACAGGGATTTGGCCTGCATCTTTCCCTGGTACTTTAACATTCTTTACTGATGCTGGTTTTGGACGTCGAGTTGAAACAAATAATTTGATCCAAAATTCAGCAGAACAAACTGCACAGTTTGCATCTGTAGGGTTGGGCTATACATGGAAAAAAGGCCGCTTTCAGCTGAACTATGACTTTGGCAAAATTCTGCATGCCAATCTCGATGATGAATCTGCAACACAAGCAGAACTTGATGATTTTAGTGAAAACAAGCCTTCCAGACATTATCTGTCTATGTCTTATCAATTAGGGGAATACAAATGAAGCGAGATTTAACGCTGTCAATTGCAGCACTTTCGATTCCCTCTGTTCGCCTTTTATCAGTGACATCCTGTCAACTGTTTGCCGTAAGTGCAGTATTTTGGGGCGCGCCAGCCCTTGCATTACCACAAGGTGCCGATATCAGAGCTGGTGACGTTGCTATTACTGAAACTGCGCGTCAAATGCAAATTCAACAATCCAGTCAAAAAGCAATTATTAATTACGACTCATTTAATATTGGCGCTGATGAAACCGTTAATATTAATCAGCCAAATGCTAATAGTGTCTTGGTGAACCGAGTGAATGCTGGTGGGCCAATGTCAGAAATTTATGGCCAACTGCAAAGTAATGGTCAGGTTTTTTTGATTAACCAAGCTGGTATTTTGGTTGGTGACTCTGCTCAAATTAATGTTGGTGGTTTATTACTGACAACTCATGATATTTCAGATGAATCATTGCTCAGTAATGATCTGCAATTTATGACATCTGGCAAACCTGCTATGGTGCAAATTGATGGCAATATTACTGTAGACCCAGGTAGTTTTGTTATTGTGCTGTCTGAGCAAATTGATTTAGGCGGCGATATTATTGCGCAGTTCGGGCAGGTTTCTCTTGTGTCTGCTGATGGCGCATCTGTTCTATTGCAGCCTGGTGAATGGCCACAAATTCAAGTGACACAGGCAACCTATGATGCATGGATTCACCAACATGGTTTAATTAAAGCTGAAGGCGGTTTTGTTGAAATTACAGCTGCATCGGCCAGTGATTTAATTGATCGCGTTATTTATCATGAAGGCACTACGGATGTATCAACAACATCTTTTGTCGAACGTGATGGTAAAGTCTTTATTGAAACTGCTAAAACTGGTATTGCAATAAATACCAATGACACTTCTGGCTATGCCGAAATTGCAGGCACCATTGACGCCAGTGGTGATAGGGCAGATGGTTCGCAGCATGAAATTGATATAGAAGGTGAAGCTGTCTTTATTACAGAAACAGCAGAAATTCTTAATAATGGTGATCAAGGCAATGGTGGCGATACACGGATTATTGCTAATTCATTATCTGTTGCAGAAGGCTCGAATGTTGAGGCTAAAGGCGGTACTCAAGGCGATGGTGGTTTTGTTGAATTATCTGGTCACACTGAGCTTGAAATAAATGGTCGTGTGGATACCTCTGCTGAAAATGGTCAAACAGGTGAGCTGTATATCGACCCGCGCAATATTGTCATTAATAACGCTGCAACAACAAGTATGACGTCAAATGTTGATAGTGGTACTAATACTTATTCGCCAACGAATAATTCCGCTATTTTAAATGTCACAAATTTGCAAGATGCGTTGGCATTAAATAATGTCACAGTCACAACAGCAGATGGTGGTGCCGGCACGCAAGCTGGTAATTTAACTGTTGATAGTGATATTGATATTGATCAAGCAAATGGTAATACGCTTACGCTTCATGCAGATAATATTTTGTCTATTAATGCAGATATTGAAGATAAAACAGCGAATGGCACAACTGGTAGCGCCAATATTGTCTTAGACGCAACACAAGATATTCAAATGAATACTGGCACAGTGATTGATGCAGGCAATGGGCAAATTACTGTTACAACAACCAATGGTGATTTGGTTGTCACTCAGCTTGAAAGTGATTTTGCTGATGGTGCTGCTGTTGATATTAATGTTGGTGGTTCAATTATTGATGGTAACGACACTGCCAATAATATTATTTTAAATGGTGAAAACGCTGAACTTTCAATGATTGCTGGCAGTGTTATTGAGCTGCTTGAAGGTGATATTGATATTCTTACAGCAGAAGCGCAAGACGTTAAAGGTTTTGATAAAACCGTTGCAGGTGATTTACAAATTAGCCGAGTCACTTCTAGTGCATCACCTCTCGCTGGTTTTACAGCAACAACCTTAAATGGTGATATTGTTGTTCGTGGCAAAACAGCTGAAACTAATCCAGGTATCGATATTGGCAGTGATGGCCGATTAGCTTTAGATGTTGGTGGTAGCAATGACCTTCTCATTGAAGAAGATATTATAACTAGCACAGGTGCAATTGCTTTAAATGCGGATGCTGGTGCTATTACCATGGATCCTGAAGTTTCTATTACATCCACTTCAGGTTCTGTTGCTCTTTCTTCTCAAGGTAGCCAAACAATCAGCTTAATTACCACAGGTTCTACGGCAGATGACGCGATTAATCTTACGGTAACTGGCAGTAACGATATATTAGATGCTGACGATGTGAATTCAGATGATGAAGATTTAGTTGCTGCTGACGGTGGCTTGGTCATTAACAGTGTCGATAACTTTGTTGGTTTAGAAACACGAGTGAATAACTTCACCAGTGAAAACTTAAATGTGTCGCAAATTGTATTAAATGAAACTGATGACCTCGTTGTTAATCAGATCGCAGGTAACACCACAGGTGTAACTATTGTTGCTGGTGGGGAAGTGCTTGTTGATTCTATAGATACAGGTGGCTCTGTCAGTATTCAAGCAGATAAAATTTCGGAATATTACGAAGATGCTGCTGATGAAATAGCAAAAGCAAATGTTGCTTCAATTGCAGCACCAAGCATTGAGTTAATTGCGGCCACAAGTATTGGTGAAGTGTCTGATACAGATATGGTTGCGACAGATTATCTTGATGTTGATACAGCAGATCTTCGCTTGGAATTAACAGCAGAAATTACCGACACTGATTCCAATGAAATTGCTGTACAGCAAGTGTCTGGTGCTAGTACTGGTGATCTTGTTGTGAGTGAAATTATTACACCACAAGCAGCTGGTGCAGCTAAAGTTTATATTGCTTCACGTAATAATGGTATCGATTTAAGTGCAACTACGTTAGCTTTAGATGCCACCGATTATTTGGGATTGCAGGTTTCAAAAGTGCAAAACCTCAACCCAGTCGAGATCCTGTTGCCGGCTCTAGATACAGTTCAAGATTGGTCTCTTGCCGGACTGTCTCTAGTAGCTCGTGCAACAGGTACTTCAATCAATACGCTTGAGTCAGCAGGTTCAACGGTTCTATCATCTCTGATCACCGCTGTTGATAATTTTGTGCTCAGTACTAATAGCGATTTTAATCTCGTGAATTTTACTGGTGATGCAATTGACATGAAAACGTCATCGGGCACTTTGCGGGTGAATTCTGGAACGGCAGTCACTATAGCTGATTTAAACGCTGATGGAGATGCTTTTGTAACGAATGATGGTAATTTATTGTTCGCGGGAAATGGCCAATTAAGCTTACTTGATAACATAAGTGCTACAGATGGACTCAATGATGAAACAAGAGCAGGTCTTATCGATTTAACAACAGCTTCCGGTAATATTTTGGTAGGAACTGAGGGTGATGTAACAATTACATCGACTAATACGCAAGATTCTGACGTTGATGGTGGCCTTGGAGATGAACCATCGACTCAAACAGCTATTCGAATAGCGCAGACAGGCACAACTGGAACCGCTAATATTACATTAGGAGATGCAGCAACAACAGTAACAGTTGAGGCCCAAGGTGGCGATATCTACATGGCGTCTGGTTTAAATGCTGTGACTCGTGATGTTGATGAAAGAACTCTTACTGTTAATGAAAATGTCTTGGTGACTGCCTATAACGTTAACAGCGATACAGTAGTTGCAGGTAACACTGTATTGGATGAAGTGGACATTATCGATACGACAGCTGTCGATCCATCAATAGCTTCCAGAACAGATCGTCGCATTACGTTAAGCTCTGTGAATATTGCCGGCTTTAATGTTGATGAAGACGTTCAAGATGACGTTGATGATGCTGTTGATGATATTGATCAATCTCAGGATGATATTAATACTGGCACGGATCTTGATACAGGTACTGACGATGAATCTCAGACACGTATGAATGTAATGCTTGAGACTGTAGTCCCTGAGTGTGAAGCGGGAGAAAGTCTTGATAATTCTTCTCAGTGTATGAAGAAACAAGGTTTTAAGGAATTTTTGCGCTCGTTAGTTATTGGGCGAGGTTTTCCTGATAAATACAAGGGATTACCAGAATGAAGCAAATTTTTATAGTGCTATTTTTATTAATACTTGGAGTCAGCCGTCCTACAGCGGCAGCTGATGAAGATACTCACCAAGCCATAGCATTGTTTTTATATAATTTTGCCAACTATGTGGATTGGCCAGATGATGCTTTCAACAATGCTCGTGAAACACTCAATATGTGCGTAGTAGGTAAGGCTCGCTTTGTACCATACCTCGATGCTTTTGAAGGTGCTTTGATCAGAAAGCGCAGATTGTCTATTGTGAAGCTACCACAGATTAACTTAGATCGACGTTGTCACGTTTTGTTTCTGGATGATGAAGAAAAGAAAATGATCGAAAATATTCAGGTAATTCATACATCTGACTATGTGTTAAGTATCTCCGACGACGATAATTTCGTAGAAGATGGTGGGGTAGTGAGTGTGTTTGCAAGACAACAGGCTGTTCAGTTTGATGTAAACTTAGGACAGGCACTGAGAAATGGTCTTTACATTAGCTCGGACCTATTAGGCATTGCGAGATCAGTAAAACGTTGAGGAAATCATAATGACTTTGACACAAAGTTATCGAGTGATTGTCACGGGGAAAAAACTCATTGAAGAGGTCGACACGATTCGTGAGAAGTTGCTTGAAATCTTTGATTTGCCTGAGCAGCAGCTTACGGCACTCTTAAGTGATAAAGCACTTGTTATAAAGAAAAATGTCCCACCATCACATGCCATGAAATTCAAGAAAGCATTGACGCAATGTGGCCTTGAGTGCATGGTTGAGCCAATGAATGAGGAATCAATTGTTGAGGCTTCGGATCTTGATGATCAAAAGCCAAGTGCGAAAGCTGCACCTGTACAGCAAGCAAAACCTCAGCCACAAGCGGAGTCACCACCAGCACCTAAACCTGCGCCTGAGCCTGTCAAGCAGCCTGCTGCCGTCAAACCGACAGAAACGCCTCAGCCGAGCGTTGCGGAGAAGCCAGCTGAAGCAGTTGCTGATCTTTCCAATCGTTCTATTCCACCTTCATTGGTAGGTAAGTCTGGAGAGGATATTGTGGTCCCTGAGCTTTTAGTTGCAGCTGCTGGTTCGCGAATTGGGCCAAGGCCTATGCTCGTTAATACGAATCTGCCAGATACCGAGCATTTAAGTGCAGGTTTTGCTGATCGTTTAGCACCAGCGTCAGAAGAAGGGCCACCACCGCCAAATGTTGATCACATAGGTGTAGCACCTGTGGGTTCGAGCTTAGGTGAAGAAAAAGAGTTTAAGCCTCTTCAGATTGATCTTTCTCATTTAAGTATGGGTGAGTAAGAATTCTAAACCAAAAAAAGCGCTTAACTAGCGCTTTTTTTAATGGTTAATATTGATTAAAAATAATGTGAGAAGCTTTCATTTCTGTAATTAATATGAAAGTCATCCGCTGCTTTTGATGATGGTGCTATATTCAGCCAATTCATTTTTGGATCATCAATTAATGGTCTGCCAAAAATACCTTTAGTTATCTTATTATTTTCTTCCAGTCCTTTTTTAAGGAAAGAAGAAATGAATGTCTCATATTCACTTTTTGGTATGTTTTGAATTGGAATATCAGTGTGGTGCATATCGAAAAAAATATGACCAGTGCGTGTGAGAATATTACTTTTTGTTATTGATTGAAGAGTAGGGTTGTCATTGCAATAGTATTCAGGAACGCGCTCTAAGTCATATGCTGCATAGCCAGTGTTTTGTTTGTCTTGCTCATTTTGTATCTTTAATGGAATTTCTGGAGGCATTTGAAATAACATTTTTATGGCATTTTTGTAGCTGTTGCCCACAAGAGCGCCTACAAGTTTTAAGTCGGGTCTTAACTGGTCATCTAAAACAACCTCTGGAGGCGTCACCCTACTTATTCCTATACGTGTTTGCGTCTCATTGCTTACATCTTTAGCATTTGTATTAATAATCGCATTTCGTGCTAAGCACAGTCTTGCTGCTGTTTTTAACAGAGCTGGATAACAATAGTCCTGCGCCTGTAGCGGTGATACATAAGCAAATGAGGCAGGGAACTCGCGTTTTTGCAGGTTTCTATTGGTGAGTCTAGCCTCAAATGACTCCGTAAATACTTCAACGTTATCTAGTTGAGAAAAATCAATTGTAGCTAAACGTTCATTTGATTTTGATTGGCTATTGAGTGGAAGCTCGCTGTTACTTTCAAATACTCTTTTATCTAAGTAAAAGCCACCATAGGTATTGAGCACTTGTAATTTATATAAATCAGCTACCGCAGTGTATCTTGCTCGACTTGGGTGTGAGTCCATAAGCGCGACAAGTTGAATTATATGTTCAGCTGTCGTTTCAGGCTGGATTGTACGTAATGCTTTTATTTGTACTTTGTTATGTGGTTGCTTACTGAGAGGGATTAAACTGCCCGCATGTTCTGATTCAATTATTTTTGGAGTAATATACTGCTTAACGTTATCCACCCAGTGTAGGGCTATCGGTGCGCCTGCAGGTGCTGTTCTATTATGAAGTATGTTCAGTATTCGATCGGCCTGATCGTATGGCATTCCTGTACGAATCAGGTGGAGAGGGATTTGGTCAGTTGTTGGCATAGATGTTTACTCTTGAAGTCAAAATTAGGGAAAAATAGTACCATCTGGCTATGATTCTTAAGCATTCCCTTAACAATTCAACATCTATAATTCTTTTATGCTTTAACTTGCTATCCTTTTAATTTTTTCCATTCTTTTTTTCGAGCTGCATATATTTCGTCTTTTTCAGCTTCTTGCCAACTATTATAGAAAATAGCTGCAGACTTGGCTTTTTCCGGATCGCCAGTGCCTTTTGTGTTTTGTTTGTAGATATTCTCTTTATCGTATTTACGGCCACCTTTGTAATTTGTATAGCGGCGGGCACGAGTAAAGCCCATTTGCAGATATTTACGGGCCATGTCTGCACCCACAAAATCATTCTGTTCTAGGTAACTGTAAAAGAGTTTAAGAATAGCTTGGCTACTTTCTTCAGCAATCTCAGGTGTTTTAAAACGCCAATGCTGACCAATGTCTGACTTGTAAGGCTCGCAAATCAAAACCCCTTGTTCTCCTTTACCAACTTTGTAGGCTTCAGGGTGGGATCGGTAATCAATGTCTTTTTTCCAAGCATATTTTGATTCATCAAAATTGAGATAGCTCGGTGTATCGTCTTTTTGGGTTTTGTTTGGCATGGATGTCCTTATCCTTTTTGAGGCGTCCGACTAATGACTTTAAAGGTTTTGCTTAGCTTTAGCTTGGGCCCTTTCTTGATCAAAAATGAGTCCTGCTTCTGCATTTGAAATAGAAATTTGGCTGTATGAACAGCTATTGCCATAATGTGGGTCGCTCACGATATCAAAATTTCTTTGTTCATTTTGCTTAATGAATATTGCTTTTGCATCTTCATCTGAAATTGAAAAGTCAGTGATAGGGTCATAAGGCTCAACTTTAGATAGGTTGTCGCTTGATGATGGTTTGCTCATCTTTTCAAGTTTTGAGTTGATCAATGCCTTAATTCGATCTCTTTTACCTGGCTGAGTCAGAATGGCATCAAGGGTTGATTGCTGTTTATTACCAAGTAGAGGTGTTTGTGAACTAAAAGAATCTGCTGGAGCAAGTGTGGAAGATGTTGCGCGTGTCATTGTAAAACCTTTAATTGATTGTTGTCTTCGGGTTTATGACGTCATATGTCTTTCTGATTTAAATGAGGTATATCCTTATGAGTGTCCTAAGTTAACATGATAAATGTGATTTTTTTCGAATCAGTTACTTTGCCTTGCCTCCTTTTTAGCTCTAAAAGGGCGACTAATTGCGCTGACACTGTTCATGGCACTTGAGTTCTATCCAAAGATTGATCAAAATGGGCGCTGTTTTGAAAATCAATTTTGGAGATCAATGTGTTAAATCTTGCCAACGTCACCATGCAGTTCAGCAGTAAGCCTTTGTTTGAGAACATTTCAGCGAAGTTCGGAAATGGCAATCGCTATGGCCTTATTGGTGCCAACGGTTGTGGTAAATCCACACTTATGAAGATTATGAGCGGTAAACTGACTGCATCATCAGGCAACGTATCCCTAAACCCGCCACAGCAACGTATTGGTACTCTTAATCAGGATCAATATGCATTTGATGCTTTTACTGTTATTGATGCGGTTATCATGGGGCATAAAGACCTGTGGGAAGTGAAGGCTGAGCGTGAACGTATCTATGCCAAAGAAGATATGACAGAAGAAGAGGGTATCCTTGTCTGTGAGCTTGAAGCTCAGTTCGCTGAAATGGACGGTTACACAGCTGAATCCCGTGCTGGTGAGCTTCTAATGAGCGCTGGTATTGAAGAAGAGCATCACTGGCGTTTAATGGGTGATATCCCTCCAGGTTGGAAGCTGCGTGTTCTTCTTGTTCAGGCTCTATTCTCTAACCCTGACATTCTTCTCCTTGACGAACCAACGAACAACCTCGATATCGCATCGATTGGTTGGTTGGAAGAGCAACTTATTAAGTGCCAAAGCACCATGGTTATCATTTCTCATGACCGTCACTTCTTAAACTCTGTGTGCACTCATATTGCTGATATCGATTTTGGTGAGCTTCGTGTTTACCCAGGTAATTACGATGACTTTATGACTGCTTCTGAACTTGCAAAAGAGCAAGTGCAAAATGAGAATGCCAAGAAAAAAGCACAGATGGCCGACCTTCAAGCCTTCGTAAGCCGCTTTTCGGCTAACGCATCTAAAGCAAAGCAGGCAACATCTCGTCAGAAGCAACTGGATAAAATCCAGCTTGAAGAAGTGAAACCTTCAAGCCGCGTAAGTCCATTTATTCGTTTTAACCAAGATAAAAAGCTCTATCGTCAAGCACTTACATTTGAAAAACTTGGCCAAGGTTACGAAGAAGGTCTACTTTTTGATAAGGGTAATCTTCTTCTTGAAGCCGGTAGTCGTCTTGCGATTATTGGTGAGAACGGTGCTGGTAAAACAACACTAATCAAGACACTTATGGGTGATCTTGAGCCTAAAAATGGTGAAATTAAGTGGGCTGAAAATGCGTCTATCAGCTATTGTCCGCAAGATTCTTCTGATTGGTTTAAGCCAGGTATTACCGTGTTTGATTGGATCAGCCAGTTCCGTCCAGAGAAAGAAGATGATCAGTATGTGCGTGGTATTTTAGGTCGTTTGTTATTCAAGCAAGACGACTACAATAAAGAAGCTCGTGTGTGTTCTGGTGGTGAGAAAAACCGTTTGATCTTTGGTCGTATTATGATGGATTCTCCAAACGTTATCGTAATGGATGAACCAACAAACCATATGGACATGGAAGCAATTGAAGCGTTAAACCTTGCTTTAACTCATTACGAAGGCACACTTATTTTTGTGAGCCATGATAGAGAATTTGTTTCTTCACTTGCAACACATATTATTGAGATTAAAAACAACAGACTTAATGCTTTTGCTGGTACTTACGAAGAATATTTAGATCATGTTAAGTCTCAATCATAAGGCTTGATGACGTTACTTATACTCAAAACATTTTTGGGGTGAAATGTTTTGAGTACACATAAGGATTTTTTTTAATATGCAATCTATTGCAACCTACGATTTAATGGTTCTCGCTATTGGGGCGATAGCTTTTGGTTTTTATCTGCTTGTGAAAGGCGGTGATTGGGCTATTGATGCTGCTGTGTATATGGCAGAAAAAGCTGGCATGTCGAAGCTTTTTGTTGGTGCTACTATCCTTGCTTTTGGTACATCTATCCCCGAACTATTTGCCAGTGTAAATGCTAATTTAAGTGGCTTTCCTGGTATTTCCTTAGGAAACGTACTTGGCTCAAACATCGCTAATATTTTATTAGTGCTTGGTGCTACGGCTATTATTTTTCCTGTTGTTTGTAAGATCAAAGATGTCAAAGCTGACATGATTATGATGGTGGTTGCATCTGCTGCATTGTATGGTGCGATGCAAATGGATGTGATTCCTCGAGCTGTCGGTATTGGCATGTTTGCAGTGTTAATTGGTTTTGTTTTTTATCAATACCGACAAACAATGGCTGCTGTTGCTGCAGGTAAAGCTGATCCTGATGTGATTGAGGCAGAAGATGCTGGTCATGATGAGGATGCATTTAAAAATAACGGCACAGCTTTCTTATTTTTAATCGGCGGTTTCGTTGCCTTGGCGATTGGTTCAGAATTACTGGTTAAAGGTGCTGTAACTATTGGTACTTTAATGGGCGTGCCTGAAGCTATTATTGGAACTACAGTTGTGGCTTTTGGTACATCTTTACCAGAGCTCGCAACCTGTATTCTTGCAGCAATGAAGCGACATACAGAAGTCATTATTGGTAATATTATTGGGTCAAATGTCTTTAATATTTTATCAATTGTTGGTATCACTGCCATGATTAAGCCAATTGCAGTTGATCAAAACCTAACAGGCTTAACATTGATTGCAACTGTTGCTATTGCAGCTCTAACGGCGCTTTGGGTTGCGATGGGACGTTCTTTCGGGCGCATTTCAGGTATTGTGATGTGTGCGGTTTACGTTGCTTATATTTTTATTCAATATATCAATAGTTCATTGAGTTTTT
>DJZY01000099.1:11062-81986 GCA_002450655.1 Gammaproteobacteria bacterium UBA6940 | reverse complement strand
TATTTTTTACTCCGAACTCACGTTGAATAGGATGTCTGCAGCTGCTCAAACACAAGATGAATTACACACCAACACAACTCTTGTTAAAGTGCTCCATAATCTTAACACTTATTCTTATAAAAATAAGGCTCAGGCAATAGATCATAATGAATTTAGAACAAGTCTAACGACAGACTTATTACAAGATATTGATAATAATTTATCACCAGCGCTACACAACCAAGCTAAGCAGCAAATTCAACGCTACTTTGATAAAACAGCTGTGCATGGTTTTTCAGGAGATTTACCTATAGGCGATCCTTATTTTGGTTTAGGACTGTCCCTCGGTGGGCTTAATTTAGACCTAGGTAGTCTTTAGTAGACTAACCTCACACCTTAATGAACAAAGAAGTTCACCCCAAAACTCGATCGCTTAGTAAGTTGCTTACTAAGCCATTCACTCTTTTAGCATTCTTTATTTCCTATACTCTTGATGACTGTACCAGTCGGCTCACAAGTTATCAATTCAATACTACGCACCAAGCAATTCCCCACAGAGGTCTTTACACACATGAAAGTGACGTCTTATCTTCTACCCGCACTTCTCAGTATTTCAGCAACAGCACCGCTCCATGCAGCTCAGAGTGATGACAACAAACCATCAGGCTTTTTTGTCTTAGGCGCAGGCACACTACCAGACTATGAAGGCTCAAATGATTATGGTTATATTCCGTTTATATCAGGGAGTGTGTCCTATAAAGGCTATGACTTGTCACTTGCAGGCCCAACATTCAATTTGAATGTATCCAACAATGACGCAATAAAGTATGGCCCGTCGCTCAGCTACAGCTTTGGTCGCGATGATGATGTTGATAGCGCTGCAGTTTCACGAATGACTGAAATTGATGGCACACTTGAAGTGGGTGCTTTTGTGTCTTTCCCTTTCAAAGAAATCATGATGCCTCATGATAGCTTTTCGGTGGATTTTGATGTATTAACGGATGCTGGCGATGCTCACAAAGGCACACTCTTTAATGCAGGTACATCTTACAAATATTTCTTAAATAAAGCCCTGCAACTTGGCGCAAGCCTGTCAACAACTTATGCAGATAGCAACTATACGCAGACCTATTTTGGCGTAGATGCCATTGATGCAAGCTTAAGCGGATTACCAGAATATAATGCCAGTGCTGGCTTTAAAAATATCAACCTTGGTTTTAACAGCTTAATTCGCTTAAGTGAAACTCATGGAATTAGCGGTATTATAAGATATAAACGCTTAATTGGTGACGCAGCAGACAGCCCTCTTGTTGCTCAAGAAGGCTCAGAAAACCAAGTGTTTTTTGGTGTAGGTTATTTTCAGACGTTTTAATAAAGAAGACCAGCAAAGAGCTGGTCTTTTTCTTTAAGCTGCATGTTCTTCAGGTTGCTTTTGCTTCATAATTTCAAGCACAGCATCATGCTCTTCTTTGTCAATTTCTACGGCAACAAGCACCCCGCCATTTTGAATATCTTGTTCCATACGTTCAACTTCTTTATCACTGTATCGAAGGCCAGCAAAGCCACCGACCACTGCACCAATACCAGCGCCAACATACATGCTTGCTAAAGCCGCTGTAATAGGGCCTGCAGCCACAAGAGCTGTACCACCACTCAGTGCTACAGTACCAACTGCGGCTAAACCAGTTGCAACTGCGCCTATTGTGCTACCTGCAACAGCGCCTACAGTTACATTTTTTGGTAACTTGGCATTTTCACGAATTTCAATAAATCGCTCTTTTGCATGGTCTGTCATAACTACACTAATCTGGTCGTCTGGAATACCTGCTAAGTGCAAATAATCCACAGTTGCAGATGCATCTTCAGCATTCTTGTAAACCTGTACCACTGTTTGATTCATACCTTCACCCTTCATTCCATGTGTCTTTAACTGCGACATTAAATCTGCCTTTCGCTACTACTTTAAAGGGACTACTTATGAATGAGATGTGTATGTTCTTTTTGGGCAATTCTAATAAAAATCAATTTTACATAGTATTTTAGCGTGATTGATTGTAGAGGCTTGATTGTAAAAAGTGAGGCTTGACCATTTTTGATTTATTAATGTAATAGACACGTGCATTAATAAAATCTTCTTGTATTGCTGAGACACGAATATTACCCAAGGCTTCACGGTATTCTTCAAAAAACCAAGCAGGTACCTCTTGTCGATTAATCACAATTTGGTGGCGATTAAAAGTAATACCATTTGAATCTGGGTTATTCATATCCAGACGTGTTGCTTCATTAAAAATCTCATAAGCAGAGAGGATGGTTTCTTGACGAATGTCTAACCCTTTCGCAGCCCAAGCGTCAATTTGTTCTTCACCTCCTAAAGCAAAAACGCCAATTTTAAGCGCATTGTAATGGCTGCGTTGAAAAGACTGACGACGCTTTTCTGGTGGTTGTTCATCCTTTGCAGGCTTGACTGCTTCTGACACAGGCTCTTTGTGCTGAAGTTTGGCAGAATTATAAGTTGATCCAAATGTTGGTTTGATGTCCATAATCGCTCCTCCCTAAAAAGAGTATCTATGCAAAATATGTACCGAAAAGGATACCTTACTTCATTCAAGGTATGACCGACTTCATTCGACTATATCTATACAACCTTACTTCTTTTATCGACAGAACAAATTAAAACTAAAGATTCGTTTTTATCATTTAAATGAATATAAATAGACCTTATTTAGAATAAACAACGCAAATCGATCACTATTCAATCAATCTTATTTCCTATTAAAAAGAATAATTCGTTGTGACATAACCTTATCTATTCAAGCCGGCAGAATCATTGCTCAAAAAAAACTCTACATGCATATTTAGCCATTATACGTCTTTACACTAAAAACCATTTATGGATAATAGCGACCCTAATCCAAAAAAAGCATTTTAATATTACTTTTTTTAATATTAAAAGCAGCAATAATTCAACAACTACAAGAATAGGTCATTAAAATGGGATTCGCAGTTGCGCAAACACAAGCCTCACCACGTTTAACAACACCATCATTTGAGCAAAACCAATTTTCAGGTGTAGAAAGAGCGCCTCATACATTTATACCTCGAGCTATAACAAAGAGTCAGTCCCTTACTGATTTAAATAGAGCACAGCGCCTACAAGCGGTGAATTCATCAGCTGTAGTACCTTATACACCGAGCAATCTTCTAAACGATACGATGGGCATTCATTCATCATTTACCCCAGGTTCAGGTCCTGATCATAATATTCAGTTTGAACGTATGCAGCACACAGATGAAACGCCAACTTCACGTGCACCTCAAGATGCAAGCATGAAAGCTAAAAACCCTAAGAATCTACTTAAGAAAATTGCTGTTGGTATTACTTTAGGGTTAGCAGGACTTACTTTTGGTGCCATAACCGTCGGTGTCGCTGGAGCAGCACTGGGTATAGGTCTAGGCCTAATTGGTAGCGTTGTTGCAACTATTGTAGGTGGTGCTGCAGCACTTGTGGGCTCCGCTATTGCAACAGGTGTAGCTTTAACTGTGCCAGCCGCATTACTCTTCACCGCACATGTTGCTATTACAACGCATAACAAAGCTCACCCTGAAGCGCCAATGCATTACCCATCCTTTTTGAATGAACTTAAAGATTTCATAACACATAAAAAAGATGAAACGCCTGAGACAAGCTCAATTAATGCATAAAGTTCTTATTGAGAAAAGTAAAATGAGATAAACATCTAAGAGGATTAGGCATAAAACGCCCTCCCTAATGGCATACCTTAAAAGTGTAGATCAACACATACATACTTTTAAGGGAGCCCCTCTATGAAAACAATTGGTTATGCAGCACAAGACTCTTCCGCAAAAATGACACCATATCATTTTGAGCGTCGTACTCTTCGTTCAAACGATGTCGCTATTGAGATTTTGTATTCTGGCGTTTGCCACTCAGACCTCCACACTGTTAATGGTGACTGGGGCCCTCAACCTTATCCATTAGTCCCTGGCCATGAAATTGTTGGTCAAGTGCTTGAAGTTGGCAAAGACGTTCAAAAATATAAAGTTGGCGATAGAGTTGCTGTTGGCTGTATGGTTGATAGCTGTCAAACTTGTGATCACTGTGAACATGACCTTGAGCAATATTGCCGTAATGGAATGACGCCTACTTATGGAGCACCTGATCGTATTTCAAAAGAAATCACACAGGGTGGTTACTCCAAGCATATTGTGGTTCGTGAAGAGTTTGTAGTTTCAGTTTCAGACAAACTTGATATCAGTAAAGCTGCGCCAATTCTTTGTGCAGGTATTACAACATACTCTCCTCTACGCACTTGGGGCGTTACAAAAGGCACTCGCGTTGGTGTAATTGGTCTTGGTGGATTAGGCCATATGGCTGTAAAACTGGCTGTTGCCATGGGCGCAGAAGTGACCGTCATCAGCCGTTCTAAAACAAAAGAAAAAGAAGCACAAGCGATTGGTGCTAAAGGTATTCTGGCTTCCACTGACGAAGCAGCAATGCAAGCAGCAGCCTCATCTTTTGATTTTATTCTCGATACAGTCCCTGTAAAACACGACTTCAACACCTATATGCCTCTACTTGAGCTTGACGGTACACTGTGCCTTGTTGGTCAGATTGGTCCTATGGAAGAGCCAATGACGATGCCATTAGTTTTTGGTCGTCGTCGTATTGCAGGTTCATTAATTGGTGGCATTAAAGAAACGCAAGATGTTTTAGATTTTTGTGCTGAGCATAATATTCACCCAGACTGCAAAATCATTAGTCCAGATCAAATAAACGACGCTTTTAAAGATCTTGAAAAAGGCGATATTGCGTACCGTTATGTAATGGACATGTCGAAGCTTGCTGTTTAAATCGTTTATTGTATTGACACAAGCGTTCGAATGAACAAGCTATAGTTAATTTTAATCAAAATAAATAATTTAAAAAATAAAAGGAATTTGCATGAGCACCAATTATTCTGCGCGAAGCTTTATTGCTGCAACCATTGCACTACTCGTGATTTTTGGTGCCTCTGCAACCCCTATTCCATTGTATGAGGTCTACCACCAAACTAAAGGGGTCAGCTACGAAAGCTTATCCATCACAGCGGTTGTTTATTTTATTGGTGCGGTTACTGCGCTGCTTTTTTTCGGCCGAATTTCAAATCACCTCGGCAGAAAAATAACAACCCTACTGGCTTTTGGTTTAGCCGCTGCAGCAATGCTTTTATTTTTAACCGTTGAAAGTGCATTTCCTTTAATCCTTGGGCGTTTTTTATTAGGTCTTGCTTGTGGGTTGGCTTCAAGCAGTATTACTGCATACGTGGTTGATACAGCTCATCCTGATAAACAATGGCTTGCATCGGCTATTGTCAGTAACTCACCTTTGGTGGGTTTAACTATTGGTGCTCTCGCTTCTGGATTATTTGTTGAATATGGTCCGTATCAACTGATGCTGTGCTATTTGGTCATGCTGGGCGTTATTGCAGTCAGTGCTGCTTTAATTCTATCAGGCCATGAAACTGTTGATAGCCAAAAAGGCTTGATTAAATCCTTAAAACCTCGTTTTACGCTTAGCAACCCTTCTGCATATCCAGTGGCAGCAATCACATTTGTGGCGACATGGGCTTTAGGTGGTTTCTTTCAGGCATATGGCCCATCAATTGCAGCAGAACAACTTCATGAGAAAAGTACTTTTATTGGCTCTATAGTCTTTGCATCCTATTTATTTCCTGGCGCAATTGGTGGTTTGCTGTCAGGTAAACTCACGCCTCATCAATCCCAAAAAATAGGCATGATTATTTTCACACTTTCACTTGCAGGGCTCGTTTTTGCACTACAACAAAAAAACCTTATTGAGTTTTTGATTGCAAGTGCGCTAGCAGGCACTGCTCAAGGGGCAGTGTTAACTGGCAGCATTCGATCAATGTTACATAATGCTCAAATTAAGGAGCGTGCCGGCGTCTTATCAATTGTCTATGCCACCTGTTACACAGGTGCTGCTATTCCAAGCTACATTGCTGGTCAGCTTTCCAACTCACTTAGCTTACTTCAACTGCTCTATTGTTATTTAGGTCTCGCAATCTTTGCATGTGCTTTTACTTTATTCTATCCATCTCATGAAAGAACAGTAGCGCCTGCGCATATGACCAAATCATTGTACAATGAATAGATTAAGATTATTCAACAAGGAGCCCATGATGCCACACGTTATTGTTAAACTTTGGCCAGGAAAAACTGAAGAGCAGAAAAAAGAGCTTACACAGAAAATTGTAGATGCAGTACATACATCCCTTGGTAATGGCCTGCACTCAATTTCAGTAGGCTTCGAAGAAATTAGCTCTGAAAACTGGAAGGAAGAAGTCTACGATAAAGATATTAAAAATGGGCCAGGCACAATATATCAAGAGCCTGGCTACACTATGGACTAAGTGATAATCCATTCCAGCGCACAAGCTGTCCATCTTACAATAGACCGATAGACTCTGTTTTTTCCCTTAAAAGCAAATGTGCGCTCAATATCACCATTGTTATTGAAACGATTTAAAAAAACTCTTCGCTGCTTTTGATTTGCATACACCAACCTCTAATGTCGCACCCTGACAATCATATTTTAAATCTAATTGAATTGATGGGGCTACTTAATACAATAATTTCGATTAATTCACCCCAAGTTTTTTAGTTCAATCCCAATACAAAGAATGGTTGATCATAAAAAAAACTATTAGAGGCAAATTTACATTAATTTACTATCATTTAAGCACTACTGTAGATAATAGCATTTTGTCTCACCAATACTAAAAGGAAAAGACAGTGCCAGCAGTTCAAAGCCCTTTCAGCCCTCAGCCTCCAGAACGCAACCCCCTCAGACTTATTGAAAATGAAAAAAATGATGTGCTTTCAAACATTGAAGATTTAAAACAGAACTTACATACATTAGAGTGTCGCTTAAAAAGTGTTCAGCGCCGATTAAATTCATTAAGCGACTGTCAGTTAGTTGTTGATGTAAACCCTTACTCTAAAAAAGGCATTTTTAATGCGCAGCCAAGCTCGTTAGATCAACAAAAAACAGGATCACAGCCAATTACAGACCCGCGTTTAAGTCAAGATTTTATCATTGATGAATCCTCTCCCCCTTCAAATGAAAGTTCAGAGGCTAATACATCACAACTTCATTCCCGCTCGACATTTAAATCATTTGCATCTGAGCAGGTTAATCTTCTGGTATCAAGAACAAACTCTATGCGTGAAAATTTGAGTTTAAAGCAACAAGAGTATTTTTCTAAAGCCAAGGTAAGTCTTAGTCATATCAAGACGCATCTCGACTCATCCAAAAAGAGTATACAAAATGCATTTGACCAACTACAAAAAAGCCAATTGCCCTTAAATTTGCAAGGGAAATATACTCATTTTTTAACACTCTTGAAAAAACTTGCACCAGATTACTCTAAATTTGAATATAACTGTTCTCGCAAAGACTGTATACCTGATTATGCACAGGAATCTGACTGGATAATACCAGTTCATAAAAAAGTATTTTATATAACTCGCTTTCTTTTACATCATGCAGTACATCTCACTGGTGCACTCCTGCTTGAAACGATAAAACCAACAGCAAAAGCTATAGCGACGCAATGTTTGAGAGCAAAATCACCGCTTAAACACCTCAGCAAATCAGCGGCTCAAGGATTCCAGAAACTTTACGAAGCACATAAAAACATTACTCTAAACAAAGATTCCGGCAAAAAAGAAATCATAAAAAAAATACTAATATCAAGCCTATACTATGCATGTAAAGCACCTATAGCACTAGGCATTTGTGGGTATATACTCGCTAAACTTATAGTTAAAAAAGTTATAAAATCTGTCAGACCTCGTCGCAGAAATTACTATACGAGCTCATATTCCCGTAATACACGAAATGACCGTTTCAATAACCCTTATGGCATGGGAGAATGCGGCGTTTCTTCAGGTCGAAGTAATAGCGCGCGTTATCATGATGAAAGCAGAAGTGCATATGGCAATTGGAAATAAGCAGCATGATATTGATTAAGTTAATATTAAATAGAAAGTGAGATCTTCATCATTTGTCATTATTCCATGACAAATGATGAGCCATTCCAGCGAATAACACCGTAGTTATCGCATGCCATGCATGTATACCAGCGCACAAGCTGTCCATCTTGCAATAGACCACTAAAACCTGTTTTACCCTGTAACGCAAACGTGCGCTCAACGTCGCCGTTATTATTTAAAACACTTAAAAAACGCCCTTCACTGTTTTTTGATTTATAGACGCCAACCACTAATGTTTCATCTTCACCATCATGATTTAAGTCTGATTTCAGTGATGGTACAAGCGAGGACTCTTCAACGTATTGATACTGGCTTTGAGTTAAGTTCTTTTCAAGAAAAGCATCATTAAAAACTGATACATGAGTCCATTGCAATTGATTATGTTGGAAAGGGCTGTCTTCAACCATTGGCGCTGCTTTAAATGTTTTATTCAGCCACCATGCCTCCTCTATCTGCTGCTCAGGCATTGAGCTACAGCCAGCTAAAAATAAAAGCCCTGCAATTGATATATTTTTTGCATTGATAGAAAACATAGAACCACCCTCTTTTTTTCTTCATTACAAAAAGTGTATAGATATTGAAGGCTGTTAAATGTGAATGCTATTCAGCAATAGAAAGACAAAAAAAAGCGCCTTTGGTAAGGCGCTTATAACACTTTGATTAGAATACCTATTTCAAACGTATTCTTTTTATCGCTTATGACGAATCACCCAAGAATTATGGCCACCAGTTAAACTTTGGCCTGTCTTCGTTTGGAAGTCTTGCGATTGTGTCCAATGGGAAATTTCGTCAACAACGAAATCGTTTTTAAGAGCATCTGCAAGTTCAAACTTTTTCATATTGCATGAGAAGAATAAAAGCCCCTGCCCCTGTAAATGGCGCATAGCCTGACGAATTAATGATTCATGATGATCTTGAATCACAAAGTCATCTGCTTTTTTAGAGTTCGAGAATGTTGGTGGATCAATCAGAATGAGATCGTACTGATTGGAATTACCTTCCATCCATTTCATCACATCTGCACGAACAACTTGGTTTTTCTCAAGACCAAGGCCATTCGCCATAAAGTTATGCTCAGTCCAAGATGTGTAGCGTGGCGATAAATCAACGGATGTTGTTGAAGCAGCACCACCAAGAGCCGCATGAACACTTAAAGAACCAGTGTAGCTGAACAGATTTAAGACATGCTTGTTCTGGCTGATTTGCTGAACTAACCAACGCAGGCGACGGTGATCAAGGAATAAACCTGTATCAATGTAATCTCCGAGGTTCACAATAAAGTGAGCGCCCCACTCACTCATAGTAAATACATGTTTAAAGCGATGCCAGTTTTCCAAATGGCCTGGTCTTACCTCTGGTTGGTTTTTATCACCTTTACCATGAGGCGCACCAAAACGCTTGTACTGTTGCTTACCTTGCTGGCGCTCTCTTGATTTTGTCAAAATACGGTGTGCAGGGATACCAAGCACTGTCGCAAGAGTAAATTCGATTTGCTTCACACGCTGTGCTGCTTTTTTCGGGTCTACTTTTGAAGGTGCTTTATATTCTTGAATGTAAGCACAATGCTCGTAGACGTCGATTGCACAGTTGTACTCAGGAAGGTCGGCATTATAAAGTCTGTACAAACGTAATGGCGCTTGCTCTCGCTCTGCAGCCCAATTCACTTGACCGATTTGCTCAAGTACATCTACAGGTAGGCCTTTACCGCTTTTTGGCTCTGGCTTTTTGAGGAAAGCTTGCATTTTCTTGTAGTTTTTAACAAGACGCTGCGCTAAATCTGGCACAAACAGCTCTTGCTCTTTCAGCTTTTCAATGTCTTCGATGTGCGGCTTCAATGGCGCGCGCACTGGAATATCTTTGGCTTCCAGTGTGCCTGTGCGTAAAAAGATTTGATCTGCACCATTGTATAAACGAACCTGTTTGTCATATGGCAAACGCAATGCATCAAGCAATTCAATATCACTTGAGATAATTGTATAGCCTGGTGATTGACCACCAGCCCCAATCACTTCGTTTGCATAATCTTGTAAACGGCGACCTAGGGATTCGTAGAAGAACACCATGTTAGAGCCACCACCAAGACGCTTACCATATGGCGGGTTCATAACAATCCAGCTTCGGCCTTTTTGCGCTTTAGGCCATGCTTGGCACAGGTCACGTCTTTCAAGATGCACTTTTAAGCGATCAGAACCTAAACCCCATGTGCGGAATTCATCGCGGTTCATCTGGGCAGCTTTTAATGCTGTTTGCGATGCATCAAAACCAACGGCGCGAATCGCAGTTTGCGCTTGCGTTAAAGGCACAGAAGTTTCATCAAGAACATCTTGGAATAATTTTGGATTATGGTGTGGCCATGTTTGAATTAATAATTCACGAGGCAATGGACGAGCCAATGTTGTGACATTTGCAAGGGTTTCTAAAAGCAATGTTCCAGAACCACAGAATGGATCAATCACCAATTCTAAATCTGTATTATCGACATAAGCACCCACAACAGCAGCGAGATGCTCTTTTAATGCAGCATGGCCACGAGCTGGGCTTAAGCGTGGGTAAAGAACAGACTCTGATGCTTCAAGGCCAATCCAGATACGCTCTTCTGTCATAACAACACGAAGATGCGGTAACGCTTCATGAGTTTCATCATCAGCAAAATAAGATGGCGTAATTGTTTGACTTACACGCTTGGCAGTAATTTGCTCATGAATACCAAGGCCTGAAGTGGCTTTTACAGTCACCTTGGCTTTGAGGTCTGGCAGTATGTATGGGAAATCGATTGTTTTGAGCATATCATCCAAAGCATCTAAACGAGCTTGGGATTCTGTGTCTTTTTTGAAACCATCTTTAAAAGAAAGTAATGCGCCCATGCGACTCGCAAAAGGACAGCCTAATAACACTTGATAAAACTGGCTTAATTCAGCTTCAAAAAAAATCAACGTTGGAAAAGTCTCAGTGACTTTTACGTTATTTTTTTGCAGAATTTCAGTCACAATTTCTTCACCACCACGTGGGAATATAACGTAATATCGTCCTGCTTTATCGTTTAATTTCATAGATTTACCAACAATAATATGTGATTTAATTTGAGCTAATTCAGCTATATAACTTTTGGGCTTTGTAATAAATCGTTAATATTCGATTTGATTACTCGACAAGTACCCCATTCTTGAATAACAATGAATAAGTACCTTCGATAAAGTTAGATCGTAAAGTACACCTCAGTGTCGCCCTTGGGCATACTTTAAAAGAACAATATGGAACCATCAAATGCTTTCAATTGTCTCTTTTATGGGACCCCCAATATTTGGCGGTGGATTAACCATTAATCGATTTTTGAGGACCATACATGAAGCGAGTTAAAAGAGAAAAAACTTCTCGTGCATTTTCTAAAGGCTATACTCATGGCATCCAAGGACACTCCCGCAATTTAAGCCCATTCGACGAGAATTCTCAGAATCATCAAATGTGGATGAGCGGCTGGCGCGAAGGCCGAGCGGACCTCTGGTCAGGCAACTGCGCAACTTCAACCTTTAAGCGTGTGGCGCTTTAAGCTCTCTAATTTGCTTCGGCATTATAACCTGCACAGGCAGAAACTCACAAACTGTTTAACCATGGCGGCATGGCAGTCAGTTCCAAACATAAACCCAATAAACTTGGGTTCACAATGCTGAAAGAGCAATACCACAGCCGATAAGGCTAGAATACGAGGGCTTCCCGCCCTCGACTACTTCCCTTCTCTAATAACCCTTCTATTAAAACTTTATATTAGATTATCGAACACCATCAACAATGTCTTTCACTAATTGTGGCCCTTTATAAATAAAGCCAGTGTAGATTTGAACAAGGTTTGCGCCTGCATCTAACTTTTCTTGTGCGTCTTGTGCGGAGAAAATACCACCAACACCAATAATTGGAAAATCAGCACCTAGCTTTGCACGGAACTTGCGCAGTACTTCTGTTGAATGTTCTTTCAATGGCTGGCCACTTAAGCCACCCGCTTCATGACCATAGATATGTGTTTTAACGGCTTCACGAGCAAGTGTTGTATTACTCACAATTAGGCCTGGTACTTCATGCTTGAGAAGTAGATTAGAAATATCATCAATTTGATGCTCTTCTAAGTCTGGCGCTACTTTGAGGAATAATGGTGGGTTCTTTTTGTATTTTGCACAAAGGGCTTTGTAAGCATCCATAAGACCAGCCAAAAATGCTGACAGTGCTTTCTCTTCTTGAAGATCACGTAGACCTTTTGTATTTGGCGAAGAGATATTAGCAGTGAGGTAATCTGCATATGGAAATACGGCAGTCATTGCAATTACATAGTCGTTAATTGCTTCTTCTGCTGGCGTGTCTTTATTTTTGCCAATGTTTACACCAAGAGGACCTGTAAAATGACGCTTCTTGAGGTGGTCAAGCATTGGTTCTAAACCATCATTATTAAAGCCCATACGGTTAATAATTGCATTATGGTTTGTTAATCTGAAAAGTCGTGGCTGAGGATTACCTGGCTGCGGCTTTGGCGTTACTGTGCCGACTTCAATAAAACCAAAACCAAGGCTGCCTAAAGGGTCAATATACGTGGCATTCTTATCAAGGCCAGCAGCAAGACCAACTTTATTTGGAAACTCCAGACCTGCAAGTGTCACTGATGAGCCTTTGAGTGGCTCTGATGGGCCTGTGAGTTTCAGGCGATATGCTTTCTTAAGCCACTTCAGAGAATAATGATGACTTGTTTCCGGCGACATACGGAACAATATGGCTTTTGTCCAATCATAAGGAATAAGACGTTGAATCCTTAAAGGGTTTGACAAAGACGACATGGGGTTTCCTCTCTTACGCAGCTAATATCTGGACGGTATCATACCCTTATTCTGTTAATTGATCAAAAGAACTTATGCCCTAAGAAATATTTTCTAATGCTATAAAAAAAGGCATCATGAACAAAACATGGACAATATTGATCAAATCTGACTTCGAACAAATCCAATAGCCTTTGGGTGATATATAGTCTTAGAAAGCATTAAGACTCTACTTAGGGCGACCTAGTATGTTTTTTCAAAAAGTTTAGAGTAATCTGCCAGTTAAAGAGTAATAAAAGGATTCAAGGCTCATGATCGGACAGACTTCAATATTGCAAGCAGTACCAAAGCAGGAGGCGAAGACTCGCAAAATGAAAACAAAACAAAGAATACTGATCACAAGTCTTGCCTTATTTAACGAACTTGGCGAACCAAATGTCACCACTGTCGATATTTCCAACGAAATGGAAATAAGCCCTGGCAACCTCTACTATCACTATCGTAATAAAGACGACATCATCGAACACATCGTGGCTATGTATGAACAGGACATGGCTAAGATTATTCAAGCAGAGCAAGCGCTTGAAGGTTTGGTTGAGCACTGGCTCTTCTTAAAAGTTATTGTGGAAAAGAACTGGCAGTATCGCTTTATTTTCCGTGACTTTGAAAATCTTGTAAGTAAATATAAAACCATTGAACGCAAACTCTACAGGCTTCAAAATAAAATGATGCAGGCCATGCTTGGCTTTATTAAAGCACTTGTGTCACCTGAGATTAATCTTGAACACTTCCACCACATCAATGCCCTTGCAGATAATATGGCAATGATTCTGACTCGTTCACCATTACAGCATCAAGAGTACAACTCAAACACCGAGACGACACCAAGTGACTTATTGAACCACACCTGTTTTCAGACCTTAATAACACTCTGGCCTTGGATGAGTTTTGAAAATCAAAATATTCTTGAAGAACTTTCGATGAATTATTAATTTTAAATATTGAAAGCTTTTGAAAAAAAGGCGCTTTTAAAGCGCCTTTTTCGAAAAAACTAGAATATGCTCGTACTCACTATACAATAGCATTTCCAGTTTTCTTCATGACCGACGCATAAAACTGCCCTTTAGGGTTTGGGTTGAAATCTAAAACACCTTCGTTAATTAAACTACGAGCAAAAGGATTTGCCCCTTTTGAAAACAAATGTAAGGCTACATC
Organism: Gammaproteobacteria bacterium UBA6940; assembly: GCA_002450655.1. GTDB lineage: Bacteria > Pseudomonadota > Gammaproteobacteria > Pseudomonadales > UBA6940 > UBA6940. The sequence continues at coordinate 67,917 of DJZY01000099.1, read as the reverse complement.
TTCATGCTTATTTTGTAAGGCAACTAACATAGGTGTTAATCTTGCACATTGTACTGACTCTATATCTGCACCACGAGCTAATAAGATGTCAATCGCTTTAATATGCCCGCGCTGTGCTGCTTCATGCAATACTGTATTACCATTCGCAAAAAGAGACTTATTCACATCAATAGAATCACATAACTGGTTAAACTCATTCTCATTGAATACTTGCGCATCTAACAGCGTTTGCAGCTTACTAATATTCTCTTGATATTCAGTGGTTTCACCATCGGCCACGGCCCTTGGCATTGCCTTACCACCAGTGTATTGTCTATATGCATCGCTTAAGTGCCCTTGAGTAGCACGGAGAATGTTCGAACAATCTTTGCGGCCTTTCTTCTCAGCAATTGCTAGCGCACTGTCTCCCTGAATATTTCGAGTGTAAACGTTTGCGCCTGCAGCAACTAAAAGCTTTACTTCTTCCGGGTGATTATTTTTAACAGCTTCAATTAAAGGTGTATTTTTATTTTTGTCAGCAGAATCCAGACATACACCTGCCGAAATTAAGAATGAAGTTGCTGCTACATTTCCACGTTGCGCAGCCACATGCAATAGTGATTGCCTATCAGCAGATGATTTACAGTTTGGATTCACGCCTTCAAGAACAGATTGTAATTTATCTGTGTTAAAGCGATTGTGCTTTTTAATCAGAGGCTCTATTTGATCAAAATCCTTTTGGTTACACGCTGAGTTCGTATAATATGTTGCATCTCTCATATTTTGAGTGACATTTACTTTAAAGTTAGCCCCCATTGGAAACTGCACATTCGTTTCCAAAGGACTTTTCATAATATTTAAATCAAACTTTTTAGGATTAGGGTCATCTATTGCAACAGACCCCTCCATAATAAGCATCTCATCTGATCCCATTGCAGGCGGTTGGCCAAATATAATCATAAAATCCTTCTTATAAATATCATTTAAACATTGCATTTTTAAACGCTGTAACACATCAAAAAACAAGGCATAGATTCCATGCAATTCAACTGATTACATTCAACACCTTATCATATGCACAAAGAAAAAAAAGAGACTGTATAATTTAAATTAACGATATTTACATCTAAAGAAAAAGAAATAAATAGAAAATCAAATAAAGGGAGATAGGCATATTAGAAGTAAAATATTAAAATAAAAAAGGAGCTATAACAGCTCCTTTTTTATAAGACACCAACGAAGAGCATTTCAATCTCACGTTGCAGACTAGAAAGCAACTTATCGATATTCTCATACTCACGAGCAGCTTCAACCGCACTGCCACCATACATATCTCGAGCACATACATTGGCACCATTCTTAAGAAGCGTACGAACAACGTTTTCATGACCATATAACGCTGCAACCATAAGCGGTGTAGATTTATCACGACTAACCGCATCTACTTCTGCACCAAGTCTAAGCAAATGCTGAACAGCTTTTAAATTACCTGTTCGCGCTGCAAGATGAAGCAACGTACCGCCATCAGTAAAGTGAGATTTATTAATATCAAAACAAGCAACAAGATTTCCAAACTCTTTTTCTTCATACTTGTTATATTTCAGCATTTCAAGAATTTGTTCTTTCTTTTTACGGTATTCTTTTGTCCCCATTGGACGCTCTTTCGCAAAAAAAGCTTCCACATTATTGGAGTAATGAACACCATAACGTTGATACTCTTCATGTAAATAATTCTTTGTAGCCTTCAATAATGGCTCATATTCTTTATGACCTGCAATTTTAGCGTGCTCACCAACAGTTATACTATATTGATCTCTTGCTGCAAGATTAGCACCGACTTTAATTAAGGTTTTAACAGCATCAGGATTACCTTGCTCAACAGCTTTCATGATAGGTGTTTGTTTTTCTGCATCTAAAGCTTCAACACACACACCAGCACACACTAGAAAAGAAATAGCTGGTTCATTTCCTCGCTCTGCAGCAATATGAAGCAGTGATTTTTTATCGCCTACAGATTTACAGTTCACATTTATTTTCGTTAAAACAGATGCAGCTCTTTTAATATCGAAATTGTTATTTTGCCCAATAATTGGCTCGAACTGATCAAAGTCACTTTGATTACGGCCAGGGTTAGCATAGTAAGTTGCATCTCGCATATTCTGCGCAATATCTGTTCTGAAATTACCACCCATCGGAAAACGAAGCGTTTGAATTGCGGGGTCGCTCATCATTCTTTCATCGTATCTTCTAGGATTTGAGGAATCAGGGGAAGGTAAATATCCAAATAGCTTCATAGTCGACTTCTTTATAAATTTTCTAGTTGAACAGCACACACATCTAATAATTACTATGAAAGTCTTAGGTTGCTTAAGAGTATATTACCTTAATTACAACCCATTACTTGATAGCTAGAAAATACATCATTTGTAGAACCAAAAACAATACAGGAATACAAATAATAGGCTCTAAGTCTCTTTATGCACACTAAGCGAGCACCTAGCAGTTTCTTACTCATCCCCCATGTAAATCATAACAGCCAAACCATTCTTAAAATCAAGAGCTTAGACTCAATAAGCCCCCAAATAAGCACGCACCTTTTTGGTGCTGAACTTGCTTTCAATAAAGCTATGCAGACATGGCCATGGCCCCATACTGCTGAAGCAAACTATAGGCTTTAAGTGCATTTTTGGACCCTGGTGTAGGATCAGCGCTCATGCAGAGCTGCATTCGATCAACAGGCGTAGAATCTGTCTTCGAATTAGAGCGCTTTTCCAGAGCCGCTGGAGACATGGACTTTTGTGTTTTCACGACCTGCTTCACAAGGATTTCGATCATCTGAACACTCGCCTGCTGTAGATACTCACTATAGGTAAACTGCTTTTCTATAAAACCATCAAAGAGTGCTGAATTCGAGTCTGTAATCAGCTGTAGCATTCGAGCTTTATCAACTTGGAAAGACCTTGAGTTCAAGGTTTCATATTTCGTGTGCTCAACACCCAGGAGGTTCATCAAGCGGCTTGGACGTTTTTTGAAAATTTGCAGCTCAAACCTGTCTTCTTTTTCATCGTACCGAATTGCAGTATGAATACCACGCAACTGACGAGATAGACGGGTTTGAAAATATGAGCACGCTGCTGGTACGTTAATTTGATGGCTTGAAGCAATATCAGGATTGTGCATATCAAGCAGTTGTAACTCTTCCGACAACCGAACACCAAACGCAGGGCTTCGTTCCAGCTGGCCTATTTTATCAAGGCTAACAGCAAGCTGATGCAAAGACTCTGGCAACGTATGGGACTCAGGCTGGAGAGGCAGTCTCACAGTCTTCGATTTCATACAGGCTCCGTGTATTTATTCTTTTTTCCTTATAGCAATCTTTTGCTAGAGCCTAACATGTTACCCTAAGAGTACCTCTTTTAGAAGAAAAATTGCTTTATAATCTGTAACTTAAATAAGCGTTTTTTTATTGATCTATTTTTTAATATAAAGAAAGAAAGTGTGCATCTTTGTGCACAATAGAAGGCAATTTATCGCACTTATATAATGCATTTTTGATGAGGCATCGTCGAGAATTATGAAGTCTGACTGTAGTCCAAAGGTAAAGGCCTATTTTCAAATACATCCCTTAATTGAAAACTGGTATGCACACTACTCACGCCTTTTATCGTGGTGATTTGCTTAAGAAGAACCTGCTCATAGCGATCCATATCTGGCACGACTACTTTTAAGATGTAGTCCGCCTTTTGCCCAGTCACCACATAACACTCCACCACTTCTGGAATTTCAGCAATTAACTTTTCAAATTCATCAAATTGCTCAGCTGTATGATATTCAAGCCCCAAACCAACGATCGCAACCAAATTGAGATTCAACTTTCGTCGATCAAGAATTGCGATCTGACGCTTAATAAAGCCATGCTCAATAAGCTGCTTAATTCGTCTAGAACAGGGTGCTGGAGATAAGCCAATACGGTCAGCAATCTCTTGATTTGTAAGCGTTGCATCTCCTTGCAGTAAGTCCATAATCTTTCGATCCAACTGATCTATTTCATGACTTTCGCTCATACAACCACCACCTTTTGAAATAATATTGCTCTAAATAGAACTTTAGCAGAATATTATTGCCAAACAAACCACAAACTAGTGCAAAAAAGCAATCATTTTGCGCTATATTCGTAGTAGTATATAAAACATCCAAAAGATTCAATACATTACCCCAAAAGAGTACGATATGTCTGACTACAACTTCAAAAAATACCCAACATTCCAACCAGTTAAACTTACTGATCGCACATGGCCAGACCAAGTGATCTCAAAAGCCCCTGAGTGGTGCAGCGTTGACCTTCGCGATGGCAACCAAGCACTCATTGACCCAATGACGGTTTCTCAGAAGCAAAAGATGTTTAAGCTGCTTGTTGATGTTGGCTTTAAACAAATTGAAGTTGGTTTCCCTGCTGCATCGCAGCCAGATTTTGACTTTGTTCGTTGGTTAATCGAAGAAGACCAAGTGCCTGAAGATGTAACGATTCAAGTGCTAACACAGGCTCGCCCAGAATTGATTGCTCGCTCATACGAAGCATTGAAAGGTGCAAAGAAAGCGATTGTTCACTTGTATAACTCAACATCCACAGTACAACGTGAGAAAGTCTTCAAGATGGAAAAAGACGGCATCGTCAATCTTGCCATTAAAGGTGCGGAAGAAGTGAAGCGTCTTGCAGCTGAATACCCTGAAACTGAATGGACATTCCAGTATTCGCCAGAAAGCTTTACAGGTACAGAATTAGACTTTGCTGTTGAAATCTGTGATGCAGTGAATAACGTATGGCAACCAACACCAGAGAAGAAAACCATTATCAATCTTCCTGCAACAGTTGAAATGTCTACACCTAATGTCTATGCCGATCAGATTGAATGGTTCTGCCGCAACCTTAAAAACCGTGAGTCTGTCGTTATTAGTGTTCATACACACAATGACCGTGGTTGTGGTGTTGCTGCTGCTGAACTTGCTGTACTTGCTGGTGCCGATCGTGTAGAAGGTACACTTCTTGGAAATGGTGAACGCACAGGTAACATGGATATCGTTGTTATGGGCATGAACTTGTACAGCCAAGGTATCGACCCAGAACTTGATTTCAGCGATATGGATCGCATCTGTAATGTTGTTCAAGATTGCACAAAAATTGATGTACATCCACGTCAACCATATTCAGGCAGCCTTGTCTTTACTGCATTTTCGGGCAGCCACCAAGATGCAATTAAAAAGTGTTTAGACATGTACGAAGAAGGCACAACTTGGGAAATTGCATACCTTCCAGTTGACCCTCGCGACCTTGGTCGTACATATCAAGATGTGATTCGTGTGAACAGCCAATCAGGTAAAGGCGGTATTGCTTATCTTCTTGCCAATCATGGCTTTAATATTCCACGCTGGTTGCAAGTTGAGTTCAGTAAAGTGGTTCAAAAGCACACTGAAAAAACTGAAAAAGAAGTGTCTTCTGATGAAATCTTCAACCTGTTCCTTGAAAGCTATGTAACAAAACAATCTCATTTGACGCTAAAAGATTTCAATATTAAGAAATCTGACACTGAAGAAGTGATTACAGGGCTCATTGCTGAAGAAAATGGTTCTTTTGATTTTGAAGGCAAAGGCTCAGGCCTTATTGAAGCATTCTTAGATGCGATCAATAAAAAATATGGTACTGAGATAACCATCTCCGAATACGACAAACACACCCTTACGGGCAGCACTAAATCTGAAGCTGTGACTTACCTGCAAATTAAGCATGGTAATGCTCGCTACACAGGTATTGCAAAGGACAGAGATATCGTGACATCTTCATTGAAAGCAATCCTGAAAGCTGTAAGCAGTACACGTAAAGACAGTTCAAATGAATCTTCATCTGCTGATATTGCAAAATACCAAGCAGTTTTAAGATAACTTCATTATTTCAAAGCCTTTAGAAAAGCCTCTCATATGAGAGGCTTTTTTATTGGTTAGATCAACATGCAATAGATTACATTAAATGATCCATTGCCTTTAAAGCTGTGTCAAAGTGAGGGCTTTCATGTGCTTTATCGGACGTTAAAAACTCCAATATTGCATTGAGCATAGCTTCATCATCAGTACGTTTATGAAGTTGACCGTTCGACTGTTCAACTAAGAAGCCACCATCTTTTAAGTACACATTATCCACTGTCGATTTAAAGCCCTTCTCAGAATCAAATCGCATTGGTTCTTCAGGCTTATGAAGCATTGTTTTAAAGCCGTACATAAATGCTTTTTCTTCCGAACTAAAAGTTGATTCAGAATCACTTGTAAGCTTTTTCACAAGACCAGACAAGAGCTGAACAAGCTTCGCTGCTGTTTTCTCTTTGGTATTTTCAGGTGTCTGCTTCACTTCTTTTGGACTGCGTGTTTTAGCAACCATTGTCTCTTCAGAGGACTTCTTCTCAAGCTTGATAGAACCAAGTAGAGGTGCAGGCTCTAAATCTGGCTTTGGTGTTTTTTGCACTTCAGCTTTCAACTCTGTGCCAAGCTTAGGGAAGTTATCAAACGCTAAATTCTCATAACGCTTAGCAGCATCTTCAGGTTTTTCTGGCACAAGCATTGTGAAGTGACTAGACTTTGGGTTATGGCGAATGACAACTTTATCCTCAAAAACCCCCTCGCCCCCTTGCCCTGTCAACAGCTCATCAAGCTTAGAGTTTTCATGGGCCATGGCATGCACAGTTTCAGAGTCAGAAATAATGACAGTTTCTTGCCCTAATTGATGTGCCAAACTCACCAGTTCATCAGAGTCAGCATGCTCACCTGAAAGCAATTCATCAATACGCTCATGACAAAGGTTGGCATCAATTTTTGGTAAAAGCGTTCGCAGAATTGAATTAAGATCCTGTTCTGCTTGTGGGTTTGATGCTTTCTTATCTTCAAATGGATAACGAATCTTCGCACTGAATTGCGTATTTGCATCATCGCCAGAACTTGTTAAAACTGATTTAAAGTCTTTTTTAGCTTCAGTGGCAGCTGTTTCCATACGATCAGCAATTTCACTATCGACACCACATTCTTTTAAAGCATGCGCAAATGACTTTGGCTCAGCATTATGCAGGAATGACAGCATCAATGAACGCCAGCCGCACTTGCCATCGCCAAGGACGTTTTGCCCAGTATGCTTAGTCATAGCAAAACGAACACGCTGCACATCTTCTTGCTTAGCAAGATACGTTGATTTACTTTGACTGCGAACTTCACCAAGATTCATAAGAGGCGTGGTAGAAGTGCTACGCATGTCTTGGGTTTGCGTTACTTGAGATTGAGGCGCATGTGTTGGGCTGAGGCCTTGTAGTTGTCCTACTTCTTCTGTAGGCAACTGAAATGAGTTGCGCCCAACAGACGATGCGTATGATACCGTTGATCCAGGCATAATATTCTGACCTTATTCTGATTGTTATTAATTATATGAAGACGATGAATAGAGTACCCCTTTTTTATGACACTTTTTAGGTCTAATGAAAACAAATCGCAGGTTATAAAATACTCTAAATACAAAAAACCCGGCACAAACCGGGTCTTTTATCTATTCTAACAATCAACTTAGGGTTATGAATCCTTCTTCGCCGATGTAGACTTCGACTTTGTGCTCTTCGCTTGCTCTGCTTTCAGCTCGCTAATCACACCTTCAAGGTCAGCAATTTGATGCTCAGCTTGATCAAGACGACGCTCAAGAGTTGCGTAATCTTCTTGTGTCGCAAGGCCAAGACGGCTTAGTGCTTTATGGACGCGCTCGTCAAATGCATGCTCTAGACGTGTAAATGAACCAAATGCTCTTTCTTTGACTTGGTCAACACCATCAAAAGCAATGCTTTTTACGCTTTGAATGTTACGGTCAAGCTGCTCACGAGAGACACGCTCGATGTCCTTGCCTTCTTTTACAAGCTGTTGGTAAAGGCTACGACCACCATCATCTTCTTGTGCTTTGTCTTTTTGGGAAAAAGCACCAAGGCCCGCAAGCCAGATCTCTTTTGCAGATGCTTTGATCTGTTTTACTAGATCTGCGCTCTCTGCACTTAAGTTTTCGTTCTGTTGATCAGCTGTCGCTTTATCTTTAGTCATGGGTCCTCCAATTACTTTCATCTTATTCTGGTCACCAGCATCATTTAGGAAACATCCCAACTCCTTCGATACTGTTGGCTGGACCAATAGTGCCAGAGTATGATGAACACTGCTGTGAATCAAGAGTCACGGGGTATATTTATTGGTTTAAAAAAAAACCGAGACTAGAAATGTGTTCTAGCTCGGCTCGTAAAGGACAGCTTCTTTATGAAGCGGCATGTACTCGTCTAAAATAACGACCCTTTTCAGTTGCTATTCCATTCGAACACAGGGCTATTCTATGGAATATTTTTAGAGTAGTCATACTATCTGCTTCTTTATATTCACTGGAAAATTCATCATGTAGAAAAATGGATGAAATACTAGCGTATTCCACATTTTTCTACATGCTGCCTTTTCCAGATACCTGAAGGTTGAGAGGACTTTTCGAGCTTTGACCTTTAATCATAGGTTTAAATAAGAATCAAAGCTTCGCTTTGATAGGGGTCGTGATGAGAGAGTAAGAGATTTAAAGTGTCTCTTAAAGTTTGGTCAGATTCTGCTATTCTAGCGCGGGTGTTATAAATAGATTGAAATAAAAAGGACTTTGCATGAAAAAAATTCTTGCTACAGCATTACTTGCCACTCTACTAACAGGCTGTTCTGATAACGAAGTTGGTGATGTTTCTCTTGGCTTCTTTACGCTAAAAGACATTAAAATTGAAAACCTCAAAGACGATGTTGTCACTGGTGTAACATGCCATATTGCATCTGTAGAAGCAGATTTGAGCTTTGCAGACCCAAGTGATAGTTCTATTGCTTGCCGTCAAACTGGTGCAATTACACCAGCGATGATTGCCAATATCGACAAGAGTAAATCTGGTGAAGTGGTCTTTAAGAAATCCAAGAGTATCTTCTTTAAATCAATGAAAGTAAGACGCATCTATGATGCGGAGAATCAGACACTCCTCTATTTATCCTACACAACTAAAGAAACAGAAGGCAGCTTTAAACACAGCCTTTCGACAGTGCCGCTTTGGGGTACGGAGGCCTATATTGAGCCTGTTATGCAAACAGCTGCAGAATAAAATACACTTAGAATATAAGCAGCAAAGCAGTAGCGAGTTAAATCATGGGTATGCGAAATCATGTTTTCATTATTATGGGTGTGTCTGGTTCGGGTAAATCGACCTTAGGGGAAGCTTTAGCTGAAAAAACTGGCGCCCTGTTTTATGATGCTGATGATTTCCACCCAGAATCAAATAAGCAAAAGATGCAAAGCGGTCAGCCATTAAATGATCATGACCGTCAGCCTTGGCTCAGTGTACTCAGAGAATCTATTGAAACCTGGCTCGAAATTGGTGGTTTGAATGTATTGGCCTGCTCAGCTTTAAAAGCGGATTACCGCCATATCCTTGACCCTCAGCAAGATAAACGAATTAGCTTTATCTATCTCAAGGCAGATAAGGATTTACTCATCCAAAGACTAGGACAGAGAGCTGGTCACTTCTTTAATCCAGCTCTTCTTGAAAGCCAGCTCGCAACCCTTGAAGAACCTGAGAATGCATTGGTTGTGAATGCTGCTGAAACTTTGCCACAACTGGTTGATCAGATAGTGAAACATTGTCTGCAAACACAACCTGTTTAAAGTGGACAGTTTCTTAAAGTTTGATGCATACTTAAACCCATCAAAGTAGTGAAAAACAACGATATCAACCTAGAAATGAGTGATCCCCATGAGCAAAGAAACCCCTGATCAAGTGCTTAAATCCAATAAACTCGACGGCGTCTGCTATGACATTCGTGGTGCCGTACTTGATGAGGCTAAAAGACTTGAAGAAGCGGGACACTCTATCCTTAAACTCAATATTGGCAATCCGGCCCCATTTGGCTTCCAACCACCTGATGAAATCATGGCTGATATTATCCGTAATCTGCATAATGCAACAGGCTATACAGATTCCCAAGGCTTATTCTCTGCACGTAAAGCCATTGTGCAGCATTATCAAACTTACCGTATCTTCGATATAGATATCGACCAAGTGTATATTGGAAATGGCGTGAGCGAGTTGATCGTGATGTCCATGCAAGCACTTTTAAACGATGGCGACGAAGTGCTTATCCCATCACCAGATTACCCACTTTGGACAGCTGCGGTAAAACTGGCTGGTGGTAATCCTGTGCATTATCGTTGTGATGAGTCTGCTGGCTGGTTCCCAGATATTGATGATATTAAGCAAAAGATTAACGGCAAAACCAAAGCCATTGTTTTAATCAATCCAAATAACCCAACCGGTGCGGTTTATGACACTGCGCTACTGAAAGACTTAGCTGAAGTCGCTCGTCAAAATAAATTAATGCTCTTCTCTGATGAAATCTACGACAAGATTTTATACGATCAGGCCAAACACACACCAACAATGACTATTGCAGACGATATTCCAACGATCACATTCAGTGGCTTCTCCAAAAACTACCGTGCAGCAGGCTTTCGTGTAGGCTGGATGGTGCTTCGTGATCAGTCTGGTCGAGCAAAAGATTTTTCTCAAGGCTTAAAGATGTTGGCATCTATGCGCCTATGCTCGAACGTACCTGCTCAATTTGCTGTTCAAACTGGTTTGCATGGCTATCAAAGTATTAACGACTTAGTTGCACCTGGCGGTCGCCTACGCAATCAGCGTGATATTGCTTGGGAGCGTATTAACTCGATTCCAGGTATTAGCTGTGTGAAACCACAAGGTGCTTTATACCTCTTCCCGAAACTAGATCCATCAGTCTACCCTATCGTGGATGATGAAAAGCTCATGCTGAAGATTTTAAAAGAAGAAAAGATTCTACTGGTTCACGGCCGTGCTTTTAACTGGCCTGATCCAGACCATTTTAGAATTGTATTCTTACCAAATACAGATATGTTGAACTCTGCGATGGATGGCCTTGAGCGCTTCTTCCACCGCTTAAGAATGAACAGCAAATAAGTTTTTACTGGGTAAGTCAAGGCAAACTAAAAAGGCATGTTGGTCGACATGCCTTTTTAGTTTGAGCGTTCTTTAAAACTTTTTAGAGTAGCTTTGATAATTTATAGAGCAACTCGCTGCGAATTTGAATACGCTCGACCATACCTGCATGGTGTTGCTCCACCAACTTAGCTGAGGCATCAACCTTACCGTTCCCCATGCGTTCGCAGAGATCGCCTATTTCTTCCGAAAGATCTTGAATGACACTACTGACCGCAACAACACGGTTACCGTATTTGATTTTACGCTCACCCATACCTATTACCCTTTTTGTGATTATCGTCCATGAGATGTGTTCAATCTCATTTTAGACAATAACGCCACAGTTAGCTCGTCTTTCGCCCCCCACCAGTACTGGCATGATGACTTTTGAGCACCTCGTCCATTCCTTGTAATGATTCATTAATCATATTGAACTGACGATCAACTTCAATGACTGCTTCTTGTAAATGATCTTCAGGAGAAAGGTTTTGCGATTTATTCGTAAAGTAATCTAATAGCACCTTTGCTTCATATAACACGCACTCAAGCAAAACTAAGAGACTTCTTACTGCCTGCTTCGTCTCATCAGTGAGTCCATTCGAGCGCAAAATATTTTCTAAATCAAACACTCGATCCCTTAACAGATAAGCACCAATACTTGCTGCACCACCTCTTAAACTGTGAAGCCTTACCAAAAGCTCAGCATTGTCGTTAGCTTCGAGTAGCGTTGAAATTGTATAACCTTCAATAAAAAAGCGGCCATAAAAACGTAATACGCTACGAGTAAAAAGCACATGATCACGGCTCAACAATCGTAGGGCTTCTCTCACTTGTATTAACGGTGTTTTCTCATCAATACTCACAAGCACTTCGCCAGGGTCATGCTCTTCACCTTGAGGCATTGTGACCCAGTGGCTCAAACGCTCTTGTAATGTTGCCTCATCAACCGGTTTCACTAAATAATCGTTCATGCCAACTTGTAATGCTTTAGTTCGATCGGCAAGGTCATCACTTGCAGTTAAAGCAATCACTGGAATTTCATTGGAATAGATAGCCCTAATCTCTTGCGCAGTTTCAAAGCCATCCATAAACGGCATTCGAACATCCATAATAACAAGGTCTATCGAGGTGCGATCAAGCACACTTAAAGCATCAGGGCCACTTTCAGCAATCTCAACATCAGCCCCAATGCCCACTAAAAGATCAGTCACCAAGTGCAATACAACAATATCATCATCCACAACAAGGATAACTGGACGATGGCCTTGACCTACTTTTTGAGGCTCTGATGTAAGCGCTTCTTTTTTATCAACTTCAGGCGTTTCTTCTGCTGCTACAGGTCCGGCAAGTTTTGTTTTATGCATCACTGCAGCATGTTCGATACCTTGCGCTAACAGCCTGCTACGAATTGGTTTTAAAACAATCGAGTCTATATCCAGATCATCAAATTCTTGGCTGGCAATGTCTTCGCCTTGGTTCACAAGCAAACAGATAGGCACTGGATGACCAATAGCAGAACGAATACTCGCAAATACGTCTGCATCTGCTTTTTCGCCAATTCCAAGGCCGTACACAACCATATTTGGCACACCTGCTTGTATACCTTTCATCAAGGCTGCTTGATTACAACCATATTCAACCGATGCGCCCATACGGGTTAATGTTTTTGCAGTTGTTTCAGCGACAAGTCCCTCATTGTCATGCACATAAATTTGAAAATCTTCCAGTGTTTGGGACATATCAGGCGCAAGGTGATCACGCACAGGTTCTACAGGCCAGTCAATTCGAATTTCATAACCACCAACAGGTGAAACAAAAGCTTCAGCTTTACCACCAACGAGCGGTAAAAGCGTCATTAAAAAACGTAAATTAAGATCCACATAATCCGAAGGGTCTCGCTTGAGATTTTCAACCTCATTAAAAAGATGAATTATTCGATCATCTGCAGTGCCTGAATCATGCACACTAATTCGGAAAAACATTTTTTCATCAAACTGAGTTTGCTGACCACTAATAGCATGAGGATTAGTTAAGTCATTATTCCAGCGAGCCTTGACTACTACTTTTTTATGTTGAGAACGCTTAATAGCAAAGCTTAATAATGCTTCTAAAGCAAGCTGCAATTGTCGGCCATCGGTATGAATATAATCATGACGACCAAAATCAGCATCAACAATAATTTCAGTGCTTTGAAAGTAAACACTCTTGGCTGTTTCTGTCATAAGTCGCTCAAACATAAACCGACAATCAAAAGAATGAGTATTCATTTTAAAACGGCTAGGTTCAAGCTCGTGGATATGCTCTAATTGACGCAAAAAGCCATAGGCAACTTTTAAATCATGCCCTAAAACAGAGGTCAGCAGTTCAGGATTTTCCTCCAGATGTAATTTAAGCTGTTTAACAGGCTGCTGTATGGAATAAAAAATGTCATTTAAGAGTTGAGATGTTTTAAATGAAACAGCAGTGGTATTTTTTTGCATTTGAAGTGTTTTTTGCTCTTGTCGCTTATAGGCTGTGACATCATAGCCATAGACATTAATAACACCAAGTTGCGAATGCGAGCGAAAATAAAAACAAAGCCAAAAACCTGATCGGTTATATTCTAATTCAAAAGGCGTAGACTCTTGTACAATGCTTTGCCACTGCTCTTTCGTCAATTCAGGAAAAAAATCATAGACACTGCGAAGGCCATCTGCGCCATATTGCAAGGTGTAAAAATAAGTTTTAGCGCAAGAATTTTTTGAAATAAGTTGACCATAACGATCAAAGCGTAGAACCGGCCATGGGTTCAGTGTTGAAAATAAAGCTTGTAACTGCAGCTCTTTATTCTTTGCAGTAACTTCATCAAACCATCCTGACTGGTATTTTTTGGCAAATAAATAGAAGCTAACCCATAAACACAACCCAGCGAAAACAAAAAAGGCCACAAAACCAAAATAACTTAATTCAGTTTCCGACATCAATATATATTCCAAGAGCAAAGCGCAACCAGCAGCTAAAGTGGAAAAAACAGCTAAACGGCCTGCTACCTTAGAAGAGGATTGATGATGACTCAATGTGACCTCCGCCCGAATCGGGGAAATAATATAATGAAAAGGAGAAAGCTTTTGAGATGGTTTTTAAGAATATGCTCTCCATTAGTATTATGATAGCCCACATATGGCACGCAATATGATTTCACCTTCATTTCGACACCAATCGACACAATGTCAAAGGGTTTAGGTATTACCCAAACTGGCTAATTTATGCAAGAATAAACTTAATACATCAATTAGGAGTCGCACAGTGGAAGGTTTAGCAACGCAACTCGTCGAGACATTTTTAAAACTGAGCCAAGAAAGTCATGCAGTATCCGATGCTATTGCTGCATTAGATTCAAGCTATGGTGCTTTTACACTTGGATTAAATGACACCCTTTGGCGTGCAGGCTCAAGCCAACCAGCACAGTCAGCCTCGGCACAAGAGCGCCATCAATTTTGGGCAAGTGAAATATTAAGCTGTCTTGATCATCGACATGATGGAGATGGTCGAGATTCTTGGCAAATGGCCGGATTATTAGTTGTGCCACAAACCATAATTGATCAAGCCAAAATACTGAATGATACGAAAACACGATTTGCTGCCTTGTTGCAAAAATATCGACAATTAAAGTCAAAAAAGAATCTAGATCATGTTTTTCACCCAGAAAAACTAGCATACCAAGCTGGCACTGGTGAAAATACACGAGACCTGCTTCGTCGCATAGGCCAAAGTCGTGTCCATCTTAGACACGCTACCCGGCATATAGTCTGTTTGAAGGAATACCCTAAGTTTGTCAGCTTAAGCTGGGTTCGCCAAAGACGATCCATTCAAAAAATTAGCTTTGATCAATGCATGCAAAAATTATTAAAGCTTGAGCGAGATTCAAATTCAAGCCATATACAGCAGCAAATACAAACTCTCAATAAACTTGATCCTCAAGATTATTTACAACTGAGGCAGGTTCAAACTGTTGCCTATCCATCAATTAAAACAAAGGTCTATTGGAATGATGGGAGCGACAGTCATCTGGGCTATTTGAGTTTACCTGCTCTTGTACCTGAAGGAGAAACGACGAAGCTGCCAGCAATGACAGATATTTCACCAACACCACCAGCAGCAAGAGCAAAACGAAGAAGTGATAATAAATTACCAGAGGAGCCCCTCTGCCCTTCAATACGAGTATTTCTAGCAGAGGCTTAAGCTCTAAGGAATTAACTTAGACGAGATATAAAGGTGTTTGGGTTCTCACAAGTGAACCCGACTCTTTTTCGACAGTATCCAGTCGAATATGACCTTCTTGTTGCGTAATCAGCCATAAACCATGGATAAGCGCATGCATATACCACTTTTGAGATAAACCAACTGCATCATGAAGCACGGGTTTAAACATAGAACCAATCATGCGATAGGAAAGGCTGTGAGTTACACCGCCTGTTATTAAATGCTTAGCTTTGTCTTTACCGAGAACCACATGCATCATATGAGGCGATTCACTAAACATCTGAATCTTTTCCGCTGAGTGAATTGCGTCAACGACATCAAGTACTCTTTGCTTAACATCATCCACAAGCTCTTGCACACGGAGAGTGTGTGGCTGCCAATTAAAAAAGTCATTTATTTTAACTTGGCGAACGTCATCTGTCAGCCACGACTCCAGATCAGGCTGCAACTGTGCAACAGCATCTTCAAGGATTAAATGTTGTTCGTTCCATATAACCGGCTGTCGTAATAAATCATTCAAAACTTCACCAGTAAAATAGCAAAATGGGTAGCCTGCATCATATTGAATCCAGTCTTTATTATTCCATTCAACTGGTTGCAAAACTTCATTTTCTGGTTTGTAATCTCGTCTATCCAAAATTGATTGATTTGACTCAACAAGCACTTCATATATACGTAGAAATACCATTCTTTGCGTGATTTGCGAGACTTCTTCAATTCGCATGCACAACCCCCTTTCTAAGCTCATACTCCTTTTATCGACCGATTACGAGTTTTCTGAAGGCCTGCTGAAACAATTAAATATGCTATTTCGACTGTTACGTTTAATGTACTGGTGAATCAGCTAAACAAGCTTAAAATTATTATTATTATAAAAATGTATTGAATAAAAAATATATTTTATAAAAAAACATCAACTCATGAGAAATAAGCCGATCATTATCAAGCTTTTGCATATCGTAAATTCAAATGGGCAACTTAAGAAGAACAGCTATAATTAAAAGGATAAAACATACAGTAAAAGGGAAAACTGTATAAATGCCCTTTATTTTTGGGCTTTACACTAGGAGAAAAGAATGGCTCAAGCTGCACAACTTCAGCAGAATCTACAACAGGATCTAACCGAAACTTTAAGTCGTGTTATTTCAACACGTCCAGAGTGGCGTTTTTTAGAGCAGCAACGCCATTTACAAGATGTCCTTAAATTATTTATTCGAGAATTACTTACACATTCTAAACAAGCTACTCATGAGCAGTGGTCAAATAATAACAGCAAACAAAAAGGATTAACACTTAGTTGGTTGTCACTCATTTTATCGCAAGAGCTCCAGCATCCACCCCAATTAACGAAAGATAATTTTATTAATGTTTTTTATTCTGTTCTTACAACGTCAGAGAATGAATTAAAGCCTGAAGATATTGTTGATAGTTCTTCTATTGAGCTTAATACAATGCCACCTGTAAGAAGACAAAGTTTTTGCGTTTCTTCAAGCAGTCATGATACAACTCGCATACAACAACAGATGTTTCAAATGACAAATAACATGTTTCGAATTCAAGAAACTCATATAGGCTGGCAACAGCCGTCATTTCATATTAAACATTTCCTTCCATTTTTAAATCATATCGTTCCAGCTCGATGGACTCATCGATACATGGAATTACTGACGCTATTAAAGAAACACGACTCTATGCTGAGTTTTGCAGAAAACAAACCAGAGTTTACTAAAAGCAACTTGCACTCAAGCCACCCTCTTCGTAAACAAGCAGCAGAACAAGTGCAACAGCAATTAGCACAGTATAAAAATCTCAACACAATTATCGAGAGCAATATTAATGAGTTCAATCAATTATTATCGAAGTTAGCACAAGAAAAGCCAAGTGTACTCAAAGTGTTATCTGCTATAACGCACATGCAAAATGCCTGGCAACAAACAGGTATTTTAAATACATATAAAGATATAACGCTTGAATTACAAGTTTGCTTATTTGAAGAAGCTGAATACCAGCGAGAATCTTTAGCTCAACTATTAAAAAAACCACTTGGTTTTTTAGAGGAGAAAAAAACAATCTTAGCCTACGCCGATCAGACTTTAATATCAAAAGTACAACAACTTTTCGAGGTTAATTATGAACGCACAACAAGCTAACTCGTCAGAGCTCCGTGACTCTGCTCTGTTTAAGGCCTTACTTGCTGAAAACCATAAAGAATTTAATCAATTAAGAGATAAAGGCGAGACAGTGTCCTTTGCAGGAGCACAACTCAGGGGCTTTGATTTAAGAAAGTTTAATTTGCGAGGTTTAGATTTCAGGGGCTCATATCTGCGCAATGCAGATCTTCGTGGATGTGATCTACGGTGGACTGTAATTGCTGGCTCCTCAATTCGAGAGGCAAAGTTATCGGGTACTTATTTCCCTGATGGCTTAGATCCGCAGGAAATAATGCTGTCCCACTTACATGGGACAAGGCTCCGTTATCAGCACATTGATCCACCAGATGATGCTCACAGTGGCTCAATGCCTGACAACGACTAAATGAGGACAATAAGTTAAAACTCACTACCCTGAGGTACGATTTCAATCTCAACTCGTCTGTTGGCTGCTCGGCCTTCTGGTGTATTGTTATCAGCAATTGGTGCTCTTTCACCATAACCGTATGCTTGAATACGGCTTGATGCAACACCATGAGACGTTAAGTAATTGGCAACACTCATTGCACGCTGCTCAGAAAGGCGTTGGTTAAACGCGTCAGACCCTTGTGAGTCTGTATGGCCGCTAATCTTAACACTTGTTTTTGAGAACTCTTTAAAGACCTTGTTAACCGACTCAAGCACATCATAAAATTCAGATTGAATTTCTGCACGGCCAGTTTCAAAAGTCACACCACCTGGCATATTAAGCTTCAGCTGATCACCGTTACGAGTCACAGAAACGCCTGTACCTTCAAGGCCTTGTCTTAACTTTTGCTCTTGCTTGTCCATGTAGAAACCTGCACCACCAAGTGCTGCAGCACCAATAAGAGCGCCCTTACCTCTATCTTTCTTAGAAGATACAGCAGCGCCAATAACAGCACCTGCTACAGCACCTATAGCCGCTTTAGATGGCTGACGCTCTTGTGTATATGGGTTATTTGTGCAACCAGTGACAAAAGCACCAAGTGAAATACAGACCATAAACTTAGCGAGCGGTGATGGCTTTGACACTGCTTTGGAGTTTGTAGGTATAAATTTTGATATAAGTGTTGGCATTCGATTAATCTCCAAATGGCTAAAACTTTGTGTAGAATATCTTGAGTGCTTTAAGGTTAAAGCTCTAAACTCTTGATTGCTCTATCAGAGTAGCTTATTTAAACTGAATAAACTACGAATATTGCCCTATGTACCCATAGCTTTTGGGTATTTGCATGCTGATTGACTGGAAAACACTTACAGGACATTCATGACAAAAATCAATCCATATCAGAAGACACCATGCGTTGGCAGATGCTCTACAGTATATGGCGACCCAATATGTAGAGGATGTAAACGCTTTATCAATGAGGTTTCATTTTGGAATCAACTTCAAATAGAACAGAAAACAGCTATCTGGCAACGTTTAGAACGTCTTGCTGATCGCATTATCCCTCAGTTTGTAGAAATTCTAGACACAGATCAACTTCAAAAGTTCCTTGAGCAGCATGCCATTCGGTACCCCGCTCACCTTTCACCAACAAGCTGGGCTTTACATTGCATTGAAAACTTTCCTGTTGAAATTCAAAAGATTTCTCAAGCAGGTATGAAATTAAAAGTGACAGAGATTGGGACTACAAAAGAGTTAAAGCTTGCTTTACAGAAGGCAATCTATACCTTGTCTTTAGCGGAGAAGGAGCGCCATGCGCAACATGGGCTCATTTAAAGAAAATTAAAAACTTAAAGCAAATATCAGATTTCACCTATTTAACGTTTGAGATAGGAAAACGGAACTGTCGCCACTCAGCAATACCACCACGGAGCCAATACACCTGCTGATAGCCTTCTTTTAAAGCAAAACGTACAGCATAAACACTCGACATACATGTAAAATCATCACAGTAAAAAGCAACCGGTGTATCTTTTGGGCCTATGAGTTTTTGCATGGTTGCTGCATTAATTTCAGCTTCGGACATACTGACAGATTCTGGAATATACCCTTGATCACGAGCAAATTGATCACGGTTATCAATAACAACTAAAGATGAAAGCTCTAAATCTAAACTTTTAAGATATTCAGCAGTTACAAGCGTTGCACCTGGAATAGTCTCAGGCACTTCATCTGCCATAAGAGGTAAAGATGCGAGCAAAAAAATGCCTGCTACAATGAATTCTTTCAAATGCTTAATCATGATAGCCTACCTATTTCAAGCGCTTTAAAATGGCTCTACTTGTTTGAGTCTATATATTATTATAGCAATCTAAATCTTGCCTCAGAGTTGCACTTGCAATGACATTGTATGGTTTCAGTATATTAGCTATAAAAGTCAAAACATGATTCTAACTGAAGCTTGTCTCAATCCTTTCTAAAAAAAAGATATTTCACTCTTTAATTCTTCGATAGAAACTGCTTAAAACAGTCATAAATATCAATATTTTATTTTTAGATTAAATAAATAAAAATTAATGCTAATTTCTATTGCCTGTCATGATTAGTTCGATTACCATTGAACAGTCTCACCTTACAAAATAGCCTTT
The DNA here is from genome assembly GCA_002450655.1 of Gammaproteobacteria bacterium UBA6940. Classification (GTDB taxonomy): domain Bacteria; phylum Pseudomonadota; class Gammaproteobacteria; order Pseudomonadales; family UBA6940; genus UBA6940. The sequence continues at coordinate 47,903 of DJZY01000099.1, read as the reverse complement.
TGATATTTTTTTACTTTTATATCTCAGTAATCCTGACTTTAAATCTTAGAGTCGGAACAGCATTTTTTTGGCTGACAGTTAACGAACCGCTTCACATTAATCACATTTAAGGACAATAAAATGCTGAATATACCTATGAGTATTATTACACTTGCTATTGGCTCCTTTGGTATTGGACTTGCTGAGTTTCTTATCATGGGGCTTTTACCTGAAGTTGCTGCAGGCATGAATGTCAGCTTATCGCAAGCAGGCTATTTTATTTCAGCATATGCCCTTGGTGTTGTTGTTGGTGCTCCACTACTGTCTATATTTGGCCGAACCATGACGCCAAAATATAAATTAATCGTACTTATGATTATTTTTACAATTGCGAATGGCTTATCAGCAGTTGCACCAAATGCAGAATTCATGATGCTCTTCCGCTTTATGTCTGGCCTTCCCCACGGTGCTTTTCTTGGCCTTGCTGGCGTTGTTGCAACACGAATCGCCGGCCCTGGAAAGTCAGCTTCTGCACTTGCACTTATGTTATCAGGCTTAACTATTAGTAATGTTATAGGCGTGCCTCTAGCAACCTTTGTCGGACATGAAACAAGTTGGCGAGTTGCATTTAGCTTAATCTGTGGTGTTGGACTTTTATCGATGCTATCTGTTTTAATCTGGGTACCAACTACAGCTAAAGAACCTAAGAAAAAACTTGCTGAAGAATTTGTTATATTCAAAAAACCAATGCTTTGGGCTCTTATTCTATTTTCATCTATAGGGTATGGTGGGTTCTTTGCGTGGTTTAGCTATATAGCACCTGTTTTAACACAAGTAACTCAGGTTGCATCTTCAAGCATTCCATACTTACTTGCTTTAGCGGGCTTGGGAATGACTTTTGGTAATTGGCTTGGCGGCAAAATTGGTGACCGAATGGCGCCAATTAAAATGGCGATCATGCTTACTTTCTCAATGTTAGTCATTTTGGCGCTCAACGCACTTTTAGCACCATATATCTGGCCAATGTACTTCTTAACATTCTTAGCCGGTGCAAACTCAATCGCGCTTACGATGCCAATTCAAATATTGCTTATTGATACATGTAAAGAGTCACCATTTCTTGGCTCAGCATTAGGGCATGGTGCTTTTAATATTGGCAACTCCGTTGGTGCTTTTGCTGGCGGTATCCCCCTCGCTCTCGGCTATAACTTAATTTCACCATGGTGGGTTGGTGTAGGCTTAACTGCAGTCGGCATAGGGATTGTCTTCCAATTGAAGAAAATAACCCCAACAAAGTTCCAAGAAGAGCCTGTAGACACAAGCAACATAGCTCTCCATTAAAAAGCTGAGCTCCTCATAAAAAAGCGCCAAATCTGGCGCTTTTTTTATGACTCTCTATTTGAAATAAAACTACTTTAAATGCGGAAGTTTTTCATCAAAAAAGCCATGATCAATTGGTAACTGCAAATAGAAGGTTGTGCCCTCGGACATTTTACTTTCGTAAAAAATATCACCAGAAAATGCTTCCATAATCAACTTTGAAATATGCAACCCTAAACCAGTACCATTTACTTTTTTTGTTGCCGAGGCATCTGCCTGAGAGAATTTTTCAAAGACTGATTCCCTGAATTCAATAGGAATACCTGGGCCAAAATCTCTCACAGCGATGTTAACGTTATTATTATCTTCATAAAATATAGAAATTTCGACATCTGAATCTTTTGGTGAAAATTTTGCAGCATTTGAGAGCAAGTTAACCAAGACTTGAGCAAACCTATTCTTATCAACTTGCGCATAGACTTGCTCCATTTCACAACGAAGCAAAAATCGAATAGAAAACTTTTCCGCAAACATTGCATTCTGCGCAATAATTTCCTGAATCAGACCACAGAGTTCTACGCGCTCTGTTGTAAAATCCATTTTACCAGCTTCAATTTTATTAAGATCAAGTATATCATTGACAAGCGCAATCACTCGCTCGCAGTTATCAACAGATATATTCAGAAGATTTATTTCTTTTTCAAGCACACGATCTTTTAATTTTCGCTGTAAAAGTGAAACTGCGCCATACACAGAGGTCAGTGGCGTTCTTAGCTCATGACTTACAGTTGAAATAAAGTCATTTTTAACACATTCCACTTCTTTTTGATCAGTAATATTGTCCATATACATGATCACACCACTAATATTTTTATTCAAATCTGCCCAAGGAAAGATTTCGTACTTGACCCAAACACAATGACGATTAGGTAATTGAAAGACATCTTCTTGAACTTGTGATGAAACACCATCAAGTGCAGCTTGAATGTGTTTTACAATAGCTACATTTTGCGACAGATCAAATGGAAATGTATCGATAAAACACTGATTTTCAATTTTGCCCTGCCCCGTAATATATGAATTAATCCAACGATCACTGGCAGTCACATAAAGTAAGTTTTTATCTAGCATTGCGATAGATGCTGGTGTCATTTTTATAAAGCTTTTTAAGCGGAGCTCATTCTTTTTAATCTTATCATTTGTTTTCAAGCTCAACTCGATATAATAAACAATAATAAGCATCATTAATGAGATAACCGCCCCCATAATAAACACTATATAGGCCAAATCTCCAAGATGACGATTTACAAACTCAGTTTTTGGGTGAATACGAATAGACCATACTTTATCAAGTATTGCTACTTGAACAGATTGATCCCAATCTGGACGAGTTTCGCTAAAATCACCACTTTGAAATACGGTTTTATTGCCTTCATCTTTAATGTGTATATTAAAAGACGAAGCATCCCAATCAGCAAGTGCAGCAGTTATCAGTTGATTAATATCAAAAACACCAGCCATAAACCCGTTAAATTTATAATCAGAATACACAGGAAAATAAGTAATTAAACCTGTATACCCTTGCTTCAGTTCAATCGGCGGTGTAATTGTATAGGTTTTATTTTCAATGGCATTTTTAAGCGCTTTTTGACGAGTCTCATCATATAGAATATCAAGACCTATTACCTCTTCATTGCCATAGAAAGGCTCAACCCAGCGAACACGAAATTCCGGACCTATCCATTCAATCGCTTTTAAGGAAGGAATGTTGTTTAGCAATAATTTTGACTCACTCTCCCATTCTTCAAATGCCATATGACCATGGGATGTCCAATGATGGGCAAATTGTTCTAATGAATGAGCTCGGTATCTTAGACCAGCAGCCAAAGACTGCTTCACCATCTCTGATACATCATGTGAAGCCTCAGAGATATATTTATATTCTTTAAGATAAATTGTTCGAGCAAGAAAAAAACTAGCTGCCATGCAGCCAATAAAGAAGATACTTGGCAAAACCCATATGCTCAGCTTGCCAGATTTAGAGAGGTATTTAACAAACCTAAATACTTTTGATGAAAGCATGAAAAAGCCCTGTACTTATACACCTAATTCTCAAAACATATGTGTTTCAATATTCGGTGGCTCAGTAGGCAATGCCTGACTTAAACCTGTTGAAAAGTGCCATAAAAGCATGGCACTTCATCATGATCTCAAGTATAGCACTGGGCTCAGTAGTAGACGTTTAAGTGTAAATTAAGGCTTATTATCGGCTATTTCAGGCTGTTCTTTATCGTCCGTTTCAGTTACTTCAGCACTTGGGACAAGGTCTCGATAAAGCCTTTCAGCTAACTCACTTCGGATATGTGCATCTTGTGGAATTTGATTGTTATGCTCTTCTTTATAACGATCAACCCAGTCAACAGCATGTTGTAAACCACGCTGATTGCAAATTTGAATACTCAAACCAGGACGAGCATTAAGTTCAAGTACCATAGGACCAAATGCTTGATCTATAACAATATCAACCCCCAAATACCCTAATGGTACAAGCTCATAGCAACGGCTCGCCAAGAGACGTAAATCTTTCCAAAATGGGACTTGGAAATCCAACAAAGGCTCATCACTATCAGGGTGATGCTCGATCATTTCATTCTTACACACTGCACCACAGGAATGACCTGTAATTAAGTTAACCCCTACTCCCACAGCCCCTTGGTGAAGGTTTGCTTTACCATCAGAAGCTCGTGTTGGTAAGCGAAGCATAGCCATTACAGGTATACCCTTGTAAAGAATAACCCGAACATCAGGAACACCTTTATAGGCTATTCGATCGAAAATAGAGTGACTGTGAACTCGATATTCAATCAAGGCAGTATCTGGAGTACCGCCAAGAGAATAAATACCACTAAGGATATTCGACAAGTGACGACGAATTTCCATAATAGTAATTCGGTCACCTGATGCCTTTATCCAATTTTTCTTATGGCGACCGACAACAACGATAATACCCTTACCGCCACTGCCGTTTACAGGCTTGATTACGAACTCATCACGGTTCTGCAGCATTTTTTCAACACGGCTAATATCATGCTCTGTCTCAACCGTTGCATAAAGCTCTGGTACTTGAATACCAACAGCCCCTGCAAGGTTTTTAGTGCGCAACTTATCATCTACAAGAGGATATAAACGCCGTGGATTATTAGGTAATACAAGCTCACAGTTACGCTTATTAATACCAACAATGCCCATAGCTTTCAGTTTTTTAGCAATACCAAACATAGTGTTAGACCTTACTTTTTCTGAGCGGAATCAGCTTGTTCATTATTGTGAAAATCAGGCTGTTTAATCAGGTGTCTAAACCTCCAGATTTCGCTTAAACGATATCCTGAGTAACGACCAAGCATAAGCACACATGCAAGTACTGTTAATACAGTTTCTGGGTATACAAAGAACCAGTGACGAATTAATGGATGCTGCATAACCCAGAAGCATATAGCAGCTACAAATAAGCTACCTAATGCATTTTTAAAGGCATTCTTTGGACCTGTTTCATCCCATACAACCGACATACGTTCAACAACCATGGTGATAATAACCAATGGGAAGAGTGAAATTGAGAGGCCAGCATGAATATTCATTCGAGTTGAAATCAAGCTGATTGCAATCATTGTAATCAAGACCACAATAAGTACAGCACTCACCCGAGGCACAAGCAGTAAATATAAGCGCTCAAAGTAAAAACGTACTGTAAGTGCAACAGCAACAATTAAGCTAAAGAGTGCAACACCAACAGCAAGGTTCGTTTCACGGAATGCTAGTGCTATTAGAACCGGCGTGAAAACACCAAAGGTTGGCAAACCAACAATAACGCGCATGAAAACAACAACAAGTGCACCCAGTGGTAAAACCATAAGAAGTTTGTATACATTTTGCAGTTGTAATGGTAAATCAAACAATGAAAGATGCATTAAATACGAGGCTTCTTGCTTTGACTTCTCTTTAGCAATAGACACTAACCCACGAGGACGCTTCGAAATTGAGAAATCCACAGAAGGATTTGAACCACCTGTCACTGTAATGAGAGGTGTTTCACCATACTGCCATAGAAGGCCGTTCGTTGGACGTCCTGGTTCACCATCTTTTGGATTGAATGAAAGCCATTGCTCACCATTCCAAATCTCAAGCCATGGTTGAAGAATTTCATGCTGAGCACCATCCTTCAGAATAAGGTACTGAGCCATTCGGGATGGAATTCGAACACCGTCTAACATAAACTGGATGTACTTAACCCACTCAGTGTCATCAGTTGCATTTTTACGTAGCAATGCAACATCTTCATCATTACGGTAGCGATCTAGATGCTGAAGTAATGCACGAGTTAAAGTTGCAGAATCGAAAGAACCATCACGTGCCTTATCAAGCACTGACTTTATAGCACTGGCTTCAGGGCCAATATATTCAGGCTTTTTAGGAAACGCTGGCTCTGGACCATAGTTCGGTGAAGGCTCTAATTGAGGCACCAGCTCTATACGGTAATAGAGTGTCTGAAGGCCTTTAGCACGACGGACCACCCACTGTGCATTACGGCCTCCATCAGCAAGCTCGTCGATCGCAAGATTGTAATTGCTCGCAATGAAGTCTTCATCAAGTTTCAAAAAGTTAACTGGGTTTTGAGGTATAACCAAATCAACCTTTGCACCTTTACCACTTGCTTCAAAGTTCAGCTTAGCTTCTACAATCCATGCTTCTGTTGTCTCAGCAGGAGCTGTAGGCAGGCCAAGGGTAAAAATTTTCTGGTAGGTCATTACCGCAGCAATGAGTATGAGAATGCCTGCCAAGACATAGACGTGCTTACTTTTCACTTATTACGCATCCTTAGAGTCAGATTTTTTGGAGGATTTCTTTTCTTCTTCAGCTTCTTCAGCCTTTGCTTCTTCTAGCTTTTGAAGTTCGGCTTTTTGCTTTTCACGATCGAGCTTTACTTTTTGTTCAATTTCGTGATCTTCAACTTTTCTACAAGCAGATTTACCTTTTGGCTCTGATAAGTCTGTAAAGGTTTTTGAAGCGTCAACAGTTACTTCGCCAGCTAAAAAGCGGCGACCGAGTAAAACTGGATAATTGAACTTGGAACGATCAGCAATTGAAAACTCAGCTGTAAAACATTCGCCGTTAAGCGCAAAGTTCATATTAACCACATAACGCTCACGACTTTCATCTTCGTGGTCCTTAATACGTACTTTTCGAACAAGCGGCGCTTCAACCGTATAGGGGCCAATTAATTTATCGTCTTTTTCCCATAAAAACTCAAACTGAACATACTCTTCACCATCATGTTCAACCAAACGGGTATGCGTACCATGAATAGAAGATGTCAGAGCACCTGTATCAAGCTTGCCTCTAATACGGTTTTTTATCCCATCAACATAAACACCTTCAAGCCACCCTGCTACAGGGGCTGCTTGTACATACGTTGATGCACTTAATACAACAGCCGTGAAAACAGCTTTCAGCGAATGAGAGCGCTTTATTTTTCTTACAATACCTTTTAACGGATACAACATTGTTTAGACCTCACTACTTTCAACCATACTTATAGCTTTAAATTCATATTTGCCGATACTTTCAGCGTTAAGCCATACACTGATAATCTAAGGCTGTTGCAAACCGGTAAGTTCGAACAGCGCTATGCTATCTTATTGCCCAATGGATTCTCAAGCAGAATTTGCACTGCAAACTCATATTTGCTTGCCCTATTCAGCTTCTTATAACCTTGATAGCTGATACTCATCTCTTTCTCATTCTGAAAGATATAAAAAAACTGCTTGCTGTTAAAACCAAAACGGGTTTATCAACAAAGCAGTCCCTTCAATACTTAATATTTTGAGCGTATTATTCCTATTTGCGCTCTAGCTTGGAGCCCTCATCTATCTCAAGAGTTTCATTATTTTGCTGATCATTCGATTCTTTGCTAAATAACTGAGCAAGCTTATCATCAACTTTTTGTTGAATATCCGGACTCACCCATGAAGCTACAGCACCAGCAATGGCCATTAAAATACCCAAATCATCGGCAAAGCCAACCATAGGCATAATATCTGGAACAGCATCAAGAGTTGTGATGAAATACCCTAATGCACCAACTATCATGACCTTATATCGCTTTGGTATCTGGTCTGACTGATAGACATAATAAAGGATTAGCGCCTTTTCCAACACTTGTTGACCTGCCATTTGTGCAAATCGTTTTACTTTTCGCCAAAATCCTTTTTGATCGAGCTTATCATCCTGATTTATCTGGTTTATTTCTGTTTCTTTTTCGTAAGAGTTATCAACCATATAGTGTGCTCCTTGGACAGATATACCTAAAACTGAGAAGGTCTATACCTACTTCTCTTTTTATATTTAGGGGCCTGAATTACATGTGAATTGCCCCATATCGTCTAAGCAATATACAGGTCTCATCATATTAAAATTGTTAAGGCAGCTATCCCGAGCACTCAGAATACTAAAACAAACAATGACACCATTGTGACAACAGAAAGCACCAAGAGACCTATCAGTGCTGTTTGAAACCGCAACTGTCTCTGCATTTGAACGATAAGCGCCCGAGACTCTGATTGAGCTTCTACTATTTTTTGCTGTTCAGAAGCTAAACTATCAAATTGACGATCAAGCCCTTTTTTCATAAAGCGCAGATCTTCAAGCGTCACTTGATGAGGATCAACCCAAGGTAAGAATTCTGAGCAGATCAGTTGAAATAAGTTCCATAAATCCCAAGACTGTATGAGCTTAACAAGGAATTGAGAAAGCTCAGGTTTACCTGGTATCAAAAGAATATCTTCTAATTCATGCTCAAGACAAAAGCTTGGGGCGTAGAGGGTTTTAAGCAAACCGTAAGCATCTGCATCTATGCATGCCGTAATATCGCCTTCATGCAAACCTTTAAGCTGAATACTTTCATCCTGAAATACAATATAGAAATTAAAGTATGGATTGTGAATACGAAATCGAACCACAGTCCCTTCGAAGACTGCAGCTGAACGATAAAGTGCCTTATCCTTGGCAAGAGCATGGTCAGACATACCCTGTAAAATTGTGACGAGTGCTTCTTCCAATCTCACTACTGAACCTTAAATATTAAAACAAGATTCAAGAGTACACTGGTTTGGCTAAAACGCCAATAATATCACCAAGGAATTCAAAAAAAGTCGTTAAAAATCAACTCAACATCGCATTTAATCTTAGCGATGCTGCCATAAGCGCTCAATATCTTCACAAAGGGTCATTGGATCAAAAGGTTTAACGAGCACGCCTATTGCGCCGAGGGCTTTGTACTCAGCTTGCTCATGTACTTGTGCTTTAGCGGTCATAAAAATAACAGGTATATCTTTAGCGCAGTCCATTTTTTTAAAATGCGTTAAAGTTGTTGGTCCATCCATGTGAGGCATCATGACATCCATTAAAATAAGATCAGGCTTAAATGCCTCCACAGCATCAAGTGCCTTTTGACCAAGATCGCAGTGAAGTACCTCAAAATCACCAAAATCCTCTAAAGTCATGCACACCACTTCTGAGATGCTGAAATCATCTTCAACATACAGAATCTTTTTTAGGCTTTGGCTTGTCATATATTCTCTCTCTTACATATTTTATTAAGTAAAGCTTAGGAGTCTGTCTCTTTTGCAATAGGTAAGCTGATATAAAAAGTTGTTCCATGCCCAACTTGAGACCTAAAAGTAATATCACCACCCATATCATGAATAAGTGATTGGGTGATTGATAAGCCTAAACCTGTTCCCCCTTGTGCTCGCGTAGATGCACCATTCGCTTGAGCAAACCGCTGAAACACTTTGGCTTGGAAAGATAATGGTATACCGGCACCGCAATCTTCGACTTCAATACACACTTGGTCATCTTTAATTGTTGAGCGAATATAAATACTATCACCAGGATTGGAAAACTTAGCAGCATTAGACAGTAAATTACTGAGACATTGAAGTAGTCTATTTGGGTCAACCCATACAGTAATAGGCTTATTTTCCAATATCATTTGAAATTCTACGTTGTACTTTTGCGCATAAGCTTCATTTAAACTCACAGCCTGTTCGATAAGTGGCGACAGCTGGGTATTCTCATATTCAAAAGTCAGTTCACCCGCAGCCATTTTTTCAAGATCAAGAATATCATTTACAATTCGTGTGAGGTTTTTGCAGTTATCAAATGAATTTTTAAGTAACTTTTGATACTTGGCTTCTAGCTTTTCTTTTGCCCCCATTTGCAATAAACCCAACGCGCCTTGAATTGCAGTTAATGGTGTTCTTAACTCATGATTCACAGTAGAAACAAACTCATTTTTCATGAGCGCCATGTTCTTTTCTTCTGTGATGTTTTCGGCAAATACAATAATACCGCCAGATTCACCAGTGTCTTTGAACCAGTGACACACCACATAACGCATCCAAGCATGCAAAGAACCGTCAGAATGCTCAAGCTTTTCTTCCAGTTTCATAATGTCATCATCATTAAACTCCTGCCCTTGCTGTATCCACAGGTTAGGGTCTGGGTGTTTATGACCAATCACATCATTTGGAATTAAATTATAAAATTCAAACCAGCGAGTTGAAGCCACCATATAATTCCCTTCTCGGTCAAACATGGCAAGGCTCATAGGTGCATGCTTTATAAATGTTGCTAGTAAGTTTTGCTTTTCATCGATCACTCGAGCATTGATTTTAAGCTGCTGTACAAAATGGATCACCATAGCGATTAACAGCGCTGCCGCTAAACCAATTAACAATATTATTTTAGGGAGATAACTTGTGGCATCTGCACTTGTAAATGCATTTGGATAAATTCGTAAAGTGACAACATTGCCAGCAAGTCTCAGTGACTGACTAAATTCGTGGCTTATCAAAGGTGCGCCGAAATTAATGCGCTCTTCACCAAGCTCAACCTGCATATGGTATGCGGAAGGCACTTTAACATAACGCAATTGTCGACGTGCAAACTCTTCAAAATTATAAGCAGCAAACATGTAAGCAACCGGCTGCTCTTTTCGAATGACAGGATGAACCGTGACAAAGTAATGATGCTGACCAAATACTTCAAAGCCACTCATCAAGCTTGCCTTCGGCATTCTTTGAATCCGCTCGTGTAGCCCATGATACATTGCAGAGTGAATTAAACTTTTAAGATTCACCTGCGTCTTCAGCATAAGCGACGATAGTATTTCATCTCGTTTCACATCCACAAATGCAAAGCCTTGAAGGCCGTGCATATCAAGTAAACTTTGTGATAAAGAGACTTGCCAGTCTTCTAGGTTCGAAGGATTATCATACTCTTTCAATGCCCAATCATGAGCAATTGTATCAAGCCGCTGCTCATAATCTTTAAATTTATCACTAACAAGTGCTTCAAACTGTGTTAATTGATTTAATGCACCTTGATCAAGGGAATCCTGCTCTTGATCATAGAGTTTGTTATGTAATAAAACAGCGCCAATAGCCACAATAATAAAAGCTAAATTTGGCACCCATAACTTTAGCTCTGGTAATTCATTTTCAGAAGATGATGAACTAGAACTCGCGCCTGAAGTTGTTAAAAAAAGAAATAAACAAACCAGCATGGTAAAAATAGAGCCAAAGAGCAACACAAAAAATGGTGCTTGACCAATATTATTGGCCTCAAAGGTTTCAGTTGAACTCCATCGCAATAACCATTTTTGCTGCATAATCTCAACAGTTTTTTCAACAGTAAATAAAGAGTTATGCTTCTCTTGATGGCCTGGTTCTGAATCAAAAATAAGAGTATCTGGTGAAGCGTATTCGTCGAATACTTCCAGTCTAAAGTCTCGACCTTGACTTTGAGTCAAATTTTCCATGAAGTTTTTTGCAATGAAAGGCGCATAAATCCAAGCACTAAACTCATCTTTAAGCGGTGGTGCAAAAACATATTGGCCATCTACTGGTAATAAGAGCAAAAAGCCTGGCGTTTGTTCAACATCTTGAACGAGCAGAATTCGTTTTGTAATAGCAGGCATGCCCGTTTGCATAGCAAGATTGGCAGCACTTCGCCTATTAGCTTCAAAGGCAATATTAAGGCCAATTGCTTCTCTATTTATTTCAATTGGCTCAATATAGTAGATAACATAATAGTCATCATATTTACCTTTGGGTCTGACATTAAAAGTAATATTTTCAGAGGTTTCAACAAAATTTTTGAATGCATTTACCTCATGTTTTGGTACATTCACAATGAGGCCAATTCCATTGATCCCTGGAAAATTGTCGGACACGTTAAGTGCCAAGGTGTATTCACGCCAGTCATGTCGAGTCACATGAGTTGAGCCCTGAAAAAAACCTTTTCCACCAAGCAGAGCTTGTGCGTATGAGTCCATACGGTGCTGAAGCGCTTTTTCATTGGCAAGAGCTAAATGATGAAACTCTGTATTCACCTTTTGAAATTGAGTATTTTGTACCGCCCACCATGCAAGACCTGTAAAAACAACAGGAATAAGCACTAGCAAAAATAACCAGAATTTTTCTAAACTGCGTATTTGCACCAATCTCAGCATAGAACATCCATGACTTCTAAACCCTGATTAAAATCCATATTAATGTTGCCCAAGTCATACAAAAGTGTATGGAAAAGAATAAATTACCATTAATAATAGCAGCTTTAATACTACTGGTCGCAATGAGCATAAAAACTCTAAATAAGCCTATGGTTATTTGAAGTTAAGAGTTTGAATACTATACAAAGAAGCGTTTAAAAAGCGCTGCTCCTAAAAAAGCAGATAAAATAGACAAGATGGGCACAGCAACTGCTATGGCTAATGCAAGAGGTGCTTTTTTAGATTCAAGTAAGATAAGAACATCTAAAGCAAAAGTTGAAAAGGTTGTTAGCGCCCCCAAAAGGCCACCAATAATAAGAAGTTTAAGCCAGAGCAAATGCATGGCCGATAATGGAATATAAACGAACCCTATGATAAAGCTTCCAACGAGGTTTACGATGACCATGCCGGTAGGCACGCCTGGCATTATGGTTAAAAACCACTGGATGACAGTCATGCGCAGCCATGCACCAATAGCACCGCCACACATAACCATTAAGCTTGAATGTAAAGAGAGGAATGTGAAGTTCATTGACGCTCGTCTATTACATCAATACCTGGCGGCATATCAAACTCAAATAATGATTTTTTGAGTTTAGGGTTAAGCTCTTGCTTTTCGAAAACAAGATGCGTTACTTGCCCTAGAGCATCATACAATGAGAGCTGTTTCAACTGACCCTTTGCAAATCCAAGCTGAAGTGTTTCAAAGTCGCCATTGCGATTTAAATCTTTCGGCTTGAGTTGGAATAGCTCTGTTACTGCAGGATCAACAGCGTACCCATCTTTATCGAGGTAAGTCACTTCAAAATGCTCTGCGAGTAACTCAAGCTGTTCTCCGCTCAAAATAGCAGCAGGCATTGGAATAAGTTCTTGGTCAATTGGCCTAATAACCACTTGCTCTAAATCTTCATCGTAAATCCACAAGTCATTTCCATTTGAAATAACCACTTGTGGATAAGGCGCATATGTCTTCCAATCGAATTGAAGGGGCTTTAATAATGAAAGATGACCTTCTAGCGCCTGCATTGGCTTGCCATCACCACTCAGCACTTGCTGTTTAAAATCAGCACTCCAAGATTGTATTGGCTCAAGCAGAGACTCAAGTTTTTCAGGTGCTGGCATAGCAGCAAATGAAGTCATTGACATGACCGCTGCCGTACAGAAGACAGCAGCTTTCGATATTTTTTTCATCATGAAGTTCAAGATAACACTTCCTTAAGAATTGAATTAATGTTCCACCGGAGGTGGAGCAAGGACTTCACGCTGGCCATTACTTTGCAGCTCACTTACTGCACCAGCTGCTTCCATCGACTCAACAAGTCTTGCTGCCCTATTATATCCAATCTTAAGCTTACGCTGCACTGAAGAGATAGATGCTTTACGTGTTTGACACACAAAATAAAGTGCTTCGTCATACAGTGGGTCTTGCTCTGAGTCTGCATCACCAAACAATTGAGACATACCTGGTGGTGTGCCTGCTTCATGAGTACCTTCCAATACCTCTGGAAGATAATCAGGAGCACCGCGGCTACGCCAATCATCACAAACTCTATGCACTTCATCATCAGCAACAAAAGCACCGTGAACACGAACAGGTAAGCCTGTGCCTGGTGGTAAATACAACATATCACCATGACCAAGTAGCTGTTCAGCGCCCCCTTGATCAAGAATTGTTCGGCTATCAATTTTAGAGGATACTTGGAACGCAATCCGTGTTGGGACGTTTGCCTTGATTAGACCAGTAATAACGTCAACAGAAGGTCGCTGTGTTGCGAGCAATAAGTGAATACCAGCTGCACGCGCTTTTTGTGCAATACGTGCAATAAGCTCTTCAACTTTCTTACCAACAATCATAATCATGTCAGCAAATTCGTCGATGACAACAACGATATATGGTAGAGGCTCTAAAGTTGGGTGCTCTTCACCCGGCTCGGCATTCTGCGGTTTAAACAGTGGATCTGGAATTGGGTTATTCGCAGCGATTGCTTCTTCTATTTTACGGTTAAAGCCAGCAAGGTTACGAACACCCATGGCTGCCATTAATTTATATCGACGTTCCATCTCAGCAACACACCAACGTAATGCGTTTGCTGCTTCTTTCATATCTGTGACAACAGGTGTCAATAAGTGTGGAATATCGTCATAGACCGAAAGCTCAAGCATCTTCGGGTCAATCATGATTAAACGTACTTGTTCTGGTGTGGATTTAAACAGCAAACTTAAAAGCATTGCGTTTAAACCAACAGATTTACCTGAACCAGTTGTACCAGCAACAAGTAAATGGGGCATTTTTGCCAAGTCTGCACAGACCGAGTGCCCAGCAATATCTTTACCAAGGCCTAAACACAATGCGGATTTAGAGTTGTGATAATCTTGCGAGCGTAATACTTCACTAAGGCGAATAATATCGCGATTGGCATTTGGTATTTCAATACCTACTGTTGTTTTACCTGCAATAACTTCCACCACACGAACAGAAACAACTGCCATTGAACGGGCTAAATCTTTTGCTAGGTTTGAAATTCGGCTTACTTTAATACCTGGCGCTAATTGCAATTCAAAGCGCGTAACAACAGGCCCTGGTAGTACAGCTTCAACTTCAACTTGAATACCAAAGTCAGCAAGCTTTACTGTAAGTACATTTGAAAGCTGTGTTAACTCTTCAGTTGTAAAACCTTTACTTTCATTTTCACCAACATCATCTAAAAGATCGAGTGAAGGTAAGCCTTTATCGAAAAGCCCACCAAAACGTTTTGGCTTGGCTTTTTTAATAACACTCTGCGCAGCTTCAGCTTTGTCATCCATTTCATTACCACGAGACTCATGGAAACTGTTTGGATCAACAATTTTCATACTTTTCCCTTCAGCTACTGCCTCTTGAACGGCTTGAGCCTGTGGCGCCACTGGAGCAGGCACTGGTGGCTGTGGCGCTTGGGCTTGAGGCACTGAAGCCGGTTTTTCTGCTTGAACAATTGCTGGTCCTTTCACCTCTTCTTCGACTTTTGCTTCAGGCTTATTCAACCATGGTAATCGCTTCACTTTTGCATCTTTTTGCACAGCAGACTTCAAGAGTTTTTTATCTTTACGTGCGCGATGCTTTTCTTGGGACCAGCTTGCAGCAGAGCGACTCATGTCTGAAGACAGACCAGCAATCCACTCACCTAAAGCACCAAGGGCCTCAACAATACCAACAAGAGATAGTTCTGTTGCTGCAAGTAATGCCGTTACAAGCATCACTGCCAAGACTAAGTTAGCACCACCTTCACTGACTTGTGCAATAAGGCTGTCTGAAATCCAGCGACCAATACCGCCACCGGCCGGAAAAGTATGAGCAGGTGTACCAGCCAAATGAATTTCTAAAAAACCAGCAATGGCAAGACCCGCCATTACGCCAGCAAGGGATAATGAAAAAGCATCAAGGATTTTTACATTCACTTCTTCAGCTTTTAAAAACCAGAATGCGCCAGCTAAACAACCGATGGGGATTAAATACGCCATCCAACCAAACCATGAATACAGCGTCCATCCTAGATAAAAACCAAGTGGGCCAGCAAAATTTGCTTCAATGCCATACATCGCATCATAGGTCCAAAGGCTCGCAAAGACGAAAATGCCTGCGGCAAGTGTGAGTGTCATTAAAACTTCACGTAAAAGGACTGGCAGTTGCAATTGCTTTCCTTGCACTAGCACAACCATTCCTTTTCCACCAAAAATGACAGACTGTTTGGCAAGTTGCCATAGAGGGGTTTTTGTAGACGTTTCCTGTTTATGTTTAGTTGCCGTACGACGTTTGGATTTTGGCTTTTCTGCAGCTTTTGCCATTGAACACTCCATTATACTGTGGCAAATTTCTTATAAGGTACTTCATATAATAGCTTATTTGACTTGCCAAGGTCGGTTCATAAGTAAAAAGATGATGCATTTCAGTGCATTCCGACATTTTTTGAATGCACTGCCCTACTCTGGAGTTATCAGTATTGAAGTCACTTGGGCATATTTTTTACATCAGATTAAACGTGACGTTGCCTTAAAAAAGGCAATATAAATTCTCTACGGCAAAAATAATAACATGAATTACAAAGAGATAGGTAAACAAAAGGGCCCCATAGCTTTTGCTATGAGGCCCTTTTTAAAATCGAAGCAATGATTTTTTAAATTGATTACTTCAATGCATCCAGCATGATTTCACCAGCCTGCACATTTAGACCTGCTTTAATTGCAGGGTCTTCAAGACCTTTAGAGCAAAGTCTCAGCACATATGGCGAAATTGCCGCACTCAATGCAAGTGTTGAAGATCTTGGGTATGCACCCGGCATGTTTGTTACACCAATATGCACAACGCCCTCTTCTTCATAAGCAGGGTTCTCATAGGTTGTTGGTTTAATCGTTTCAATACAACCACCTTGGTCAATAGCGATATCAACAACAACACTGCCTTTAGGCATGGATTGGATCATTTCACGAGTGATTAACTTTGGCGCTTTCGCACCTGGAATTAAAACGGCACCAATAACAAGATCAGCATTTTTTACTTCTTCTGCAATTAACTGCTCATAAGAAGCAAGTGCTGTGACGTTATCACCAAGGTTACGAGCACGAGTAAGTGCTTCTGTTTTCTTATCAAACACAACAACTTGAGCACCGAGACGTGCAGCAACTGCTGCAGATTCTGCACCAGCAACACCAGCACCAACCACAACCACTTTACCTGTGTGAATACTTGGAATACCGCCAAGTAAAACACCTCGCCCGCCTTGTGATGCACCGAGATGATTTGCTCCCATAAGAACAGCAATTCGACCTGCAATAATACTCATAGGTGTTAATAAAGGAAGCCCTTGACCTGGGCCTTCTGTTACAGTTTCAAAAGCAATAGCAGTACAGCCAATTGTTTGCAGTCGCTCTGTAAGTTCAGGACAGGCTGCAAGGTGCAAGTAACAGAACAATGTATGGCGAGCTTCTATATATTCAAGATCAGCATCAATTGGTTCTTTTACTTTTACAATCAAATCTGCAGAAGCATAAAGAGAAGCTTGATCTGGAGCAATTTTGCACCCAGCTTTCAAGTATTCTTCATCATAAAAGCCGCTTAGTTCACCAGCTTTTGTTTCTATAAATACCTCATGACCAGCAGCAACAAGTTCAGCAGCAGCGTATGGCGTTAAAGCAATACGGCCTTCTTTTGTTTTGCGCTCCATTGGAATACCAATTGTTGTCATTTTAATCCCCTTATGTTCCTTTACGACAAATATTTATACACTTCTAAAACACCCTTCCAATTGGGCTTATTATTGAAAAGCTTTTATTTGCCAAAAAATTAAATAAAAAAATAAAAAACAGGATATGCTTTTCTTTCATTTATATGGCTGCTTTATTTACAGCAACCAATGGCCATGAGTAAGCCATCGATTAATACCTAGAGCTGTATTTACTCTAGGTATTTGATACTAGCTCTTTTTATTTCAAAATTGCTAGTACTAATGAATAAATCTATCAGGCAGTTAACAATTCTTTTCCGATATATTGTTACCCGATGTGAACAATCCGTAGTTTTTTAAATCTACTCACCATATAATCCGTTGTGTCGACGATATTAACGTTAATAAATTTACGACCAAAGCGAATACAGCAAACACATGGAACAAACTTTAAAAGGCCCAACGATAGGGCAATATACATTGAGCTCTCCCCTTCTTGTTGCACCAATGGCTGGTGTAGCAGATGCACCTTTCAGAGAAATTTGTAGGGAATTTGGAGCTGGACTGTCAACGTCGGAAATGTTGACATCAGATATAAATATTTGGCACCACCCAAAATCGCAATGGCGATTAAAATGGGCACATAACGAAACACCTGTTTCAGTTCAGATTGCTGGAACAGAACCAGACTTAATGGCAAGAGCCGCTGAAGAGTGTCAAAAATTAGGCGCTCAAATAATAGACATAAATATGGGTTGCCCTGCAAAAAAAGTGTGCAAAAAATATGCAGGAAGCGCCTTAATGGAGCAAGAAAAGCTGGTTGGTGACATTGTTAGCGCAGTTGTTGCAGCAGTTGACTGCCCTGTTACAGTAAAAACGAGAACTGGGTCACAATTGGACAAAAAAAATGCTGTCATTATTGCTCAAATATGCGAAGATGCTGGCGCAAGTGCAGTAGCTATTCACGGCAGAACTCGCGCTTGTAAATTTCAAGGCACTGCGGAACATTTTACCGTAGCAGACGTAAAACGATCAATAAATATACCAGTTTTTGCAAATGGTGACATTATTTCTCCAAATGAGGCAAAATGCATCCTAGACGAAACTGGTGTAGATGGTATTATGATCGGACGCGCAGCACTCGGTCGCCCGTGGATATTTCGACAAATAAACGAGTATCTAGCCGAAGGTCGCATTTCCTTTGCTCCCAGTGTCCGCGACAAACAAAAGGTGATTGAACGACATCTTCGGGCAATTCATCAATTTTATGGTGTTAACACTGGTGTGCGAATTGCACGTAAGCATGTACTATGGTACATGGAACACTTACCAAGCAGCGATGCGTTTACCAAACAATTCGTTCGGGTCAGTACGTGTGAAGAACAAAGCCAGCTGTTAAATGATTATTTTGAAAACTTAGCCATGGAGAGATGCTAACATGAGCAACTATTCAAACATGCAGGACGCCAACTCAACGGAACAAAGGTTTGACATGTCACCAACGCTTAACCGATCTCAACAAGAGACACAACTTGAGCCATTAGGTCATGGAACACTCAGAGATCACGTGGACCGCGCCCTTGCTAACTATTTTGCTCACCTTGATGGCCATCCAGTCGATAACGTTTACGAGCTTGTACTCAGCGAAATCGAACCACCTCTTCTAGAGCGTGTGCTGAAGTTCACGAATAGAAACCAAACTAAGGCTTCCGCTATTCTTGGTTTAAACCGTGGCACTCTTCGCAAGAAGCTTAAAATGTACGGACTTTTAACCTAGTATTAGGTCTGCGCGCATCGAAGTTGAAGGGGCAATAGTGCTGTATTAGTAATATGTTGCCAAAAAGAGACGGTAATACCAATTACTGCTCTCTTCCTTCTGCTTACTAGTATTTTCTTCTTTATTGACCTTTCACCCCTCAATTCTTTACTTATTGACTGCTTAATCAGTTTCTTGGTAGTCTGAGTCCGTCCTATATAGGCAACTTTCCTCACTCGAGTACAATAATTATCTCTGATTTGAGTGCACTCAATTGGCACAGGTATATTCATGAAACCGCCGTTTAAGTATCGTTTAGCATGTCGTATTCTTGAACTCACCCGACATTTATCTTTTAAATCTGCTTGGAAGCTCTCTGGTTTACTTCGCATTATCATGTCTGGCTCCAAAGGCCGATTACTTACAACAATCCGCAACAATATACAAAAAGTATTTCCTGACAAAAGCCCACAAGAACAAGAGCAACTTATTCAAAGCACATTGCGGCATACCCTTGCATTTGGTCTCGAAGCTGGCTGCGTATGGATGAAACCACTTGAATATGGTATTGAGGCAATAACAGAGATCAGAGGTATTGAGCATCTAGAACAGGCTCAAGCTTCTGGCCGAGGTGTCCTCATCCTATTGCCTCACCTAGGTAACTGGGAAATGGCAAATCAGTTTATTGCTCCTCGCGCAGAGGTTGTAGCTCTTTATAAACCACACCCAAATAAACAGCTCGAGCACTATATATACAATGCTCGATGTAGAGCCGGCGTGACCATGGTTCCAACAAATAAGAGCGGTGTCGTCCAAATTGTACGTCACTTAAAAGCCGGAGGCGTTACCGTTATTTTGCCAGACCAAGTACCCGATACCAATGGAGGCGTTGTTGCTCCATTCTTTAATCACCCAGCCTTAACTCCCACTCTTGCACCTAAACTCGCAAAATCATCTAAAGCGATTATTCTAGGCTTAGTCTGCGCACGAGATGAAAAAGGTGGCTTTGTTGTTTCCATTACACGAGCACCTGATACAATCGCTGACGCTGATCCGGCAGTTGCCGCACAATCAATGAATCAATTTATTGAGGAGCGTGTTTTGGAGTACCCTGACCAGTACCAGTGGAGCTACAAACGATATAAAAACGTACCACTCCAAAGTTCATAAAAAATAGAGTTTAAATCAGGCGAATCAGAATTATTTATCGCCTATTTTTCACAAAAGGTGTAAATTCAAGCCGATAATAGGCAAACATAAATCACACTTAAATGATATCATTTTCAAACATGTGCTTTTTTGGTTAAAATCCATTGGCAAAAAAGAAACACGTTAATGATAGATAGTACTCGGAAAAAACCGAGTTTGTTGCATGGGTTATACTCTAAAAAATGAGCTTAAACCCAATATACCCTTACGTAAAGAAAGACTACCCTTCTTTCTATTTCACGTTAATCCAGGAGGAATTTATGAGCAAAGCTGTTAGCGGCGTAGACCCAAGCGTATTACTTCCAGAGTATCGCAAGCATGTAGAAGAAAGAGCTGAGCTCAACACAGTGCCAAAACCACTTGATGAGAAGCAAACTCTAGCACTAGTGGAACTTTTGAAAAACCCACCAGCTGGTGAAGAAGATTTTATTATGGATCTTTTCACTCAGCGCATTCCTGCTGGTGTTGACCAAGCAGCCTATGTTAAAGCTGGCTTCCTGACAGCTATCATTAAAGGCGAAACAACATCTCCGCTCATTTCCCGCGAAAAAGCAACTGAACTTCTTGGCACAATGCAAGGTGGCTATAATGTTCAACCGCTTGTTGATGCACTTGATGATGACGCTCTTGCACCAATTGCAGCTAAAGCGCTAAAGCATACAATCCTTGTATTTGATGCATTCCATGATATCGAAGAAAAATCAAAAACAAATGCCCATGCAAAAGAAATTATGCAAAGCTGGGCTGAAGGTGAATGGTTCACATCTCGTAAACCAGTTGCTGAAAAGTACACATACTGCGTATTTAAAGTAACAGGTGAAACAAATACTGATGATCTCTCACCAGCTCAAGATGCTTGGTCCCGTCCAGACATCCCGCTTCATGCGCTTGCAATGCTAAAAAACCCAAGAGATGGTATTACAAATGCGCTTGAGCAAATTGAAGACCTTAAGAAAAAAGGCCATCAACTTGCCTATGTTGGCGATGTAGTTGGTACAGGTTCTTCTCGTAAGTCTGCAACTAACTCTGTGCTATGGCACATGGGCGATGATATTCCTTTCATCCCAAATAAACGTGCTGGCGGTATCTGCTTAGGCGGTAAAATTGCACCTATCTTCTATAACACAATGGAAGATGCAGGCGCCCTTCCTATCGAGTGCCCAGTAGATGAACTCAACATGGGCGACATTATTGATGTTTACCCACTTGCAGGCAAAATCTGCAAGCATGGCACAGACGAAGTAATAAGCACATTCGAACTTAAAACTGACGTACTACTAGACGAAGTTCGTGCTGGTGGTCGTATTCCTCTGATCATTGGTCGTGGTCTTACAGACAAAGCTCGTACAGCTCTTGGTCTTGAGCCATCGACACTCTTCAAGCGTGCAGCTGAAGTAAAAGACACTGGTAAAGGTTATACCCTTGCTCAGAAAATGGTTGGCCGTGCTTGTGGCGTTGAAGGTGTTAGACCTGGCGCCTACTGTGAACCAAAAATGACAACTGTTGGCTCGCAAGATACAACTGGTCCTATGACTCGTGATGAACTTAAAGATCTTGCATGTCTAGGCTTCTCTGCTGACCTTGTAATGCAGTCGTTCTGTCATACAGCAGCTTATCCAAAGCCAGTTGACATCGAAACTCAACATAACCTACCAGACTTCATTATGAACCGTGGTGGTGTTTCGCTACGTCCAGGCGATGGTATTATTCACTCTTGGTTGAACCGTATGCTACTTCCAGACACTGTTGGTACTGGTGGTGACTCTCATACTCGTTTCCCAATTGGTATTTCCTTCCCTGCTGGTTCTGGTCTTGTTGCTTTCGCAGCTGCAACAGGTGTTATGCCTCTTGATATGCCTGAATCCGTACTTGTTCGCTTTAAAGGCAAAATGCAACCAGGCATCACGCTTCGTGACCTTGTTAACGCTATTCCTTACACTGCAATTCAAACCGGTTCTCTTACAGTTGATAAGAAAGGTAAGAAAAACGTATTCTCTGGCCGAATCCTTGAAATCGAAGGTCTACCAGATCTTACTTGTGAGCAAGCGTTTGAGCTTTCTGATGCAAGTGCTGAGCGCTCTGCAGCTGGCTGTACTATCAAGCTTGGCCAGGCTTCAATTGAAGAGTACCTCAACTCTAACATCACACTTCTGAAGTGGATGATTGCAAATGGTTACGGCGATGCACGTACACTTGAGCGTCGCATTAACTCAATGCAAGAGTGGCTTGCAAACCCAGAGCTTATGAGTGCTGACGAAGATGCTGAGTACCATGAGATTATTGAAATTGACATGGATCAAATTAAAGAGCCTCTACTTGCTTGCCCTAACGATCCAGATGACATCAAAACTCTATCTGATGTTCAAGGCGACAAGATCGATGAAGTATTCATTGGTTCTTGTATGACAAACATCGGTCACTACAGAGCAGCAGGTAAGCTACTTGATGAAGTTGATGTTCTTCCAACCAAACTATGGATTGCACCACCAACACGTATGGACGCAAGACAGCTTATGGAAGAAGGCTTCTACAATACATTTGGTAAAGTTGGTGCTCGAACTGAAATGCCAGGCTGTTCACTGTGCATGGGTAACCAAGCTCGTGTAGCACCGAACTCAACGGTTGTTTCTACATCGACTCGTAACTTCCCTAACCGTTTAGGTCAAGGTGCGAATGTATACCTAGCATCTGCTGAGCTAGCTGCTATCTGTGCGGTTGTTGGTCATATTCCTTCAGCTGAAGAGTACAGCAAGTATGCGTCTAAAATTGATGCTTTGGCACCTGAAATTTACCGCTACTTGAACTTCCACCAAATGGAAGAATTCACGTCACAAGCGGAAAATATCATTCCAACAGCTAACAGGGCTTAACATATATTTATGCAAACACCCTGTAATACACAAGACTACCAAAAGGCTTCAGGCTCGACCCTCTGGTTCGACCTGAGACCTTCTGGTCATTATCAAATAGAGTCGCCAAGTGTATTTCAAACAGACAGACCAAGTATCAATACTTGGTCTGAGCTGGTTGATCTCATTTGCAAACTTTGCTCTACATCAGAAGTGCAACCACAATCAACACCAGGCTTTTATATTTCGCAATGGAGCTTAGATACACTGCACCCAGATGAGCAGCATCTTCAAACGCTCTCAATGCTAATACAACAGCAAAAGCTGCAAGGCATCGATCTATTATTAGATAACAACCTTGAAATAGTACCTGAGATTATTCACATACATGCTCACGAATTGAGCCAAGATCCAAACTCGCAAGACTTTTGGTTACAACCTGAAGCACAAGCATTTACGTCAACATTTCTAGAAAATAACCCTGAATACGCACTGTTATTAGAATGCATTCAACATCCAAATACCCAACTTGATACTGCGCTTTTTAATACCGTTGATGAAGCGTTCGAAAAAGCAGATTTTTTTCTAGACTACACATCGGAAACGCAGTCAGGGCTATGGTGGCATATCAAGTCAATGCTCAATGCTTTTGTTGCAGAAGCACTAAGCAATGATTGGCAGTCCTCAACGAGCACTCAACTACTTTTAGACAACCCAATTTACCAATCTTGCAAAAAAATAGAGTCCTCGACACAAGGTGGAGCCTATTCCATTGGTGCAGGACAAATGATTGCAACTCTGGACTTAACTCGACAATTGCTTGACCAAGGTTTATTACCACTGAGCACGCCTTTGATTGCAGACAACAGAGCTGGCGAAGGTATTTTAGAACTCCAACAAATGGGAAAGCGCAAACTCATTCTAGGTGATTTGTGGGTAAACCCAGAAGATCGAAAACCAATAGCGGTGCAGAATGCAACGCTACGCCATGACCTTATTCAAAAATACAAACCTGCCATTATATTTTTAAACGTTAAGGCACAGGCACTTCCACAGATCTTTAATGACAGCTTTTGCGAATTTTTAGCTCAGCTTGATTACACTCCAATTTTAGTAATGCCATCAAAGTCTTATACCCTTGCAGGCCACACACCATATCAAGCACTTTTTGAAAGACTTGCATTATTTAAACAAGATTTAGCTGATCAGCTGACGGTTCTTGGCGGTTTTTATGCAGCACCTTCAATTCTGACTGGTGATTTAATACACATGACGGCTGCCTCACCGTCAGAGAAAGCTGCACTTTCAGTGTCTCAAATGTTAAGCACAGAACCATGCAGCCCTAATGGCCAAACCACAAAAGTTGACTCAACAAGCCTTGAGCTTCAAATTGGCTCCAACACAGCGGCTATGCTCATGGCAGGTGGTGCAAACAAGAACTATCTGACTTACACCGCAGCTCGCAAACTCTTGCAATATGCATTTTCACTTGATCATACACAACCACAAGAGTGGCTTAGTGCAATTGATAAAAGCATTCAAGAGCAAAGACAGCATAATGTAGATTACAGCCAAATTTTAACAGCCCAACTTCTAGGACTCGACGTACATAAACTCCCAGAGGCTTCACCAGGCTTGGTCACTGACTTTGTGCACTGCTTGCCTTTGACTGGTCGTGGTATTTGCGCCCTAGTTGAGCAATCCTACCGCATCCAAAAGCATATTCTTAGAACGCCACCTGCACAACGAGCAGAGGTGGCCCAACAGCAAGTAAACCAACTTATTCAATATGTGCGACAAGACTCTCAGCGTTTACTTGGAACTCGTAATGCTCGAGATGGTTTTATTGATGAGCTGATCGCACACTTCCATAGTGTATGGTTGAAATATAAAAGGCGTCTGCCTTTAGCGCCTGTTGAACTGGCGCTCTTCTACAAAACATTCTATCCAGATGAATGGCTTGGTGAATCAGCTCAAGAAGGTAGAAATGGCATTCTTCCAGTGATTGTGAAGGCAAGCCTATTGGATCAACATGGTGAGTGGTACCAACAGCTAATTCAAATATGGGCTCAATACTACCCCCTTGAAACAGAGTTACCACTCCCAAAACCAGGCACCCCTTATCTTGAGTGGCATGCAGCTCTTTTAAGGCTTCTGGCATGGATTGCCGAGCAAGATACAGGTCTACTTGAAATAGGGAGAAGTAAGCTGAAAGAGTGGATCATCGCGACAGAAAGGCATCAGCTCGAATCTCAGCCAGCCCTACTCAATAGACTTAAAAAAATTGTTGAGTCAGAGTCTCTTCCGCAAGAGTGCTTAAAACAAATAAGGGACTTATAAAAGTCCCCTTATTTTTTAATTAATTTCAACCCACTTTAGATAACTCGACGTGACTGCCAGTACCTTTTGGCCCAGTACGGCTTATCAAGTCGGCTAATTGTCACACCTTTTGATACAGATGCATGGAAGAACTGCCCTTTACCCATATAAACACCAACATGTCGCTTGTTCCAGCCTGTTTTAAAGAAGATTAGGTCACCTATTTGCAAATGACGCTTAGAAATAGCCTTACCTACTTTAACCTGCTGAATAGTAGTTCTAGGAAGCTGGCGGTTAAAGGCATCACCAAAAACCTTAACCATCAATGCAGAGCAATCGATACCACGACTGGTTTGCCCACCATAACGGTAAGGTGTACCAACCCATTTTGAATATTGGCGCTTTAAAACCTTTTTACGTTTGGCTTCTTCTGAAATCATGATCTCAGAAGAGCTAGGCATAGCACTAACAGATGTGTTGCGAACTTTTGGCGGGTTATAACGAATCGGAGCTCGGTCTGTATATGTGCTTTGATAGGCTTTACCATCTGAGTGATTAATTTCACACCCAGAAGCAGCTACAAGAAAACACAAAACGACTGTCTTCATACTTACTTGCTTTAATAATTTTGAATAAGCTGTATACAACATCATCAGCTACCCTCTCCCTTACTTTTTATATCCTACGCCGGTTGGTTTGTTGTTCTTCTGTAGTGAATAATAACGTGTTTAGTTCAATTTTGCCCTAGAAATGAAACATAAAAATACAATTACTTGTCTATTAATTAAAGGTAGTCTAAGGACAAAAAAATGAGGGATTCTGGTAACTTCTGAGTAAAAACAAGAGCATGCAACTAAGTGTAATACCTCTGAGGCATGATCCTTGCATAAAGCTCCGACCGGAGCTATGTTGAAAGTATGAAACAATCTTTGCAACTAAAACTCGGTCAAAGCCTTTCAATGACGCCTCAGATGCAGCAAGCGATTCGTATGCTGCAGCTCTCGACACTTGAGTTGAGAACTGAGATTCAACAGATCCTTGAAAGCAATCCATTTCTTGATATCGAAGAGTCTGTCGATAACAGTTCCGCTCAACCTGAAAACACTGACCCAGTCAGCCATGCTGAATATGAACAGCGCATGTTTGAACAAGCGGACTGGCAATCCTCTAGCATGAACAGAACATCCAAATCATCATCGATGGGCTTTGATGAGTCTTGGCTTGAAAACACCAGTACAGCTGACGATAACTTACAAGACCATTTAATGGAGCAGCTTGAACTTGCTCGCTTAATGCCAAAAGATCAAATTATAGGTTCAACAATCATTGAGTCGATTGATAGTCGTGGCTATCTTTTAGATACTCTCGAAGCACTCATGCCTATTGCTCAAAGCCAATGGGATGAAATTAAAGCATCTCTTATTGAGCGTCTTGACGACGTGGAAGATGAAGACGATTTTAATGCACTTTTAGAAGAAAATTGGAATGAAATTTCCTTAGAAGATATGCACGTCTTACTCACTCGAATTCAACATTTTGACCCACCTGGTGTTGGTGCAAGAAATACCAGCGAATGCTTAAAATTACAGCTTGAAGCTCTTCCTGTTGACACACCTTTCAGATCGGAAGCGCTTAAACTAATTACACAGCATGATGATGCAATCGCAACGCAAAATATTAAAATTTTGCTGCGAAAATCTGGTTTTAATTTAGAAATAATTCAGTCATCTTTAGCGCTTTTAAGAACACTTGAAGTTGCTCCTGGGGAACGCTGTTGCCCTACTCAAGTTGATTACGTTATTCCTGATGTTATTGCTTATAAACATCAAGATATTTGGCAAGCAACTTTAAACCCTGAAGTCACACCAAAATTAATGTTTAACCGACAATACAGAAATGTAAAAACAAAAAAACTAGACGCTGAGGAAAAAGATTATATTAAAAGTAATATCCAAGAAGCGCGTTGGTTTTTAAAGAGTTTGCAGAGCCGTCACGATACTTTACTAAAAATAGCTCAAGATATCGTGGAACATCAGCAAGCCTTTTTTGAAGAAGGCGAACTGGCTATGAAACCGATGATTTTAGCTGATGTAGCACGTCGAGTTGATATGCACGAATCAACTATTTCACGTGTTACAACACAAAAATTTATTCACACGCCTCGCGGTGTGTTTGAATTAAAATATTTTTTCTCAAGCCATGTTTCAACTGATGATGGTGGCGAGTGTTCATCTACTGCAATACGTGCACAAATACGTCGTTTAATTCAACAGGAACCACCTGAAAAGCCATTAAGTGACAGCAAATTAGCCAAATTATTGGAACTCGAGGGCATTAATATTGCTCGAAGAACTGTGGCCAAATATAGGGAACTTGATAAAATTCCGCCATCTAGCGAACGGAAAAAAACATTTTAGCAATTCACCCTTTAAAAACCACAAAATAACCCCTATTGTATTAATAGGGAAAGCGTCAATATCGTCGCATTAACCACAACGACCGGAGGCATAGAATCTATGGACGTAACATTAAGTGGACATCACGTAGAACTGACACAACCTTTAAAAGAGTTTACAAATGAAAAACTCGCAAAACTTGAACGACATGCCGAGGGAATAACGACAGCACATGTGATTTTAAGTGTTGATAAAAACAACCAAAAAGCTGAAGCAAAACTGCATTATATGAGCCATGATATTTTTGCTGATGCTATTTCCACCGATCTTTATGCAGCAATTGATCAACTTGTCGACAAACTTGATCGCCAAATTTTAAAACACAAGCAAAAAGTTCAGAAAAAAAGAGCTTAAATTATTCATCTAATATATTTAAATTTCTAATAAATTAAATATATCTAACACACTTGGCCAAGTTTCTTGTTTCTAAAAGAAACGGCCAAGTGCCCCCTAAACACCCCATACCTCTTACATCCCTTTTAATTGATTTTATCAACTAAAGTAATTAACCGAAATGCCGATAACCCTTTCGAAATACCCGATTAAAATACTTGGTTAATGACCAATAATCATATCGCTCACATCACTGCTCCGATAAAGTGCATATTGGTATTTATTTTGCAGTAGATACAGTTATTCACAAACTTTTTTTTAAATGATTTGAAAAAAGTTTTGTTTTGGCTAAAGTCTTGAAATTAAGCCACATTAGGTATGTTAAAAAACCGTAAAAAAAGCTTAAAAAAGGATATTTATTTGGTTGAAATGCACTTTTTTTTGTAGAAAAAGTGTGAGGAGGGCTAGAAATATCGATTAATTATGGTATTTTGTGCTACTCTCGAACCAGCTAAAAATGAGGGGGTTCTCATGAATGATGTTTTAAATCTCATTGACAAAGATCACATTCAAACTCAAATTTCAATTTCGAGTAAGAAAGCGCTGTTTGCCCATATGTCAGAACATATCTGTCAGCTACACCCATGCCTTGCAGATGAAGAACTTATATACGCATTAGCGCAAAGAGAGCGTCTTGGCTCTACATGCATTGGCGAAGGCATCGCAATCCCTCACTGTCGTTTACCTCACAATGGTAAATGCATACTCAGTCTTTACACACTAGCTGAACCTCTAAGCTACAATGACGATAACGAGACAGTAGACATCGTTGCACTGCTTTTAGTTCCAGAAGATGCAACCGATACTCATATCGAGCTTTTATCACAACTAGCGCATCTACTTTTCAAGCCAGAGCTAAGATCAGAGCTGAAATCTGCCAAATCAAATACAGATGCTTTCAGAGCTCTTTTTCAAGATGCACCTGTTATACTTGAACAAAAGGCGGCAACACTCTAAATTAAAGCCTTACACGTTCTCTAGTCATATTATAAGGATATAAAATGCCTCAATCTTCACCAATGCAACTCATCATGGTGAGCGGACGATCAGGCTCAGGTAAGTCCTCAGCCCTTCACGCCTTAGAAGATTTAGGTTTTTATTGCGTCGACAACCTCCCAACACGCTTAATTCCAAGCCTTATTCATGAATTTAAAGATACATCACCACCAAATGCTGATAGTGATGTAATGAAGCGAGTGGATAAACTTGCAATTGGCATTGATGCTCGCAACCTAAGGTTTAGCGAGAACGACTTCCATAAGCTTGTAACTGATCTTCACAACATCGATGATCTTAATACTCAAGTGATCTATCTTGATGCTGATAACGATACGCTATTAAGACGTTTCAGCGAAACCCGCCGCAAGCATCCAATTGCGAGCGAACAAACGTCGCTTCATGAAGCATTAGAGCTTGAGAAAAAAATACTGAGCCCGCTAATCACTGACTCAACCATGATTATTGATACGTCTACGCTGAGTCTTCATCAACTGCGTGATGAAATGGGCCGTATTGCCTCGAGCCACCCAAAAACAATGACGCTTCTCATTCAGTCATTCGGTTTTAAATACGGCATCCCCAAAGACTCTGATCTGATTTTTGATGTTCGTTGCTTAATCAATCCCCACTGGGTTCCCCAGCTACGCCCTCTTACTGGGCTTGATCCAGAGATCATAGAGTTTTTAAGTGAAGATCAAAAAGTTCAGGACATGAAAAAAACAATCATCAATTATCTTGAAAACTGGCTGCCGGATTACCAAATTAATAACAGGCCATATCTCACGGTTTCAGTCGGATGCACTGGTGGTCAACATCGATCTGTTTTTCTCGCAGAAGAAATTCGTCGAGCATTAAGCTCAAGCTGGTCAACACAAATAAGACATAGGCAGCTTATGAAGCCATCTTCATAAGGTCTAACCCTCATGAATGAGTCAAGGGGAATGGTTCATGGAATGTACGGTTTTAATTCAAAACAGACTTGGTCTACATGCAAGAGCTGCAGCAAAGCTTGTAGACCTGGCAAAGCGATTCTCAAGCGACATCACTCTTAAAAAAGACCAGTGCCAAGTGGATGCTAAAAGCATTATTTCTGTACTTATGCTTTCTGCCACTAAAGGCTCCCAAGTTAACTTAAAAGCAGATGGTCAAGATGAAAAAGAAGCATTAGCAGCTCTGGTTAACTTAATTGAAAACCGTTTCGATGAAGGCGAGTGATGGCTAGACAATACCTCTACTGAAAATATTATTCATTTTCACCTCACCTTGATATTGTATGCTCTATAATTGTTTGATTATTTTATCAATTATTTGAGTTTTCCAGAACTTATAACGCCCTCTCCTCACCTTTGACAGACCTCTTTCTGTGGTAAGCTTTCGGGCATGTTTAAAACTTCGAACTTAAGTTGGCCCCATTTATTCATGGCTATCGCTCTACAGCGTCAGTGCCTATACTTGAGTTTAAGTAGCATGGACGACTTTATTCCTCTTAACTTTCAATTGGATACCCCCATTACATGGCAAAAGTATTTAGCAGCCCAAGTGAAAGGCATGAAACATTAATCGAAGCTTTAGATCGTGGTTCTCTCAATGAGATTCGCAGTCTTCTTTTAGATGTCCCAGCATCAGACGTTGCTCACCTTATCGAAGCGAGCCCACCAACACGCCGTGCTGTCATTTGGAAGCTTATTGCGACCGAAAACCAAGGTGATGTGCTCCAGTACCTTAATGAAGACATACGTGCAGAGCAGCTTAGTCAGTTTGATACTAAGGATATTGTTCAGCTTATCGATGAACTGGATAACGATGACTTTGCAGATATTCTTCAAGACTTGCCAAAAACAGTCGTTAATCAAGTTCTCGAAGCATTAACAGATCAAAATAGACGTGAAATTGAACAGGTTCTTCTTTACGACGAAGACACCGCTGGCGGTCTGATGGACACGCAGTTCATCACAATCAGGCCCAACCTTACATTAGAGACAATTTCCCGCTACCTGCGAATGCATACCGAGCTGCCTGACAACTTGGATGCTTTGTTAGTCGTTGACCGTAAAGGCACACTCATAGGTCGCTTATCTATTAACAATCTATTAATTAACCCACCTGAACACTATGTGCGTGATCATATGGAAACTAATTTCGATGTGATCAAAGTTAATACTGACAGCTCCGAAGTAGCCACGCTTTTCGAACGTCATGACTTGGTTTCTGCACCAGTTGTAACAGAAGCTGGCGAACTTGTTGGCCGGATCACAATTGATGACGTGGTTGACGTTATTCGGGATGAAGCCAGCCATAACCTCATGAGCATGGCAGGTCTTGATGAAGAGTCCGACACATTTGCACCAGTTGCAAAAACTGCGCAAAAACGTGCCGTTTGGCTGGGTATAAACCTGATTACAGCCTTACTAGCTTCTGCCGTTATCTCAATGTTTGAAGCCACTATTTCCAAAGTTGTCTATTTAGCAGCAGTTATGCCTATCGTTGCAAGCATGGGCGGCATAGCAGGTAGTCAGACTCTGACTTTAGTCATTCGCTCCATTGCTCTAGGTCATTTAAGTGGTTCTAACTGGGTCTACTTACTTTCCAGAGAAGCTGGTGTAGCAGCTATAAACGGCTTGTTATGGGCCGTACTGGTTGGAGCACTCACAACCTTCTGGTTTAATGACTTTATTCTTGGTAGTATTCTTGGCGCCGCACTGATTGTGAACTTATTAGTTGCTGCGGTTGTTGGTGCTCTTTTACCCATTGGTCTCGAAAAAGTCGGTATAGATCCGGCCCTCGCTGGCAGTGTTATTCTGACTACTGTGACCGATGTAATTGGTTTTATTGCTTTCTTAGGCCTTGCGACTATTTGCTATCTATAAGTGTTGCAATGCCTTGAACATGTGTATATAATCTCGGGCTAAGTTGTTTGACTGGGCAAATTATCCATTTCAGCTCATTAACTGCCAAATATGCAGGCATAGCGCAAGCATGCTAAAATGAGAGGGATAACCTTCAGTCGGGCCAAGATCGAATTTACTAGACATGGTTTTAAATGCCCCCTTGGAGGTGATTTAAAAAGCTTTAAAACCTCAAAAGATGAATTAACTATTTTTATATCATCTTAAAAGAGCTTAAAAGCGATATTCACATGAATATCTTAAATAACATTCATATTTTTATAGGAATATTTACATGCCTCTAGTTAAAGTTAAAGATAACGAGCCATTTGACGTTGCACTTCGTCGTTTCAAGCGTTCTTGCGAAAAAGCTGGTGTTCTAGCTGAAGTTCGTCGTCGCGAGCATTATGAGAAGCCAACTCAAGAGCGTAAGCGCAAGCTAGCTGCTGCTGTTAAGCGTCACGCTAAGAAAGTTCAGCGCGAGCAACTAAGACGTAAGCGTCTTTACTAAGAAAGAAAGAGTTTAACTCTCTCCTTCTTTGGTGGCAGCTTGATAAAATAGCGTAAGACCTCCTTAAAAAGCCAACTCTATGTTGGCTTTTTTTTTCTCGAATCACACCAAGATAGCTAATCTCTTCCTTATAGGGCACTTGATCATATAGAATAAGTCCCAATATTGACATCAATGGATAAAGAAAAGGAACCTACTATGTCTCTTAAAGCACAACTTTCCGATGCAATTAAAAATGCAATGCGCAACAAGGAAAAAGACAAGCTAACGACTCTTCGCATGTACTCAGCTGCTATCAAACAGCGTGAAGTTGATGAACGTAAAGAACTTGAAGAAGACGAGTGCCTAAAAGTACTTACAACTATGATCAAACAGCGCAAAGAAGCATTCAAGCAATATGAAGAAGCTGGCCGTTCTGATCTTGCAGAAAAAGAAGTTGCTGAAATCAAAATCCTTGAAGACTTCCTTCCAGAGCAACTTTCAGAAGAAGAGCTTCGTGCACTTATTGAAACAGCTGTAAAAGAAACTGAAGCAGAAAGCATGAAAGATATGGGTAAAGTTATGAATCATCTTCGCCCTCTTATTCAAGGCAAAGCTGACCCTTCATATGCAAGCTCACTTATTAAAGCTCGTCTACAAGGAGCTTAATCGTGGCCGGACGTATTCCCGAAATAGTAATTCAAGATCTTATTAGTCGTACTGATCTTGGTACTTTAATTGGTGAAAGCGTCGCCCTCAAGCGCAGTGGTCAAAACTATTCTGGCCTCTGCCCTTTCCATGAAGAAAAAACACCAAGTTTTACTGTTAGCCCGATCAAGAATTTCTATTACTGCTTTGGCTGCTCAGCAAGCGGAAATGCGGTTAATTTCTTAATGGACTACCATCACATGAGCTTTGTTGCTGCATGTGAAAACCTTGCAACACGACTTGGTATTGCCATTCAGTACGAAGATGGCCAAGCCCCAAAGAAGCAAAAGAAACCCGATGAACACTTGCTACATGCTTCAAAAGTTGCACAAGATTTCTTTAGAAATACATTAAAAGCCTTACCTGAACACCATCCGGTTAAAAAGTATCTGCACAAAAGAACAATTACAGAACAAAGCCAAGAAAGCTTTGGTATTGGGTTTGCACCACCAGGCTGGGAGAATCTTAAAAACCATCTGGCACAAAATAATATTTCAGAACGAACTGCTTTAGAAATCGGTTTACTCACACAAGGTAAAAACGGCAAAGTTTACGACCGCTTTAGAGCAAGAATCATGTTCCCTATTCGAGATATTAAAGGGAATACAATCGCATTTGGTGGCCGCGTTATGAACGACGAGCAGCCAAAATATCTGAACTCACCAGAATCTCCAATATTTCAAAAACGCCATGCCCTTTTTGGTCTTTCAGAAGTCGTAAAAGCAGGCAAGCTTGATAAAGTCCTTGTGACCGAAGGTTATCTTGATGTTATTCGCATGCATCAAGTTGGCCTCCCCTATGCTCTAGCGGCACTAGGCACAGCAACCAGCGACAGCCATATCAAAACCATGTTCAGACTTAGCGATCACATTGTTGCTTGTTTTGATGGTGATAACGCTGGTGCAAAGGCTGCTTGGCGTTTACTTGAACATGGCATGGGTATTATTCAAAGTCATCAAAAAATTGAGTTTCTCTTTTTACCGCAAGGACAAGACCCAGACTCCTTTATTGCAGAACATGGTAAAAATGCATTTTTAGCAGAAGAAAAAAATGCCCAGGGCTTAAGCGAGTTTTTTATTGCCAAGCTCACAGAAGACCTACAAATGCATCAAATGGATGATAGAGCAAAGTTTCTCAAAAGAGCGCTTCCTATCGTTAATACCATTGAAAAAAGTATGTTGAAAGACCTACTGATTCAGAAACTAAGCGAAATCAGCCAGCTGCCTGTTGACCGCCTTGAGACCATGATGCAGTCTCTAGGACCACAAGGGAATTATTATTCACCACAACAGTCGCAGCAAAATCAATCTCACCAAGGTCAGCATCAACAAGGTGGATACGAGCAGCAAGATTACTACTCAAACCAACAAAACTCGCAACATAATTGGCAGCAGAATAATAACTGGCAACAAGATAATCGCAACAATAACTATCAAGGTAGACAAAATCAGCCTTACCAAAAAGGAAAAGGCAAATACAAAAACTATAAAAATTATCAAAAACCAGCACCAGTTGCCCTGCCTCGCTCGCAAACATTGATCGATGCAATGCTACGACTTTTATTGCAGCAACCAGAGTTAGCACGTACAAATCAAATGCAACTTGAAACAAGTCCGCATATTACCGGCTTTGACCTTTTTCAAGCTACATATGAGCAGTTGCGAGAAAACCCAGATGCAAGCCCAGGCTATTTAATGGGTTTATGGCATAACGAACCAAAAGGTGAACATATAGCTCGCCTAGCAGCAGAAGAGTTTTTAATTCCCCAAAACTCATTTGATATTGAGTTTACAGACGGCTTATATCAAATTGAAAGCATCGCTTTGAACCAAGCTTTGACAGAAGTGGCGAAAACAAAACCAATTGATAAAGAAAAATTGAGAATTCTGTTAGAAAAAAAACAGATTCGCGAGCAACAAAAGTAATCTTCTGCTAATGTGATCACACCATATTGTGATAAGATACTGCCACGCGGTCGCTGCCTCATAATGCATGGTTGCCAAATCAAGACTGATATGTACATAATGGTCACTTTTTGACCTATACCAATTTTGGATTCGATATTCTCGAAAAGCAGTGAAAACAATCATTTGATTCACAGCGAACTTGAATTGACACAACACCCAAAAAAAGTGTAACGAAACAAGACATCTAAGCTATTGATTTATAGACTATGGCAAACAAACTATTTAAAGTTCATTAAACTTAAGAGTATGTAGAAGCAAAGAGCCTGCATACTAAAGCACGCCCTGCAACATTTGATGAAATTTTAAGCCGCTAGGTCATTGAAAAATAACCAAGAGCCACAATCCTTGTCATATATGGACAATGAAAAAAGCACCTGAAAAGAGTTGAAGGTTTTAAATGAGTAAGAAAGAACAATCATCAATGATACGACGCCTCATTGCAAAGGGGAAAGAACAGGGTTACCTGACATTTGCAGAAGTGAGCGATCATTTACCTGAAGACATCAGCGATCCAGAGCAAATCGAAGATATCATCGGTATGATTAACGATATGGGTATCGCTGTTCATGAAACTGCTCCTGAAGAAGACTCTCTGCTTCTAGGCGACGGCGATGCAGGCGATGATGACGATTATGCTGCTGAAGAAGCTGCTGCTGCACTTGCATCCGTAGAAACAGAGCCTGGCCGAACCACTGACCCAGTCCGTATGTACATGCGTGAAATGGGTAGCGTAGAGCTTCTTACACGTGAAGGCGAGATTGAAATCGCGAAGCGTATTGAAGAAGGCGCGCGCCAAGTCCTTAACGCACTTACATTCTGGCCTGGCACAATGGACATTCTTTTAGGTGAATGGGAAGCCGTTGACACTGAAGAGAAGCGCCTTGTAGACCTTATTCACGGTTACTATGTATTCTCAGCAGAAGATGAAGCTGCAGAAGCTGCACTTAACGAGAAACATGCAGAACTTCGCAACCAACAAGATGACGACAGTTCTGATGATGACTCTGATTCAGACAGCGATGACGATGATGACAGCGGTGACGATGATTCAGCAACAAAAGAAGCTGAAAATGCACTTGATCTTGAAGAAGCTCGTGCCCGTTTCGGCGCTCTTGCAGAAGCTCATGCCAAAGCAAATGAAATGATTGATCAGTATGGTCGCTCTAGCCCGCAAGCAGAAATCGCACTTAACCTTGCTGCAGAATCTCTTCAAGTATTGCGCTTAACGCCACGTGTTTTTGACGTTCTTATTGATCGTACCAAAGAAACAATGGCAATTATTCGCCAGCTTGAGCGTAAAATCTTACGCTACTGCATCCAAAAAGCAAAAATGCCTCGTGCACAGTTCGTTAAGAGCTTCCCAGGCAATGAAACAAACTTTGATTGGCTCGACGAGCAAATCAAAAAGTACCCAAAAATTAAAGCGAACATCGAAGCTGTAGCGAAAGACGTTCACAATATTCAAAGCCAAATTAAAGAAATTACAGACGCGCTAGGTCTTTCTATTCCTGAAATTAAGGAAATTACACGCCGTATCTCTATTGGTGATACGCAAACACGTCGTGCTAAGCGTGAAATGATTGAAGCAAACTTACGTCTTGTAATCTCCATTGCGAAGAAATACACAAACCGTGGCCTTCAGTTCCTTGATCTTATTCAAGAAGGTAACATCGGTTTGATGAAAGCAGTTGATAAGTTTGA
>DJZY01000099.1:0-10755 GCA_002450655.1 Gammaproteobacteria bacterium UBA6940 | reverse complement strand
GTTGATAAGTTTGAATACCGTCGTGGCTATAAGTTCTCGACTTATGCAACATGGTGGATTCGTCAGGCGATCACTCGTTCTATTGCAGACCAAGCAAGAACAATCCGTATCCCTGTGCATATGATTGAAACAATCAACAAGCTTAATCGTGTTTCTCGTCAAATGCTTCAAGAAATGGGTCGCGAACCTACTCCTGAAGAACTTGGTGAAAGACTTGATATGCCAGAAGAAAAAGTTCGCAAGGTCCTTAAGATCGCTAAAGAACCTATTTCTATGGAAACGCCTATTGGTGATGATGAAGATTCACATTTAGGTGATTTTATCGAAGATACAACGATGGAACTACCAATTGAAGCAGCAACAACGCAAGGTCTTCGTGAGTCTACTCGCAACGTTCTTGCAAGCCTCACGCCTCGTGAAGCTAAAGTTCTTGCAATGCGTTTCGGTATTGATATGAATACAGATCACACTCTTGAAGAAGTTGGTAAACAGTTTGATGTTACTCGTGAGCGTATCCGTCAGATTGAAGCGAAGGCCCTTAGAAAACTTCGCCACCCTTCAAGATCAGAGCATCTAAGAAGTTTCCTCGATACAGATGAATAACCAAAACATCTAGTTCAGGTAAAAAAGGCCATTTATTTAAAATGGCCTTTTTTTTGCCTGTATTAACTCACTTTACAATTAATGGGGCTTTGAGCCTTTTCCTAAACTGCACACTATAGCTATCTAACACTAAAAAACGAATAACGTTACATCATCTCAGACTATTTATTTATATACCTTTATTTATACACTCCGCCCAAAAGAGTTCAACTAGGCTTAAAAAGTGAGCATATTCACATGTGCAATCACCTTTCTAATAACAAAAAATCTTTATTCAACACACCAATAACGCAGGCTCATATCAGCCTTAATTAATGGCAGTACACTTGAACAAGGAATTTGAATGAAAGACCAAACCTACCTAAATCACCCCACAGACTGCTACAAGTATTTCTTAATTGACACCCTGCACACTCAATAACTTAACCTTTAACAACTTTAAATGGATTTATACATGGATACCTTTACAACAGGCATATGGAATGAAGAGGCATCAGAAAACCCCTTCTATGCAGAAAATAGTTTTTGTTATGGTTACAACGTTTTTAAAGATGTGCTCGGCAAGGCAAGCTATTCAGAGTACCTCTATCTCATGTTTACAGGTCAGCGTATTGCACCCTATCACGAAAAGTTACTTGAAAAACTTATGATTGCTCTTGCTCACCCAGGCATTCGTCACCCGAGTGTTCATGCAGCAATGTGTGCAAGTGTTGGTGGTTCTAGATCAGCTGCAGCATTAATGGCAAGCCTTGCAGTTGGTGCGGGTCAATCTGGTGGCGCTCACGAAGTGCGGCTGAGCCTCATGCTTTTTCAATCTGCTCAACAAGATTTAAATACATGGGCTCAAACCTTAAAACAAGTTTTTGATCCCCAGCAAATTGATGTGTGGTTTGACCCTGAGCATGTGCCTGGCTTTGATCCTCATTTAAAAACAGCTGCACCCACAACACTTGACGCTCTTAAACATCTAGCAGATGCAGCAGGCCCAGAAAGTCAAACTCAGTGGTTACTTGATCATTATCAAGCATTAGAAAAAGAAACAGGCAATGGTGTAGCAATAACAGGTGTAACGGCAGCAGCTTTATACGATCTCAAATTTACACCAGAACTTGCAGAATATTTTTATTTATTTGCACGCCTTCCAGGTGCTGCTGTTCAAGCAGAAGAAGCGCGCCAAAACGGTGTAAAAGCATTCCCATTTTTTCACGATGCTTTAAAGCTGCAAGACGAAGCCTAATGATGAAAGGATATTGATAATGACAAACGAAACTCATATCTCCGAGCAACTGGAACACTATCATCACCACTGGCCAACAACCAAAGGCAAGGTGACTGTTGGTGAGCGAGCTGTATTACATGGCCGAGATATTTTATATGACTTACGAAAAATGGATTGGCTTAGCCTTCACTTCTTTTCCATTACAAGCTTCGAGCCAGACCCAAAAAAACTGGAAGCAATGATGCATATCTGGGCCGGTTGCAGCTACCCCGATCCTCGCATCTGGAATAACCGTATTGCAGCTCTCGCGGGTTCAGCACGAAGTACAGCAGGCTTGGCTTTTGGTGCTGCATCTGCGGTCTCTGAGGCAACAATTTATGGAAATAGAGCCAATATAAAATGCCTTGATACTTTACTCAGGGCTCATGATGCAGTAAAGAATGGCACAGACCTAAAAGACTTCATTCTAAGCGAAATAAAACTTGGACGTAAGATTTTTGGCTATGGCCGGCCAGTTCGAAATAAAGATGAGCGTATCCCTGCCATGATGGAGCATCTCAGAGAGCTTGAGTTGCTTGACGATCCTTATATTCAAATTGCACTGCAAATGGAGCAAATTCTTGGCGATCTTAAAGGCCTTTGCATGAATAGCTCAGGTATTTCTGCAGGTATCGCAGCATCATTAGGCTTAACCCCCCGTCAATATCATGTATTTCTTTCCCCCGTATTCGGAATTGGATTTTCCCCGTGCTATATGGAAGCCACAGAAAAACCGGAAACATGTCTTTTCCCTGTTAAATGTACTGAAGTCAAGTACACAGGCCCGCAACACAGTGATTGGTAACGATTAAAAATGAATTTAGTTAGAAGTATTCAAAGGAGTTGAAATGACAACAAGCAAGAAAACAAATAATGGTGCAGAATTAAATCTAGTCACAACAAATGATATCAATGACCATTATGCTGCTGCTCATGAGAAGGAAGATGTAAGTGATTGGTTTGTAAAGTGCCTTCTTAACCTTGGTATTGACCAAGTTTTTGGTTTACCTGGAGCAGCGATTGAACCTCTTTATAATGGCTTAGGCCGAGCAAAAAGAGAAATGCCAATAGGCCCTTCTATTATTACTGTCAAACATGAAGCGGCTGCAGCTTTTGCAGCCGAAGGCTACTACAAAGCAACAGGCAAGATTGCTCTTTGCTGCGCAACAGCAGGACCAGGTACAACGAATCTGATTACAGGTCTTGCAAGCGCTAAGCTTGAACGGGTGCCTATGCTTGTAGTCACAGGGCAAACTAAACTTGAAGACTTTTCCAGAGGTGTAATTCAAGACAGCTCTCGAGATGGTATATCTACAGTATCCCTGCTCAATGAAGTCTGTAATTACAGTAGCATGGTAACCCACCCTAGCCAGCTGATTCATAAACTTCATGCTGCTCTCTCAATTGCCATGGGACCTAATCCTGGACCAGTTCATTTAAGTGTGCCTTTAGATATTTTCAGAATGCCTTTACACAACCTCAGCACTCCATTCCCTGCCTTTAATATTTTTAAAGCAGGACTGGCCCCAGTTGAAAGCATTATGCCTGATCAACTTTTTGTTGAGGCACTTTCAACATTTAATCGTTTCACTGAAGCAGCTACAGTTGTGATTGGCACTCAGTGTGCAGATGCGATCGATGAAATCATTGAGCTTGCAAACACACTGAACTGGAACATTATTGCCACGCCGAATGCAAAAGGACTTATTGATCATCAGCTTGAGTGCTTTAAAGGCACTGTTGGTTTAGGTGGACATGCTCTAGCCTATAAAACCCTTGACAGCACCAAAGGCCCTATCCTTATTTTAGGTACACCTTTTGATGAAGTAACAACTGGCGGCTGGGACACCTCACAATTACCGCCGCACCGAGTTATTCAAATTGATCCTAGCCCACTTAATCTACAAACGTTTTTACCTGCAAAAGTACGATGCACAGCAAATGTCAAAAACTTTGTACTACGTTTGAAATCTGCTCTTTATGAAAAGTATGAAATCAAGTCGCCACAACAATTACAATTAAGAGAGAGCCTAAGACCTTCATATATTGATCAACGTCACTGGGATTCATTCGAAACTCAGGACATCCAGTCTCACTGTATAAAACCACAAAAATTCATGTGGAAACTGAATGAGCTTGCAGGAAAAGATACGGCTATTTGCACTGATACAAGTGGTCCATACATGTGGGCTATGCACATGTGGCAATCAAAACCACATAAGCGTGTATCGACACCTAATAATTTTTATCTTTCTATGGCGCTATCAACAATGGGCTGGGCTTTAGGTGCCAGTGTAGGTGTTGCTCAAGGATTAAAATCACACGATGATTTTAATCCTGTCATTTGTATTACAGGAGATGGCAGTTACCTTATGAGTAGCCAAGAAATTGGCACTGCGGTACAGCAAGGTCTTAATATTGCATTCTTTGTCTTAAATAATGCAAGCTATGGTATTGTTGAGCATTGTCAGGTGATTGTAGGCGCAGAACAAATTGCGTTTAAACTTCCAGATGTCAATTATGCAGATTTTGGAAAAGGGTTTGGCATTCCTAGCTTTAGAATTCAAAGCATTGAGGATTTAGAAAAAGCGTGGGATGTATTTGTCGAAACGCCAGGACCTGTTTTATTTGATGTCATTATAGATGCAGATGAAATGCCTCCATTTGGACATCGACTAGAAAGCCTTGGGTTTGCGAATAAGAATTAATATTAAAATAGTGTTTACTTACTTAAATATATAAGTAGGTAAACACTTTAAATTAATACCTATCAAATAATTAAATAGATTTAACCATATTTCTTTTAAAAAACAAAAAGTTGTTATAGACTACTGGCTAATTTTTGATCAAATCGCTTTAAAGATAGGAATTGGACTTTTTAAAGCATTATTATGAATTAAAAGCATCTATCAACTATACTCTTAAAAAATGCATACTCGATATTATGTCACACTGAGGCATCAAGATTCAGTGAACATGAGGTAAATATAAAGGGAAGTTGATCGATACAGCCAAAGGAACTGACAATGGTCTTTAAAAAAGAATCGATAACATTACATCCGAAATTAATTAAAGCATGCGTTCTTGCAACATCTTTAGGAGCCCTCCCCACATTATCTCAAAGCGCTTTTGCTACCGACCCTTTTGGCTCAGTCTATGGTGAAGAAGAATTTATTACCATTGCTACTGGTACAAAGCAAAATGCACGTAAAGCGCCTGCGATCGTTACAGTTATTGATCAAGAAGAAATTGCCCACTCAAGCGCTCGCACTTTAGAAGAACTCCTAGAGCGAGTTGCAGGTATCCACGTATCTGTATCTGCAGCTGGTTACACACCCAATTATTATATTCGTGGCATTGGTAACGACTTTAATCGCCAAGCACTTACAATGATTAATGATGTCCCCATATCCCTTCCGTACAATGGAGATCAAGGTGTTGCTTGGACACATATGCCTCTCTCCGTCATTGAAAAAATTGAAATTGTGCGTGGACCAGGCTCGGTTCTTTATGGTGCTGATGCTTATGCTGGTGTCATAAATATCATTACTAAAAATACAGAACCAATGCCACCATCAATTAAATTAGGCTTAGGTTCCTACAATACGAAAACTATTTCTGGTCAACAAAACCTCGACTTTCATGACTGGCAGCTCGGCATTACATTTGAAGCAGGACAAACTGACGGCTTCGATGAAATTATAGAGAGTGATTTACAATCAACATTTGATCAACTTCAAAATACGAATGTGTCTCATGCACCAGGCCCTGTTAATGCTGCTCGAAAGTGGGTTGATCTTTGGATGCAACTTCGTGAAGGCAATTGGTTATTTGATCTTGGCTATCAAGGTCGTTATGATGTAGAAGAAGTTATCGGCTGGTTCGGTACATTGGACAACGATGGCTATCATAAAAACGAAGAGCTCTTTCTCTCTGCAAAATATTCTTCAACATTTGCAAATGAGTCTACTTTATCTCACCACTTTTCAGTGATCAATAGTATTCTTGATACCAGCATATCATTGCTTCCAGAAGGAAATGCCGTTTACCAATATGGCCTTAAGAGCCAGCTTGGTTTTAAAGAAGTAATAGCGCGCTATAATACTGCGTACGACTACCCTTTTGGTGATAAACATAATCTTCGCTTCGGTGTGAACACCTCTTTTTCACGCTTATACGATATATATGAGAATAAAAACTTTTATGCCGATCAAACGCCAACACCGAACGGAGAAATTATCTACCAAGACAGTTCTGACCCTAACCTGTTTCTCTCGCCTGTAAACCGACGTAATATTGGTATTTATGCTCAGGATCAGTATCAGGTTAACGAAAAATCAGAATTCACATTTGGTGTTCGTTTTGACCATTATAACGACTTCGGTAATACAACAAACCCTCGTGCTGCGTGGGTTTACCAGCTCAGCGATACAGTTACATCAAAAGTACTCTATGGTACAGCCTTCTTATCGCCATCTATTTATCAACTCTATGCAAAAAATAATCCTGTTCGTTTAGGTAATTCAGAATTAGAACCTGAAACCATTAAAACACTTGAAGGCTCTTTAATATTCCAGCTTGATCAAGATGAAGAGTTAAGTATTAACATTTTCCAAAATAGACGTGACTCTATTATCAAACTTGTTAATGGTCAGTATCAAAACGACGGTCGACAAAAAGGCGTAGGCCTTGAAGTTGAATACAAAAATGACATTACAAATCTCTGGAGCATTCGGGGCAATATGTCGTTTGTACGATCTATAGACTCCGATACTAATACTCAAGCAGCACTTGTACCACAAAAACAGTTTTTCCTTGAAAGCTTATGGCGCTTAAACCCTACTCTTTCGATTAATATGGAAACATACTTTATTGCTGATCGTGCTCGTACAGCAGATGATGTCCGTGAGGATATACCAGATGATACT
Source organism: Gammaproteobacteria bacterium UBA6940 (assembly GCA_002450655.1). Taxonomy (GTDB): domain Bacteria; phylum Pseudomonadota; class Gammaproteobacteria; order Pseudomonadales; family UBA6940; genus UBA6940. Next base: position 3,966 of record DJZY01000099.1, on the reverse strand, counting down.
ATCGTAAACTTCTCTGCATTATATGAGCCATTTGATTCGGAAATTTCTATGAAATTTGGTATCACAAACTTCTTTGACTCTGAAACATTAGAGCCAACATCATTTAACCCTGCGGGCTTTACTGGCCTTTACTTCCCAGAAAATGATATGCCTCTTCCTGGCCGTCAAGTTTTTGCTGAAGTGAGATGGGATTACTAATCGCTTTTAATGTTGTAGGCACTTGTGCCCATCTACACAAAATATGCATGTTGTTATTAATTATGCATGTGCATATTTGTAAAACACTAATTTAAGGCAACTATAACGTGACAGGAATTAGAAAAACTTCATTGATAATACAGTGTCTCACTTTGTGCTCGCTGTTAATATCAGTTCCAGCTTGGAGCTGGTGCGTATTAACACCCCCACAAAATGCGCCGTATTTTCGCATCATCTCTGATATTTTGGATGGTTTTAAAGAAGTAACGCCTGATTTTACTACAGTGACAACAACTGAGTCCTTACCCGAGTCATGCAATTCAGGCGAAGGATACGTTATATTAGGTCCTGATCCATATCAACACTTTGGCAAAGCACTAAAGCCTGAGCAAGTGAATATTGCCGTTGCAGTTGAAGTTGAAGATAACCCTCTCATTGATCATTGGTTTAAATATATCCTGTCACCAAACAGCCTCGCGAAACAACTGTCAGCCCTTGAGCCAAATCTTAAAACTGTTCATATAGTGACAAACCCTCAAGCAGATCAAAATTTACTTGATACAGCTTTTGCTGCTTTTGAAAAAGCAGGTATTCAACTCGAAAACCACCAGATTCGTGAACCAAAATATGCATCGAGAATGATTGAAGGCATCATCAAAAAAATGAAGCCTGACTCTGAAGCATTATGGATTTCACCCCATCATGGCCAATATGGCTTACCAGCCTTACTTCCAACAATAATAAAACAAAGTCTTTATGGTCAAAAAATGTCAATTGGTAATAATCTTCAATGGATAGATAAAGGCATCTATCTTGGTCTTTTCCCTGATAATATCGGCTTTGGCCGAGAAATTGGTGAAATTGCTAAAGCACATGAGACACCTGAAGAGAGAGCGAAGGAGCATGAAACAGAATTTCATTACATTGAAAGCGCCTCCTTTGCTGCCAATAGAAAGACTCTTCGATTTTTGAATAAGAAACACACTGATGAACAGTTAGAGATGATTAAGCTCTGGTTACCTAAAAACTAATTTATTTTATGAGTCCAGATTATGCAGCTAAATAATGCGCCACTACATTTTAAAATCTCAAGCTTAACGGCGCTCTTTCTACTTTTGTTCTCATTATCAACCTTAACTGTTTCCCATGGAATCATTAAGAAAACACTTGTAAGTGAGCTCCAAGAAGATACGAAACAACTTCTAAATGCTCTTGAAGAAAAAGCAGAATTCATTCTTTTGTTTGAGAGTGCTACCCATGCATCTGAGCTAAATGAAATTCTCCGTCAGTTCTCGTATATTCAAAGTAGTACAATTAGAAATAACGATAACACAGCTATCTCAAGTTATACGAACCCGCAACTGGAACCAAGCGATTCAGACTTAATTATTACTGCACCTATTTATCGCTCTGAAAATGCAACCATATTTCCCAGTGAAGATTCTGATTCATACCGTCAGCTTGGTACAATGACGCTTCGTGTTTCAATCTATCGCCTGCAAACAACTCAACAAACCATGATTAAAGGTATAGGATTACTTTGCCTTTTCTTCTTAACAATTATTGTCATCAGCTATTTCGTCATGAGTAAGCGCTTATTAAAGCCATTACGCGATATGGTTTCAATCATGAATAAGTTTGTTGTTGATTCTAAATTTAATGAAAAAGCAAATACAGGCTCCACCCAAGAATTTACTGAAATTGCTGTTGCATATAATAAAATGATGGCTCATTTAGAAAAGATGACCATTAATCTTGATAGAACTAATCAAGAACTTAAAAATGAAATAGAGGAAAAAGAAGCATCCTATAAGCAGCAGCAAAAGCTTGAAGAGCAACTTTCTCAAGCCCAAAAACTTGAGGCAATAGGCCGTATGACCGCTGCTATTGCACATGACTTCAACAATATATTAGGCGGCATTCTTGGCTTCTCTCGCCTCTCAATGGATGAAATAAAAACCTTAAAGGCAACACCAAACCTTGAAGAAAATCCATCCGTACTTGAACTTGAAGATTCCATCAATGAAATCCATCTTGGTGGTGAAAGAGCTCAAGCGATTATTAGGCAACTACTTGTCTTCTCCCGTAAGGCTGAAGCTAAACCTGTAGCTCTAGATACGCATAAAACAATCAAGCAACTTTACCCATTCCTCAAAACAAGCTTGCCCTCAAGTATCCAACTGGATATTCATAGTACTGCTGACAACGCTATTTTGATTGACCCTACTCACTTTGAACAGATTATTGTTAATTTAGTCATTAATGCTCGAGATGCTCTTAGTAATAACGGCAACATTACCATTACAACCGAAGAATTTTTACCACCCAAGCTCACATGCTCTTCATGTAAATCTGAAATTAACAGCGGCATTAGTGAAACCTTCGTTAAAATTTCAATTATTGATAATGGACCAGGGATTTCACCTGAGAATCTTGCTCAAATCTTTGACCCATTCTTTACCACAAAGGATAAAGACAAAGGCACAGGCATGGGGCTTTCTATTATTCATGGCTTAGTGCATAAGCATAACGGTCATATTTTTGTAGACTCCACACCTGACAAGGGGACATCTTTTTCCCTATTCTTTCCAAAGCAAGCTCTTGTTGCTGAAACAGACGCACAAAAGTCAACTAAAGTTACTCAGCACGAGCCTGGGACTATAGTTTCCAAATTACCTGTCATGATTGTTGATGACAATGAACAGCTTCTAAAATTCATGCGCCTTTTCTTGAAAAATAATGGCTATGAAGTAGAAACATATACTTCACCTAGTAAAGCTTTAACTTCATTTATATCGAATAATGGTCAATATCTGGCAGTTGTGAGTGACTACATTATGCCTAAAATTTCTGGCGCTGATTTATGTAAAGCAATGCTTCGTTTTAAGGCATCTACAAATGTGATTATTTGCAGTGGTTACAACGAAGAGCTTCATGATGAAAACAAGAAAATTAATGATGTAGTTTATATGGTCAAACCTATCAATCATGACGAACTACTTGGCCACCTTATTGAGTTTGCATCAAAAACTTAAGTACCTTAACTGTAATACCATGAGTAAATATTACTCCATATAGATGAAAGGCTAACAGTTTGCAATGAAACTGCTAGAATTATATGAGAAAATATAAAAAGTTATTTCAATTAAAGTAACTAAAAAAGCTTATATATGCCTTATAACATATATTAAGTTTAAGGATAGCTCGCTTATATATTAGGCACCCCCTAATAAAGGAAGCACTCTATTAATGTAGGAGTTTAATTAATGGCTAAGAAATTTTTAATTATCGATGATGATCCGCAGTTCGGTAAATTTCTCAGCAAAGGTCTTGAAAAGGCTGGCTATAGTGTTGAGTTTACTACGTCAGGTCTCGAAGCCATTGAAAATATAATGTCCATAGCACCTGATATTGTACTTACTGATATAGTCATGCCAGACTCTGAAGGCATTGAACTTATTATAGAGTTAAGAAATAAAGGTTATGAGAACCCCATTATTGCTATGTCTGGTTTCTCCAACCAATCAAGCAGCTACCTTGAAGCAGCTAAACTATTAGGTGCAAATGCATCTCTTACAAAACCATTTGCTATCGAAGACATCCAAACCATTACAAATGAGCTTCTAGAATCCTAAAGGAGCTCAACTGTTCTCAACTGACCTGTCCCTTACTTCCCTTTAAAGATTAAGTTCTAGAGCTAATTACCAATTAGTTAAATCTCTTTCTGCCACTATTGAAAAATCAAATTAATAAAAATATTTGGAATTT
>DJZY01000049.1 GCA_002450655.1 Gammaproteobacteria bacterium UBA6940 | reverse complement strand
TTGCACTTATGAGTTGAATCTAAGGTATTATTCGTTTGCACTCCTGTCACCTTATCTGTTAGAACTATCACTCTAAAAATAGAATAAAAAATTGAAGTCTGTTTTGATGGCTTAATGGTATCTTTTTGTTCAAGGATATACGACAAAATAATACGACCTCTTTAAGCAAGAGGTAACAGGCCCAGAGCAGGTAGGCGTATAAAAAATGGAGTGATATTGTGCGCATTTTACTGCCGTTTGTTATTTTAAATCTTGCTTTTTTTACAGGCTGGTGGATTTCCTATAACCAACCCGATCTTGTTGAAACCTCAGAAAATTTTGTGATAGAACAGTTTCACAATCTACAGGGGGCGTTCAAACAAAAAAATGCTGCAGATCCAAACAGTAATTCAGCCCAACAAGCGTCACCTAAACAACAAGTTTCAGCGATATCGCAAAAAAAGAGTCATAAAGCATCAAAAGTACGTCCTCTTGTTGAAATCGATACCTATAAAGCACAAACCTGGAAGCTACCAGTTGAACTAGGTGGGATTGTGACACCTGAATCAAAGGTTTCTCTATTTTCAGAGGCTGAGGGTACACTTGTTTCCATAAATCCAAAAATTGCCGCTGGCGAAATTATAGAAAAAGGTGAGGAGCTTTATCGCATAGATTCACCAGCACTGAATAACCAACTTCTTGCAGCTCAATCGAAAGTTCATCAAGCAGAGCAAGCACTTTTGCAAACCAAAGCACAAGTGAATACTGCTGGTGAAGTGCCGGGTTTAAAAACACCTTTGCATTTTCGTCAACAAATGCTTAAAACACAAACAGCATTGCTTCAAACAGCAAAGGCAGACTTGAGGCTTGCCCAAGCTTATTTTGACCGACAAAGTATTAAAGCACCATTTACTGCGCGAGTAGTAGATAAGGGGTTATCCATGGGGCAAATGCTTGTGGCAGGTACGGAGATGGCCAGTGTGTTTCAACCTGAAAGTATGATCGTTGAGTTGGGCCTGAACGGTGAAAATGCAGAGCTTTTAAAAAGTAATCATGTGAATCAAGATAACTTACAGATTCGTATTTCTCGGTTACGAGGCTCTAGGGTTGATAGCTTTACAGGACGACTATTATCGCGATCAGGTTCAATTGATCCTCTTACTGGTTTGGAGTCAGTTAAGATTGAAGTCAGTCAAAATAGTCAACAAGATCAAGACACTTTTTTACTGCCTGGAGAGCGAGTTGAAGTGCTACTGGGTGTGCCAACAGATGCTGAATTATTACGTCTACCATTAGCACTTGCTTCACAAAATCAAGTCTATACCATTAAAAATAAGCGTCGCTCTGACTCTGATTTACTGATTGCAGAAGTTGAAAGGCTTCGTTTAAATCGAGTGTTTAGTGATAAAGATTTTGCATATTTTACACCTAGTTCGCACACTCAAATTCAAGTGATTGAAACGCCACCAACTTGGTTGCTGCCTGGTCATGAAGTACGTTTTACTGAGCCTGACAGAACATATTCTCAGCAAGAACATAATACCAGTCTCGCAGTAAGGCAGGAGTAAAGTTCTTGATTCGTTGGTTTACGCTTCACCCAATAGCCGCCAATATTTTGATGGCTTTAATTATCTGCGCAGGTATTTTTGCAACTCAGTCAATTCGAACAGAGGTTATACCGCAAGTTCAAGTTGATTGGCTTCAAGTTAATATTCCATTTCCAGGTATGTCGAGTCATGGGATTGAAACTCAAGGTGTTGAGCAGCTTGAGCGCCGTATAATGGCGCTCAATGGTGTTGATGATGTAACAACAACAATTCAGCAAGGGCAGCTGCAAATGCAGGTCATGTTGAATGCACTTGCAGCAAAAGATGCAGGTATAAAGTCTGATGTGAGGGCCTTAATAGATGCTCTTGATCGACCTAAAGGTGCTCTGTCGCCAACTGTATTTCAGGTTAGAATTGAGCCAGCAGTTGCAGCGCTTGCAATTAAAGGACCTCATGAGTACCAGGATTTACAAGCCCTTTCTGAAAAGTTAAAGCGAGAGCTTGAGCGTTTGCCAGAGGTTGGTGATGTTTCTTTTTATCATCCTTCCGAGCAAGAAGCGACAATACTTCTTAATATAAATGCCTTAAAGCGTTTTGGTCTTTCTGCAGCAGAAGTAGGACAAGTGCTACGAGCTGGTCGACAAAGTTTTGATGTCGGCGCTTTTGAAGAGCAGGGTATTAGTTATCGATTACTAACAGACACCTCTGAGTCTCTGGTCTCTCAAATAGGAAACCCTATAATCCGTCAATACCCTAATGGGACGCAGGTATTTCTCTCTGATGTTTCGACTATTGTGCTGCCTACTTTTACACAAGGGCATCGCTTTAATGGCGAAAATGCTGTCTTACTTGCTGTTAAAAGTAGCCGTACAACTGGGCTAGTTGAGTTATCCAATCGACTGAAGCAATTTATGGTGGAAGTAGACCCTATTTTACCCCGTGGTGTTTCTCTTGATGTATGGCAAGATACGTCGAAATACTATAAAGCACGTGTCGAAATTTTAATTGAAAATGGGTTTTATGGCTTCCTTTTACTCTTTGTTATTCTGACTTTATCGCTGCAATGGCGTTTCGCATTCTGGGTGAGCCTTGGTATTCCTGTTGCTTTTCTTGGCGGTTTTATAGTGCTTTGGATGACAGGCTATACCCTCAATATGGTTTCACTTTTTGCCTTTATTTTGGTACTCGGTATTTTGGTTGATGACGCTGTTATTGTTGGAGATAGTATTTATTCTCAGCAAATAAAGTGGCTTCTGAAAAAACAGCGATCACCACTTTTGCCGCCATATCACGAAGCCGCAGTTCAGGGTGTAAAAATTGTTGTACAACCTGTTGTCGTAGCAGCACTTACAACCATGATTATGTTTGTGCCTTTACTTTTTTTACCAGGGGATGAAGGACGCATGTTGCGGGCTATTCCTGCAGTTGTTATTGCGACTTTAGCGTTTTCCTTGATTGAGTCGTTATTAATTCTTCCTGCTCATCTTCGTAATGCTGTACCAGTTATTCCATCACCAAAGAAAGATGTGAAATTAAATTCATTTCAAAAAGGTCTGAATGACTTTAAAGAAGAGTGTGTTGCATGCGTGCAGTGGAATTGTCGACACCCATGGTTAATGCAAGCTGTCTTTATTGGCTTTTTTGCATTTATGATGTTTGTCTTAGCAAGTGGAGGTGTTCGATATTCATTCTTTGCAAAAATAGAAGGTGATTTAGCGGTTGCTCAGGTGTCTATGGTTGAAGGTGCTTCGCAATCTGATTTAGATGCTGTCTTAAATCGTTTAGAAGCGACAGCACTTGATATTCAACAAGAGCACAAACATGATCCTGATACAGCTCAAATAAAAAATGTATTGCGTAAGCATATGCCTCGTGTATCAGGTGCAGCTTTAATGGGTCAAGTTGCTATTGAGATGTCTACCGCTGGATCAAGAGAAACACCTGCAGAAGCTGTTGCTTTGGCTTGGAAAGAAGCTGTCGGTGAAATTCCTGGTGTGGACTCCCTCACAATTCAAACCAGCTTAAATCCCGAAAGGAATAGCACTTCCTTTTATTTAACATCTTTATCTCGCCAAAATCTAGAGCAGGGGGCATTGGCACTTGGCGATTGGTTGCGACAGCAAGCTGGTGTGGAGTCTGTTGAACTCAATGGCGCTCAGTTGCAGCAGCAAGTTGTGTTTGATGTGAATGCGTATGGTCGCTCTCTTGGCTTAAGCCCGCAAGATTTAGCGCAGCAGGTGCGTGTGATTCTTGCTGAGGAAGTTTTGTATGATTTGCAAACACCTACTGGGCAAATACCAGTCAAGATGAAAGTTTCATCTGCTGATGGTGTGCAATCATTAAGAGATTTAGCGCGTATTCCGATTATGACCCCACAAGGTCAAAGCTTATCTCTAGGCGATGTTGCGACGCTAAAAAGAGACCGAAGGCCGCTTGATATTACCCGTCATCAAGGTATTCCTAGTGTACAAGTGATTATTAATAGAACCTCTGATCGTGCTGGGCAATATTGGGCCGGCCCTTTATGGCGAGCGGATTTAGAGCGTCAAATTCAGAATCACTTCCAGGGGATTGAATTTGTCAAAAACATGTTTCAGCAAGAACAAAAGCAAATTGAAGAATATCTTATCGTGAGCTTTGCTTTAGCACTTTTCTGTATGTATGCATTGATGTCCATTGTTTTGAAATCCTATTGGATGCCACTTCTTATTATTTATGCTGTGCCATTTGGTTTAGCTGGTGCTGTGATTGGCCACTGGGTTATGCATTTGCCATTTACTTTATATTCGATGATTGGTGCCTTTGCTGTGAGCGGTATTGTAGTCAATGACAACCTCGTTCTGCTTGACCGCTTTCATCAGCGCCGAGATACTGGAGAGCCAATTATGTCAGCTATTGTAGGCGCAGTATCGGATCGAGTGAGAGCGGTTGCATTAACAACAATAACGACTGTTTTAGGCATGGTACCTTTAGTGCTAGAGACGTCTATACAGTCACAATTTCTAAAACCTATGGCTGTTTCTCTTGCATTTGGTATTACAACTGCAACACTGGTGACACTGTTTTTAGTGCCAGCAACACTTGCATTATTCTCTAAGCGATTGCAATTTGACCCAAATTAATTTCTATGGTCTATGATTAATTTATAGACCCAAAAAATGGATAGGGTACACCCCCCGTGGATGAGATAGGGAATGATTGTGGGCAAGAAAGTATCGCTCTTAAGACCTAAACAATTGCTTGTGGTGTCATGCTGCTTTTTGCTGGCAGGTCTCGCCTCATGCTCTCAAGATGATACACAGCAGCAAGCGATGGTATCTGAAGGGCTGTCCGCAGGCACATATACTGGTGAGCGCCAAAATGGCCTTCGTCATGGTGAAGGTACGTTGCAGTGGGAAACTGGTGATCAGTATGAAGGCCAGTGGTCTGATGATCTTATGGAAGGCTTTGGCATCATGAGGTTTGCCAATGGTGATTCGTATGAAGGTCAATGGCAAAATGGCTACTTCCATGGCAAAGGTGACTACCAGTGGAAAGACGGCTCTAGCTACACTGGTGAATATGCTCGTGGTGTACGAACAGGTTATGGTTCTTACACATTTGCAGATGGTCGAGTTTACGAAGGTCTTTTTGAAAAAGATCAGCCCCGTGGTCGAGGCACACTGAATCTCAATGACGGCACACAAATTTCTGGTGAGTTTAATAATGCTGAACTCATTGGCGATGGCCGTATTCTCTTTAAAAATGGAGAAGAATATTACGGGCAAATTCTCAAGAATCTTCCTCACGGAAAAGGCACATACCGCTGGACTGATGGTCAGCAGTACACTGGTGAATTCGTGATGGGGGAGCGCCATGGTATGGGTGAAGAGACTTGGCCTACAGGTGAAAAATACACAGGTGAATATCGCCATAATTTACAGCATGGGCAAGGTAAGCTGACATTCCCAGATAACAGTATTTATGAAGGTCAATTTGTCGAAGGTGTACGACAAGGTGATGGTGCTTATCACTGGAGTGATGGGCGCACTTACCGAGGTGAATTTCTTCGTGATGTTATGAGTGGCCAAGGTGAAATGACTTGGGCTGACGGTAGTCGATTCCGTGGTAACTTCCAACAGAACAGTCTTGTAGGGAAGGGCAGGTGCTACGACAAGCATAATCCAAACGGTGTTGTCTGCTGGATGGAAGATGGTGAGCTTCGAGGCTAAAGCATCATTTTATCAAAGAAAAAGAGGGTTTAACCCTCTTTTTTGCGTTTAGGAACCTTCTCTATTTAACAGCTAGAATTGTCATAAAGTTAAGGTGCGTGAGAACAGGGATTACTTGGCTAAAGCCGGCTTCTTTTAATCTTTTTTCATGCGCTTCATATGTTTCTGGGATAAGCACATTTTCAATTGCACTTCGCTTACCTGCTATTTCAAGCTCGCTGTAGCCCTGTAATGATTTAAAGCGTAAATGCAGTTTATCAATAAATGCATGATGCTCTTGGTTCTCACAAATAATTTTTTCAGATAATAAAAGAACACCACCAGGTTGTAGAGCCTTATGAATATCAGTGAGTAGAGCAGCTCTTTGTTCAACTTTAATAAACTGCAACACGTAATTAAGCAGCACTAGTTTGCTTGGTTTAAAAGCCATTGTAACTAGATCAGCTTCTTCTAAATCCAAAACATGTTGTTGATGATTAATCGATTCATAGTGTAATGGAAGTGAATCTGTCGTTGGTTTATGACCTTGGCTTTGCATTATTTTTTGAAAACCATGCAACATAGGAATTGATTTATCAATACCTGTAATATGAAGTTGAGGCAGCGCTTTCTGATTAAGTAGCGCAAATGTAGCTGCGCCAAGGGAGCACCCTAAATCATAAATATGATCGTTTGGCTGGCATATTTCTGCAGCTAAAACCATCGCTAGCTCAATACTCGCACGGTAACCAGGCACAGAGCGGCTGATCATATCATCAAAGACTCGAACAACTTCTTCGTTGAACTCAAAAGGTGTTACTTTGCCTTGTTGGGCATCGTTTGACTGATAGATTGTATCTTTCATTGCTATACCTGTAATAATCTTATTAAAAAACACATGTTTTAGAGGCGTGTTTGACTTTTCTAAACAACTACAGTGCTACTGACCTGTGCTTTAATTCTTGTGGTGTATTGATATCATCTCTTCTGCGGAGAGTTGGCTCTGCCGCATAGTATCAAAAGTGAGGGAAGTCTGGCTAGGGACCAAGGCTGTAACCTGCTTTTATCTCTATTTAGCCGTGTTACACAATAGCCACTGATAGACATGTTAGGCTTGTTTACTATTTCAATGATAATATCCATGAGTTGATTAGGCCATTTTATGACAACGCTTATCGGTGGTTATGCACCTTTTCCTTGTGCTGAAGCACATAGGCGAGCAGCTTCTTTCAAGCAACAAAAACAATACCCTCATCAAATAGGTGGAACGTCTTATCTTAATAAGGTTCAAACTGCACCTGACACTCCAACTCATGTGCAGTCTCAATGTATAGAAAAGCCTTCGCTTCGACGGTCTAGAACAACAGATTACTTGAAATCAATTCGATGTAGCACAGTAAGCACATCTATGCGTATCTTGGAACTTCTAAAAAAAGGAGTGTCACAGCTATTTGGGATGAGATTCGCCGAGAATATCGCTCAGTCTGATCTACACTCCACAGCATTAAATGCTTCAACATATAATCTAGGCGAGACTAGAAAATCGCAATCTCAAAATTCAGTCCCAACACCTATAAATACTGTATTTACTTTAACGCCCGTAGAGTATAAGCAAATGCAATCTAGGATTGTGTATGAAGCAAATAAAGTATTTTTAGATGGCTTTTTAAAGAGACAACCAATTGAATTAAATTCAGATATTGTACGCCAAAAAGTTGTTCAAAGATTGAAAGGACACCCTTTGTTTGGACAATTAAAGCAGAATTATTTATCAGTTGAGACAACCTTAATACTAAGGAAGTTAAAGCCAGACTTTACACTTTCTCGTGATGGTGACTATTTTAAAGCTCACAAACGTCATAAACTGCATCACCCTATGCATCGTTTGGACTCTTCAGTTGTTCGAAGTTCGAATGGTCAGCTCTATGAGCTTATAAACTCCCCAACAGCTGCACAGCGAGATTTATTGCAAAAATTACAATTACAAGTGGAGGAAGGTTCTTTTAAACTTGGAGAGGGTAGTTTTGGAAAGGTTCGACTCGCTCGTAATATGCATACAGGCGATATTGTTGCGGTTAAAAAATTTACCAGTCGTATAGATGCTGAAAACGAAATTAAAGAGCATAAACGAATAGGGCAAGGTAAAGGTTTAAGCACAATGTTAGATTATGCCCATGTTAATATAGTAGGCCAAAAACGTGGGCAGCCAACACGTAAATCTTACGTTTTTCTACCGCTTTCCAATCAAGGGAATGGTAAAAATGCTGCAGAAAAAATAGCAAGCCTTCTTTTAGAGAACCCTCAGCTTGCCGAGCAAAAATTAAAAAATATTGATTTTAATTATGCCGAGCATATTGCTACTCTGCATAAGAAGGGCTTTGCTCACCGAGATATTAAACCTGAAAATTATTTACATTCAACAAATGGTGAAATACTTTTAACTGATTTTGGTTTTGCAACACCAATTAATGGGAAGCAACCAAATCCATATGCAGATGCTGGTACCCCTCGTTATCTTCCACCAGAATATTTGACGAGTCGGTACGACCCAATTAAACATGATGCTTTTTCTTTGGGGTTAACCATGCTTGAGACAAAGCTTGGCAATTTACCAGATGACTTAGCTCAGGCACATTTAACTATTAATGGTCGCTCATTTTCACTTACTGCAGATGAGCGGGGTTTATGTCTTGGTACAAATTTACAGCACCCTGATCTCAATAAGATGAAGTATGAAACTCGTGATGAAGTTATTGCTGGTTTATTAAGTTATGACCCACAAACAAGATTAACACCTACTCAAATGCTTAATACACCTTACATGAAGTCGTTTGCGCAAGAAAATGGATCTATTCATATATCTCAGAAACCATTTGTCTCTCCAACTGCTCAAGCATATCAGTTTATGCGTTCAGTTGTTGTTCCCAATTTTAGTTATGGTCCCTTTTCAACCCAAAATACAGAGAGTCCTGCTTTGATGAGGGTAGGGCTAGGGCAAGTAAATCCAGTGTTGCAACCGCCAAACTTGCCAATATATGCTTTTCATGAGACTCAGTTGGGTCAAACTCGATCAAATTTAAATCAAGAGCAGGGCATAACAGACTTTTATTTTTTTTAAAACTTTGTAGGGCAGGGTAGAGGTTGGTATTACTAAGAGGTGGCGTACTTTAAAAGAGAAAGGTCTTATATTAGAAAGGACATCCCCTCCGAAGAGGGGAAGACAGCAAATTAAGAAATTTGCTGTCTGATGTAGTTTACAAGCTCAACAACACGGTTGGAGTAACCCCACTCGTTGTCATACCAGCCATAAACTTTAACTTGAGTACCGTCGATTACCATCGTTGATAGTGCATCGATAGAAACAGAATGTGGATCTGTTTTGTAGTCGATACTTACAAGTGGACGCTCTTCGTAAGCCATAACACCTTTAAGCTCGCCCTCTGCAGCTGCTTTAAGAAGCTTGTTCACTTCTTCTGCAGTTGTTGCTTGCTTCACTTCAAATACAGCGTCAGTTAGAGATGCATTTGTAAGTGGTACACGTACTGAGTGACCATTGATCTTACCTTTAAGGTGAGGGAAGATTTCAGTGATTGCTGAAGCTGCGCCAGTCTTAGTTGGGATTAAGCTAAGGCCTGTAGCTCTTGCACGACGAAGATCAGAGTGTGGGCCGTCTAGGAGTGCTTGGTCATTTGTAGCAGAGTGGATTGTTGTCATGGAAGCACGTTGGATACCAAGGTTTTCTTCGATAACTTTAACAATTGGAGCTAGACAGTTAGTTGTGCAAGATGCAGCTGTTACGATTTTATGCTCATCTTTATTGTACACTTCGTGGTTAACACCCATAACGATGTTAGTCACGTCGTCGCCCATTGGAGCTGAAACAACGACTTGCTTAACACCTTGATCTAGGTAAGCTTGAAGAAGTTCTTTCTTACGCATGAAACCAGAGGATTCGATAACAAGATCACACTCAGACCAGTCAGTGTCTTGGATTGCACGGTTACCAGTGAGCTTGATGGAGTGATCGCCAACTTGGATTACGTCGTCACCCTTTGCTTGCGCATTGCGGTGCCAACGGCCATGAACTGAGTCGAAATTAACAAGGTGAGCAAAAGTATCAGCTTTAGCGCCTGGATCGTTAATTTGAATGATATCAATGTTTTTATGTTCCATTGCAGCACGGAAGACAAGGCGACCGATTCTGCCAAAACCGTTAATACCTACTTTCATATTATACTCCTTGGTGTATCTTTGAAGTTGTTTTGAGCGTGCAATTCAATTGCTTGGCGCAACTCAACTGACAATTCTGTTTGCCTTATTTAACAGCTTGCTGTAATTCGTTCGTTAGTCTGCTTCAAAAAACGTGAAAGTTTAATGACAGATTAAGTTGAATCAGCAGGCTAAAAAGAAGGGCTTATCAATTAAACTTCTCTAAGACAATGGTTTCGCGAGTCAAAACTACCCCTGATTATGCCGTGACTTATTCGTCACGCCAATACTGCCACCATGGTAGCACTCAATGAGGATTTGGGAAAGGGGGCACACGGCCAGTACTCAGAGCCAATAAAAAAGCGCCAGAAGGCGCTTTAAATGGGATGTTCTGAAGAATTAGGAGTCAGAACGGCTTTCTTTTGCTTTTTTGCTAAGAAATTCAATAATTTCAAAAAGTGTCTCATGTGAGCCAGCTTCTTGAAGGCTTGTTCTCCATTGACCATCAACAACAATGGTTGGTACCGAACGAAGCTTAAATTTTGCAAACTGTTTATTTGTCATTGTTGCTTTTTGTGAGATGTAGAAAGAAGAGTACATTTTATCAAAGTCTTCAGCTTTCACACCGTTTGCAACGAATACAGCCTTGATGGCTTCTTGGTTGTTAAAGTTTGCGCCTTTATTGTGGATTGCATCAAAAATGGCGAGGTGTAATTTATCCATTACGCCAAGTTCTTGAGCTGTATAAAAAGCTTTAGCCGTGTTTTCATACATTGGGTTCCAAAATGCAGGAGCATGTTCAAACTTGATGTAATCAGGTTTTTCTTTTTCCCACGCCTGTACATAAGGCTCTAGGTTAAAGCAGTGGGGGCATGCATAGTTAAAAAACTCGAGCACTTCTACATTTTCGCCAGTACCAGGTGTTGCGTTATCAAGTTTAAAGTAGTGCTTTCCTTCTTGGAATTCGGCCATACCAGCTGATGAGCAGCCAAGAAGTACAAGAAAGACACTTACAAGGGAAAAGTTTTTCTTGAGGCGCTGAAAAGCTTTGGAATAGGTCATTTGCATAGGTATAAATCCTTTCAGAACAACTAGTGTTTAGATTATAGGGTAGCCATTGATGTTGAAATAATGTCGACATGCTTGAAAAGGCTAAAATAAACCACAAAGGTATCCACTCTCAGACTATCACATTTACACTGAACTGCCAGTGAAAAGAATAGAACAATATTTTCGGTCAATTCTGTTGCCCTTGATGTGATGAACCTGTGATGTTTCACTATCGACATTCACCCGTTGCTTGAGTTCCTTTATCTCTTAAGGGTGTTGGTGCTTTTAAAGTGTACAAATCGTGCACATATAGTGTGCAGTCTTACTTTGGGGTTGGTGTCTCAAGGTGTAATAAGACTTTAATACGTAAAATCTATGTAAAAAATAGTTGTTCTGAAATGGGTGTGTATCGAATCGTTACACTGATACCTCAGTTGCACTTATCGCATTTTAGAGAATGGTTTTTTTAAAAGTTTTAGCAATGCTATTTGATGAAAATAGCTGATTTTTATAGTGTTTACCTGCAGCTTGCTTCTGATGTTTGTAACTTTAAAAGATGTGATTTTTACATTTTTTTTACTCGGGCAAGTGTGATGAAAATCAGCTGTCTAGAATTAAAAATAGCTTTATACGTTCACAGAATGAAACAAAGCTGTCTTGTTCAATGCATATATTGGGTGTAACCTAAATTATAAGCATCAACGAAATAAAACCGTTGATATAAAGGTATGCAATTTAATGGTTTGACGCACCCTACGTGTAAAATTCTCATTAAAATAAAAATGCAGTACAAGTGTTTGTACACCGAGTTTGCTATGAAAATATTTTTAAGTTTCAGTTTGATTTTAATCGCCATGATTGGTGGTTTACAGCATTATGTATCTGTTGAGCAGCAAAGCTCAGAGCCTCATGTTGTATATGCTGATATAGCAGACAGTGCCCAAGTTTTTGATAGTTTTGAACTGAAGTTTTTAACTTCAAGTTTTGGCTTGGTTACTTTAACCCATGAGCAAAGTCCTTTTGCTGATGTTTTCCTATACCTCTTACTAATTCTTCCTTTAGCCTTTTATGCAATCAGGGCATCTCCAGTCACCGTAAAATAATTTTATTAACATCAAATGACTGATTTACGATACAAGATAATTAAATATTCTTTATTTTGATTATCCTTCGTTACTAAAAAATAGATTAAATTTTTTACTGGAGATTTCTAAATGTCTAGATTACATGTATTTCAAACTACAGAAGAAGATCAACTTGCTTGCCCAACACAACTTGTAGACCAGTCAATGTTTACACCGGCATTACGTTTTTTAACTGACTTTGAAAAAGTTCAACCTCATGTTGTTGATGCTTCTATTTCTGCACTAGAAGTGAAACAAATTATGGCGCGCTCTCATCTTAAAATGATGTTTGTTGTTGATGAGAAAAGTCAGTGCATCGGTGTTGTTACAAGCCGCCAGTTATCAGATAGAAAGTTTGTAAAATTAATTTCTCAAGGGTTTGACCGTCATGAGGTTTCAGTCACTGAAATGATGATTCCTAAACATGCGCTGCATGCTTTTGACTTTCACGAGCTTGAAACTGCTGAAATTGGCGATGTGTTAGCGGCAATGAAAGAAAGTGGTGAGCGTTACGCACTAGTCTTAGAGCGTGAAAGTCATCAAATTAGAGGTATCTTTTGTGCTGATGAGCTTGAACGTGGCCTCAAAACAACGCAAGTTTTTCATAATAGACCTGCGCTGTATCACCTGATGACTGCATCTCTGTAAATTATCTTTTTATTCATCATTCATACACATCCACTGGCTTAATTTGAGAGTGGAATAAGGGGCAAGAAAGCCCCACGCAACAGTTTAAAGTTTGACTATTATATCCAAGGAGTTTGAATAATGAGTAAACTTCGTTTTTATGAAACCGCTGAAATTGATCAGCTTGCATCTCCACAAGATAACCAAAATATTTCTCTTAATGAACCTGCTATCAAGTATCTAACAGATTACTCAAAAGTATCTGCAGCTGTGATCGACAGTGATATGTGTGCACTTGAAGTGAAGAAAATGATGCTTCAATCTCATACAAAAATGAAATTTGTTGTTGATGCCAATGATAAACTACTTGGCATTGTCAGTTTATCTGAACTGAGTGAGCTTGCACTTATTCAAAAAACATCTAAATCAGAACAGGCGAGCACAATTCCTATCACGGATATGATGATCCCTAAAAGTGATTTAATGGCTTTTGATTATCATGAAGTTGAAACAGCAAGTGTTAGAGATGTTATTAATGCATTGAAAGACTCTGGCCAGCACCATTGCTTAGTGCTTGAAAGAGAGACACATAAAATTCGCGGTATATTCTCATCAAATGAGCTGTCCAGACGTTTACATGTGCCGATTGATATAGCAAAACCAAGTACATTTTTTAGTTTATTCAAAGCTCTATCTCATTAGAGCTTTGAAAGTAGGTTAAAAAGCAAGCTCTATCTCATTAGAGCTTTGAAAGCTTATCCGAATTTGCCTCCCCACAATCGAATGCTACTCGACGATGATATGAGGCAAATACCGACTCATGTCCTGAGTGATGAGTTGTCGGTCCTCTCTGATCGACATTCCCGCCGCTTTATCATTGACAAGCCAGCTTCCAATAAGTGCATATTGATCACCAAACTTTGGTAATGGTGTGTAAGCTTGATAAATAAATCCCTCAGAGCCATAAGGCCCTTCAGTGTTCATCATTGCTTTTTCATTTTGAATAATGCTGATATTGGCACCTTCTCGAGAGAATAAAGGCTTTTTAACCAGCGTTGTTTCATTAGCTTGTGTTATGTCTTCTTCAAAAAATGCAGGTAACAAGTTTGGATGACCTTTAAACTCTTTCCAGAGCAGAGGAAGTATCGCTTTATTTGAAAGGATGCTTTTCCATGGGGGTTCAATAAAACGGCACCTATCTTCCGTAAGGCTTTGCCCAAACTCTTCTTGGAACATAAACTCCCATGGATAGAGTTTAAACAACCAATGTAATGGCTGATTTTCTAAGTTTGTATATTCTCCTGACTCCGCAAGGCCAATATCTTCAACATAGGTGAAGCCAGTTGGTAAGCCAGCCTGATGAGCGCAGTCTTGTAAATATTGTACAGTGCCTCGATCTTCTATGCTGCCTTGACAGCAGGCAAAGTGAAGATGCCAGTGTGGGTGCTGTTTATGTAGATGGTAGAAGCGTTCAATGAGCTTTTCTTGCAAACTATTAAACTGGTCTGCACTTTGAGGTAGCTTACGATTATCAACTTGCTGCTCAAGCCACAGCCATTGCCAAAATCCAGTTTCATAAACACTGGTAGGCGTATCGGCATTGTTTTCCAGTAGTTTTGCAGGTGATTTACCAGAGTAGGCTAGATCAAGCCGAGAGTAGAGGCTAGGGTCTTGTCGTTGCCAAGAGCGAAGAATGTAGTCCCAATAGTATTCGGGGATACCAAAACGTGTGAGTAGCGCTTCATTAGAAATAACTTTATCGACCACATGAAGACACATTTGATGAATTTCTTCTGTAGGGTCTTCTATGTCTTTTTCAATTTGAGATAGGGTGAATCTGTAATAAGCAGATTCATCCCAGTAGGGCTCACCATACATCGTATGAAAGTGAAAGCCATAGTCTTCTGCCTGCTGTTGCCAGTCAGACCTTTCTTCAATGCTAAACCGCAGCATGAAAATAAATCCTTAGGCTATCCGCCCCAGCTTGAACGTCGTGAACCGCCGCCCCAGTTTGATTTTGCTGCTGCTTGAGAGCCAAAACCACCCCGACTAATTGTTCTGTTTACTGTTGGTAGAGGCTTGTTTAATGTATCACGAGACACGTTAACATAACGATCACCAGGTCTACCTACAACACTGCCATTGCCGGTCATGACATAGCCGTTGTTATAACCACTGCCACCATAGACATAGACAGGGCTGTAGTGTCTGTCGCGGCTGAAGCTATCAAGAGCTGAACTGACCAAATAACCTGCCATAAAAGGCATAAACCAACCGCCAGAGCTGGATTGATGACATTGGTTAGCACCAAATTCGCTTTCGCATGCTGAAACTGAGTCGTACTTTGGTGCTGTTCTTTCGGATTCTGCTAATGCATTTTCATATGCAACTTTACATTGCTCTTCTGTATAGGATGTATTTTGTACGCAGTCAGCAACGGATTTAACCACTTGTGCTTGCTCTTCATTGGAGCTACAGCCAGCTAAAGATGCAGCTATTGCAAGAGCCATTGGTGTTACTGTCACCTTTGCAGCAGTTTGCTTACTCATAAGGTCGAGTCGAAGCTTTTTAGATCTTTTCATTTTATGTTCTGACATAACTTCACCATCAATTAGTAGGTCATACAAGCTGCGTTAAGTACACCTACAGCGATATTCATTGACGCAAGCATAATTGCTGCACTGTTTTCACCTTTTTCAATTCGTTGAATAAGTGTCTTTAAAAACGCAAAACGAACTAAACAAAAAGCGATGATTTGAGCAATCAGAGCAACAACACCCCATGTTGCAAAATCCATAAATGAAATAGAGTTAGCAATTGCGCCGCTGAGTGCTATGGAAAAACCAATAATTGCACCACCAAAGCCTATTGCTGCAGCAGTATTTTTATCTTCTCGAATGAGTTTCCATTCATCATGTGGTGTTACAAGTGCATAAAGTGCTTTAAAAATAAGCAGCGCAACAAGTGAGCCAAAGAAATAAAGTGCAAAGCTGGTCAGCCCTTCAAGAAGATTAAATTCCACAGTCGATATCCTTTAATGAATAGTTTGTTATTACGAGGGCCTGCAGCCCTCACTTTAAAGCATGAGGGTAGCACAGATCAGCCATGAATTTGAATCTGACTTGGGCTAATACTCAGACCTGTACTCATAACAAAGCATCGATTTAATCCACCATGGCCGTTATCGGCTTCTTCTGCGCTTAAGAATAATGACTCAACATCATTATCATTAATATAACGCTCAAACAGCATTGTAAATTGATCTGTGGTAGTAACATCACCGTCGTCTGAGTATGTTTTTTCGCGCATATGAACAGGGTTGTGGTAATCACTGACTGTTTCCCAGACTCGTTGATAGGTGTAACCTTCAATTGAATACTCGGGCGTACCTATTTGTCTGTTCAGCAAGTCATCCCAGTCTTGGTCGCTGACATCAAGAGTTTGATAGTAATGGAACAGTTTTACATCAATAACATTGCTGGCATCTGTGCCGCCTTGAGCAACAACCTGTAAGAAAGCTTCGTCATCTGTGTAGAAACGAAACACTTGGGTATCGTCCATATCAACGACACCTACAGCTTGAATAATTTGGGTTGGTGATACTTTTTCAACCACAACATCATCTTCAACTAGTTTAAGCATTAAAGGGTCTAAATCAAAACTACTGCCGAGCCCCAATCCCATAATTGAAGGTGTTTTTGGTTTTGCAGGCGCTTCTTTTTTTTTCGAAAAAAATGATGAGAACATTTGTCCACGTCCTATATGAAAAATAACGAGAGAAAAAATCGTTTAAGAGAAGAGTATGGTGAGGGTGTCATGAATGATAAGTCAATAGTAAATTCATTATCGTATAAGACTTAAAAATAAAAAGACAGGCAACAGAGTGGGGTAGGATCTCTGCTGCCTGTCGTTTTAAAAAAACTATTGCTTATTCTTAGCTGCAAGAATTTGCGCTAGCTTGTCTGAGCTGCTTGATTGGCCACCAGGAGTAATACCTGCTGCTTTAAGCTTTGCATCAAGATCAGAGCCAGACTCTTCCGAAGCAAGCTCATCTGCTGCTTCAAGTTCTGCTGCACGTTCTTGTTGCTTTGCTTTAATGCGATCAAGGCTGCTAAGAGCTGTTTTAACTTTAGAGTTCGCACCAACGTGACGAGTAGACACTGCTACTTGTGCTTTTTGTACGGATTCAGTGGCTTTGATTTGATCAATTTGCTGTTCCATACGACGAACGTTTGTTTTCGCTTTTGCAATATTCGCTTTGAGTGTTTTTTCAGAACTTAGGAATCCATCAAGAATACCTTGCTCAACTTCAAGCATGCTTTCAATTTCAGATACTTTCTCTGCACATTCAAGGGCAATTTCATTATTGCCTTTTTCTGATGCAGCGATAGCGTGCTGAGTATATGTTTCAATATCATTTTTGAAAGATTCTACTTTACTTTCAGCCAGTTTTCTTTTGGCCATAATCTTTGTTAGGTTTTGGTCACAAGCGACAAGCTCTTCCTTTGCTTCTCTCATTTCCTGATCTAGGATGCGAATTGACTGGCTGTCTGCGATAGCTTCAACAACCTCGTTGCTACCACCTTTTAATGCAGTCCAAAGTTTTTTAAGGCTCATTATGCTGTCTCCACTGTTAAGTATTCCGCATATAGTTCAAGAAAATCGCCAACGTTCGCAAATAGCGTGTTGACTTCTTCAAGAATAACGTCGTCATGGCTGCCTGCGGATAGGGCGCCAAAAGCGATGTAGTAATCTTCACCAGCAATTGATTTAATACCAACCGTTGTTAAAGGCTGTAGCTGATGTGTTCTAAGAATTAGGTCATTAAGTGCAGCTGCATCAGTTACAGCTGATTTAGCAAAAAGAGGGGACTCAACGATAATTTGTTGACCGCCTACATATAAAAACGCATCAATGCCTTCATCATTGGAAATGCTAAGGCAATCGCCTTCTGCTTCTACAACCCAGTTTGACTGCGCTTCTGCTAGTGCTTGAATGGAAGTCTGATCCCAATTCATATTCGTTAATCCTTATAGTATGAACCATGTGTTACGTACAAATGTATCATATAAGTTACATCTGTCAATATATTTAGTAAAAAAAAATTTATATGTTATATTTGTCTTCAAGATCTTGATGCTAGGAGCACTTTTAAGATCACTTTCAATGCGTACTTCTTACTGGGGGTTTCGTATTGATTTTTAAACCGTTCTAAATAAAAAGACCCATTTCTTGATGGCAATATAAAGAGACAGACTATGAAAGAGAGCGAAAGTTTAGGTAATAAAGCAGCCTTGTCATCGTACAAATCAGCTATTGCTCGTTATATTCGATCAGCTATGGTGCTCAACGATATAAAGTATGATGACCTTGTTGTTGCTCTTGCTGATAGAGGCGTAGTGTTAACGGCTTCAAATTTACGAAATAAGGTCAGTAAGGGGTTATTTTCAGCAGATATGCTTGTGATGCTTATAGAAATTCTAAAGGTTGAAGAAGTGGCTTTAATTGATATTCTAAAACAGGTTCACAATGACTCGTCTCGTTAAATCTTCACCAGCTTTTAGCTATATTTTTATTATATGGGCGGTCTTTTGGATTGATGTTATTTTACCTGGCATCAACTTTTTGGGCTTTGGTATACATCCTCGTCATATTTCAGGTTTGGATGGTATATTGTGGGCCCCATTTATTCATGCAAATTTAAGCCATTTAATTTCTAATACTATTCCACTTCTTGTATTACCAGCTATTGGCAGCTTATCAATGACGAATGCTTCGCTACTCAAACTCGTGATCTTTGGGGGCGTGGGTTCAGGCTTAGGGACTTGGTTATTTGGTAGTCCTGCTATTGTTGTTGGCGCGTCGGGCGTTGTCTTTTCTTTGTTGGGGTATTTATTAGCCCGAGCATTTTATGCACCGAGTGTTAAAACAATCACTGTAAGTTTGCTCTCAATAGCTCTATATGGTGGGGCAGTGATGTCGCTTTTAACTGTTTTACCCACGGTCTCATGGGCCGCTCATTTTTGGGGCTTTGTCAGTGGTGTTGTTTTTGCCAGCATTCATCGCCGTTAAGTGTTTTTTGACCGAGCGTAAGTGAGAGGGGAAGTGGGCAACCACTTGAGAAGTGTTGCCTATTGACTAAATTCTTTAAGTTTCTGCTGCAGAAGTGCAATTTCTCGAAGTTTTTGTTGTAGCTTGGCCTGGAGTGGCAGGTTTGAGCTATCTGTGAGTCGAAGGGCTTGCCTGTAGTGTTCGCTCGCTTTACCGTAAGCACCTCTAGCGAAGCTAATTCGAGCCTGAGTTACTAGGGTGTTGAGTTGGTCGTACTGATCTCTGTAGCTAATAAGAAGCTGCTCTAAATAGAGTAGGTTTTCATCATCTTTATCTAAGAGTCTATTGAGTACCATCGTTGCTTGTGAGTAATGACCAAGACCCAATGCAGTTTTGGCTTGGTAATACTGTAAAGGTATATGGTTTGGAAACACTTCAAACAGTGCGGTAATGCGTTTCTCTGCGGTGCTGAAATCTTGCTTTTCAATAAGTGCTTCAATTTCTACAAGCGCAAATTCTAAATACTGTGTCAGCTCTTCAGACTTGGGGTTAGTGTAGAAATCCGCTTCTCGCACTATAGCAATGGCATCATCAAATTCTTGGTTTCTAATATAAGCCCTTGCGAGCCCATATCTGTAGATAGGATTATTTGGTTTTGATTTCAGTTTGGTTGTGTATTGAGCAACAGCTTCCTGCGGGGTAGAGGCATAGGCTGCACCGATTCGAGCTTGCATAAATTGAAAAACTTCAGACAGACGCATGGGTGTAATCTGCTGGGATAGTTGATCTGCTCGAGCTTGTGAGTCAGATATACGAGATTTCGTCACAGGGTGAGTGTTTAAAAACTCATAATCTTCTGTACCAGAAAACTGTTTTGATTGGAGTAGTCTTCCAAAGAATGCAGGCATGGCCCTTGGATCAAAACCAGCAGTATAGAGGGACTCCATACCAACTCTGTCAGCTTCTCGTTCGTTCTGTCGACTGAATTGCAAATGCGCATCAAGGGTCACTGCTTGAGTGGCAAGTATGCTGGCAATACCCGTGCTTGAATCGCTGGTAGCAAGAAGCGCTAAGCTGGCCAGAATACCTGTGTATGTCGCCCATTTTGTTTTTTCACGATGTTCGATACCACGGGCGTAATGTCTTTGGCTTAAGTGAGCTAGTTCATGGGCAAAAACTGCGGCGAGTTCTGCCTCTGTTGTGGAATAAAGAAACAAGCCTGCATTGACACCTAAGATACCCCCAGGCACAGCAAATGCATTGATAGCACTTGAATTTATGAGGGAAAGATGAATTGGTGGTAGCTCGCCATTACTTGCAGCCACAATGCGTCGTATTAGGTCTCTTAGGTAATTATTAAGCGTTGGATCTAATATAATTGGCATTTGATTTCGTAATGCTCTTTGATATGCTCTGCCGAGGACTATTTCATCTTCAGGTGATACAATCGCTGAAACAGGATCACCGAGCAAAGGCAGGGCATCATCGTTACTGTAATCGAGAGCATGACTAGCACTAGACGAAAGTAAGCCAATACTGCCAAGTACACAGCAACAAAGTGTTGTGAGATTTAAGCGTCGTGATCGTTTAGTATGCTGGTTTTGTATCAATGGAAATCCTTTTGTATTGCATTGCACTGATGTTTTTGTGCTATTGGCAATTTATAAATATTTCAGAAACATTATCCTTATTATCTGAATAGCCTGAGCGCTTGTGAGCGTGAAGGGCTTTCTATATATCATTGTAGCGTTAGAGCTCTGGCTTTAAAAATGAATAAGGGGACGCTACTTATGTGTATACATTAAGTGTAATCAAAAACTCGTTAATGTGTTGTGGAAATTATGAAAGAAAGTATTCATAAGTTTCAGCAACCTCTCATAATGTTTGGAGTAAATTATGGAGACATTTGACTTGCGAGGGACACGTTGTCCTCTAACATTACTAAAGATCAAACAGTTTTTATATCAAGCAAGCAGCTCCAAAGTTCAATTTCTTTTTGATGACGTAGGTGCATCTATTGATTTGCCTTTGTACTTACAAAAGGCGTCAAAGTGGCATCTCGAATTAAATGATCATATTAGCTATTTTGAAGCGATTTGTACGTTAACTTCTACTCATACTTCGAACACGAAAGGCAGTATTGCATGAGAAAAGTCATTGAAAAATGGTATCACAGGTATTTTTCAAATGAAGAATCAACCTACCTGGTTTTCACTGTAGTGATTGCCTGTTGCATTCTTTTCTTTTTAGGCGAAATTTTAACGCCACTCTTTGTTGCTATTATCCTTGCTTATTTGATGCAAGGTGGTGTTGAGATGCTCAAAAAATGGAGCGTCCCGCATATTGCAGCGGTTGGTGTTGTTTTTACATTTTTTATTGGGTTGCTAGCTGCTTGTTTATTTGGCCTATTACCGCTGGCGTGGTCGCAAGCGCTCAAACTTATTGATGATCAGCTTCCTGTGTGGCTTCGTAAGGCGCAAGATGGTTTGTCTAACTTGGCAACATCCTACCCTGATTATTTTTCAGAATCTCAGGCGCAAGCGCTTTCACAAAATATGCAAGCAAAAATTGGCGAGTGGGGCGAACTATTATTATCCCTGTCTATTCACAGTGTTCCCAATGTCATAGGTTTAATGATTTTTCTAGTGCTTGTGCCTGTATTAGTTTTCTTTTTATTAAAAGATAAAGACAAGCTTGTTGGGGACATTGTACAGTTGTTACCCCATAAAAGACCGATTATGAATCAAGTTTGGTCAGAAATGAATCGCCAAATGTCTAACTATGTTCGAGGTAAAGTGCTGGAAATCTTCATCGTTGGTGCAGTGACCTATGCTTGTTTTACATTTGTAGGGCTTAAATATGCAGCATTAATCTCTCTTATGGTTGGGTTGTCTGTGTTGATCCCGTTTATTGGGGCTGCTCTTGCCACTATTCCTGTTTTTGTTGTGGCGTATTTCCAAATGGGATGGGGCTCTGATTTAGCAACAGTGATGGTTATTTATGCTATTTTACAGGCAATTGATGGCAATATTCTCGTGCCATTGTTGTTTTCGGAAGCTGTAAACCTTCATCCAGTGGCTATTGTCACTGCCGTTTTGGTCTTTGGTGGTTTGTGGGGTGTTTGGGGGGTGTTCTTTGCTATTCCTCTTGCTACTCTCGTAAAAGCCCTTTGGACTGCATGGCCAACACATCAGCCTGAATCCTCTGAAACACTGGTTTAGAAACCTCTCTGATATTATAGAGATATAAAAAAGGCTTTAGAACCTAGGTTCTAAAGCCTTTTTTGCTGAAGCTTAAACTATTAATTGGTTAAGCCTCAAACAAGTCAGCTAGATCAGCTTTAAGCTCTGTATGAGCCTCTGATTCTTCAAGTACAGGCTTATCTGCTTCAATATCTTCTGCAGTTGTCACAGGTGCAGATGTATCATCTGATAGACCTTCTGATAAGCGGTGAGCTGCTTCAATTACATCTTCCACATGACCGCGCACTTCTGGGTTTCTCCACACATCAGAAATAACGCCTTCAGCATTAATAAGGAATGTGCTTTGCTCTAGTGTTTTAATTGGGTCACCAAAAATTGTGCGCTCTGTAAGGGTATTAAACCACTGTGCAAGTTCAGAGTCAGTGTCTGCAATGAGTTGGAATGGAAGCTCTAGTTGATCTTTGAATGCTTGGCTTGTTTCTAGTGACTCAAGAGATACACCGAAAACACAAGTTTTAATCTGTTTGAAGGACGCATAGTGCTCGGCAAAGTCTTTAGCGATTTGAGTAACGCCAGGAAGACCGCTTTGCGGGTAGAAGAACACAACCGTTTGATAGCCTTGTAGACGAGTGAAGTCTATATCAAAGTTGTTAGTAGCCGTTGCCGTGAATGATGGCAGTTGTTTACCAAGTAGTTGGCTCGCAGCATCTGACTCAAAAGTCATCTCTTCTTGGATTGTCGCGTCTTGCATTGTGAAACCTCAGGATTCAGGGAAAAGAATAATTCATGAAATGCCATTATTCGAAGCTAGCTATCATTTGTCAACAGGCAAAAAGGCTCTTTTTCGACTAGGTTTAAGTGATACACGGATAGACAAGAGGTCGCTATGGAATTTTTAAATATACAGCTTCAATATCAGCAACAAGAATTGACATTAAGTATTCAAAATTCGAAGGAAACTCAAACATTTCCGCTTTATGGGCAGGTCAGCGATCCTCAGGAGTTTGCCCATCAAGCGGCTTTATTTGTTGCAATTCACTTGCGTCCATATTTTGACACGCTTCCTGTCGATTCATGTCATTTAAATGTATCTTCAGATGTCCCGTTTCTTGTAAACGAAGCTTGCCAGGTTGAGCTTGTAAAATTGACTAAAACGAATGATCTATTGCTATGGGTGCAGGGCTCTGATGCCTTAGCCAGTCATCAAGTAACAGATCAAATTTTAGGTGTCTATTCCGAGCAGATGTCTTTGGAAGGCTTGTTGAATATGTGTGATTTTGATAAGTCAGAAAAAGCAACGTGTATTGGTTACTTAGAAACACAGCTGCCTACTTCCTTAGAAGAACAGCAATTAAGGCTGTTTGAGTCAAGTCCACAGGCTTGGGCTGATTGGTATGTTGAATCAGGCTTTAAGGGCATTTATGCGGCACAGGACTTTGTTCAAGGGTTTGAAAAGCAGGGTGTCGTGCTTTCAAGTTTGCTTCGATTTTTAAAGCAGGAACTTTATATAATCGACGGTGGCTACCCATTAGCTAGCCCCATGCAGTTTTTTGAGAATAGATCTATCGACTCGCAATCAATGCATCGTTTTGTACAGGACATCCAAAGCTTAATTTGGGGTCGCTGGCTTGGCTTACATAACACATCATTAGGCACGCTTAAATCTGTTGAAGATGAGTATGATCCTCTTGTTGTGCTAGATGCATTTCGTCAAAAAAAATGGACAAAGCTGAAGTGTCGTCCACATCAAAAGCTCCATGTAGATACAGATAGCCTGTTAAAGCAAAATGAAAATTTGAGCTTTTTGATTTGTGAAGACCTCTATCTACGACGCTTACAGCAATGGTTGCCACAAGCCTATTTTATTAAAGGTATGCTTGATAAGCATTTAGGCCAAGATATTTCCTCCGTTGCTTCTATTGATATATGGCAGGCTGTCATGCGTCGCCTTATTGTTGGAAGTGCTGAATCAACGGATTACGATATTATTATCCTTGTGCGACGAATGGAATTAATTGCAGAAGCCGCAAAAACGCTAGCATTAATAGAGTTTATTCAAAATTTAAAAGGCAAGGCCCAAGTTCATATTTGTGGGCACGGTGACTGGCAGCAGATTTTTCCAGAATATTATCGTGAGGCGGGCAGTGTTCTTGAGTGGGAAAAGGCTGCTGCAAAATATTCAAGTTCAACTTTCTTACAAATGGAGTCGGTGCTTCATCCTGCTTTATCGCGACGAATTATTTCATCGATGGCATCAGGCCAAACAACAGCTGTATTTTCAACTTTGCATCAAATCTGTGGCTTGACTGGCAAGGCATTGCCTGAGCTTCAATCTATAGAGTGGTTACAGCATCATAATGTTGTTAACGCTAAGGCTGCTTGTGTGCATGCGATGAGTGCTTCTAGCCAGAGGGATTCTATGCAACAAAAATGTCAGAGTACTTTTAAACTCTTGCATCAGCATAACTCGACACGTTTTAATCAAATTCAAAATATGCAAATGGCCGATGTGCAAACTTTATTAGATCAGGAGATTAGCCAGGTACTTGATTGCTGGCATCAAGCAGGGGAGGACTTTTACAATTTATACCCTGATATTTTCCAAGAGAGTCTCATGGTGCTTAACCCGCAGGTCAATTTTGATATGACCGATGAGTTATTGCAGAATTTACCTGACTATCTGAAAGTAGTAGTGAAGGCGGAAGCTAAGAAGTACGCTTGAAAAGAAGAGCAGCCTTAAGGCTGCTTTTCTTTTGGTAGGTAGGGCTCTATATTAAGTTGGTCATTGCTGAGCCCATAGGTTTCTCTGGCATATTTTAACATTGTTTGATTGTATTCCATCCAATAGTGTCTGATTTCTTGATAATAATCTTTAAAATTATCATGTTGTTCAGTTGCAAGAAGTAATGTCGTAACATTCAAGGTAAGTTTTGATGTTAGACTTCTAAAGAGAAAATCATCAATAGAGTTCTCGTTACTTAGATGGTTTGATACAGAATGCAATGAGTTTAGGTGTTTGAAAAATGCTGTGATTGTATTTATTTTTTCAGGCAATAAGTTATTGTTAAGAATCTTGTTTTCTAATTCTTTTAATGCGGTAAGCCAGCATTCTTTAAATGACTCATGGATTTTATTTGCTTCAGCAGCGCTGTTTGCAATTTGGTAAGTTTTTTCATTTTTTATTGCAGAGAGTAAGTTAGCTTTATTAAGGCTGTCTTTTGTTGACATGTTTTGTATAAACTTATCTATAGGAAGTGGCGTTGCACCTTCGATATAAGCGCCGTTACTACAGTTAAAGCAATTGATCTCAGCTTTTTGTTTTAATAAGCTTTCTAAAAGGTTTCTAGCTTGCATTAATAAGTCAGTTGTTTTGACCTCTATTCCGAAGTTACCTTTACAGGAATATTTTGTTTCTATTTTGGATATATTAAGCTTTGTATCTGAATAATAGAGGCTATCTTTACTGTGATGGTAGTCATCAGAAGGCTGCCCCATATCAATACCTGTTAAGACTATATCGGTAAAACCTAAAGCATGTGCGAAGGCTAGAGCACCATTACCTGATGTTGGATTACAGTGAGTCAATACCAATGCATCCTCGTGCAGCAGATTTTTGAGAATAAGTTGTCCAGCATCATTCATCTTTAATGCATTAATGTGATCACCAAAATATTCAAGGAGTTTTGGATGGATTGTGTTCAGACACAGCAAGGTAATACCTTTAAGGTATTCTTCGTCATGAATGAACTCTAAGCGAGGAATCATACCATCTAATCGCTCTATTTCTACGTGGAAATCAGGCTTTATCCCATTTTTATGGAGTATTTCAAGCGATGATGAGCAGCTGAATATGACGACTTTATCTTTAATTAACTTGATTTTATCTATCTGTTCATCAAGTGAAGGGCCACTACCAATGATGAGAGCAGTTTCATTTCTCTTTTTATTTTGTGTTGTCGTGATGAACTTTGCATTTGCTTTTAAATGCTTTGATGTATGAGATATACCAATGCATTCATCCTCAAAAAATCCATGTTGATTGAAAAGGCTAGGGTAGATATTTCGCAAAGCTTGTTTTGTTTCTTCAAAATGATCACTTGTGTAATGTTCGATAATTTGTAGTCGGGTATGATTAAAGAATCCGCTGACTAAATTGCTTTTCAAAATTGTTTGGCAGAGTACATGTGCGCTCTGGTTAATAACAAAAAATATGTTTTGATCTGTTTGCAAGTTTTTGATGAGCTTTTCATAGTCAGTTGTATGGAGTGATGCATAGAAGAAATCCAATTCCGGCTCATATATATAGATGTTTTTGTAGAGCCTAGATAACAGTGCTTGTTGTAAATGTGCACCAAGGCCAACACCTAAAAATACAACAGATGGTATGTACGATCTATTATTTAGTTTGCTTTTCTTGACTGCAGATTCATCGTAGTATTTATTGACAAACTTTTTAAGATAATGAGATTGAATTAAGTGCTTATTTGAGTCATCTATCTCTGTTCGTTTGCGAGTTGTTGATAAGCAAAGTGGTGTTATATTATTGGTTTGTACTTGATTTAAGGAGAACTGAGCGTGGTTTATAGGGTAGAACCATGCATTTCCTAGCGAGATGTTGTCAAAGCCCTTTTCATCTTTATTTAAGTGAAAGTACTTCGGTGAGTGATTGACAATTGATGTATAGAGACTAGGGATGTTTCTTTCAAAGAATGAGATATTTTTTTCGAAGAGACTACCTTTAAACTTCTGTTTAGTATTGATACCTGTGTTACTTGATTCTAGTATTGCTGCTTTAAAGTTTATGTTTTCCTCTCGAAGATTTGTATCTGAGCGTAGTAGCTTAAGACCAGCGGTTATAAATTTATTTGTTATGTCTATTGCTTGAATTAAGTAATCATGAACATGACTTGGCTGAAGCATAGCAGCAGAAATACAGAGGCTGACGTTATAAATAGTACCATCTAATATGTGGCGACTATTTGGAGCTTGTTTTTGCAGTATGTGAAGTAACGATTGCACTTGTGTTAGCCCGTGGAAAACACTTTGCCAGTCATTTGTACAGCTTTGTAATATTTGCAGGGTTTTCTCTAGTGTGTTGCTACAAGAATCTATTAAAAAGTTTAACTCTTTCTCTATATTACTTTTTTTATTTCTAGGAATCGATATACTTTGGATCGCACTTTTTTGAAAGTGGCTCAGTGCTGCTACTTTGTCCTTTTGGTTGGCTATTTTTGCCATAAGTTCATTGAAGACATTGGTATCAATAAACTGAGTTCCATCAATCGACGCACCTTGACTTGCATTGAAGCATTGCACATGATCATTGTCTTTTAATAGCGCTATGAGGTTTTGACGAGAGCCTTCGAGTAATAAGTTTGTTTTGAGTTTTTTTCCATGCACGCTCGTTGCATATATGTCCGCATCATTATTAGCTTGCTGTACACCATGGGTGTAGTAAAGTGTATTTTTCGAGTGGTGCTGCGTTTCATTCAAATAGGCGCAATCAAATCCTGCTAATATAATTTTTTGAAATCCCATAGCAATGGCAAATGCAAGAGACCCATTTCCAGATGTTGGGTTTGAATTTTTAAGTGATAGGGTATTTTTATAGATGTCAGGTAGTGTGCTTAAATATAGATCTGTAGCAAGCTCACTTGGCTTAAACGCATAGATTACATTCTTAAAGCGTTTTTCTACATCTGGGTGTATTACGTTAAATGATAATAATGTGGTCTGCTTTAAACGTTCTTGATCTTGCACTGTGTTTAATGAATTAAGGGTGGAAATACCTCGTTCCACTTCAACATGAAAATCAGGTGTTATGTCTGCTTTATGGCAAACTTGAATAGAAGAGCTACAGGAAATAATAACAGCTTGATCTTGAATCTTACTTATTAGATTGATGTACTGATCAATTGATGGACCACTGGCAACGAGAATGACAGGGAGAGAAGAATCAATTTTCGCTTTATTTGATAAAAAAGGCATTGGATTGCCTGTTTTTATCATCATGTGGTTCAGGCCAATTAATGTATCCTCCAGAAAGCCGCCTTTTGTCATAATCTGAGGGTAGTGCTGGACTAAGAGCTGGTTCGCTTCTGCTAATGTGTCGTTGGTGTAGTGCTGAAATAAGCCAACTTTAACCAGGTTCATAATATGAGGTGTCTTGGTCTGATGTAAGAAAAATGTAAGAAGTTGTGCTGGTGTTTGCCCTATAACAAAGTCAATTTTTCTACGGTTATTGTTTATAAACGGCATTGCTAGCTGTGCATAATTACAGACGAATAATGATGCATAAAAGAAATCAATATGAGGCTCATAAATAATAAGTTGAAGTGGCTCTAGCTCAGCTAGTTCTTGTAGATGCACACCCAGCCCGACACCTAATGATAAAATGCATGGAAAATTTGTATTTTTCTTGTTTTCAGGGTGGATTTCATTTAAAAGACGATGGTAATGTTTATTAATACCACCTTTGGAATGGGGCTCTTCCAAGGTTTTCGTTATACTTGAATTTGTCATTTGCAGGCTTGGGCAGTTATTTTGAAAGTCTTTAAGCTGTTTATGAACAAGTGCTTGAATGCTTTTACTGTAAAGCCAGCCATTGCCACAGGTTATGTTGAGCTGCTCGCTATCATCAATACCTAGCTTATTTGGACCTGCTTGGTAATTTGCAAAAGCTTTATAAATATGGGGTAGGTTTTGTTCAAAAAACTGCAGGTTGGATGCAAATGTATTGGTAAGATGATCTTGATTGTAGGTTAAAGTAGCTGATGCTGACATAGCGCAATTCCTTCTTGGCAATTTGTGCTATGTCAGGCAAGAAATGTACCATATTAATCTTTATTGTTGCCAGGTAAGTTTTCTAAAGCTGTTTCAAGGAATGAGCTTGTCGCATTAAGCTGGTTAACAACTACATCTATTGCATTAAATTGAGCCAGTAGACGGGTTTCGAGCTTTTCCATTTGATAGTCGAGATCATCCTGTAATTCTTGATAGTCAGCAAGAGATTCATCTAATCCCTCAAGGCGAGTGGTTAGATAGCCGGAGCTGTCATCAAGAAATGAATCAATAAGGCTATCAAGCTGGTATGCAACACCTTTGGTAAAGGTTACGGTGCCGCGAGGTGTCCCTTCAGCAGAGGCTTCACCGCCAAGCACTGCTATTTTTAAACCTCTAGCTTCACCTTCGTTAATACTAAGGTATTGGCCATCACCAACGCCCTCTATGCCATTAATAGTACCAGCAACATCAACACCTTTTGTACCAGAGCCTTCATCTAAACCTAAAAGAGAGGCCATGTTTGTATCAACATCTACAAATGCGACGTTTGAACTTGAGCCGTAGGAAGAAGATTCAATAGTGAAGCCATTATTGTCTGCATCGTATTTGACAGTGACACTGGCCCCAGCATTTTTAAGAGATGTCGCACCGTTTACTGCAGACTGTATAGCGCTTGCAAGTTCAGCACCAGAAGTATAGGTGCCTGTTGGGATTTCAATCTCACCAGTGCTTGTACCATCGATACGCATAGTAAAAGTATTACTATCATCATCAATTGTGACAGTTTCTCCAGAGCCAAAGTCTGGTAGGGTAGAGCTGCCTGTATATAAACCTTTAGTGGCAACCTGGGTAATGCTTACATCATATGTGCCATCTGGAGTTGAATTTGTGCCAGAAATAAATTGAATATTACTGTCAGTTGTAGAGCCTGATGTAGAAAAGAGTGTTTGGAATTGATCCCCTCGAGTCGACAGCATGTCATCGAATTTTTCTTCGTCAAACTCAAGAGTGCCATCTGCCTGGCTTGATAATATGCCAATATTCGAAAGCGCTTGTAGACCAGAGCTTACCCCCTCGACTTGAGAAAACATCGTATTTCTGAGTTGGTTAACAATTGAGCGAGTTGTCGAATCGCCAAGTAGAAGGGATGCACCACCAGCTGCAGAGTAGGCGGTCATTTCACCTGTATAGCTAATGAAATCATTATAAGCTTCGATCATGCTTTCAACTTGTTCTTTGATCTGGTCTGTCGAAGCTGAAACTGTCATTGTTTTGGCGCTTGTGGTTGTGTCTGTTAATGTGAGCGTCAAACCATTTACAGCGTTACTTACTGTGTTCGATTCCGATGTAATTGCTATACCATTGATGCTGAGATTAGCATCTGCTGCTGCAACATTTTGCGTAAGGTTTTGCGTTGTATCATCAAATGCAAGTTGAGATAGGCCCGTGGTATCAGTGTTTGTACCGTCATCATCTGCAACTGAAATCTGCAAAGAATTTGATGCGCCAGAATCTGCAGA
Source organism: Gammaproteobacteria bacterium UBA6940 (assembly GCA_002450655.1). GTDB lineage: Bacteria > Pseudomonadota > Gammaproteobacteria > Pseudomonadales > UBA6940 > UBA6940. The sequence goes on along the minus strand of DJZY01000049.1, from coordinate 12,384 downwards.
TAATACAAGTCTATAGCCACTACCATCGTTAATAATCGATGCACTAAAACCGTAATCTTGGCTATTGATATAGTCTTTAAGTTTGGATACAGAGTTATTATTACTATCAATTGTAATATTGACTTCTGATTCGCTGGTATCTTGTTCAAAAGAATAAACTGGTGGTTCATCGTCAGAGTAGGACGTAGTACCATATTTTATAGTAAGTGTACCTGTACCAATAACTTCCTCAACGCTAGCAAAAGAGCCTGAGGCTAAACTTTGTGACTGGGCAAGAGAGTTCACTTCTACTGAGTAGCTTGTGGTTTCAGCCAATGATGTTGCTGTCGCTGTAAAAGCGCTGCCATCGGTCGAGACATCTTTTTTGTTAAAGTTACCGACTTGCTTTAAGGATGAAATAGATGATTGTAGGGTAGAGAGCCTACTTTTTATTTCGCCATAGGCAGAGATTTTTGCTTCAGCGGTTTCCACTTTCGTTGTTAATGATTCTTCTTTGGGAACACGCTCAGCATCAACAATCGCGGTGACGATTTCATCAATATTTAAACCTGAGCCAATGCCCAGTGATTGGATTGTTGACATTATAACTCCCTAAGCAAATTTTTTTGCCAAAAATACGACTTAAAAGCGTAAGCTTTATTCGTTTGTCCTTGTTATTAACGTAATCAAAAAGCCAAATCTGTTAGGTTTTAATATCGAGTAATTGACCTACGGACTTTTGATCACCTTCAAGGTTTTCTTGCAAATTCTTTGCCAGCTTTACTGTTATTTCCGATGGGACAACGCGAACGACTTCTTGAGTGGATGTATCTCGAATTGTCACTATTGTTCGACTGATGTCTTTGTCGAACTCAAATTCAAGGTCTCTGTTCATTGAGCTCATAAAACTATTCAGCTTTTCAACAGCACCTTCTACAGATGTATCGGCATCTTCTGCAGTTTCTGAAGTGTTTTGTGATGAAATAAGTGCAGTTTGACTCTCAGTCTCTTGACTGGTAGTGCCTGTTGGTTGCACTGGAGTAGTAGGCTGTACAGCTGACTCTTTATTCGCTGCATCAGTAGAAATGGCGGGCAAAGCGTTCTTATCAGGTTTAATTTGAACCTGTTGAGAGTTACCTGTTGGTGAAATACTCATAATCACTACCTCTTGAAGTCAAAGACTTCCTCTAATCATCCCATATCTTTTCAATGGCTCTCCATGAGACACCTCGACATACACGAGAGAGGGGACGACTCTTCGTGTTTTGCAGTAAATACTGCTGCGTCATGACTATTCTTCCAATTGAATACCTTGTCAAAATTATTACCCCGGGCCTTTTTCAGTCTTTTAGTTTGGTAGCACGAAAACCCCGGAATTGCTTCCGAGGCTCTCGCGCTGGGTTATGCTGTTGTTTGTATTATCCTAGTAGCGAGAGCACGTTCTGTTGACTCGCATTCGCTTGGGCTAGCATGGAGATACCAGCCTGTTGCAGAATTTGGTTCTTGGACATGTTTGCTGTTTCCACCGCAAAGTCAGCATCTTGAATTCGAGAGTTTGCAGCAGATAGGTTCTGAGAAACGTTCTCTAAGTTCGAGATAGTAGAGCCAAGACGGTTTTGGAACGCACCCAGGTTAGCTCGAGCAGAGGATACCTTATCTAGAGCATCGTCAATTCGTTCGATGGCTAGAGAAGCATTCGCTACTGTTGTTACGCTCAGGCCAAGGCCAGCAGATGTTGAGTTACCACCTTGATCTGTAAGGCCTAGTTTACCTAGAGCTGTATCTTTTAATGCTTCGGTACTTTGCTTACTCTCGATAATAATATCTTGACCGCCAGTTGTCGAAAGCTCAAGAGAGCCAAATGTTGTTTCACCAGTACCTGCACCACCAAATGGTCCGCCAGCACTTTGAGATACAGTAATATTAATACCTGCATCTGATGTCAGTACTAGGCCGCCTGTCTCTTCATTAACACTAGCGACAACACCTTGGATGCCTGCGCCGTTAATTGCAGTAACAACATCATTCATGGTTTGGAATGAATCAGGAGTACCATCTCCAGAAACCACAATACCATTAATGGTTGTTTCTGTTGAAAGGTCAAAGTTATCAACGTCAAAAGCATACTCTACTGATGTGGTTGCTTTGGCTTCTACGCCAGTTTCACCCTTAATATTATTAATTGCAGTGGCAATGTCTGCTGCTGAAACGTTTGAGCCTGTACCAACGGCTCCAAGATCAACGCCATTAATTTGAATTGCATCTGCTGCTGTAATGGCAGCGCCATTTGTTGCACCACTCGTAATATTATCTGAACCGCTTGATACGTTGAAGCCAAGTGCTTGTACGTCGGCAGCAGTACCAGCATCCCCTAAAGTAATTTCAATTTCTTCATTACTTGCATTTGATAAGCTTACATAACCTTGATATGTTGCGGCGGCTTCAAAGCCAAGCTCTTCACCGTTTGTAACAGTAATATTATCACCAGTATCATTGGATAGAACAAGCTCACCATTTGTGCCTAATGAAGCTGTTACGCCTGCAACATCTCGGTTAATATTTTTAACGAGTTCGTCCATGCTACCAGATGCTGCAACCGTATCACCGTTAATATCAAGTGTTCCATCAGTAATACCTGTAGCACCTTGTCCACCAGACACTGTATTGTAAGCATTAGCAGTAACACCTGTTTGGCCTGTAATCGCATTAATAGCATCAGCAACACCAACAGCAGTATCAGCAGCTGGTGCACTAATGCCTACGCCATTGATTTCAACGGCATCATCAGCAACACCACTTGCTGCACCTACACGACCTGAGTTCAACTCACCTTGAGCAGAAGAGGAGTTCAGGTTAAGTGAACTAGCTGTTACCGTTTCGAGGCTGAAGTCAAGAGTTTGACCTGAGTTCGCACCAATCTGGAATGTACGAGTACCAGCAGAACCATCAAGTAGTTTTACACCGTTAAACTCAGTTGTTTCAGAGATACGCTCAAGCTCATCATAAAGCTGATCCACCTCAGACTGAATGGAAAGTCTATCTTGATCAGAGTTAGAGTCGTTTGCTGACTGTACTGCTAGCTCTCTCATACGTTGAAGGATGCTGCCTGTTTCTTGTAGAGCACCTTCAGCTGTTTGAGCAAGTGAGATACCATCGTTAGCGTTACGAACAGCTTGGTTCAAACCACGAACCTGAGTTTCGAAACGTGTGGAAATTGCAAGACCCGCAGCATCATCTTTTGCTGAGTTGATACGTAGACCAGAAGATAGACGTTCAATAGATGTTGCTTGAGATTGTTGCGATTTATTTAACTGACGCTGTGCGTTCAGAGAGAGTACGTTGGTATTAATGACTTGTGGCATATCAGCCTCCCAGTTTTACTGCAATACTCGGATTTATCGAATCCTTCCTTGCCAACTAGAGTTCTTGGAATTAGTTATTTTCTAAATCAAGAATCACCGTGGTTAAGATTTATATCGACGACTGAAAAAAATTCTTAAGGCCTTATGTGATTAAAAGTTAAAAAAAAGTGAAAAAAAATTTTAACTTTATGAAAAGTAAGAAAATAAAAAATTAATTTTTTTAACTTTAAGTGTATAAGTTGTTAAAAATAGAGGCTTTTTTAGCTAAAAGACGAGTTTTTCTTGCAATGCTTAATGGTGGGTAAGGCTTTTTTAATAAATAAAAACCCTTATTAAAAAGCCATAATGGCTGTTTGTATGAGGGTTTTTAGTAATGACGAGACTTTGCTTTTACTGAAGGGCCTGAGTAAGTACATTAATGGCTGAAGTAATCGATTTTTGACCCCAAATAGCATTTGATACTGCATAAAGAGAAGCAGGGGTATGTAAAAGCTTTTCTATATTCGAGCTATCAATACCACCAATAACTGCAATAGGTTTATTTTGGCTATTTTGTTTTTGGAAGCTGTTAATAACTTCTATAGATGCTGGAGGTGCATCTGGTTTAGTAACAGAAGGGAAGAAGCGGCCAAAGGCTACGTAATCAGCACCACCATCTATTGCTGTTTCTGCCAATGCAACGCTGTCGTGGCAGGTAATACCAATGATTGTATCTGCCGAAACTCGCGATCGTGCATTTTGCAATGCCAAGTCATCTTGGCCTAAATGCAAGCCTGGTAATAAACCATTTTTATTTTCTGATTTTAAATGCTGTTGAATAAATAAAAGAAGGTCAACATTATCGTTAATAATAAGTTGAGTATTATGCTCAGCAGATTTAATGGCTACTTGTTGCCATAAATGCCAAAGATTATTTTCTTTCGATTTATCTCTGATTTGCAGCCATGGTAAGCCAGCTTCAATTGATTCAAATAATTCATCGATAATTTGATTTGGTGAAGCATTTTTTGCAGGTGTATAAACACCATATAATTGTTGTTTCATAAAATAAAATTTAATGGGTTAAAATTGATTTTTTTGCAAGAGGGCGTCGAGGGCTATCACTTAACCAATGAGTTCTATTTGGAATTGCTTGTCCTTGGCCTAAATTAAAAGCTTTTGAAACCGCCTGCCAAGTAAATTCATCTGCTTTTGTGACTGCCTGTAATGTCGACATACCATGGGCTAAGTTGCCAGCAACTGCTGATGCAAATGTGCAGCCTGTACCATGAAATTCACCTTCAATTTTATTCCAGCTGCGATCATAAACAAGATCATACATTTCCCAAAGGCGATTTCTGATTTTTGGTGAATCAAGATGGCCACCAGTAACGCAGATAGACTGGCAACCTAAGCCAAGCAATCGAAATACAGCATCTTCAAGAGATGGGACTGTGCCTGCAAGGGTTTTAAGTTCAACTGAATTTGGAGTAATAACGGTGCTACGAGGAATCAGCTCTTCACGAATAGCGTTATGCAATTCCATTTGAACAAGGTCTTGGCCGCTGCCTGAACGTAATACAGGGTCAACCACAACAGGTAGCTCTGGGTTATCGCTGATGACTTGAAGAATAATTTCCAGAACCTCAATTGTACCAATCATGCCAATTTTAATGGCTGCTACAGGCATATCTTGTAAAACCATGCGAGCTTGCTGGGCAATCATGCCGGGGGCGATTGGCTGCCAAGAGTGGACTGTTTGCGTATTTTGTGCTGTGACACAAGTGACGATAGAGGCAGGGTGGCAGCCTGTGCTAATTAAACTTTCAATATCAGCTTGAATACCTGCACCGCCAGAAGGGTCTAGGCCTGAAAAGCAGAGTACAACAGGTTTATGATCAAAATGCTGTGTCATAAGAATGCCTTTTAAAAGGGAGAAGAAACTGTAATGCTCTATAGTGTCTGATTTGGCTTTAAACATCAAATGTTATCAGCGTGTAAATGCTTCCAACAAAAAATTGGAATAAATACTAGTATGAGAAGAGGGTCATGCATTTAATAGGTTATAAATTTTCTATTGTGACTATTAATACTTATTGCTGAAGATGATTCTTTATCGAGCTAGAATATGTCATAATGTTTTTAAGTGATTGAAATTACATGTTTTAGTCTTAAAATTGGTATGATCAAGGAAAATACGTGTTGTGGATGAGTCAGAAAAATCCAGCAGCCAAGAGTATTTGAGTAATGCCCCATCTGCAATGAGTCTTGGGGAAGGTCTCAGTGCACTAAGAGCTATGCGTCATAGTCTTCGAATTGATGATGCTATTCCTGATAAAGTGAAGTCATGGAGTTCTACCTTAGAGGCCATTGAAAATAGGCTTATACAGCTTGAAAGGCAAAATCATGATCTCATTTGCTTGACTGATCAGTTGACCGAGAGTAATGCCTTGCTTTTAGATTTAAAATACCAAGCAGATCAAGCTGAGGCCAAAGCTATTGCCTGCGACTCAGGTAAAACTCAGTTTTTAGCCCGAATTAGTCATGAAATTCGCTCACCTCTTAGCGTCATTCTTGGGTATGCAGATCAAATTTTAGAAGACAGCGTCACATTGCAGCAAAGTCGTCATATTGCAGGCCATATCCGTCAAACAGGTGATTTTGTGTTAGATGTTATTAATGAAGTGCTTGATCTTTCCAAGATTGAGGCTGGTGCATTTACACTATCTGCTCATGAGACACCTCTAATTCCACTGATTCGTGAAGTGTTCGATCTTTTTGAGCATGCAGCTTTCAAAAGAGGTATTGGCTTTGAATTGAAAGTCTCATATCCATTACCAGAAACAATTTTTGTAGATGGCCATAGGTTAAAGCAGGTACTGGTTAATCTTTGCAGTAATGCATTGAAATTTACTGAAAAGGGTAAGGTTTCTTTGACTTGCTGGTATGAGAACAATCATATTAAGTTCGAAGTGCAAGATACTGGTATTGGTATGACAGAAACCCAGCTCAGCAAAATTTTTAAACCATTCACTCAAGCTGAAGATACCATTTCTTCTCGGTTTGGGGGTACTGGCTTAGGTTTATGTATTGCCTATGAAATTGTCGAGCAAATGGGCGGTAAGCTCACTGTTGAAAGTACAATGGGGAAAGGTAGCTGCTTTGCTGTCGACTTATCTCTTGCCGGGCAAAGTTACAAACTTGTAGAGCAGGTTGTGCATTCAAATTCTATTTTGAGATCGACAGAAGAGGTGCAACAGCTTTCAGGTAAAGTGGTTGTTGCTGAAGATACGAAGGATTTGCAAATGATTATAGGCGCTGTTTTGAAAAAAGCAGGGCTGGATGTCACTCTTGTAAATAATGGTCAGCAAGCGCTTGATGCCTATAAAGAGGGCGATTATGATCTTGTTATACTCGATATTGAGATGCCTGTAATGGATGGCTTAACTGCTATGAAAGCAATTAAGTCTTTACAACAAGAGAATGGTCTAAGACCTGTACCCGTGCTTGCGTTAACGGCTCATGCCTTTAAGGATGAAGTTGTACGGTTGGGAAGAGAGGGGTTTAATGATGTAATAATTAAACCCTTTAAACGCCAGCTCTTGCTAGAGAGCCTTGCTGGTTGGCTTGGTAATGATGGTAAGCTGCATTAAAGAATGTTACTTTTGACCACTTGGACAGTCTTTTTGCTTGCAGTGACCATAAAGAGTAAGAGTGTGCTCTTTTAACTCAAAACCAAACTTCTTCGCTATTTTTTCTTGCTCGTTTTCAATTACTTCATTTGTAAATTCCACAACTTTGCCACACTCAAGGCAAAGCAAGTGATCGTGGTGATCGTTATCAGCAAGCTCAAAAACAGCTTGGTTGCCGGAGAAAAAGTGTTTCTCAACAATCCCAGCTTGCTCAAACTGAGTAAGAACGCGGTAAACGGTTGCTAAGCCAATGTCTTCACCAGCATCTCTTAGGGTTTGATATACTTGCTCAGCGCTGACATGAGGCTGATCAAGCTCACCTAAGAGTGTTAAGATTCTCATTCGCGGGGTTGTCACTTTAAGCCCTGCAGCTTTAAGTTGATCTTCATCCATTGTTAGGTAGCTCCTACGGAGTATGTTATACTTGCGGCCAATCTAATGTGCTTAAGAGGCTTAGTCAAGCCAAAATGCTACTAAAGCATATTGATCGAATGTTTGAGCACAGTTTTAATATAGAATTATCAAGGCAATTGTACCAATATTTCAGTATAAAGCCAGTCAGGATGGTGGAGTTCGCATGAGAAAAGGTTTAAAAGTACTTGCTGCAGGCGTTATAATAGGAAGTTTATTAAGTGGTTGTAGTCACGTACGTTTCCCTGCTGCTTTTAAAATTGATGTTGCTCAAGGTAATATTCTCGAAAAAGAGAAAGTTGAGCAGTTAAGACCTGGTATGAATCAGCGCCAAGTTGTGTATTTACTTGGGAGTCCTGTGATGAGAGATACATTTGATTCAGATGAGTGGAACTACATTTATGAGTTCAGTAAATCCGGTGGTGTTCCTCATCGTTACCGCATAACGCTTAAGTTTGAAGGTAAGGTGCTGAAGTCGATTGAAGGTGATCTTGATAAAATCAAAGCCTGGCACGAACAAAATAAAGCTTAAACTTTAAGAAAGAGCCTGAGTCCACTTTAGTCGACTCAGTATGAATGGAGAATTCACAATGTTTGCAAATTTAACGCAGCGCCTCGGTGATGCAGTCAAGAATCTTGTTGGCAAGGGTGTTTTAACTGAAGAAAATATCCAAGATGTTGTTAAAGAGGTTAAAAACGCACTTTTAGAAGCTGACGTTGCATTGCCTGTTGTAAACAACTTTATTGAAACAGTTAAACAAAATGCGATTGGTAAGTCTGTTCATAAAAGCATGAGCCCAGATAAAGTCTTTATCAAGGTCGTGTATGACGCTATGGTTGAATTGATGGGGCCACAGCAATCAGACCTTGATTTAGCGGTTCAGCCTCCAGCTGTTTTACTTATGGCTGGTTTGCAAGGTGCTGGTAAAACAACTACATCTGCAAAGCTTGCACATTGGATTCGTACAAAGAAAAAGAAAAGATCAATCATGCTTGTCAGTCTTGACGTTTACCGTCCAGCAGCGCGCCAACAGCTTCAAACACTTGCAAAGCAAGTAAAGGCAGACTTCTTCTCAATTGATGACTGCAATGACCCTTGTGAAATTGCTAAAGCTGCTTTAGAGCAAGCGAAGAAGAAGTTTATTGAAGTTGTTATCTTCGATACAGCAGGTCGCCTGCATGTAGATGAAGAAATGATGCAAGAAATTAAATCCATTCATGCGCTTGTTAATCCAGTTGAAACACTCTTCGTTGTTGATGCAATGACTGGTCAAGATGCTGTTAATACTGCTAAAGCATTTGATGAAGCAATTCCTCTAACAGGTGTTGTGCTTTCAAAAACTGATGGTGATGCTCGTGGTGGTGCGGCTTTATCTGTTAAGGCTGTTACAGGTAAGCCAATTAAGTTTATGGGTGTTGCAGAGAAGGTTGATGGTTTAGAAATCTTCTATCCTGATCGTGTTGCTTCTCGTATTCTTGATATGGGTGATGTTCTTTCTCTTGTCGAAGATCTTCAAGAGAACATTGATGTTAAAAAAGCAAAAAGAATGGAAAAGAAATTCCGTTCCGGTCAGGGCTTTAACTTCAACGACATGCTTGATCAATTCGAACAAATGGCAAAACTAGGTGGCATGACTAAACTTCTTGGTCGTTTACCAGGTATGTCGCAAATTGCTCAGCTTGCTGAATCTGATGAAGCGCAAAAGCGTCTTAATAAGACAAAAGCAATGATCTTCTCTATGACTAAAGCGGAAAGAGAAGACCCAGAGCTTATCAGTCCATCACGTAAAGCACGTATTGCTAAAGGTTCTGGTTCTGATTTAAACGAAGTAAACCAGCTTCTAAAGCAGTTCAAGCAAATGCAAAAGACAATGAAGAAAATGGGCAAAAAAGACAATATGCAGTCCATGATGCGTCAAATGCAAGGTATGATGAATAAGGGTGGTTTCCCAAGAATGTAATTTGATCCAAATTACGTAAAAAAGCCCAGCATATATATATGCTGGGCTTTTTTTTATGGCTTCTCAAGAAGGTCTGGTAATTCGTTCAGGCTCTTAATAATAGCATCTGGCTTTTCTGCAAGAGGGTAAAGCACTTTACCAGGTCTTGCTATAAATACTGCATGCATGCCTGCTGCTTTAGCGCCTGCTATATCCCAGCCATGGGCTGCAACGAGCAAACCTTCATCAACCTCTATATCCATTTGTTGTGCGGCCCATTCATATGTTTTTGTGTGTGGCTTATAGAGTTTTACATCGTCAACACTCAGTGATTTATCAAAGTAGGGATCAAGTTTTGCATTTTTAAATTGAGTCTGAACGCCTTTTAAAGAAGAGTTTGTAAGACTCACAAGTGTGTAGCCCTGATCTTTTAGTTTTTTTAGACCAGCTATGACATCAGGGTGAGGGGGCAGGGATCGAAGTGGGGTAATAATTGCTTTTTTCGCTTCATCTTGTGATAGCTCAATTTTATTTATTTCTGCAACCATCATGAGTGCGGCAACACCAACTTCGCCAAATGTATGATGGTTTTGTGTAGCACTTTCAACTAATGAGTGGTGAAGCATTGTTGAAAACCACAGTGGAAGTAAATCATCTCGGCCACCCAAGGCTTGGCTTACAGATGTTTTCATAGCTTCAAGATCAAGTAGGGTTTCATTGATGTCAAAAAAATAACTTTTGGTTTTATTTGTGTTGATGGGGTTTCATTTGCTTGAGCAGTAAATGAAAAGAAAAAAGTGCAAAAAAGGCAGATGAGTTGGAATAGCTTCATAACAAGTCCCAGATAAATATTATTCCATTAAGCTTATGCATATTCATGTAAAATAGCTGTTAAAGCAACCCGTTGAACTAACACTATTTTTAGAATGGTTTACTCGTTTGCTTCGATCTGATTGTAAATACGGTCATGATAAAGCAGCCATGCATGCATATACTTTATTTGATCTGTAAGGTATTTATATCAGCTTGGAATGTTGCAAATGACCTCTGAAAATCAATCGCCCGCATTAACTGTTTTAACTGTTGATGACTCTAAAACAAATCATAAAATTGTTACAAAAATTCTATCTCCAGAGTTCTTAATTGAAAGTGCATTTTCAGGAAAAGAATGTTTAGAACTCTTAGATAAAAGTTTTAAAAGCCAAAAAATGCCGCATTTAATACTGCTGGATGTCACCATGCCGGATATGGATGGTTATGAGACATGCCAGCATATTAAAAGTGATCATCGGTTCAATAATATACCTGTTTTGTTTTTGAGTGGTTGCTGCTCGATTGATGAAAAACTGAAAGGTTATGAGGTTGGTGGTGATGATTACATTACAAAGCCGTTTGACGAGCAGGAATTAGCTGCAAAAATACGCAAGGCAAGTCAAGTTGCACAGCAAACTACGAAACTTCATCAAAGAGCTGAAGTTGCAACTCAAGCTGTGGCAAAAGCAGTTCGTGTCAGCTCCAATATTTCAACCTGTATGCGATTTATGAGTAAACTGGCGCTTGTTAAATCTATTCAAGAGCTGGTTGATGCCTTTTTTGCAGCTACTCAAGAGCTTGGATTGTCATCAAGTCTATATGTGCCAATGAAGCCTCACGCTCAAACCTTTTTTGATGACCATATTGAAAAAGAGTTGGAAATAGAGCTTTTTAATAAGCTTGATGGCCAGCAAACTTTCGTTCACTTGGGGCGAAGGCTTATTGTGCAATGCGGTAATACACGTTTTTTAATTAAAAATATGCCAATACTCGAAGAAAGAGAAAATGAAACCTTAAAAAGCTATATCTTAACCCTGCTTGAGGGGTTTCATACACGCTTGCGATCTTTGCAAGTGGAAGAAGGGGTTAAGCGTCAAAGAGAAGTTTTGCAAATTACACTGAGCAAAGCTAAAGAACTTATTGACAAGATGGCTGTTAACAGTGCTCTTGTTGTGAGTCGTTCTCATGATATTTTTGAGCAAACTCTTGGCAGAGTTGAAGGGACTCTTGCAGACTTTGGGCTAAATGAAACACAAGAACAATCTATTCTTGGGCAAATGCAAGACTTATCTGGGAATATGGATCAGTTGCACTCATCACTTTTGCTTGAGGATAAAAATGTGCAGCATTTAACTGCAGATCTCGAGAAAGTTGTTAGTGCCATGTCAAAGACGATTGATAGAGATTGTGGTCTATCTGGTACCTAAATTATTTCTATAGACCTCAATAATCAGAAGGGCGCATTTAATGCGCCCTTCTTGTATTTTAATATTCAGTAATATCAAATGAGTCTGCTTTACCAATGAGAGGTACGCTGACGCTATCATATGCATAAGTAATTAAACCAACATACACTTCGTCGCCGTAAGCAGGAGCTGTGCCAGGAAGTTTGCCTGTGTTGTTATACAGCTTCCAGTTATCAGCTAGGCTACCAGGGTTTGGGTTAGGTTGCTGCCAATAAACAGTAAGTGTATGGTCTGCATTACCAACAATTCGTAAGTCAGCTTTTGCTGATGGAACTGTGTTTTCGCCAATATCATTCACACTTGAGCTGCCTGAAACCGTATTTTTACCTTCAATTGTGAAAGGGTGAGGGCCTCTATGTCCAACAACAACGTGGGAAGATGTTGGTTCGTCTTCATCTAGCACGTGAATTTGAACGCCAGCGAATACATATGCTTCTGATGCTGCAACAGGTGCTGTGCCTGGTACCTCATAAGACTCAACGCCAACATTGCGTACAACAACTTCAAATGGGAAGCGAGTTAATGCACCATCAAAACGACCTTGGTTTTGGTGGTAGTGAAGTGTTACGTTGTTTGGGTTGCTTAAAAGGATTGCTCTATAACCTGTATAATCAAAAGTTACATTTGGTAGAGCGCTTGCTCTCCAAGTGACAAAGTCTTGCGCTTCAAATGCAATTTCACCAGTAACTGGCGTTTCAACTGCAACAGGCGTTTCTTCAACAACTGGAGTTTCTTCAACAAC
>DJZY01000054.1 GCA_002450655.1 Gammaproteobacteria bacterium UBA6940 | reverse complement strand
TTCCCTCCATGCAACAAGGCCGTTAAGTCTTATAAATTGATATGTGAACATTATACTTATATCAATAGGTTATGAATTTTTTAAGGCGCTAGAAAATGTTTTGTCCACCCTTAATAGATGAGGGTTTCTTGATCCTAAAAAATACGCTTGAAGAATACTTAAGGAGTTTTCAATGATTAAATCAGTTTCTCAACTGAGGTTTCCAAAATTAAAAATAATTGCAATTGCTGCCACTCTTATGGTGAGTGGTTTTGCTTCTGCTGCACAAGAGGATAAAAACGTGGATTCTTTAGACCCAGAATTTAAAAAAGTAGCAAGCTATAGCCTTGGTGCGCGCTATGCTCAAGCAATTCAAGCTGACTTCGGTGAAGAACTAGATCTTAATGAGTTTGTGAAAGGCTTTAAGCATGTTGTTAATGGGGAGAAGCTAGATCTTACACCAGAAGAGCTGCAAAAAAATCTTGCACAGCTTCAGCAAATTCGCACTAACCGTTTGATTCGTGAGCAGAATATTGCAAGCGAGAAAAATAAAACAGCATCAGATGAGTTTCTTGATAAAAATAAAGAAGCAGATGGTGTAAAAACAACTGAGTCTGGCCTTCAGTATAAAGTGCTTAAGTCTGGCGAAGGTGATGCTAAACCAACTCGATCTGATAAAGTAACAGTTCACTACCATGGTACTTTAATTGACGGTACAGTTTTTGACTCATCTGTTGAGCGCGGAACACCAGCTACATTCCCTGTTGGTGGTGTTATCCCAGGCTGGACTGAAGCACTTCAGCTTATGACTCCTGGTGACAAGTGGGTTCTTTATATCCCTTCAGATCTAGCTTATGGCGAGAGAGGCACGCCTGGTGGTCCTATTGGCCCTAATCAAGCCTTAGTGTTTGAGGTTGAGCTTCTTGATATCAATGGTCAGTAGTTTGATCTGATATAAAAAAACGGGTTTTAAGCCCGTTTTTTTTGCTTTTTTAAAGTCTAATTTATGGTAGATTGAGTGCGTTGAATATTTGTGTGACGCCGTCAGAACCCGTTACAATCAAGTTATCTTTGACTAAAGTAAAGTCTGATATATAGACGCCCGATGGCTTCCACTTGTTACGTTTTGGCACTTGGACTGTTTTTAGCGTTTTCCAGTTTTCTTGGTTAATAAAGTCAATATGTCTGTTTGTTTTTGCAACGACTATATAGTTGTTGTATTCCTTTACACCTGAAATGCTTGCATTTTTAAGCTCTTCTTCAAATACAGGTTCTTTCGTCTTTAGGTCTGTCAAAATAAATTCATTATGTCTGCTTGCACTTGATAGAAGCTTTGATTTTGGTAGCAGGCTTACTTGGCTAATAGCGTATGGGTGTTCAAGCTCAAGAATTTTGCCAAGCTTAAGTTGAGATGGTGCTGTTTTATCTTTTTTATTTTTTAATCGCTTTACTTGATAGGCGTAAACGCCGCCTTGTTGCGTGCCAATAGCAATGCCATTTGTTGTAGGTGTAATATCACAGGCAGTAATCTCGTCTGGAAATTTATAAGACCAAGCAAAGCCATTATTAGCCATATCTATAATCATGGTTTGGCCAGAATCCATGCCAACTAAAGCATAAGTACCGTTGCCGTTCATAGAAAGGCAGGATATTTGGGAGGGGAGCTGCCAAAACTGAATGGATTTACCATTCTTTTGGTTCCATGATGCGAGCTCTCTTTGGAATGCAGTTAATGCAATTCGGCCATTGTTTGATAAGGCTACATGACTGATTTGAGTAAATCCATCTGAGCTGTGATTCCAGTTGTAAAGTCTTTCACCATCTTTTATTCGCCATAGGCTGGCGCCGTGATGAATTGAGGCAATAAGTGAGTATTGACCATTAGCAGAAAGGGCTCCGTCATAGAGCCCTTGAATGCTTTGATCAATTTGCAAGTCTGGGTCATCAGCAAAACACCCTCCGAGGAGAAGAAGGGTGATTGCAGGAATAACTTTTAAGCGGGCAAATTGTAAATTCTTCATTATGCAGTGAGCGACTGTCCATAATGGTTTGTGCAGTGGTCGAACAATAGGTCTTCCATTTCGAAACGCTCAGCAAGACTTTCTGTTAGATCTGAAAGGCGTTGACGGAAAAGTGCATCAATTTCTTTTGAATTATGCATGTCATATTGATCGTTGAATTCTACAGCAATGTCTGTAGAGTCTTGGATGGAGTTAAGGATTCGATTTATTTTATCAAGTGCTAACGGGGATTGGTTTTCCAGTGTTTCCATTAAACGATGATAAATTTCGAAGTGACCAGAACTAATGTAGTCAATGAGGTATTGGCAGAAAGAATTAATCTTTTCTTGGCTTGAAGTCGTATTAAGATTTTCAGTTGTGATTTTATCGATTTCAACAATCTTAACAAGAAGCTTTTGTCTAAGACCTAGCCAGTTTGAAATTCTGTATTGATAATCATCGTTCATGGTTCGTTCCTCATCCTTGAGTTATAAGCCGATAAAGCGAGTATGTCCTGAGAGTACTCCCGAAGGTTTTGGTTAACTTCATCATATGACCACCACCTCTGTGAGATTTAACATCGCTGTTGGGCAATTTGACTTTAAGCCACTAAGAGTTGTTCGCATGTCATTAATGTCATATCCATTTAATTATCATCTTATAAAAGAATCAATCAAGACAATTGATCATCGAACGTTCACCTCTTGTTTATAGATTTCCTTTTTTTTAGTTCTGTGTCAAGAATTTTTTTTAGGCGATTTATGCATTTTAAATAATTTCGGTGACTTAAATGCATAAATCAGTATTGGAATAGTTGAATTGGACGATTTAATTGCCTTTTATAGTTTTAATAAGCTGAATTTGAACGCCCACAAAGAGTGCAAAAAAGACCGCTAATAAACATTCTGGCATGCTGAAACCTAAAAATTGCCATTTAATTTCAGCGCAATCGCCAGAGCCACTAAAAATTTCCTGTACAACTTCTAAAAATGCAAAATTTGAGACTAGGTAGTCAAAAGGAGGGCCACAAGCTGGGACTTTATCCGCTGGTAAGTGTTGTAGCCAAACATGGCGGCCAGCTAATATAAGACCACTTAATGCAGCAAGATTCGCAAGAGCTATATAAAAATATTGGAATATTTTAGTTTTTGATCCGTGCAAAAAAGCAATAAAACTCACAATCCCTAAAGCTGACATGCTTCCTCGTTGTAGCATACATAGGTTGCATGGCATTAGGCCTAATACTTTTTCTGCATAAATTGCATAGCCCATACCTGCTGCGCAAAATAATGCAATAGCAAGCCAAACTAGTCTACTTGGTCCTTTTGTATCAATCGCAGGTGTGAGCGCTTTGAATGTATCATTAGCTGCTCGCATTTCATCAATTTTATCTGACATGGTTCTGATATTCCTTGTGTTTTTTTCGGTTAATTTGACTACTATTAATTAAGGACACTTTCACTGCAAGTAAAAAGAGCTTGGCTATTGATTAAGTTCGAGTTGTAAATTTCACAAATCTAATTACAGGTTCTTTTACGATGAAGTCAATCAGTGTTATTAATAGAAGTATACGTAAGCTTGGGTGTTAGGGATATTACCTTTTTGTGGGCTCTAAAAAATCGAACGTATTAAATGATACATACGGGGATAAAGTCAATGTGTATTCGCAATTTATTTAAAACAGTTACAGTGAGTATTTGTTTATCGCTTGGTTTGGGTGGCGTTGTCTATGCTGCGGAAGATGCTGCGCCTGAGTCTGCAACAGTAGAGGCGGGCTCTGGTTACATGCAGCTTAAGCCAACAATTACGACAAACTATCAGTCGCCGCGTTTAAAATATGTGAGAACGGATGTAGCTATTCGCGTCAATAATAAAGCTTTAGATACTTTAACGCTCCACAAAGATCCTATTAGGGATATTATAATCATGTTGTTGGCAAGCCAAGATAAAGAAATGCTGACATCTACTGAAGGTATTGATGCTATTCGTGAAGAAGCTAAAGAAGAAATATCAGCTTTTTTAGAATCTGAAAATGAAAGCGCAGAAATCATTGATGTTTTATTTATGAGTTTCTTGGTTGAGTAAAGAGTTGAGGATATAAAAAAGGGTAGCACTTTAGAGCTACCCTTTTTTTTAAGGCTAAATTTACATGTAGGCTTAGGTTGCTTTTAGGATAAAGCAGTGCATTCAGCTTGAGGGAATTCGGGCATATTTTGTAAATATGTTTTTATTTGGCCGGAAAGCTCACTTTCTTGTGCTTCTGGCATAGATTGAAATGCCGTGAAGCTTTCTTCTGCTGCTTTCTCGTAATGTTCTAGTTCAGCTTCAGTGAGGCTCTTGTCTAAATAATATTGGTGGTGTTGATGAGCAAGCTTCATTGCTAGGTCTTTATAAGGTGTTTCAGACTCAGTTGTAATTTCCAACTCATTAAAGGCATCTAATACTTTAGCACTACGAAGCTCACCTGGATTATGAAGTGCTGTAAGTGCATTCTTATAAGCTTTAATATAAAGCTCATTATCATAGGCTGACGCTAAAAATTCTGCGAGAGGCTTTAATTGTGACCAGTATTCTTGTGTTTGCTGGATATACTGTTGTTCTGGGTCGCGACCTGCCATAGCCACTTGCTCATTACGACTTGATATAAATGTATTTTCTGAGCGAGTTAAAAAATCACTGTCAGAAAGGAGGCAGCTTAAAACAAATATTTCAATAATGGCTGCTGTTTCTTCAGAAATACCCGATGGCGTAAATGGATCTATATCAATGTTACGAACTTCAATATAGGCAACACCACGCTCTTGAAGTGCCAGCGTTGGTCTTTCCATTGATTTTGCAATTTGTTTTGGGCGAATGCTGCCATAAAATTCATTTTCAATTTGCAGCACATTTGTTGAAAGTTGATGGCGTCGACCTTCATCATTAGTAAGGCCGTATTTTGTATAGAGCGGGCTTGGTATTTGCAAGGCTTGCGAGAGTGTATATGTATAGTGGTCTATGCTGTCATAACAAACAAATAAGCTTGATTGTGCAGCGTTGTGGTAACCAATACCGCCCATGCGAAGAGAACTGCTTGTGTGCCCTATATAAGTGTCTCGTACTTTTGTGAGCTTTTTCTCATGTGCTATATCTTGGCTTGTGAAACTCGAGTGGCAAATAGGGGAGCCGCCTGTCATTAATGTCAACATCCAACCTTGTCTTAAAAATTGTCGAACAAGGCCAAAATAGGCGTCATCTTTAATTTGTCTTAGGTTTTTCTCTGGAAAAAAAGCAGCGCCAAAAGATGTCCAAAATTCATCTGGAAACGAAATATTATAATGGATACCTGCAATGCTTTGCATTTTACGTCCATAGCGAAGCCCTAAGCCTTTACGGTAAACCCGTTTCATTCGCCCAACGAGGGAGTTGCCATATTCTGCAATAGGAATATCTTCTTCACTAAACAGTTGTGGCGGCATTGAAAAAGGCCACATTAGCTCATCTTCTAGGCCTGAGTGAATATAACTGTGTAATGTATTTAATTCTGTAAGACATTCTTCAATTGTATTGTGAGGTGTCGTGATAATTTCTAGAAGAGCTTCTGAATAATCCGTTGTAATTGAGTCGTGACATAGAGCTGAGCCAAAATATTCTGGGTGCTTCTTTTGAGAGATAAGCCCTTTTTCAGTCACTCGGAGTCCTTCGCGCTCAATGCCTCGCGCAATACCACTGAGGGCTTTTTTGTTGTTTGGTTCTTCTAACCATTGGAGCATTTTTTTATTGAGGACCATGGTGTCTCTCCTTTAGGGGGTTATTTGGCATCTATGTCATCGGAATCTATTGTAAGGCTTATCTCAATAGTCTATATGCCTAATTTTACGAAAATAATGTTCGATGTAAAAGATTGATGCAGTTCCATCGCTTTAGTGCTGAAGAATCTATGTGGGGGCTTTCCATAAAAAAACAACGAATCACGACTAAGTCATTGATTCGTTGTACGAAGAGGTTCCTTTTAGGCGGTTGTGTCCGCTTAAAAGGAATTATTCCACTGGCTTAGTGACCACTCAGTGAAATGATTGATTTGCTTTTAAGACTTAAGTTGAGCGAATAAGTCTGCAAATGTACCAGTTTTACCTGGTGGAAGTGCTTTTTCTTGCTTCGGTTGTGCAAATTGCTCTTTCTTTGGTTTTCCAGAACGTTTTTGCTGTGGTCTACCTTTAGAGCGACTTTCGTTTCTTTCACCTTGAGGTTTATTTTGCTTCGCTGGTGCATCTGCAAGTCTCATGGAAAGATCAATACGGTTACGATCAACGTCTGCATTGAGGACTTTAACCTTTACTTTATCGCCCGCTTTAACGATTGAATGAGGGTCACTGACGAACTTGTCAGTTAATGCAGAAATATGCACAAGGCCATCTTGGTGGACGCCAACATCGACGAAAGCACCGAAGTTAGTGACGTTTGTGACGATGCCATCAAGAATCATGCCTTGCTTAAGATCTTTGATTTCGTGAACGTCATCTCTAAACTCGACAGTGCTGAATTCAGGACGCGGGTCACGACCTGGCTTTTCAAGTTCTTCGATGACATCTTTGATTGTAAGCTCACCAAGGTTTTCAGTGACAAAGTCTGCAGGGTTTAGTTGGCTTAGAAGTTCTTTTTGACCAATAATGTCTTTTACTTCTTTACCAAGGCTTGCAGCCATTGTTGCAACAAGTTCATATGATTCAGGGTGAACTGCCGTTGCATCAAGCGGGTTTTCGCCTTGTGGAATGCGAAGGAAACCTGCAGCTTGTTCAAAAGTACGTTGACCAAGGCGAGGAATTTTCTTCAATGTAGCACGATCTTTAAATGCACCTTGTTCTTGTCTGAAAGCAACAATGTTTTGTGCAATTGTATCGTTAAGTCCAGAAATTCGTGCTAGAAGCGGTTCGCTGGCAGTGTTAAGGTCTACACCAACACTGTTTACACAGTCAATAACAACTGTATCAAGGGATTTTGCAAGCTTTGGTTGGCTTACATCATGTTGGTATTGCCCAACACCAATTGATTTAGGCTCAATTTTAACAAGCTCAGCCAGTGGATCTTGTAGACGTCGAGCAATTGAAACTGCACCACGAATAGCCACATCAAGATCAGGCAGTTCTTTACTTGCATATTCAGAAGCAGAGTAAACAGATGCGCCAGCTTCGCTAACCATTGCTTTTTTAACGTGGAACTCTGGGTTTTCGCGGATAAACTCAGCAACAAGCTTGTCAGTTTCGCGAGAAGCAGTACCGTTGCCAATAGCGATTAACTCAACTGTGAATTTTTCACAAATAGCTTTAAGTGCAGCTTTCGCTTCATCCCATTGATTTTTAGGTGCATGAGGATAGATCGTTGTGTGCTCAAGTACCTGGCCTGTTTCACCAACGACAGCAACTTTAACACCAGTACGAATGCCTGGATCTAAACCGATTGTTGCTTTTGTACCTGCTGGTGCTGATAACAAAAGGTTTTTAAGGTTGCGTGCAAAAACATTGATTGAATCTTGGTCTGCTTTTTCTTTAATTTCAGACATAAGATCATTTTCAAGTTTTGTGTGCAGTTTAACTCGCCACGTCCAGTTTACAACCTTTTCCAGCCATGCATCTGCAGGTTTGCCTTCTGGCGTGAACTCAAGAATTTGATGCATTTTGCTAACGCAAGGGTGTTTTTGACCTTTCTCAACTTCTGGAAGGTCAACTGTAAGATCAAGTACGTTTTCACGACGACCACGGAAGAGGGCAAGGATACGGTGGCTCGCGATAGCGCCAACACCTTCGCTGTGCTGAAGGTAGTCATTAAACTTAGCTGCTTTCTTCTCAAACTGATCGCGTTTTTTTGCTAGCGCTTTGTCTTTTTCTGCATCGCCAGTTGTTTTCTCTGCAGGGGCATTTTTAGCCTTAGAGATAATATGAGCTTCTGTGCGCATTTGTTCACGAAGTGGTTGCACAACAACTGGATCATCAGACCATTTTTCGGCAAGAATGTGTTGAGCACCTTCAAGTGCTTGCTTCACAGTTGTGATGCCTTTTTCTTCGTTGATGAATTTTTGTGCGAACTCTTCAGGGTTAAGCTCACGGTTTGACCAAATGTCTGTTGCAAGTGGTTCAAGACCTGCTTCGATAGCCTGAGTTGCTTTACTGCGACGCTTAGGTCTGTATGGCTGGTATAAATCAGCAAGAACCTGTTTTGTCATTGCTTCGTTAATTTGCTTTTCTAAAGCTGGCGTTAGTTTGTCGAGCTCTTTAATTGTTTTCAGCGCAGTCTCTTTTTGGCTCTGTAGATCTCGCATGTAATCGAGACGTTCTTCAAGCTGACGCAAGTGAGTATCTGTTAAACCTTGCGTAACCTCTTTACGGTAGCGGGCAATAAATGGAACAGTCGCTCCTTCGTCAAGCAGATTTACCGCTGCTGTGACTTGGTTTTCTTTGACCTCAAGCTCTTGTGCGAGCTGCTTGAGTATATGTGCAGGGAGTGTATGTTCCGTCATAGTCGTTTTTACCCTCAACTTGAATAAAAAAAATGTTGCGACAAGCCTACCACTTCGTCGCGGGCTTGGCTATCTTTCTCGACAGCAGGTATAATCTGCTGCGTTATACTGGTCGAACTGAGTGAACTAGTATATCTTGTCGCCATATCATTACAAACGTAAGTGATTTTATAAAGAGGCAGGCGTACTTGATCAATAAACTCGGACCTTTTGTGTTTGAAACATATAAATGAGATATGCCAGCTTTTCAACACTTCGAGTGTATATTTTTGAATTAATTTAAAGATTGACCCAGTATTTAGCAAAATTAAGGCTAATTTGATAGCGCTTTATAGCCTTTTGCGGGTATTTATAAATGATGGCAGGGGGATTCCCATCAAATGAATGAAATAAATGTACAAGACAGTTTATACAAACGCTTTTTTGATATAAATGAAGCACCTCAACAGCATGAGGTTGTCGTGTCATTAAAGGTTGATGCACAAACCTGTTTTCTTCGATTCTTTAATGAAACAAATAACAAGGTTTCGTCTCCAGTAACTAAGCCTGAAACGCAAGCTGCTTCAGTCGTAAAAGAACCTGTAAAGTCCGAAGAAGTTAAAACAGTAGAAGCAAAGCAAGCGACAGTTCAGCCAGATGAAGTCAAAAAGGTATCGCTTCTGTCTCGTTTTAAAACAGGCATGAAGAAAACTCGCTCCAGTTTTACAGAAGGGCTGACATCTTTATTTTCTTCCAAGCAAGAATTTAACCGTGAATTTTTTGATGAACTCGAAACTCAGTTGATCATGGCCGATGTAGGTGTGAATACAACAACAGAGATAGTCGATAATCTTAAGGCTTTTGCAAAAGAGCAGGATTTATCAAAGCAGCCAGATGGGCATCAGCAGCTTTTGGCACATCTTCAACAACTCATGGCAGAGACTTTGGTGGAAGCGAAGCCAGTTGAAGATGTCAAAGGGACGCAAATGATTTTAATTGTTGGCGTGAATGGTGTTGGAAAAACGACTACAATAGGTAAATTGGCTCATCAAGCGCAGTCGCAGGGTAAATCCGTGATGTTGGCTGCTGGTGATACTTTTAGAGCGGCGGCAGTTGAGCAGCTGCAAGTCTGGGGTGAAAGAACCGGTGTTCCTGTGGTTGCTCAGTCTCAAGGCTCTGACTCTGCTTCTGTCATTTTTGATGCGCTACAATCTGCCCAATCAAAAGGTATAGATCTTCTGATCGCAGATACTGCTGGACGTTTGCACAACAAGTCAAACCTTATGAATGAACTTCAAAAGATTGTGCGTGTTGTGAAAAAAATTAACCCAGATGCACCACATAAAGTGTTACTTGTGGTTGATGGTTGTACTGGTCAAAATGCATTATCTCAGGGTAAAGAGTTTAATGATGCTGTTAACCTAAGTGGTCTAGTGGTGACAAAACTTGATGGTACAGCAAAGGGCGGTATTGTTTTTGCGCTTTCTAAAACACTTGGTATTCCTGTTGAATACATTGGTATTGGTGAAGGCATGGAAGATTTAAGAGCATTTGATCGACAAGCATATGTAAAAGCATTGCTTGATTTTAGTGCTTAATTTTAAAAGTTAAAAAGGCAAAAGGAGTGCTCACAATATGCTAAGTGTGCATAAATTGACAAAGTCCTATGGCAATCGTTTTGCGCTGGACGAGCTTAGTTTTCAGATGCGACAAGGTGAAGTGCTTTTCGTAACAGGTCACTCTGGTGCAGGTAAAAGTACACTTTTACGATTACTTGGTCTTATGGATAGACCAACATCAGGTGAAATTTATTTTCATGGTGAGCCAGTTTCTCAGCTAACACCATCACAAATGCCGCTTTATAGAAGACAGCTTGGTATGGTGTTCCAGGATCATCAGCTTTTAATGGATCGTAATATTTTTGATAATGTTGCTTTGCCTCTCGCAATTACTGGCGCGCATTTCAAATATATCGAGCAGCGTGTAAGGCGCGTGCTTGGATTGGTTGGTTTGTCTGGGCGTGAAACTTATTTTCCACACGAGCTATCCACTGGTGAGCAACAGCGTGTTGGTATTGCTCGTGCTCTGGTCCATAAACCACAGCTGCTGCTTGCTGATGAGCCGACGGGTAACCTTGATCCAGATTTATCTTTAGATATTATGAGCCTCTTCCAAGAGTTTGCCAGTTTAGGTGTAGGTGTTGTTATTGCAACTCATGATATTACCCTTGTTGGTAAATACGCCAAACGTCTTCTGCATCTTAAGCGTGGCCACCTTTATAACGAAGAAAATAATGCGCATCAGATGGGAGTGTTAATGTCATGAGCCAGCATGATCTACAGCAGGAAGCTGTTGCTAGTGAAGAAGCAGAGCAGCAAAAATTTCGAGTGATGTCTCAGCGCGTTGGTATTCGTGATCCTCGTTCACCTGAAGAAAAACGTAAAGCTTATTTCCGCCACCACCGCTTAGAGTTTGTGAATGCATGGTTGCAACTCTGGTTAACGCCAGTAGCAACATTGCTTTCAATTCTTGTGATGGGTATGGCACTGTGTTTGCCGATTACACTCTGGGTGCTCATGGATAATGTGAAAAGTGTTGCAGGTTTTTGGGATGATGGTGCTCAAGTGACTGTTTATCTTAAGCCGACGATCACAGATGCTCAAGGTGCTCAGGTTGCACAAAGTTTGCAATCAAATCCAAATGTTGCAGGTTTACGTCTTATTTCCAAGGAAGAGGGGTTGCAGCAGCTTCAAGAAGCTATGGGTGTTAATCGTCTAGGGCTAGAAGCAAATCCACTGCCTGTGGCTATTCGTGTAGAGCCTGCATCCCTTGATGAACAAACGCTTTTGCAATTACAGAGTCAGTTAAGCAGTTGGCCTGAGGTTGATGAAGTTGTTTGGGATCAAATGTGGTTCCAACGTCTGCAATCGGCAGTGAGCTTTTTCGATCGAATGCTGCTTGTATTTTTAGCTGGTCTTGCAACATTGATTGTGCTTGTTGTTTTAACCGCAACCCGTCTAGCGATATACCATCGTTCATCTGAGACAAAAGTATTACGTCTCTTTGGTGCATCTGATGCCTATATTCGTCGTCCATTTCTGTATTCTGGCGCTTGGTTAGGATTTTGGTCTGGTGTTATTGCTCTGGTGCTTGCGAGTATTGCAAGTCAATGGCTTGCGGCGCCAGCGGCGACGTTACTGCAAACCTATTTAGGTGCAGATGCGTTTCAAGGCTTAACAGGTGGTATGGCAGTTCAAACACTTATATTAAGTGTTGGCTTGGCATGGCTTGGTGCTTGGATGGCAACAGCTCACTACCTATCAAAAACACATTAATGTTGCTTTGTTGTGATATTTCAGTCGCTTACTATTGAGTAGTTTGTGAATTGTGACTCATGGCCCGTTATTGGTGTGAATCAATAACGGGCTTTGTTTTATAATGGAGTAAGGTGAGCAGGCTTTCTCTTAGTTTATATGTCTAAAAGTCTCAAGTAGTGGGTTTTTTAAGCAATTCATTTGTTTTACTTTTTTTGACAATCTTATCGAAACCGTTCACCCCACAGTGTCAAAATATTGTGTTATTCTTGCTGAGCAACGCGTAAAATATCGTTGTGCTCAAGGTATTGTGATTGAACGATAAATGACCTTATTATGCTATTGAGCCTTAAAGGGTTGAATTTTATGTCAATTATTAAGTCAATTGTCATAATCTTCTGGCATAAAGGGATAGAGGCATCCTAACCAAGCGGTTATGTGCCTAGTCTCAAACCTTGAGATGTGGTCGAAAGTAGTATGCTTTTCGAGTAGAGAGGACCCGAATAATGAGCGAAGCACAACAAAAAGCATTACAGGTAGCACCATCGCTAGTACCAGGTGAAAATTTAGAAACCTACGTACATAACGTTAACGCTATACCTGTGCTTACAGCAGATGAAGAGAGAAAACTCGCAGAGCAGCTGTTCTACAATGGTGATGTAGAAGCGGCCCGTCAGCTTGTTCTTTCACATCTCAGGTTTGTTGTTCATATAGCAAAAGGCTATTCTGGCTATGGTTTGAGCCAATCAGATCTTATTCAAGAAGGTAATGTTGGTCTTATGAAAGCGGTTAAGCGCTTTGATCCTCGAGTAGGTGTAAGGCTTGTCACATTTGCTGTTCACTGGGTAAAAGCTGAAATTCATGAGTTTGTACTGCGCAACTGGCGTATTGTTCGAGTCGCAACAACGAAAGCACAGCGTAAGCTTTTCTTTAATCTTCGTGGTCGTAAAAAATCCTTGGCGATTCTCAGTGAGGCTGAAATTAAAGCAATTGCTGATGATTTAAACGTTAAAGTATCAGATGTGCGGGAAATGGAAGGTCGATTAGCATCTTTTGACTATGCTTTCGATGGTCCACAAGATGGCGATGATGATACTGAATCTCTTAAATCTGCACCTGTTCTTTATTTAGAAGATAAAAGCGCTGATCCTGCACTGCAGATTGAACATGATATGTCTACTGAAGCAGACGGTCGCTCCTTGTCTGAAGCCTTTGCGCAGCTTGATGAGCGTAGCCGAGAAATTTTAAGACTTCGTTGGTTGACTGAAAAGAAAGCAACACTTCATGAGCTTGCTGACCGATATCAAGTATCTGCTGAACGTATTCGTCAGCTTGAAAAGAATGCCATGAAAAAAATGAAAACCTATATGGAAGACAATGATTTCGATGTTGAAGATGCAGTATTCCACTAATACTGATTTCAATTTTTATCGAATAATGATTAAAAAGCCTTCTTGTGAAGGCTTTTTTATTGCCAAAATTTAGGCGCTAGTATGACGGATGTTGCCTATTGCCTACACTTAAAATAGAAATGAAATAAAAGAGGTTGTTATCGTGCATCAAAAGAAATATATCCTTAATGCAACGTGTTGTGCAGGACGTGGTATTGTTGCTGCCATTAGTGGCTATTTAGCCCAAGCAGGTTGCTACATTCATTCATTAGAACAGTATGATGACGATATAACGGCAACATTTTTTTTAAGAAGTGTTTTTTCTATTCCTGAATATCCCGGGATCACAATAGGCACCATTGAAAATGGGTTTGCGCCAATTGCTGCTCGGTATAATATGGAAGTGAATATTCATGACCCTGATCAATTACCAAAAGTAATGATCATGGTTTCGGAACAAGACCACTGCTTAGAAGACATGCTGTATCGCAAACGAAATGGCGAGTTGCAAATGGATGTGTCGGCTATTGTGTCAAACCACCTTAAATTAAAGCCAATTGCTGATCATCATCAAATTCCTTTTTATCATCTGCCAATAACAAAAGAGACAAAACCAGAGCAAGAAGCAAAGCTACTTGCTCTGGTTGAAGAAACGCAAACCGAACTTGTCGTACTTGCGCGTTATATGCAAATTCTCTCAGATAAAGCCTGTGCCGCTTTGGAAGGAAGGTGTATTAATATTCATCACAGTTTTTTACCAGGTTTTAAAGGTGCGCGGGCTTATCATCAAGCCTATGAGAGAGGGGTGAAATACATTGGGGCTACTGCCCATTATGTAAACTCAGACTTGGACGAAGGTCCGATTATTGAGCAGGTGATTACCCGGGTTGATCACAACTATCGTGCAGAAGAATTAGCTCGTCTTGGGCGTGATAATGAAAGCCAAGCCTTATCCAAAGCAGTTAAATACCACCTTGAAAGACGTGTATTTTTAGATGGTCGAAAAACAGTGGTGTTCTTAGGTGGGCATTACTAGTAAAGCTATTAAGATATGTACACTAAAGGCTTAAATGCCTGAATTAACTGATGCTGTGTACATTTTTTCAACAGGCAAGCTACATGTTTGCCTGTATACTGTCGAAATGATTTAAACCTTGCAGAGCTTTGTTTCTCTTGGATTTATACAGATTTGACTAGTATTGCTATGGTAGAGGCACATGAGAGAAAGAATTGATAATCGTCGTTTAGGTGTTGAAGGTCGCAAGTTTGTTTTATTTACAAATGATTTACCCCACGCAGCACCTGTCTTAAATTTTTTTGATGTATGGGGTGCAAACCTCATGGTTGTAGGGACAAAACGTGTCTACAAGCAAATTAGTGAGCTTTGCCCGCAATTCCTTAAAACCATTCAGTTTCGTTTGTTGCGTAATATCGATTGTGATGTTCTCTACCATGATGTAAAAGCATTTAAGCCAGACTATGTCATGACTTTCTCTTATTTTTCAAAGCTGCCAGCGCGATTGTTCACGCTTGCAAGTCGTTTGGCTTTTAATTTCCATCCATCGTTACTGCCATATTATAAAGGTGGAGCACCATATACGAAGCCTCTTGAAAATAACGATGAGATTTTTGGTTATAGTGTGCATGAATTAACTTCTGAGTTTGATGAAGGGGTTATTCTTCATCAAATTCAAAAGCCTGTACGTGTTGTTGAAACTGAATATTCACTCATTATGCAGGCTGGTCCACTTGCGGTTGAAGCCTTAAAGACCTTTTTACCTAAGCTGGAAAAAGATGCACTTGACGCTTTTGATAATCCGAATGATTTACCACTTGCAAAACGTCGTCGCTTTAAAGAGTTTTGGTTTAATCCTGCGTTAAATTGTGATGAGCTTGAGCGTTTGACTCGTGCTCGAAATATTCAGCAAGGGCCACAAGTTAATATTCAAAGCCAAAGACCTAAAGGCCCAGCCTTTATGCCTTTAACGATTCACGAAGTTTTAATTCGTAGAAACTTCCCTGAAGAAGTGCTGGCAATGGACGTAGGTCAGCTCATGCTTGTTGCAGAAAATGCGTACGTTAAAGTTGGTGATGGTGTTCTAGAAATTACCGTTGTAACTCATCCTGAGTTTGGTATTATGTCTATGAAGCGATTCTGTCAAATTGAAGGTGTTGCACAGCAGCAGCCTGTTCAGCTTATATTTCCTGGTGATGTTGAAGGGAATAAACCACTCGCAGATAAATTGGCTGAGTGGTACTACAGAGAATTAAATGAAAAATTCTCACCAGATAACTGGTGATAATGCTCGTTGTAATACGGGCCCATACTAAAAAAGTCATCTCCTTACAAAGACAGATGGCTTTTTTATTTTTAAACAAAAGAAGGTAATAGACTTCCATGGAAAACAAGCAAAATCAATCCGTACAACAAAATCAGTCAATGTCGAATTCTGCAGTTGCAGAAAACTGGTCTCCAGCGTCATGGCGTGGTTTTACGGCTTGGCAGCAACCGTCTTATCAAGACACTGCAGCGCTTGAATCTGTAACCAGTCAACTTGCAAATGAGCCAGGTCTTGTAGCGACAGGTGAAATTGACAGGCTTAAAAAAGAATTAGCAGCTGTTGCAAAAGGGAAAGCATTTCTATTGCAAGGTGGTGATTGTGCTGAAAGCTTTGCGGCGCACTCAGAAAGCGCCATTGAAAAAAGCCTACGAGTTTTAATGCAAATGGCTGTAGTTTTAACCTATGGTGGACGTATGCCTGTGGTTAAAATTGCTCGAATAGCTGGGCAATATGCCAAACCACGCTCTTCAGATTTTGAAAAGAAAGGCGATGTGTCATTGCCAAGTTACCGTGGTGATATTATTAATGGTGTCGGCTTTACTGATGAAGACCGTATTCCTGATCCTGCTCGAATGATGACAGCTTATCAGCAATCAGTCACAACACTGAATACAATGCGTTCATTGCTGCAAGGTGGCTTGGCTAATCTACAAGAAATTCATCAATTAAATCTTGATTTTGCGCATAAATACTCAACCACAGATCGTTTTTTAGAAATGGCATCACAAATTGAGCACTCACTGCAATTTATGGAAGCCTGCGGTATAGCCATTGACTCGCCGTATTTATCTGAAACTCGTGTATATACTTCCCATGAAGCACTGTTGTTGCCATATGAGCAAGCCTTTATTCGACAGTGCCCTGAAACAGGTAAGTGGTATAACCGTTCTGCCCATTTCATTTGGATTGGTGACCGTACCCGTCAATTAGATGGGGCACATATTGAGATGCTTCGTGGTTTAGAGAATCCAATTGGCTTGAAAGTTGGTCCTTCAATGCAGCCAGATGAGCTCGTCACTGTTTGTCAAAAGCTCAACCCAAATAATGAAGCAGGGAAGTTAACGCTTATCGCACGTTTTGGTGCGAAAAAAATCAATGATCATTTAGCAATACTTGTTGAGGCTGTTCAACAAGCTGGTTTAAATGTGATTTGGAGCTGTGATCCAATGCATGGTAATACTGTGACAGCGGAACAAGGGCTTAAAACACGTCGTTATGAAGATATCTTCCAAGAGATCGAATCTTTCTTCGATATTCATCAGAAGCTTAAAAGCTTCCCTGGTGGTATTCACTTAGAGTTAACTGGTGCTGATGTGACTGAGTGCACAGGTGGTGCTATTGGCTTAAATGAAGCAGACTTGGAAGCTCGATATCATACGCAATGTGACCCACGTTTAAACGTGGATCAAAGCATTGAAATTGCATTTGCTTTATCAGACTATCTTGTTGCTGGTCGGTAGTTGGTAGCCCAGCGCTGCCAAGCTATCTGTCAGTGAAACAAGGGGAAGGCCCACTAATGCATTTGGGTCTTTCCCTTCAATTCCCTTACAGAGAAGAATGCCTGCCTTCTCAGATTTAAAGCTGCCAGCACAATCAAGTGGTTGTTCAAAATTTAAATAAAGCTCAATTTGCTCATCAGTTAAGTCACGGAAAGTAACCTTTGTTTTATCAAGGGTGATACGTGATTCATTTGTATTGGTATCAAGCACACAAAGGCTTGTGTAGAAGTACACTGTTTGG
The DNA here is from genome assembly GCA_002450655.1 of Gammaproteobacteria bacterium UBA6940. GTDB lineage: Bacteria > Pseudomonadota > Gammaproteobacteria > Pseudomonadales > UBA6940 > UBA6940. The sequence continues at coordinate 17,522 of DJZY01000054.1, read as the reverse complement.
CCAGACATGGAGCGAAGCTGTTCTTTTGCTTTTTCCATTGTATGAGGTTTGCCAAGAATTGTTTGACCTAACGCCATCACTTGATCTGATGCAAGGATATGAGAGACTTCTGACTTGCGTGCAATATCTGCATCGCCATTGATTGCTTTAAGGCCTGCTTGCGCTTTAAGGCCTGCGAGGCGGCAGACAAGATCAGCTGGCTGCTCATTTTCAAGTGGGGTTTCATCAATGTGCGGTGCCCACTGTGCAAACGGTAAGTCAATTTTGCTAAGACATTCGGCTCTATATCTCGACATAGATGCGAGTAAAAGGTATAAAGGGGGCAAGTCAACTGATTTCATGTATTATATTCATCCTTAATTGATGTTTGCATCTGAGTCATCAGATCAATGATACCCCAGATTTAATGGAAGCTCTATGGTTCATATTAATTTAAAGAATGCAGCAATTTCTGAGACAGAACTTGCTGTTGATGTTGCTGTAAATGATTTACCACGTGTTAATGCTGCACTTATGCAGCTTATTGCTCATGAAGCACCGACACCTGGTCCGCTTGAAGGCACTACAGACATGCCAGAATACCCAGAAGATGTAAAAGCTTTTGGTTTGCCAACAGTGCCACGTTTGTATGGTGAGTTGCATTTCCGTCAATGCCCAGGCACAAAGTTGCCATTGATCGAAGGCAACCTTACGGGGCAAGTGCCTCTACGTTGCCAAGCATGTTTAACACCCTACCTTTGGCAGATGAATATCGACGTTAAGTTGGCGCATATCTATAAAGAAGAGCGCGAATCTGATGTGCCAGAAGGTTATGAAGCATTTTTACACGAGCGTCCAGATGTGACTCTTGTTGAGCTGCTTGAAGATGATATTTTACTTTCTTTACCAACATTCCCAAAACATCCAGAAGGGAAGTGCCAAACTTTAGTGGAAGAAACACCTGAAGAGAAAGAAGAAGTTAAAAAGAAAATTTCACCATTTGCAGGTTTAAAAGATCTGCTTAACAAGTCAGATTCAGAATAAATGCAATACACACTTAAAAACAAACCTTCAGACTTTATTGTTGTTGAAGACATGGACATCGAACATAGCGGTAATGGTGAGCACCTTTGGTTATGGATCGAAAAGCAGAATCTTACAACTGATGTGGCTAAAAGTTTACTTGGTAAAGCCTTTGATGTGCAGCTGCGTAATGTCAGTGCTGCTGGAAAAAAAGATCGCCATGCTGTGACTCGTCAGTGGGTGAGCTTACAGCTACCAGGTAAGGCACCAGGCCTCGTTGAGGAAGCATCACAGATTCTCGAAGCATTTTTTGCGGAAAAGCCTTTGTACGAAGGTGAGTCTCTCGTGATACTGGAAGCTGCAGTTCACAGTAAAAAATGCCAGACAGGCTGCCATAAAGGTAATCGCTTTGAAATTGTGGTGGAAACAGAGCAAGCAATAAATGACGAACAGCTCAGTAGCGCTGCATCTACCATCACTGCTCAAGGTTTTCCAAATGCTTTTGGTGATCAACGTTTTGGCCGAGATAAAGTTGGTTTGCCTGAAGTTGATGCTGCCCTTTGCAAAATTCACCCTAAAACAAAGCCAGGTCGTTTAAAGCCAAAAGAGTCTTGGACTTGTTCTCAAGCTCGTTCTGTTTTATTTAATGCAGTGCTGGAGTTCAGGCAAGAAAAAGGGTTGTGGGATAAAGCAGTTCTTGGCGATGTCATGAATTTAAGTGGCAGTCAGTCTTGTTTTTGCGTCGGTGAAGACGAAGACCTCGGAGCCATTCAAAGTCGTATAGATGAAGGCGATATTATTCCAACTGGGCCATTATTTGGTCGAGTGAATCCCCAAATGCAACCTTCTGCTGAAATTGGTGAAATAGAAGCTGAAGTTTGGTCTAGACTATCTCCTCAAGCTCAGAAAACCTTGTTAAGTCTTCAGTCTGCTAGCCGTCGACCTCTTTGGGTTAAAGCCAAAGAACTTCATGCGGAAGTTGTTGAAGCAGGTTTTAAAACTACTTTTTGGTTGCCTAAAGGGGCATATGCCACTAAGTGTATTGATGCAATTGTAAAGTCTTATCAACAGATGGCATAGCTAACATCCTAAATGGAATTAAACATGATTGATTTTGCACATTATTGGGATAACCATGTCGTAAAGAGTATTGTTTGTATTCTAGTGTTATTTGGCGTACGCCAGTTACTTCTGTGGCAGGTGCAGCGTCGCACAGAGTATTTTGGTGATAGTCAGCGCCGCTGGACATCAAATATTAAAAACTTTATCACTTTAATTACTTTTTTTACGCTCTTTGCTATTTGGTTAAGTGAACTGCAAGACTTTGTTTTTTCAATTGCTGCATTTTTTGTAGCAATTGTTATAGCGTTTAAAGAGTTTATTTTGTGTTTGGTCGGTAGCATATATCAGGCTGCATCGCGCCCATTTAGTGTTGGTGATTGGATACAGGTGAATGGCCATACTGGAGAAGTGGTTGATCGCGACTGGGTAAGTACAACTTTACTGGATATTAACATTGAAAATGGTAACTTTGATTTTACCGGTAAAACATTAGAGCTTCCAAATTCACTTTTTTTGACGCAGGTTGTGAAGAAGCTGCATTTTATGCGCCGTTATGTTGTGCATCGCTTTTCTATTTATCGTCCTGCAGATGTGAATTTGTGCCCACTTAGACCTATGGTGATGAAAACTGCAAAGCGTGCATGTGCTCATTTTAGAGATGTTGCAGATCGTTATCAGGGGCTTATTCAAAAGAGACTGGGTATTGAATTGCCAGGGCCTGACCCAGAAATTCGCATATCAACGACAGACATTAGTCATAATGTAATGACAATTTCAATCTTTTGCCCCCTTGATGAGGCAAAAGCGATTGAGCAGATTATTGTCGAGAAATTTATGGCTGCTTGGTACGTTGAATTTAAAAAACAACAAGCTTCATCTTAGATTAAATATAAGATGAAAAACGTTTAATTATACTTATATAAAATAAAGAGAGGACTCACCACGCATGGAGTTTTTACAGGACTTTGGCCTATTTTTAGCAAAAGCCATTACCATTGTTGGCGCAATTATTATTGTTATTACTGCAATTGCAGGTGTTGCGATGCGTGGTCAGCGCAAAGGTGGCAGCGCTAAAGGTGATTTAATTGTTGAAAATCTAAATGAAACATATGAAGACACCGAAGACCTGATGATGAGTCACATGCTTGATAAAAAAGCCTACAAAAATTGGGCTAAAAATCAAGATGGTGATAAAAAGCAAAAGTCAAAAGACGGCAAGTCTGACTCTTCTGAAAGTGAAGAAGAGAAGAAACGTGTTTTTGTTTTAAGCTTTGATGGTGACGTGCATGCTCACGATAACGATCAATTAATGGAAACTATTGATGCAGCACTTCTTGTTGCTCGTCCTGGTGATGAATTCTTCTGTGAGTTAGAAAGCCCTGGTGGTCTTGTGCATGCCTATGGTTTGGCATCCTCTCAACTAAGACGTATTCGTGATGCAGGTTACACTCTCACTGTTGGTATCGATAAGGTTGCTGCAAGCGGTGGTTACATGATGGCTTGTGTGGCGGATAAAATTGTTGCTGCACCATTCAGTGTGATTGGCAGTATTGGCGTTGTTGCGCAAATGCCTAACTTCAACCGAATTCTTAAAAAGCACGATGTTGATGTTGAGCTTCATACCGCAGGTGAGTACAAGCGTACACTCACATTATTTGGTGAAAATACAGATGCAGCTCGCGCTAAATTTAAAGAAGAGCTTGAAGAAACACATCAATTATTTAAGCAGTTTGTGACGCGTAACCGTCCAGTTGTTGATATTGATCAAGTTGCGACAGGTGAGCATTGGTATGGTGAACAAGCACTCGGTTTAAATCTTGTTGATGAAATCTCCACAAGCCGCGATTACCTCATGAAAGAAGTGAAGACAAAAGATGTATACCGCTTGTCTTACGAAGTGAAAGTGCCAATGATTGAAAAGCTAGGTTTAGCAGCTGCTAAAACAATGAGTATCTGTCTTGGTAAGCTTGGTATTCGAGGTATGTAACTTCTACTCAGTTAATTTTCTTTTTATTGCGAAGAGTATCGCGAGAATAGTGTTGCTCTTCGTTATGATCATAGGTAACGACTTTAGGGGCGTTACCTAGATTTAATACCTCAATCTGACTAATTAATATTCTAATTCCCTCTATATGGCTATTTAATACTCTAATCAGTTTCTTATAGCTTCACAGTTAAAATGCCACTTATATAATGCCGACTTCATTTTATTTTTGAAATTATTATAAATAAAAAGGTTTGGCAGTGTCTGTAAGTCGTCTTCACTCTAGTTTTGCTCGTCTCAATTTTCGTCGACTCATTGGTGGTTCAACAGCTGAAATGTTGGTATGCACAGTGGGCTTTCTTGTGTTTTCCCTTGGTGCTGTGCAAATTGCGTTGAACTACAAGACCAAAGCATTGGTAAATTCAGCCACATTCCAAGCTGCTCGCATTGGTGCGATGGAAAATGCACAAAAAGAGCCAATGAAAAAAGAGTTAGCCCGACATTTAACCATGATGTACGGCTCCACCAATACCGGCCTTTTGGACATGCAAAGGGCTTTTCAAAATGCCTATGAAGATCTGACCAAGCCGCTGCTGCCAAACTCTTCTTCAGGTGCAGGCTTAAAAATCGACATCATCAACCCAACCACCGAAGCATTTCAAGATTTTGGTGTTGAAGTTGACGACCAAGTGCAAATTCCAAATTCACATTTAAAAGCACGCTCTCGTGAAGTGGGTGAAAGCTCCGGTGTGAATATTCAAGACGCCAACCTGCTTAAAATTAAAGTGACCTATGGCTATCGCATGTATGTGCCCATTGCTAGTCAAATGATTGCGAAGATTTTAACCCTTGCAGACCCTGAAAATGCAGCTTACTACAAAGCAGTACCACCTCGTTTACCAATTGAATCAACAGCTCTTGTGCGTATGCAATCGCCAGCAATAGAAGATGGTAACTGGTCAAAAGATGGTCGAGAAGACGATGACGACGAAAGCAGTGATGGTGCTATTCCTGCGCAAGGCTCTGAAGGTGAGGGCAATGCTGCAGATTCAGAGACGATAGATTCAGAGGCTTCTGATACCTATTACGGCGATGATTCTGATGTGTTTGGCCGTGGTGGTCTTGGCGATACAGAGTCTGGATACTTTAGTGATTACACAAATAACGGCAGTGGCTCTAATTCCAGCGATAGCACAAACAGTTCTAGTGGCAATGGAAATAACGGTGAAGACAATGATTCATCTTTTGTCGACAGCGTCTCGAACGAGCCAGGCATAGGTACATCTGTTTGCGATAGTAGTGTTTCCCAAGGTGGCTTAGACGCCTCTGGCGAAACAGATAATCCAGTGAAGATTGTGACTGGCAATAAAATGTACCGCGAGCTTGATTATAAATCTGCTGGCGCATTTCCATTGGCCTTTAGACGCCACTACATCAGCCGTGCCTCATTTACAAATAAAGCAATTGGTTTGCAGCAAATGCCGGCAGCATGGTGGGGGCATTCCTATCAGCAGCATCTTGTCTTTAAAAAGAATGTAACCCTCTGGGTGCAAAACAACAGCCGAATTTATCGTTTTAAGGGCGGTCGACCAGCCAATGGCAAGTCCATTGAAATGAATATCCCCAATGCAGATTCGCCTTACCGAATTGTGAACCAAGAGGGTGATTTTTATCTGTATAAATTCGGCAGTCCTATTATTGAAATTTATGATCACATGGGTGATTTAAAAGAAATACGCAATATCAACCTAGGGTTGTCGCATTTTATAAAACGCTTTGATGATGGTGTTGGTAAAGTGTTTGAAATCACCCATTCCAATGGTGATCAATTTAAAATTCATCTTGCACCAGAATCAACTCGTCGTTGGTGGCAAGTGACGCGTGTTGAATATGAAGGTGGCTACATTGAGTATGACTACAAAAGCTACTTACTCTACACCAAGTTAAGCCGTTTTGATGATGAAGATCAGCTGTTATCCACTCGTGAGTATGTGCACAACTCAAATGTACGCTCAGATTTAATCACAGGTATTTTGGATGAAACAGGCCAGCGCTATTCCACTGTTGTGTACAACTCTGATGGCCGAGTGTATTCCAGTGCCATTGGCGATAATATTGAAACCCTCACCTTTGAATACACAAAAGAAGGCGAAGGGGATGACATGGTCAATGTGACCAGCATTACCAACCTACATGGTGCTGTCACCAAATACTATTCCAAACATGGTTATATCACCCGTGTGGTTGGCGAACCATCGAAAAACTGTGCTGGTCGTGAAATTAAGCCAACTTCAAACCGCTTTTTAAATATTCAAACCTATGAAGACGAAAATGGCGTTAAAACACTGACAATTTATAATCGTCCAGAAGGGCGTGTGACTGTTACGCGTGGTCATAAGCAATGGACACGCCAATACAATCAAGATAAAACTCAGCCAGTCTCGGATACCTATGCTTTACAAGAAGGCGATGGCTATGTACCGCAAACTCGTACAACCTACTAATATAACGACAAAGGCTTTCGAACTGCGGTTATTCGTGAAGATTTAACCCAAGATGATGCTCATCGTCCAAAAACAATAAAAACAACCATAACGCCCAAATACCATTGGTGGCATAAGGATCAAGTATCCAGCCTTACAATTGATGGCCCTCGTACAGATGTTGAAGATACAGCAACTTTTAAATTCAACTGGCATGGCCGCATTAAAAGCATGGAAAATGCCCTTGGCCACACCTATCAAATTAAAAAATACAATGATCAAGGCTTGCCAACACGTATTAAAGGTGCAGATGGCCAAGAGCAGCAGCTCTCATACAATGCTCAAGGGTGGCTTGAAACTATAGAGGCCCAAGATAAAACTTGGCATTTAAGCTACACACCACTAGGCCAAATTCAATCATTAACACTGCCAGACCAGCAGCGTATTGACTATAAATACGATGCAGCTCGCCGTTTAATTGCTTTAAAAGCGACAGGTCGAGATGGGCAGGCAAACCCTGTGAATGTGCAGATTGATCGACATGATCTCAACAGCCAATGGAAATCCATCGCCATTGCTGAGCAAGATAAAATTCACTTCCAGCAACAGCAGTTATTGGATGAGCTTGGCCGTGTGCAGCAGATCATCGGTGCCAATAATCAAAAACAGCAGGTGAGTTATAACCTGCGAGATCAAGTGAATTCATTGCAAGAATATGATGCAACAGATGAAGACAAGCCAAGAGCGATTGATTCTGAATACACCTATGACCCTTATGGGCAAATCACATCTGTACAACGAGCTTTAAAATCAAAGACCACTTTTGAATATAACAAAAATGGTGATCTAACAGCTGTCATCGACCCAATAGGTCACACCACACACTATGCCTACAACGCCTTTGGTAATCTTATTTCTGAAACAAGCCAGGATGCAGGTGAAGAGCAGTATTTTTATGATGCTGCGGGCAATCTTGTTAAGAAACACACAAGCCAAGGCACTCTTGTTTACGCTTATGATGCTTTAAACCGTCAAATCAGCAAGACAGTTGAAGAAGACCAAAGCTTAAATCAAACCTATGCCTACGATATTCAAGCCAATGGTGATAAAGCCATTGGCAGGCTCACTGGTTTTACAGATGCCTCGGGTGAAACCCAGTATATCTATGATGATAAAGGCCATTTAATTGAGCAGCAGTTCAGAATTCAAGATGGCGGAGAATCCTACAGTTACAGCTTGAAATACAGCTACGATGACAACGGCCAGCTGCAAAGCCTAACCTATCCAAGTGGTCGCACCATTCAATATGGTTACAACAACTTCGGCCAGCTCTACAGCTTAAAAGCCAAGTTAAAAACAGCCAGCATTCCCCTGATTGACGATATTCAATACGAACCTCTCGGGCCAATGAAAAAGTACGCCCGTTTTGGTGGCCTGCATTTCAATGCCGAGTTTGATCAAAGCTATCGACCTGTGCAATGGAATCATGGTGGGTTTAAAACCAAATACACTTGGGACAGCCTTAACCGCATCACGTCCAAATCCACGCAGCAGGAAGAGTACACCTATGATGACCTGCACAGGCTTACAGCGGCCAAAGGTGATTATGGCCAAGTTCATTACAGCTACGATGCCAATGGCAATCGCCTTAGTCGTAAGCTTGATTTAAATCAACCACTGGTTGATGCCTTTAACCCGGTAAAAGACGTAACTACGCCAGAGCAACGCACAGAGCAATACCAGTATGTTGCCAACACCAACAGGCTTGCCAGTGTTTCAACCAAAGACAGCACACGTTCCTTTATCTATAACGAACAAGGCCAGGCTATTGCTGAAAAGAACACCATTCAAGGTGAACGGCACGATCGCCAATACACTATTAATGCTTTAGGCCGCTTAGCGAAAACGCAAGACTATACCTATGTGTATAACGCCCTTGAGCAGCGAGTGATTAGCAAGCATGAAAACCAACATCAGCATTCTATTTATGGCCCGCAGGGTGAATTGCTGAGTACCATTGATTTAACCAATCAAACTTCCATTGAAACGGTTTATCTCGGCCGACACCCTGTTGCTAGTATTCAGAGTTCTTTGAAGAATCCGAAGCAAGAGCAGATTTGGCACATTCTAACTGATGTGCTGGGCAAGCCAATTGCAACGTCAAAACAGGAATTAACTGGTGAAGTTGCTGAGATTGAGCCAATTAACCGCCTGCCATTTGGACAGCTTCTTATAGAGCAAAGCCAGCTGCAAAACCATGCAGATCAGCAAAATAATAAGACTGGCTTGTATTACAACTGGCATAGAGACTATGACCCGAGTTTGGGCAGGTATATGCAAGCAGACCTATTGGTTTGAACGGTGGTTTGAATCGATTTGGGTATGTTGGGGGGAACCCGGTTAGTTTTAATGACCCGTTGGGGCAGAGTGCTACTGCTATTGTTCAATGGGGTGGGCGCTTTACACTTGCTGCAGCTGAAATTGGCACTCTTCTTGGAGGTCCTGCAGGTGGGGCTATTGGGACTGGAGTTGGTGTATTAGCAACTGGCGGCGTGCTTGCTTATTATGGCTGGCAAGTCTGGAATTCGGATTCTTCGCAGCCAACAACCCCTGTTGACACATCTGCTGATCAAGCGGATGTCTATTCAGTTGATAATACGCAGGATGACTGTGATACGAGCGCAGCTGATAACACTTGGATGCAAGAGCAACAGCGTATTGCTGATCGTAACCAGCGCTATATGGATCAAATTGTTTCGAATAATGAGCAATGGCGCTCGGCTGTAAATACGCGGGACTCAGCATTAACCGACGAAGCTTATAATGCAGCGCAGCAAGATATCGATAGACTCGATGGTGAGCTTGCAAGCCTGAATCAGGAAATTCAACAAGACAGCCAAGCTCATAGCGCAATTCTTGAGCTTGCAAATAATCCTGACTTATATAACGAGTATATTGATAGCACCTATACGCAAGCGTCTTCTAATGGCAGTAATGTGCTTAGTGGTTCGGCAACGATTGCTAGACCAATAAATCCAGAAGATACGAATACTGCAAGTCCTCCATTAACGGAAGAAGAGCGAGAGCTGCTTAATCCTAATAATGGGGGATATCAGCCAGGAGAAGATTTGCCAACTAATACTGCTCATGAGGGTGGTGGGCAGGTTGATGTGCCGACGGATACTGGTGGTAATCAAATTCATCAGAATGAGGATTTAACTACACCTCCTTATCCTAATAGGTCGGATGAGTTAGGTGCTGGCTTAGTTTATAGTCAAAGTAATGGTTCAAATAGCAATAAAAAGGGCCCGTATTCAGATAGAAGGCCTACTTTAAGGAAGGGAACTAAAACTAATGCATGGGATAATGCAGCAGATGGAAGTGTTCCAAACTCTAAAGCTTGCCCAGATTGTGGTAATGATGTATTCGGGAACCCTAATAATGGTGAGTTAAGAAATACACCTCAAGGATGGGATCTTGAACATGTAAATAAATGGGAAACTCTTAGGCAACAACTAGAAGCTAGGGGTGCATCTCCAAAAGAGTACAGAGATGTATATAATGATTTAAATAATACAATTTTACGCTGTAGAACTTGTAATCGAAGTGATAACCAATTGTAAGGTTTTTGATGAAAAAATTAATTAATGATGACTATTATGCACATATAACCAAATTTTGTGGGGATAAGCCTAGTAAATTATTTAAAGATAGTGCCCTGAAAGTTGGGGTAGCAGTATTTGAAAACGTTCCCTTTGATGGTGTTGATAGTTATATAACTATAGGTCTTTCTGGTCACAAACTAAGCCAAAAAAGTGGTAGACATATAAGGCAAGAAATTTTAATGACTGTCGATAGAAGTAATGCATTCATTGAAATAGAAAAAACTTTATTTTCGGTTACATCTCTAATAGTTAACACGCATCAAGCGTTGTCAAGAGGTCAGGTTTTAGGACCGTGGGGCCCTGTTTTTAAGTCAGAATATCAAAATATTACAAGCCTGCTATGTGTTTCGCCTGCTTTTTTTGATGATGACTTTATATTTTTAGATGTTTCTGGTGAAACTTCCGCGATAGTAGAAGTTCTGCCAATAACTACGAGAGAAGCTTATTATATAAAACATGAAGGTTGGGAAAAGTTTTTTGATGATGTGAATGAAGGTGGTATCGATATACTCGATTACAATCGCCCATGACAAACATTCAAATCAAAAGGAACAACAATAGACAGCCACTTTTTGTTTTAGTTGATGGTATAGGTTGCCTATGTTTGTAATAAATGAGAAATAATAAAAGACACCCACTTTAGGTTTTCTGGGGTTTGGCTACAAAATTATTACAGGGTTTCCAAGGTAATGAAACAATATGAAGACTTAGAATAGCAACAACACTAGACACCCACTTTTTGTTTTTGTTTATGGTTTAGGTTGTCCATGTTTGTAATAAGAGAGGGTTGCATCAATAAGTTATTTTGATTAGCATTTTTTATGAATGGAGTGTGGGGTTGAGTATAAATATGTTGCTTATGGTTGTTGGATAGATGAATGTTCTCTTTACTCTTTAAACATAGCTTTTGCTTGTTTTAAACCTCTTAGTCTAGGTTTGTCGAGTATAATCATATATGTTTCAATACTGTCAGGCCTGCCTATAATGCTTGCAAAAGACCGACCTAGCTTGGTAATTGTGTCGCTCCAAGATTCTGTTTTAATACTTAGTCGTTCAAGAATTGGCTTTAAATGAGGAGGTATAGCGCCTTTTTTGCCGCTCTTCACTATTCGACCAGTTGCATCAACCAGCTCAAAGTATTCCAGTTGAGAGCATGGCAAGGCATGTTGATGTGTATCTAGCGTATTTTTGTGCTCATCTTCAAAAGAGGCAAGAGATTCAGGTGTGTCTTGCTTTAACTTGTAACGCTGAATACGCTCTTGTATTGACGTAAAGTCAGATGTCTCTGGTGTTTGGTTGATGCCAGCTCGGATTGGGTTTAAATCAACATAAGCCATGCAGGCTAAGAGTGCAGAATCATCAAGTAAAGCTTGAGATTTAAAACGGCCTTCCCAGAATCGGCCTGTGCATTCATCTTCTTTATTTGCTTGCCTTGCAATTGTCTCATTAAGCTTGCGCATAAACCAGCTGATATCCATTAATTGTTGTCGCCAAAGTTTAATAGAGGAAGCTTTAGTTTGAGTCAGATTGTCAAAATCAAGGTTAAGCTCAAGAAATGTGTGTGCTTTAGACATAGGGAATAGAAGAGCCCAGCGTTGTATAACTTCTTCGTCACTCCATGCATGAGCTTGATCGGTATCAACATAAAGCACGAGATGATAATGATTGCTCATCACTGCATAGGCACAAATCCGAATGGCGAAAATATGAGCTATTTCATGCATTAGGTTAACAAGCCACTGCTTTCTATGGTCAAATTGTTGGCCTGTTTGTGTGTCTTGCCCGCAAAGAAATGCTCGCCGAACACAGCGAGATATGCAGTGGTAATAGCGACAGAGGTTAAGGTTTACTTGGTCTTTTCTAGCGGTAGGCATGTGGAGCTATTTCTTTTGATTGATACTAAGTGGAGATAGGGTAATAAGTTAAAGAAATAGGTTTTGTGACATGTGTCACAAGAAAGGCAGGAAGTGGCTGTCTTTCTGTTCGCTCCTGACTGTTGGTATCGATAAGGTTGCAGCAAGCGGTGGTTACATGATGGCTTGTGTGGCAGACAAAATTGTTGCAGCACCATTCAGTGTTATTGGCAGTATCGGCGTCGTTGCGCAAATGCCAAATTTTAACCGAATCCTTAAAAAGCATGATGTTGATGTTGAACTTCATACAGCTGGTGAGTATAAGCGTACACTCACATTGTTTGGGGAAAATACAGATGCAGCACGGGCTAAATTTAAAGAAGAGCTTGAAGAAACACATCAATTATTCAAACAGTTTGTGACTCGTAACCGTCCTGTTGTTGATATTGATCAAGTTGCAACAGGTGAGCATTGGTATGGTGAACAAGCCCTTGGCTTAAATCTTATTGATGAAATCTCCACAAGCCGTGATTACCTCATGAAAGAAGTGAAGACAAAAGATGTATACCGTTTGTCTTATGAGGTAAAAGTACCAATGATTGAAAAGCTTGGTTTAGCAGCTGCTAAAACAATGAGTATCTGTCTTGGTAAGCTTGGTATTCGAGGTTTATAAAATTTCTTGCTCAAATTCTATTAATAGTAGGAAAGCGCAACTTGCACTTCGCAATTTGCAAATTGATTTTTACAGTGCACTTTCTGATTGAAAGCGCACTGTAAAATCAGAATCCACCCTTTTAGGCGATAACTTTGAGAGCTTTATGAGTGGGCAAATGGCTTGATCGAAGTGCATTCAGGGTGTTTTGCAAAAAATGAATCCGCTTCAATTTCAATAAAGTTATCTGCACTTATCATATCAATAGGTCTTCTATAAGGCGGCAGTGAGCTTTCTTCTGTTTCATTTTCATGTAAACATGTCGATTTTTTCATTTCTAAATCTTGAGCGCAATCAGTGCTTGAGCAAGCGTCTAATAATTTTGATGAAATTGTTTTATCTAGGTTTAATTTAACTTTTGAGATAGATGAATTACCTTCTATTAGGCCCATAAGAGCTTGTAACAATACTGATTGCGCGGATTTAATGCTTAGTTTTGATTGATCTTGTAATGTTTGAATCTGAATTTTTTTAATATCAGCATGTACTGAGTCTTTGGATCCTACGTTTGGATTTCTAATATCTGCATCAATAGTGAACGAAGGGTTTGTATGGCTCACTGAAATAGATTTAATACCTGTTAATGCTGATTGCAGTGGACAGTAGTCTGTTTGATAGCCCTGTGGTGTTTTTGAAGTCGAGTTGGCTGTAAATAGCTGTAGCATATGTGCTCCTGATTAAATTTTAATGACTTTTGGTGTTTTAAAAGGGGGGGGATCGTCTAATTATTTCACTTAAACTGATAGTGCTATTATTTTATCTCAAGATCTGCTTCTGCAAATACTCGTATTACCACTAAATGTTATAGAAACAGTAGATTGCAATAACTTGCTGCTTGTTTATCTTCGTGGGACAATAGCCTGCTTTAAAAGAGACACGAATTCAAAAACGTCATGTTTTAGGTAATAAAGATGAGTAAAGACACAAGCCAACCTAGCGCCTGGCAAACCTATAAGCGCTTAATGGTCTATGTAAAGCCATATTGGTATGGATATGTACTGGCTATTATTGGTTTTGGTATAGCTGCAGGCTCTCAGCTTGCATGGGCGGAGTTATTGGAATGGTTACTTGAAACTGTTGATAACCAAATGTATGAGCGCCGTTGGCTGATTGCTGGTGCAATTGTCGGTATTTTTGTTGTGCGTGGGATTTCGACCTTTGTTGCACAGTACTCAATGTCTTATGTGAGTACTAAAGTTGTAGCTGCACTGAGGTATGATATTTTTAAAAAATTATTATATCTTCCATATAGCTATCATCAGAAGCAGTCTTCTGGGCGCGTCTTAACATTGGTGACATACAACACAGAACAACTTTCAGGTGCAACTACCGATGCAGTGAAAACATTACTGCAAGAAGGTTTGCTTGCAATTTCTCTGTTAGGGTATTTGCTCTATGTAAATTGGCAGTTATCCCTGTTATTCCTTTGTTTGACCCCAGTTATTGGTTGGCTAGTGAGTTACGCATCTAAACGTCTTAAGATGATCTCCAGCCGTATTCAGCGCACAATGGGTGATGTAGCTCAGGTTACAGGGGATACGGTCAAGGGCTTTCAGGTTGTAAAAAGCTTTCAAGGGGAAGCACTTGAATTGCAACGGTTTGATAAAGCAAATCAAAATTCTGTCCGTCAAAACATGAAGCATGCTGCAACAAGTTGGCTTGCTTCACCAATTATTCAAACCATTGTCGGCATTCAAATGGCGGCATTGATTGCGTTTGCACTTTCACCTGAATTTATGGGTGAAGTAGGTGCACCTCAGTTTATGGCGTATATAACAGCTGCGGGTCTTCTTGTGAAACCTGCAAAAAGTTTAAGTAATATCAATGGTATTCTTATGAGAGGTGTTGCAGCAGCTGAAGAGTTGTTCAACATTCTTGATCTTCAAACAGAAGAAAAAATCATGAATACAGTTCAAAAGACTGATGATAAAACAAATGCTGAATCACTACCTAAGATTCAGTCGCCTGTTGATGGCAGTATTCAATTTAATAACGTCCGCTTTAGATACGATGAAGGCCTTCCTTTAATATTTGATAATCTCAATCTTAATATCAAAGCAGGGGAGATGGTCGCACTTGTAGGTAAAACTGGCAGTGGTAAAACCACGATTACTGATCTGTTAATGGGCTTTTTCCCCCTTGAGTCTGGCGATATACAAGTCGGCCAACGATCTCTTCAAGATATGGACTTAGAAACCCTTCGTTCTAATATCGCATTAGTACCGCAGTTTTCTGAGTTATTCCAAGGGAGTATTCGTGACAATATTGCCTATGGTTCTCTCGAAGGGACAAGCGATGAAGATATCCGAGAAGCGTCTGATATGGCTCATGCACTTGAATTTATTGAGCGTTTCCCTCAAGGTTTTGATACGCCTTTAGGTGAAAACGGCGTTAAATTATCTGGTGGGCAGCGTCAACGACTTGCCATTGCACGAGCTATTTTGAAAAAAGCACCTATTATGGTGATGGATGAAGCAACATCTGCTCTTGATAATCAATCAGAGCGTTTTATCCAAGAAGCCATGCACAACCTTCGAGGCAAGATGACTATGATTGTGATAGCCCATAGGCTTTCTACAATAGAGCAGGCAGATAGAATTATGGTTCTTGATGCTGGTGAAGTGATCGAAGAGGGAAGTCATTCGGAACTGCTTGAAAAGAAAGGGGCTTATGCCCAGCTGTATTCAGCGCAGCTTTCTTCAGATTCTTAAAAACAATATGTAATCCAACCCTGCGGGGGGTTGGACGAGTGGCATTTAGATGCCATAATTATTCACTATCAGTATTCGAGACTAGGGCCTAAGCTAAGTTCTAGTCTCTCTTCAAATGAGGTTCGATATGGGGCAAGATCAAGACACTCAAAAACAAGCATTTGAGTTTCGTAGCAAAACATCCACACATGGTCGTAATATGGCTGGGGCTCGTGCACTTTGGCGCGCTACTGGCATGAAAGACGGCGACTTTGAAAAGCCAATTATTGCTGTTGCAAACTCATTTACTCAGTTTGTACCTGGCCACGTTCATTTGAAAGACCTTGGTCAACTTGTCTGCCGTGAAATCGAAAAAGCAGGTGGTGTTGCTAAAGAATTCAACACAATCGCTGTTGACGATGGTATTGCGATGGGGCACGACGGTATGCTCTACAGCTTACCATCACGAGAAGTTATTTCTGATGCTATCGAATACATGGTTAATGCGCACTGTGCCGACGCGCTTGTTTGTATTTCCAATTGTGACAAAATCACACCGGGCATGCTTAATGCGGCTCTGCGTTTAAATATTCCAGTGATCTTTGTGTCTGGTGGTCCGATGGAAGCTGGAAAAACAAAGCTTTCTGAGAAGAAACTTGATCTCATCGATGCAATGGTTATTGCTGCAGATCCAACGCAAAACGATGAAACAGTAACAGATTATGAGCGTTCTGCTTGTCCTACATGTGGTTCTTGTTCTGGTATGTTTACAGCAAACTCCATGAACTGCTTAACAGAAGCACTTGGGCTTGCATTGCCAGGTAATGGTTCTATGCTTGCAACTCATGCTGATCGCGAAGGTCTTTTCCTTGAAGCTGGTCGTCGAATTGTTGATCTTTGTAAGTCTTACTATATTGATGGCAACGTTAATGTTTTACCACGAGCGATTGCTTCTAAAGAATCCATCATGAACGCCATGACGCTTGATATTGCAATGGGCGGCTCAACAAACACGATTCTTCATCTATTAGCAGCTGCACAAGAAGCTGAAGTTGACTTTACAATGACTGATATTGATCATCTATCTCGTAAGGTTGGTCAGTTCTGTAAAGTAGCACCTAACTCACCTAAATATCATATGGAAGATGTTCATAGAGCAGGTGGTGTAATGGGTATTCTTGGCGAGCTTGATCGTGCTGGTCTTCTAAACACAGACACTTATTCAGTTGCTGGTGAAAACCTTGCAGCAGTGCTTGACCAGTGGGATGTTATTCGTAACCCATCTCCAGAAGTTGCTGAGTTCTTCAAAGCTGGTCCTGCTGGTATTCGCACAACGCAAGCATTCAGCCAAAGCACACGTTGGACTTCTTTAGATACTGACCGTGAAAATGGTTGTATTCGTAATCTAGAAAATGCTTACTCCACTGAAGGCGGTCTTGCTGTATTGTACGGTAACCTTTCTGAAAGCGGGTGTATTGTTAAAACTGCTGGTGTTGCTGATCACTTATTATCATTTACTGGTAAAGCACGCCTATTTGAAAGCCAGGATGATGCTTGTGCAGCAATTCTAGGTGACCAAATTGTACCAGGTGATGTTGTTCTTATTCGTTATGAAGGCCCTAAAGGCGGCCCTGGTATGCAAGAAATGCTTTACCCAACGTCATATCTAAAGAGTAAAGGTCTTGCAACACAGTGTGCTCTTATCACTGATGGTCGTTTCTCTGGTGGTAGCTCTGGTCTATCCATTGGTCACGTATCTCCTGAAGCAGCTGCTGGTGGTTTAATTGGTCTTGTGGAAGAGGGTGATCTAATTGAGATTGATATTCCTAACCGTAAAATTCACCTTGCTGTTGAAGATGATGTGCTTGCAGCGCGTCGTGTGAAGATGGAGCAAAGTGATAAGCCATGGCAGCCAGTTGCTGAGCGTCCACGTAAGGTGTCTAAGGCGCTTAAAGCCTATGCTCATTTTGCAAGCTCTGCAGACAAAGGTGGTGTGCGTGTTATCGACTAACCGATAACACTCTCACAAAAACCCAGCTCTCATGCTGGGTTTTTTGTTTGCCCAGCAAAG
>DJZY01000098.1 GCA_002450655.1 Gammaproteobacteria bacterium UBA6940 | reverse complement strand
GCTTTGCTGGGCAAACAAAAAAAGGGCCACCAGCAGATGACCCTTTTCTAAAATGCTCAATTTTTACATCCTTGTGCCAGCATGGCTGCGTTTACGGAGCGTTCAATGCCCAGACTGGAATGCTTGATTGTCCAGCAGGGATTGACCGAACTAGCTGTAGCTGTTGGCTCTTGATCAAAGGAACGTGACCTTACGACAACATAGCGCAAATAATTAAAAACCATTCGGCATACTTGATTGCAACCTAAACAACTAAGGCGCAATCAAATGAATAGCACAATCTCTTTAGAACAAACTAAAGCCGAATTTAATCATTGGCGAGACAACAAAGAAACTTTGGGCAATACAACGCCAGACAAATTACGCCAGCAAGCGGTCGAACTTGCTCAACAATACTCTACTTCCAAAGTGGTGACGACCTTAGGGTTAAGTGGCTCTGTCATTAAACGCTGGCAATCCGAGCTTAAATACAGTCCAACAAACAACACCACCAAGCAAACGTTTATTGCTTTGCCAAATCCTCAAACGAACCAACCTAGTGTTGCACAAGCTTCAATTATGTTAAACGATGGTACAAGCATCCAGCTCAGTGGTTGTGCAAGTACACAACTATTGTCGGCTATAGCCCAGGCTTGCACCGCTTCACAACAAGTGTAACGGTGAGCTTATGTTACAATTATCCGCTCAAACCGCCATATTGCTGGCTACGCAGCCGCAAGATTTCCGCAAAGGCATCGATGGTTTTGTCGCCGTCTGTCGTAATTCACTGCAACAAAACCCGCGGGCCGATATTCGCTTTGTTTTTATTAACAAAAACCGAACCATGTTACGCGTATTAGCCTACGATGGCAGCGGCTATTGGCTGATGACCAAACGTCTATCTAAAGGCCGTTTCCAAAACTGGCCAAAGTCACCAAACACAGTATCGCCCATGTTAGCAACTGAGCTTAGAGAAGTTATTAAAGGGTGAACCCAAAAAAATACAAAATAAATCAAATAAATTGAACCAATTGAATAAGCTGTGATCTGATCTGGCAACTAAAAAATAACCATGCAAAATAACAAGATAATGACGCAAACTTTTACCGATATCAGCAGCCAAGAACTGGATGCTCTGATTGAACGGATAACACAAGCCAAAGACCACCAATTAACACTTTCACCAGAAGATTGTGAATTGTTACTGGGTGCGTTATTAACGCTAGCCAGTATGCAAGAAAAACTCAGTGATAACGACATCACCATCAGTAAACTTAGAAAACTGGCAGGGATAGTTCAATCATCAGAAAGCTTAAAATCTAATCTAGCTAAAAGCACAACACGCAAAGCGCATGGACGAAAAAACAAAAACCAAGCAGCGCAAATCAAACCCGAAGTGATTCACCACAAACACACAGACTTACAAAAAGGATGTTTACATGACATCAATTTACTTATTCGAAAATTTGTATTAGCATAGACCATGTATATTTTTATGAGAATTTTATGTCTAAAGCATTTTCAAAAGTCTTAGTAATAACGCTTATGCTGGTTGCCTTTGTAGGGCAAGCATTTGCGTATTCTGCTATGTCTTGCGAAATGTCATTAGGTTCTCACGAATCACACATGAACATGGAACATTCCAAGATGAGTCATCATGAAGGAATGGAGCATGGTGATATGAATAAAAGCAGTAACGGTCAATCAGAAGATTGTTGTGGTGTTGAATGTGTTTGTCCTACAAATGCTTGCTCATCTAAGACAGTCCTAAATTCCAGTGTTGATTCGACAGATATTCAAATATTCAGTGAATCTGTAGCTGCTCTGCAATCTAAACAACCTCATTCAATTTCCACTTCCCTTTATCGTCCACCAATTTTTGCCTAATACAGGATTAGTGCGTCCAAATTTCGCGCACATGTAATTAATTTTTCTGTTAGTCAATATAGCGTCGTAGCGCTATAGATATTTTCCAGCGATGTCTGGGGGCAAAAATGATCAATAAGTATTTAAAAATAGCAGTAGTAATGCTGCTTTCACCTGCGTTTGCAAACGCCAACGAACATAACCATGCACACAATAACGACGTAACACCTTTGGAGTTAATCGTTTATAAAACCCCTACTTGTGGGTGTTGTAAAAAATGGATAACTCATATTGAAGACAAAGGGATCGTTGCGCATTCCAAAGATTTCCGAAACATCGGCAACATCAAAACTAAGTATGGTATCAAACCTAATTACCGTTCATGCCACACGGCAGTGAGTAGAAATGGATTTGCCTTTGAAGGTCATATACCTGCTAAATTTATTCAGCAGTTCTTATCAGAAGAACATCCCAATGCGATTGGGCTTTCAGTTCCAGCAATGCCAGTTGGCTCTCCCGGTATGGAAGTCGATGACCGCTTTATGCCATACAACGTGTTAATTCTATTTAAAGATGGAACGAGCAAAGTCTATGCAAAAGTTAAGACATACGAGGAGCAATTCTAATGAAATTGAACTCTTCAAACCTTACTTCACTTTCAACTGCATTAATACTCGGCTTATCTGCATTCTCAGCTCAAGCTGAGAAAGTAGTGTCGCTTGAACAAGCTATCACCTTAGCTCAGCAAAATGATCCTTGGCTTCATGGTAGCCGATTGAAACAAAGTGCAGTTGAAAATAGAAGTATTGCTTCAGGTACTTTGCCTGATCCGAAAGTATCGCTAGGGATAATGAATTTACCAACAGATACTTGGGATTTAGATCAGGAAGGAATGACTCAGCTAAAGGTTGGCGTCTCTCAAATGTTTCCGAGAGGCGACAGTCTAGAGATCAAGAAAGACCAGTTACAAATTGAGTCCACGAAATTTCCACTGTTACGAGAGGATCGTAAAGCTAAGTTGAAAAGCCAAGTGTCACAACTTTGGTTAGATGCTTACTTAGCCCAACAAACTATTAAATTGATTGAAGATGATTGGTCTCTCTTTGAGCAGATGGCGGAAGTGGCTAAAGCTAGCTATTCAAACGTTGTTGGTAAAACTAGACAGCAAGATGTTATTCGTGCTCAGTTGGAAATCGTGCAGTTAGATGACAGATTAACTTTGCAAAAGCAGAAACTAGAAACGACAATCGCTCGTCTCAATGAGTGGCTTCATATTTACGATGCGGATCGTTTGAATGAATCATTCAACTTTGACGCGCAACCATTAGAGTTTAGGGTTTCTAAAAAGTTACCTGCAATTACTCTGAATAATCCAACAGTCCTAAAAGCATCTAATTACTCAAGAAATCTATTGGCTCAGGAGCTTTCGAATCACCCAGCCATACTTGCAATTGATATAAAACGCAAAGCTTCAGAAAAAGGAATTGAGTTAGCCAAACAGCAATATGAGCCGCAATGGGGTGTTAATGCTAGTTATGCCTATCGCGACAATATGCCCTCTGGTGATAGCCGAGCTGATTTATTTTCTGTTGGGGTAACGTTTGATTTACCCTTGTTTACCGAGAACAGACAAGATAAGCAAGTTGCAGCTTCTATTGCAGATTCAGAGACTATTAAAACCGAGAAACTATTACTGACAAAGCAAATGATCAGTGTTTTAGAAAAAGAACTAAGACAGCTTAAACGCTTATCAGATAGACAATCTATCTATAAAGAACAACTCCTTAAACAAACTCATGACCAAGCAGAAGCGTCATTGACAGCCTACACAAATGATGATGGCGATTTTGCCGAAGTTGTTCGAGCAAGAATCGCAGAATTAAATGCCAGAATATCAGCCTTAAGAATTGATGTTGACGCACTTAAAACAGTTGCTCGTATCAACTATTTCTTTGCGCATTCTCAATCTAACTCAAATGCTGAACATAAGTCGATGCAAACTTCACACAAAACTAATCAGCACTTATCCAGTCAGCAATTTGGAGAAAAATAATGTCAACGAATACAAAAACAATTATTGCCATCATCATTGGGGCAGCACTTGGTGCAGGAGCATTGAGTTTATATCAAGGTACTGGCTCAAACAGTAATAGTAATGAAGCAACATCAGGAGAAAAAAAGCCTCTGTATTGGGTTGCACCGATGGATTCTAATTACCGCCGGGACAAGCCCGGTAAGTCGCCTATGGGGATGGATTTAATACCTGTGTATGAGGAAGAATCATCTGGTGATGACTTTGGCCCCGGAGCCGTAAAAATTGCGCCTCATGTAGTGAATAACCTTGGGGTTCGTACTGCACCTGTTGAGCTTAAAAATATGCATAACGAAATATCAACAGTAGGTTACGTTCAATATGATGAAGATAAGCTCATTCACATTCATCCACGTGTAGATGGCTGGATTGAAAAACTTTATGTCAAAGCTGCTGGAAACCCTGTAGAAAAAGGGCAACCTCTTTACGCACTATATTCTCCTCAGTTGGTTAATGCGCAGGAAGAACTGTTAATAGCTTTAATGCGAAATAATAGTTCTTTAATTTCTGCGGCGAAAGATCGCCTGAAAGCGTTACAGCTTTCAGCAGACTTTATTCAAAAGCTAGAAAAGACAAGAAAGGTACAGCAAACCATCACCTTTTATTCACCACAGGCGGGTGTTGTTGATGGCCTGAAAGTTAGAGAAGGCTTCTACGTCAAACCGGGAAATACCTTATTGAGCATTGGTCAGCTAGATCAAGTTTGGGTTGAAGCAGAAGTGTTTGAACGGGATGCCGCCCTGATTAAAGAAGGTCTGCCAGTATCAATGACACTGGATTATTTACCGGGGGAAGACTGGGCTGGTGTCGTTGATTATGTCTATCCAACATTGAACAGTAAAACACGCACACTCCGAGTGCGACTGAAATTTGATAACCCAGACTATCAATTAAAACCAAACATGTTTGCCCAAGTATCTATTCACGCTAATCAAGCTGATAGCACGATACTCGTACCTAAAGAAGCCGTCATTCGCACTGGGAAACAAGACAGAGTTGTACTTGCCTTGGGGGATGGGCAATTTAAGTCTATCGAAGTGACTATTGGTCGAGTTGATATCGACAGCATCGAAATATTAGACGGCTTAAATGAAGATGATGTTGTGGTGACATCAGCTCAATTCTTGATTGATTCTGAATCAAGTAAATACTCTGATTTTAAACGAATGACTCATGACGAAGTGCCTAGCTCTGTTTGGATGGAAGGCGAAATCAACAGCGTCATGGCGGGACATCGTATGGTTAATATTACTCATGGTCCTGCTGAGGCTTGGGATTGGCCTGAAATGACAATGGACTTCGATGTAGGTGAAAAGGTAGATATTGATTCACTGAAGTCTGGTCAATCTTTGCACTTTGAAGTGAGCAAAACCGAAGACGGTGGATATGAAGTTACTGGAATTCATATCATGAGTGAGCCTGAAGTATCATCAGCAACAGTATCAGGTTTAATTAATGCGATTGATATTGATACACGGATTCTAAATATTAGCCGAGGCCCAATAGAGAAGTGGGATAGACCTGCTGCGACGATGGATTTTATCGTCGCGGACAATATAGAAATAGTTGATTTCAATGTTGGTGATAATGTCACTTTCACTTTTGAGGTTAGAGATGACTTAGTTATCACTGAAATCTCTCTTGAATCAGATGAACAACACGGCAAGGAAAATAAAGCTGCTGTTGATCATTCTAATCATTAAGTGGGAGAAAAATAATGATTGAATCAATTATTAGATGGTCTATCGGCAATCGTTTCTTTGTTTTGTTGATTACCTTAATTATCGCGTTTGGTGGTTTGTATTCATTACAAAAAACGCCAGTAGATGCACTCCCCGATCTTTCTGATGTGCAGGTGATAATTAAGACGAGCTATCCGGGACAGGCACCACAAGTAGTGCAGGATCAAGTGACATTTCCTCTTACTACAGCCATGTTGTCAGTGCCGGGGGCGCAAACTGTTCGTGGTTACTCATTCTTTGGTGATTCCTACGTCTACATTATTTTTGATGATGATACTGATTTGTATTGGGCTAGAAGCAGAGTACTTGAATACTTAAGCCAAGTAGCATCAAGCCTGCCTGATTCGGCAAAACCACAATTAGGACCTGATGCGACAGGTGTGGGTTGGGTATACATCTACGCTTTAACAGATAAGTCAGGAAACCATGATCTAAGCCAATTAAGAAGTATTCAAGACTGGTTTTTAAAGTATGAACTACAAACTGTTCCGGGCGTGTCTGAGGTTTCCGCCGTTGGCGGTATGGTTAAGCAATATCAGGTACAAGTCGATCCCGACAAGCTCAGAGCTTATAACGTGCCGTTAAGTCATATCCAAATGGCACTTAAACGAGGCAATAAAGAAACTGGCGCATCCGTTGTGGAAATGGCGGAAGCTGAATATATGGTTACTGCTACGGGATATATTCAATCAGTTGGAGACATAGAGAAAATTCCACTTGGTATTAACGAGCAAGGCACGCCATTGCGTATTGGTGATGTTGCTACCGTAAATTTAGGGCCTCAAATGCGCCGTGGTATCGCAGAGCTTAATGGTGAAGGCGAAGTTGTTGGTGGTGTTGTCGTTATGCGCTTTGGTGAAAATGCCCAACAAACCATAAACGGTGTAAAAGAAAAACTTGGATCGCTTAAATCTTCTCTACCAGAGGGGGTGGAGATTGTTCCTGTCTATGACAGATCGAAGTTAATAGATCGTGCTGTTGATAATCTTTGGAGCAAGTTGCTAGAGGAGCTTGCAGTCGTTGCTATTGTCTGTGTGGCTTTCCTATTTCATCTTCGCTCATCTATTGTGGCAGTTGTTACTCTACCACTAGGCATTTTGGTGTCGTTCATCATCATGTATATGCAAGGCATCAATGCCAATATTATGTCTTTAGGCGGTATTGCGATTGCGATTGGTGCGATGACTGATGGTGCAATAGTGATGATTGAAAATATGCATAAGCATATGGAGAAAACACCACTTACAGATGAAAACCGCTGGCAAATCGTAGCCAAGGCTGCGAGTGAAGTAGGCCCTGCATTATTTTTTAGCTTACTGATTATTACAGTCTCATTCTTACCTGTATTTATCTTGGAAGCGCAAGAAGGAAGAATGTTCTCTCCGCTCGCTTATACAAAAACCTATGCAATGGCGGCATCAGCAGGCTTGGCGATCACATTGGTGCCTGTATTGATGGGCTACTTTATTCGAGGCAAAGTTGTTTCTGAAAAGAAAAACCCGTTAAACCGATTATTGATTGCTATCTACTTGCCTGTTTTAAAACAAGTTATGAAGTTTCCAAAATCGACAATAGTAGCAGCAGTATTAGTGACTATCATTGGTTTTTGGCCTGTAGATAAAATTGGTAGTGAATTCATTCCGCCATTGGATGAAGGCGATCTCATGTATATGCCTACTACCTATCCCGGTATTTCAATTGGTAAAGCAAGGGAGTTATTGCAGCAAACAGACAAGCTTATTCGCACTGTGCCAGAAGTTGAAACAGTGTTTGGTAAAGTAGGAAGAGCTGAAACTGCAACCGATCCTGCACCTTTAACCATGATTGAAACCTTTATTCAATTGAAGCCACAAGAGCAGTGGCGAGAGGGTGTGACTACTGAATCGTTAAAAGCTGAGTTTGATAAATTGGTTAAGTTTCCGGGCTTAACGAATGCTTGGGTTATGCCAATCAAGACCCGAATCGACATGTTAGCAACAGGCATAAAAACGCCTGTGGGTATTAAAGTCGCCGGACCAGAGCTTGATGTGATTCAGCAAATCGGCCAACAAATAGAGCAAATTTTACCCGAAGTTACAGGCACAGCATCAGTTTACTCAGAGCGAGTTGCAGGTGGACGATATATCAAGGTTGATATTTCACGCGATAAGGCAAGTCGCTTTGGGTTAAACATCGAAGATGTTCAACAAGTGGTTTCTACAGCTATTGGTGGTATGAACGTTACCCAAACGGTAGAAGGTCAAGAGCGTTACCCTGTTAACTTACGCTATCCGCAAGACTATCGAGACTCTCCTGAGCAGCTATCACGATTACCTGTTGTAACACCAAGTGGTCAACGCATTGCACTAGGTGATGTCGCAGATATTCGAGTTGAGAACGGTCCGCCGGGGATTAAGAGTGAAAATGCTCGTTTAAATGGCTGGACGTTTATCGATATAGACGGTGTTGACGTAGGTACTTATGTTGAAAGTGCAAAAATACACTTGGCTAATAATCTAAAACTACCAGCAGGTTATTCAATTACTTGGGCTGGGCAATACGAATATATGGAAAGAGCGAAAGAAAAGCTCACCTATGTATTGCCTTTAACACTCGCCATTATTGTTATTCTACTTTACTTAAACTTCAGAGCGTTTAGTGAGGTGGCTATCATTATCGTTACCTTGCCGATGGCGATGATTGGTGGCTTATGGTTGATGTATCTGGAAGGGTTTAACTTCTCTGTGGCTGTTGGCGTGGGCTTTATTGCTCTAGCTGGGGTAGCGGTTGAGATTGGTGTGATAATGTTGGTCTATCTCAATCAGGCACTTGCTGAGCTTAAGGAAAAAGCTGAAGAGCGAGCTGAACCTATCTCTGATGATGCATATCAAGATGCATTATTGCACGGTGCAGGCTTACGAGTTCGTCCAGTAATGATGACAGTTGCAACAATCATTATCGGCTTGATGCCCATTTTATATGGTACAGGAACAGGTTCGGAGATTATGAGTCGTATTGCTGCACCTATGGTAGGCGGAATGACAAGTGCTGTGCTACTCACTCTTATTGTGCTCCCAGTAATTTACTCAATCGTTAAAAAGCCAGAATTAAACGCCTTTAACAAGGAGCTTTCTAAGGCGGAGCTAAAAAGTAATGCTTAGCGAAGTTAAGAAACCATAAATAGCAATTTCAATAAACTAAAATAGAGGTAAATATGAAAAAACTAATTAAATTTTTAACCGTAATCAGTGTCGTTTTTAGTAGTGCGGTATTTGCGCATGTGCATCTTGAAAAAAGTGTGCCTGCTGATAATGCAATGCTAATGAATCCTCCAGAAGAGTTAACTTTGGTGTTCACCAAAGAGGTACGGGTTGTAAAAGTTTCATTGGCCAATAAACAAGGCGAAGAATTTAAATTTGGATTCGAGCCTTCTAAAGTCGCTACTAGCAAATTTACATGGAAACTACCTAAATTAGCTCCTGCAAACTATGCTGTGGATGTAACCTTCTTAGGTAACGATGGTCATAAAATGAAACATAGCTTCGGCTTTATGGTTCACTAAAATAGGCGGTGTGATTGATATGGAAATGTATATCTGGAATACAGTCATTGTACTGTCAAAAATTGTATTTTACGTCGGCTTTGCCTGTATTGCTGGTTATACATTTTTCAGGCAAATATTTGAGAATAATGAATCTCATACTAATGCTGTAATAGCGAATTTAACGTGGACAAGAACTTATATAGTTATGGCTTTGATCGCTAATATTACTTGGTTCTTTGCCAGTACTGGTGCAATGGCAGAAGAGGGAATTCAGGGGGCGATAGACGCTGATATATTGGCTATTATGTGGGACTCCTCTGTCGGCACTGGAGCTTTGCTTCGAGCGCTTGGGCTAGTTACCGCAATAATCGCTTTAGCTTTAAGGTTCAAACTCGCTGTGAACTCGTACTTAAAACAAAGCGCTTTAATGTTGAGTTTATTAATCCTTGCATACTCATTCACGTTACTGGGTCATATTTCTGAGTTAGGCACAATTGAAAAAGGCTTGCTTATTTTGCATGTGCTCGTTATGGCATGGTGGTTTGGGGCGTTATTGCCACTAAAACAGGCTTGCCATCAGCTAAGTTATGCAGAACTTCATTTGCTGATGGAAAGTTTTGGCAAACAAGCAAGTTTTACATTGAGCCTATTGTTGGTAGCAGGCCTCTGGCTCGTGATTCAATTGGTCGGAAGTCTTGATGCACTAATAAGCTCAAGTTACGGACAAACACTGTTGTTTAAATTGGCCTTTGTAGTGTCTATTTTGGCACTTGCTGCTAAACATAAACTAATACTCGTTCCACAACTTAAAAATAGTCAAGGCAGAGAGGCTTTATCTAAATCTATCTCGATAGAAATGGTAGTAGCTTTTGCCATTTTATCTGTAACGGCTGGGCTTACTAGTGTTGTTGGCCCTGCAAATTAAAACCTAAAAGAGAGAATGAAAATAAAAACAATAAATATATTACTCGTTTTATTAATGACGTTTAGTTTCGCAGCAAACGCTCATGGTGATAAGAACAAAGACAAAGGTTTGTTTAAAGGTATAGTTACCCCTGCCGCAAAAGTTGTTTTGGCATTTCATCAAGCACTTGAAACTGGCAATCAAAAACAGGCTAGAGCGCAGTTAGCGGATGATGTCACCATTTTCGAGGGAGGCCGCGTTGAAAGGAGCGCTGATGAATATGCTCATCATCATATGTTGTCGGATATGAAGTATTTAGCAGCGATGAAGAGCGACACACTTGAACATCAAGTGACGATACTTGGAAATACCGCTATCTCTGCGTCGCGTAGTCAAACTACAGGTACTCATAAAGGTGTTGAACGCGATTATCAAGGCATGGAAACGATGGTGCTGGAAAAACAAAATGGTGAATGGAAGATTAAGCACATTCATTGGTCACATTAATTTATTGGTTAAATAACGGAGTACAAAATGAGAA
The DNA here is from genome assembly GCA_002450655.1 of Gammaproteobacteria bacterium UBA6940. Classification (GTDB taxonomy): domain Bacteria; phylum Pseudomonadota; class Gammaproteobacteria; order Pseudomonadales; family UBA6940; genus UBA6940. Next base: position 7,290 of record DJZY01000098.1, on the reverse strand, counting down.
TTAAAAGTCCATTACATCAAGTTTCTACGCCACGTAGACGCTTTGTACAAGGTGTAATTGCTGGCGGTGTATTAGCTGCTTTTCCAAGTGTTCTTCATGCAGCTTCATCTTTGATTGCTGGAACTTCAACAGGTACTGCGCCCGAACTAAGTGGAGAAGTAATAGATTTAGTGATAGATGAGTCACCTGTAAACTTCACAGGTGTTGTAAGAATGGCTACAACAATCAATGGCTCAATACCAGCTCCTACCTTGCGCCTCAGAGAAGGTGATGACGTTACTATCAGGGTAACTAATAAATTATCAGTGCCGAGTTCAATTCATTGGCATGGGATCATTCTTCCGTATCAAATGGATGGCGTACCGGGTATTAGCTTTAAAGGTATAATGCCGGGTGAAACCTTTGTTTATAAATTTAAGCTGCAACAAAGCGGCACATATTGGTATCACTCACACAGTGGCTTTCAAGAAATGACAGGTATGTACGGCGCATTAATTATTGAGCCAAGAGAAAAGGATATTATTAGTGCTGACAATGAGCATGTCATCCAATTGTCTGATTGGACTGATGATGACCCAATGGATTTGTTTCGCAAGTTAAAAGTACAGAGCGATGTATTTAACTTTAATCAACCTACTGTTCCAGAGTTTTTTGATGACATTTCAAATAGCAGCGTTTCAAATGCGCTACAACGCCGGGAAATGTGGAATAAAATGAGAATGAACCCTACAGATCTTGCAGACTTATCAGCATCTGCAATGACTTTTTTAATGAATGGTTGTGCGCCTTTGACAAACTGGCGTGGAATGTTTAAAGCTGGCGAAAAGGTTAGGCTTAGATTTATTAACGGTTCTAGCAATACGTTTTTTGATGTAAGAATACCTGAGCTGAAGTTAACAGTTGTACAAGCTGATGGACAAAATGTTGAACCTGTGACAGTAGATGAATTTAGATTTGGTCCCGGTGAAACTTATGATGTACTTGTCGAGCCAAAAAATGATGCATATACGATTTTTGCACAAAGCATGGATCGCTCAGGTTATGCTAAAGGTACTTTATCAATGGCACCTAACGTTGATGCACCAGTACCTTCTTTAGACCCCGTTGAGTGGTTAACGATGACAGATATGATGGGCAATATGCCCCATGATAGTGTGCATTCTACAATGGCTGATACGGCAGGTATGTCGGGCATGAATTCTAATAAAATGGATCATAGTGCAATGGGTCATGGAGCGATGGCAATGGATCATAGTAAACATGGAATGACTAAAAACCCATTAGCTGTTGCTAGCACTAAAGTGCGTCATGCAAAAACAGAGTATGGAGCTTCTGTTGATATGCGTGTTGATATGCCTAGAACAAACCTTGATGATCCCGGTATAGGTTTACGTAAAAATGGACGCCGTGTTTTAACACTTGCAGATTTACATTCTCTTGAGGGAATTACAAACCAGCAAGAGCCAGAGGCTGAAATTGAATTACATTTAACTGGAAACATGGAGCGTTATAGCTGGTCATTTGATGGCTTGGAATTTGGAAAAAGCACGCCAGTTCACATGAAGCATAATCAACGTTTAAGAGTTATTTTACAAAACGATACAATGATGACACATCCCATGCACCTGCATGGTATGTGGAGCGATTTGGAGAATGAAAAAGGTGATGTACAGGTTCGTCGCCATACTATCCCTGTACAACCAGCGCAAAGAATTAGTTTTTTAACAACACCTCATGACGTAGGTCGCTGGGCATGGCATTGCCATTTATTATTCCACATGGATGCAGGTATGTTTAGAGAGGTAGTTGTATCATGAAAAAATTAATACTAACCAATACCTTAAGACTATTATTAATAGGTTTGCCCCTTATAAGTGTATCTGTATCTGCAAAAGATGAGATGACTGAGATGGGTGATCCTAAAATGCAAGCACAAGGTGGAGATGCACCTAAAGATGCTAGAGACCCCCATGCTTATGCAGCAGGTACAACTTTGACTGAAGGCCCTTATGCACTCAGTAGCGACAAACGACTGACTTTGGCAGATGAGCATTCATTTTACGCGCTACTAGGGGATCGTCTTGAATATAATGAGCAAACAAACGCAGGTGTTTTTGACTTTCAGGCATGGTATGGCACTACTTTTGATAGATTAGTCATCAAAACTGAAGGAGATTTTAGCGAAGGTAATTTAGAGGAGAACCAAACAGATTTTCTATGGGGCCACGCAATATCTGCTTATTGGGATACACAAGTCGGTATTCGACTTGATTACAATAACGAAGGTGAAAACCGCAAATGGCTAGCTTTTGGTTTACAAGGTCTAGCCCCCTACTGGTTTGAAATTGATATGACTGCGTATTTAGGAGAGCAAGGTAATAGTGCATTTTCGATCGAAGCTGAGTATGAGCTATTACTTACTCAAAAGTTAATTGTTCAACCACGAGCAGAGTTGACGCTTTACGGTAAGGATGACGTCCAAAATAACCTTGGTAGTGGCTTGTCTAGCAGTGCTATTGGTTTTCGGGTTCGTTATGAGTTTACCCGCCAGTTTGCTCCCTATGTTGGCGTTGAGTGGACAAATAAATTTGGTAATACAGCCGACTTTGCGAAGTTAAATGGGCAAAGTACTCGTGATACTGCTTTTGTTGCAGGTATCAAGTTCTGGCTCTGATATGAAGAAATACTATATTGACTTGATGAGAGCTACCGCAACTATATTGATGGTAGCTTTCGTTTTTTGGGATTTTAACCATTTTAGTTATGTTAGGAAAGGCCTAGCTAATAGTTTTTTTGGAAAGAACTAAGAGCAGTAATAGTAAGCTACTTCTTGTTTTCAGTCGGTGCCAGTCTGGTGTATACCTATCAAGGTGGAATATCAGCTAAGAAGTAAAGTTGGCGAATGGTTAAGGTTAAAGAGTCAAGGCAAAAAACATCGCCATTGAAAGACGTACAATAGGCCATTTTATCACTTTTGATGAACGGGAATTGGATGTGCCCGGGATAGAACCGATTGTTGCAAAGTACAGCGCTTAAAGCTGAACAATTGGAAAAATGATCCCTTACTCAATACCTAATTATGAGCGTAGGGTTTTTATTTCTTTTAATGGTGCTCATGCTTGGCTTCAATCTCATGAGTATAAATTAGACACCCCTTTTATACTTGTGAAGTTTAAGCTGTTTAAAAAAATAAAAAGTTTAGTTTTAGTTCAAAGGTTGATCAAGATCATAAAATTATTTTTATAAAGTGGCTAATATTGTAGGTGCTAAAGAAGGAATGATAATGTTTGGACTTTTCAGGTGGTTTAAAATAGTGATAATAACTGTGTTGCTTACGCAGCATAGTTTTGCTACAGCTAAGCCAATGAATTGTGAAGAACATCAAAATGGATCTTCCGACACGCATATTATGCAACGAAGCAAAAATATTCACCATCAATCAATGAATGACAATAGTCACTATCACACTGTAAACTCGCAAGATTCTAAACACCGTCATGGTGATGAAGACTGTGAAAAATGTAAAGCTGGTGATTGTGTTTGTTGTGAGGGGGGATTTTGTTCAAGCTTTCATTTAAATGCCTATCTTGTGCAAGCGCAAGAGGAAGGTATTTGCAATATTTACTCTGAGCTATTTCTACAGCGTACACCTCTACCAAAATCTGGTATCTATCTCTTACTTTATCGTCCACCAATTATTGGCTAATCACAGGATCAGTGCGTCTTTTTTTCGCCACTCCCATCAAAAATAGAATGACTTATTCATTGATTTAAATAATCAATTGTTTTGAACGATTAGTACGATATTTTGAAGGCACTATGAAAATTCTCAAACTATTGCCATTTACAGTACTTAATGCTGTCGATTTTGACCGAGATTTCTCTTTTACCAAAAAATTAGTTTTTAGCTTATTCACTAGAATTAGTACTTGACATGTGTCTTAGACACAGGTCTAAGCTGAAGATGAGAGTACAAACTTAGCTAAAAAACTGAGGAGTGAATATGAAGGTGCGGAGCTGGCAAAAAGCCTTGGAACGACTGCTGATACGGTGCGCTATTACACCAGATTAGGATTGTTAAAACCTGCTAAGTCAGTGAACGGCTACAAGTCATACTCGAATAAAGAAGTATCGAGACTTAAATTCATTTTAAGTGCTAGAAACCTTGATTTTTCCGTTGCAGATATCAAGGAAATTATTAATGAATCTGAAGATGGTAAAAGTGCGTGCCCATTAGTCAGAAGCCTGATCAAAGAGCGGCTTGAAGAAACAGAAAAGCAGTTTCAAGCAATGTTGGCACTTCGAGGAAAAATGTCTTCTGCGCTTTCTCAATGGGAAGAAATGGAAGACAAAGCACCGACTGCAAACATGGTTTGTCATCTCATCGAAAACTTTGAGCAAATTAAAAAAGCATAGGAGGAAAAAGGGTGGCTACTAACACAAATATAAAAACTGAATCAGGCTGTTGCTGTCAGGCAAAAGCTCAATCCTCTTCGTGTAAAAGTAAGGAGAATACGTTGGAGAAAGTATCACATAACCAACAGCTTATCATTGAAGGTGCTGGGTGTGCTAGCTGTGTAGGCAAAATTGAAGGGGCGTTGAAGGCAACTCTTGGAGTCGTCAGTGCGGAAATGAATTTTGCTGATAGGACAGTAACAGTTTATGGGACAGCTAAAACAAAAGAATTGATCAAAGCTGTTGAGTCAGCGGGGTATAACGCGAAGCCAATTGATGATAGCTCAGCAACAGATGCGCTTGATGAGAAAGAGGCGGCGGATTTTGCATATTACAAAAAGCTAATGCGCGATACGTTTATTGCCCTTTCACTCGGCGTTCCTTTGATGATCTACAGCATTGTGGTTGGAGAAATGACGGTTGAAACAAACCTTGAACGCATGTCTTGGCTGGTTGTAGGCATTTTAACTTTTGGTGTTATGTATTTTTCAGGTAAGCATTTTTATGTTGGCGCTTGGAAAAGCTTTAAAAACCACTCCGCTAATATGGACACTTTAATAGCTTTAGGAACAGGTACAGCTTGGGTGTATTCGATGGTTGTCGTGTTTGCACCTGACGCCGTTCCATTAATGGCACGGCATGTTTATTTTGAAGCTACCGCCATGATCATTGGCTTAATTGATTTAGGTCTGGCATTAGAAATAAAAGCCAGAGGTAAAACCTCTGAGGCCATTAAGCGTCTTATCGGCTTGCAGGCCAAAACGGCAACCGTAGTTCGTGACAACAAAGAAGTTCAGATAGGTATTGAGCAGGTTTTATTTAACGATATTGTGAAGGTAAAACCGGGTGAGAAAATTCCCGTCGATGGTGTGGTATTGGAAGGGCACACCTCTATTGATGAGTCCATGCTGACAGGCGAGCCTATGCCTGTTGAAAAAGCCGAAGAAGATGAGGTTGTCGCTGGTACTTTGAACAAATCAGGCATGATTATGTTTAAAGCCACACGTGTTGGAAAAGACACGGCGCTTGCGCAAATCATCAATATGGTGAAACGAGCACAAAATTCTAAACCGCCGATTGGCCGCTTGGCTGATGTTATTTCAGCTTTTTTCGTTCCTGTTGTCATGATCATCTCTGTGTTAAGTGCGCTAGCATGGCTTAACTTTGGACCTGAGCCAGCAATTGCTTTTGCCATCGTATCAGCAACTACTGTACTCATTATTGCCTGCCCATGTGCTTTGGGCTTGGCAACACCCATGTCTGTCATGGTGGGAGTAGGAAAAGCAGCAGAAGCCGGAGTGCTTATTCGCAACGGTGAGGCACTGCAAACCGCCTCTAAAATCACTGCCATGATTTTAGATAAAACGGGCACTATTACTGAAGGGGCACCTAAGGTAACCGATATTGTTTTAGCAAAAGCTACGGACGAAAAAGACGTACTACAGCTTGCTGCAAGTTTAGAGAGCGGCTCAGAGCACCCTTTAGCGCAAGCGATTGTTGAAAGTGCGTTAGATAAGGATATTGAGTTACTAAAAATTGAAGCGTTTAACGCCATTACGGGTTTTGGTGTAGAAGCAAACTGCAACAATAAAGCCCTGCTTTTCGGAAACGATAAACTAATGAAGTTAAAAGGCATAGACCTCACAGGCTTTGTTGAACAAGCGCAGTCTTTAGCCAAAGAAGCCAAAACACCTATGTACTTTGCTGTAGATGGTGAACTTGCAGCAATCATTGCTGTTGCAGATCCTATCAAGTCAGACTCAATCTCTGCTATCAAACGACTTCAGACTAATGGTATACGCGTCATCATGTTAACGGGTGATAACAAGGAAACCGCTGCTGCTGTTGCCAAAAAAGCGGGTATTAGTGAGTTTCTTGCTGAAGTGCTGCCAGAAGATAAAGCCAACAAGGTGAAAGAGCTACAAGAAGGCGGCGAAATTGTTGGTATGACAGGAGATGGCATCAACGATGCTCCTGCGCTAGCGTTAGCCGATGTTGGCTTCGCCATAGGCACAGGGACTGATGTAGCTATCGAAAGTGCTGACATTACCCTAATGCGTGGTTCACTTCATGGCCTAGCTGATGCCATAGCGGTAAGCAAAGCTACTTTACGAAATATAAAACAAAACTTGTTTGGCGCGTTTGTCTATAACGTAGCCGGGATTCCTTTTGCTGCGGGGGTTCTATATCCCTTCTTTGGCATTCTGCTTAGCCCTGTAATTGCAGGTGCTGCAATGGCGTTTTCGTCATTGACTGTAGTGTCAAATGCAAATCGACTTCGCTTGTTTAAAGCAAAAGAGAATTAAGGAGAAACACGATGATGTTAATTAACTTATTAGGCTTAGTGTTAATCGCACTGATTGTTTGGTGGTTTTGGCTATACAAACCCAATAAAACAATTGTTCAAGGTAATGAAGTACTCATTGAAGTGAGGGATGGCGTGTATTCACCATCCTCAATCCAAGTGTCTGCTAGTCAACCTGTCACTCTGAAGTTTATGCGCAAAGATCAATCACCCTGCGCTGAAACAATGCTTATTCCTTCATTGGATATAAGCGAACAGCTTAAATTAAATGAAATTACTCAAATTACCCTATTGAACTTATCACCGGGAGAGCATGAGTTTCACTGTCAGATGCAAATGTATCGCGGTGTCTTAAAAGTCGTTTAGGAGGGCAATATGAAAAATCAACACCCTAATTTTTGGTCAACACCTACAGACGATGTGGTCTTTTTCAATATCGCTAAGCTGCCTTCGACTGCCTACACTTGGCGGCTGAGCAATGTACTCTGCCATTGCCATATCGAAACTGATCTTCCCCCCATTTGCTAGAC
>DJZY01000050.1 GCA_002450655.1 Gammaproteobacteria bacterium UBA6940 | reverse complement strand
TGCACTACTTTTGACTATAACTCTGGTGAATATGCAGCAAGTCGAGATATAGCTCTCTCTGGCTTCATTTCGATACTTTTGAATTGTATAGAGGCCAGGCTAGCCGGCGCCTTCATATATGATTGAGTTGGATTTATAGATGATCTAATAGTACTCGGCATTAGATTTCGTAATGTCGATTGAATTGGGTTTGGTTCATTTCCTAAAAGTGCTAATGAAAGATGGCTTCGTAAATACGAACCCTGTAAAGCAGAATTACCCATAGTTTTTACTTACTCCTTGAGCTACTTGCTATTTTACAATGAGTTCACTGTAAAAATTGATATCTATTAGCCTTCTATTGTATTCGTACCATAGAATAAGAGTGGCTTTTATTACAAAGCCTATATGAATTGCACAAAAAACAAGCTGAACTAGGATAGTTAATCATTAACAAGAAAGAAAAGTAAAAAAAGAAGAGCTTTCAAAACAGAATTTCTCAACCATTAAGAAACATAAAAGTCTCAATTTAAAATAAAACTAAATTACTATAGATTTAATAAGAATTATCTCGCAAGATTACATTTTATTTAAAACAGAAATAAAATTAGATTTTTTACACAGAACTCAAGCCCATAAATAAATGGGCTTAGCGACACAGGCTTTTACTTACCCTTTCTCAAGAGAGTCGATACTTTTTTGTACAAAATAATAACACCAAACACTACAACAGAGCAGAACAACGAAATCGTCATTACTTCACCCAAATCATTAGAAGTAAGTGCAACTTGCTTCCCTCCAAGTGCCTGCCCTAAACCTAAAAGGTATAAAAAAAAGAAAACAAAAAATATTGCAAAAATAATAAAAAACAACTTCAACCTACTCACAAAACCCCCGCCTTTGTTGCATGCTTTCGCATAAAATCGTATGCAATTTTAGAATACATATTATTATTCCCTCCACCCACATCACCATGGTTAGCCGAAAACATTCTATGAAAAATTTTTCGTTTTGAATTAATTTCTATTTCGGGTGTTAAAAAGTCCATAAATGGCACTGGGCCAGTTCTATCTCCAGCAATTATATGAACAAAATAGTCTACCATACTAGATATCTCTTCTCCCCACCCATTTAAATCTGGGCTGAATGTATATGGTCCCATCATTGCAACAGAATCAAACAAGCCGACAAACTTTATATTTGGTATCATATCAGCATGTTTAAAATTGTTAAAGGACCGAGTCCCTCTACGTGTATTGCGTACAGTTATATTATTCACTGTTGCATATTTTAGAGCAGCCAATGATTGAGTTATTTCAGCGATAACTGCAGCGCCTCGACTCCACCCAATCAAAGATAATTCGGTACAATTACCGGAAACTATTTCTCGCTGTATATCATTCATAACCCTTTCATATATCACTGTTGAATCATGCCCTGTAATACCATCTCTTGCCCCAGAATAATAAAACTTCTTACTATCAGAGTATTGACTATTATCATAAAATTTTTTGGAGTTTGTTGTATTAATTCCCGAGAAACTACCATAGTGAAGCCCAGCTGAGTCTTTTTCCCAAGAACCCGTATTAAACTTATGAGACCAAGTTCCATCCACTACAAATAAACACATAAAAATTATCCTTTCATAAATACTGAAAATGAAAAGTATCATATCGTTATCAATGTATAAGTACAGAATTCATCCAAATACTCTAAACTGTGACGTAGTTCACAAAACAAGATAAACCATGATCAAAATTCAATCTAATAACAGGGTTACTAACTGCTGTGAGCAAACTCAAAATATTCTAAGACGTAAAGTTGAATTCAACATGGCAGTAGAAATTATGGTGCCGAATATGTGTTAACACCATATAGGCTAGAGAGCAGCTATGGGGCGATTAGATCCTAACTTCAATGGCTCAAAATCTATGGATAGCTTCAACTAAACTCATCAACCTCTCCGACATCCCTTCCCTCTCCTTCTTCTCAGCCATAGCTTCTACTTTTCTCGTAAAAGCATCTCTATCAAGCTGAACATCAGGGTTAAAGTTATCTAGACTCACTTTAAAAGGAATACCGCAGGCTTTACTGAGGATTAATTCGTAGGCTTGTGGAATGACTTCCACTTTTTCGAAGGTGTCTTGTTGTTCTTGGTTGCGGTCGTCACCTGCATACCAGTAACCATAATCAACTAACTGACGACGCTCTTTGCCTGCATAGCACCAATGGGCTATTTCATGGCAAGCACTTGTGACAAAGCCATGGGCAAAGATAATTTTCGCTGGCTCTGTCTCTGAAGCTGGCACGTAAAGAGGTTCTAGTTCCCCTCTTTTTTGGCCATCTACAAGAATCGTGTTTTCGCTGTCACGAAACAGTTGATTGAATATTTCAACCAACTGATCCGCTGTTATCTGTTGATCAATTTTCTGGTAAGCAGACATCTTAATTGATTACCTTTTGTAAACTCGCGCTGGCTCGTCACTTCTTAAAAGTGCTTTGCCTTCTGGTGTAAAGCGTTTATGGTCAAGATAGACTTGTGCGCCGGAACGTAGGATTGTAAAGGTTGCATCCACGAATGGGCCTACTTTTACTTCACTGTCTGGTGGCGCAGCCAGAATCACTTGCAGGCCAATATCTTTAAAGAAGCTCAGTGCAGTTTGGGCGTTATTACCATCCATTTTACTGAAGGCTTCATCAAAGAGTGCTAGGCCAACACCACCTATTAATTGGTCGCCATTTTTATGAATCTTAAAGGCCGTCATAAATGATGCACCAAGCGCCACATAGAATGGTGTTTGTTTTTCACCACCAGAACCATTTAATAAAAGCTCACTAAAGTAACGCTTTAAACCTGTAATACGGTCTGTTGCAACAATATCGTAAGTAAAGAAGTTACGATAATCAGAAATTTCTGATAAACGACCTTCAAGCAATACTTCTTCAATAATTTTTACACCTGGATGATTTTTCTGCTCATCAAATAATGTGCCTACGTTTTCACCATCTGCAGCAGTGGTTTCAATCACGTATTCATACACACTCTTGAGAACAGGTGTTTCTACTAATGGGTAAATAAACTGGTATTGCGTGTTATTGAAGGTTAATTCTTTCAGCTGTTTATTTAATAATTTAAATGTGGACTTAATGGTTTCAAAAGCATCTTTCAGTTTTGCCACAACTTCGAAACGGAAGTTTTCCAACATTGTTTCACGAGCATTTTTTGCATCTTCAAGGTACACAAGCATTTGTGTTTCTTGAATTTGATCACGATGAATCTGGCAACGGGCTAAAATACCTTCAGGGTTGAATGAAGCAAAGTCATTTCTATCTTCAGGTTCATAACGAGTTAAATATTCAGTTAAAACACTAGAGCCTTCCATTAATGCTTTTTGACCTAGAGATGCACAGGCTTTTTTACCTTCAAGTGCTTGTCGCTGCAGTTGCTCTAAATCTATCTTTTGCTGATCATCCACATTTTGTGCTTTTTTCAGCTCTTCGTAAGTTTTGTGAGCAACTTCTTCGTTCCAGTATTCATCTTCTTGTACTTTTTCTGCTGAGTCACTAGCTTCACCAAAGTTCTTTTCAACTTCAGGAATTGAGTGATTTAAACGCTCAAGATCACGCTGTTCACTCGATAGTCGAATTTCTAATGCACGAATACGGCTTTGATGCTCAATAAGTGCTTGGTTAGAAGATTCATACTCAGCTTCAAGCTTGGCATTTGGGCTGTGATGCAATGCTTCACGCTCTTTAATATGCACTTCTAGAGCATCTTGTGATTGCGTGACAGTTTTATACTGCGTGCCAAGATCAGTTAATGCAATTTGAAGGTTTTGCAGCTGTGGTAAAAATTCACGGTTAAAGGTTTCAAGTGGGCCGAATTGTTTTTCAAGCTCTGCACATTCTGTTTGAGCTTCAATTAATTCACGAGCTAGGCCTTCTGCATGACCACGTCGAGCGTCTTGACCAATAAGGACCCAACGGAACATATTACCGCCAGAAATAGCGCCATTACCTGCAACCATACCGTCTTTAGTAATTGCACGCTTGGCTTTACGCAGTTCAGATTCTGTTTCTACCAGCTCAACGTTATGCACTAGACCACGCAAGAAACGCTGCGCAATTTCATTATCGGAAAAAATAAGCGCAGCCGCTGTGCCAGCTTCTGGCTTACCAGTAAAACCAAAGCCTTTATCAGGGTTTACGAGTTTTACGGCACGTAAGCTTTCACGTTGATCTTTCGCTCGACGATAAACTTTAAGTGCTTCTTCGTAGTATTTGCTTTCAACCACAAGGGCTTCACGGTTACTGCCGAGGAAGCGTTCAACACCAATCTGCCAATCTGGGTCTGAAATACGGGCAAGCTCGCACACAGGCTTGGCTTCAATACCAGCTTCAGCCAGCAATGCAATCACCTGCTCTGTAGAATCATGCAATTTTGCTTGACCTGATTTTGCAGAATGTACAGCAGATTCAAGTTCCGCTAAACGCTCACGAACTTGGTCAACCTTGGTCTTAACTCGGTCACGTTCGCTGCTGATTTGGCTTTCGTATGAGCCCATCACATCTAAAGCTTCACGAATATGGCTGATGTGGGATGCATTTTTTGGCCAATGGGATAATAAATCTTCTTTAATATCCAGCGTGTCTTGCAGCACTTGTAAATCATCGGCGTAAGCAATACGTAGTTCGTTTGAAAGTACTTTCGGGCTTTGCATGTGCGCAAAACGCTGTAATTGTGATTTAGTTGAACCAATTACAGAGGCACCATGAGCAATGGCTTTCTTCAATGCCGCAATTTGATCATCGTGAGATTTAATTGCACTAAAATGATCTGTTTGACGAAAATGACTTAAAGCCTCGTCACGAGCATTTTGAATGCTTTGTGTTTGCGTATTTAATAATTCAAGCTCGACATGCAGTTGGCTTAAACCACCCTGCTTTTCCGCCATAATTGCTTTTTGACGACGAAGTTGGGAGCGCAAAGATTCAACTCTTACATGATGAAAACACCAGTCATAAGCAGTGACTTGTTGTAAGTGATGCACGCCTTTTTCATGGGAGCCAATAATTTGGTGCAGTAAATGCAAACGGTGTTTGGCTTCTTCCATTAAGTCATAAATACGACGATATTCTTCATAGTCGTTTTGCACTCGAAGTACATCAATGGAGTTTTCTGGCAAGACATGATCTCGCGTAAATTGTGAAATACATTTTTGCTCTTTAAAACCAATCCCTTTTTTCAAGGCACGCAGCATGGCGTTTGGTTGAATTTTTTGATCTGGCGCATCGGCAGACATTAACTGCGCAGCATAGTGTCTAAATTCTGCAGCAGTCGTTGGCAGATACACACGACCAGGCATGCCAAGCATGTATTTCTCAAACACTTTCCAAGGGCGTACATGGCCATCGGCTGTAACAGCATCGTCAGTGGTGAAACTACGGCCTTCTAAAATAAAACGGTGTTTAATAACACGTTGATCGCTCTGCTTGGCATGAAGTGCAAGACCAATTGAGTAATACTCGCCTACACCTTCTTCATCAATCCGGTCTGGGCTGCGCTTAAAACTTGCCACAATATACGAGCTGGACTCTTTACGAGATGGAATACTTTGATCACCTGCAGCATCAGACACCATGCCCAACACGTATGAACGTAAGCTACGACCAGAACGACGGCCATCACTTGAAGCAGCATTCATCAGAAGCTCGTTTTCATCACCACCAGCAAATAAGGCTTGCATCGCATCTAATAGCGAACTTTTACCCGCACCGTTAGCACCACGGAATAAGATAACGTCGCCATTAATAGGGATGTCTTCAGCGCCGAATAAATACCAGTTGACTAAGGAAATTCGTATGAGTTTATCCATGAGTTACATCCTTTTCCTCTGCGTCATTATCTTGCGAATCGCCTTGAATAGTTGCTTCAGCACTTTCTTCAAGAGCCTCTTGCCCTATTTCTTCTGACGAAGCTTGTTCCAAGTCATCATCTGCATCTTCATCAAAGTTGATGGTTGTTTCATCATGCTCTGAATAGGCTTCAAGGCTTGTTAAGAAATCTGCAGTAACCACGTGAGTAATAGCTGGCGTCACGGTAATTTTTGGTAAATTTAATTGCTCATCCATATCACCAATTTGAATCACGCCATGACGTGCCAGTGTTTTTAAACTGGCTAATAAATCTGGACGAGTTGGTTTTTCAAGCCCAGTAAGCTGTGTATATAAATCAAGCAATACACCTAAGCATGGTGTAGAACAGCCTCGCTCTGTACAGGCTTTTCGTGATTGTTCATCGTGCATTTTTGCAAGTAACAATAAAATAAGCGTATCGAATTTACGCATAACAGGTAAACCACTGCGAGGCAAAATACCACAGTAACCATATTTATAATCACGCACAAAATCAAAACCAATAGCATCAAATAATGTTTCAAAATAATCAGAAAATCGGACCATTAAATCGTAATGTCTTTTCTGGCCATGTCCATCAGCCCAAATAAATTGCTTTTGCAGAAGATAGGAAGCCGCAGCTTCAAAATCCCTTTCATGCATATGATCATTTTCTGGCTTATCCAGAATTTGCTCTAAATCTTTTAGCATTTTTTTATCCTCTAAAGCTCAAGGCTTTTACGTCGTCGTCTTACGATTAATTGTGGCGCGACAACATATTTATTTTCTGTCACTTTACTTTCATCAACATCAACTTCGTAGTCTTCAAGTAATTCATAGAAAGTACCTGATGGTGGTACGGCATCGTGCAGCAAATCTCGTAACTGCAAGAATGCAATAAAGTCATCAAGATTATTTACATCAATATCATCAGTTGTAATTGAGTCTTTCTCACCTAAATAACGCTCAATTAAATCTCGTAGGCGATCTTTATTTTCTGCACGGCGATGATAATAAGCATCCATCAAGCGGTTAAACTCAATGTCTTTTTGCGGAATAACACCTTTAACCACAGGTAAGATTTCTGCTGCTGCAGATACACGTCTTGGTCGATAGCCACGACCTGATGATAAGTATTCATCACGATATAAAGTAGATGGAACAGGTACTGTGTCATCTTCTGCAGGCTTAGCTGCTGCTACTTTCTGAATAATCTCATCTAAGTTTTGCGCATGCGATACAGGTGTTGACATCGCATACTGTAATGCTTCACGAGTTCGACGTGTCATAGTACAACGGTAATGCTCAATCTTTTGCATGATTTCATCTATACGCTGGAAGCAACGATAAATATCTTGCAAATCTTGTCTCAGCTGGCGCTGTAACGTTTCATGAGTGCTTTGCTGCTGAGCGGTAATGTCAGTGTTCGACTGAATACCATGACTTGCAGAAATACCATTTTCTAAAGCTTCTAATAAAAGATCATTTGTTAGTGTTTTATTCACAAGCTCAAGTGTTGCTGCACGGTATCGATATGGATGGTCACGGCTTTTAAGGGTGGAATAATCTTCCAGCAAGCTGCCTTTAATAAAGTCATTAAAGAATTTTGATAATACTTTTGCGGTAACGGTTTCTTCCATAATACCGTGCGCAAGCTCTCGGCAACTGGCTGCCATTGTGCTTAATTGAGTACAGAACTCACGGGCATGTTCAGCAGCAACTTCCACCTGAATGCCATTATTCTTCGGATCATCCAAGGCTTGTTTAAGTGCAAGATAGATATTCTGACAACGTGCACCGATATTGCTGCGACGAACACGAGTTAAGTCATCAAAGGCAGCGAGAAGACCTGAAGCTTGCTTTGGCATGTAAGCGATACGACGATAGCCCATCTCTTCAATTTCACGAATCCAGCCACTTTCTTTGAAGTAACGATAGATTCGGCTGGCATCATCTGTTTCATCATAAGAAACTTCTGTGACACCAAGCTCGAATGGGTCTTCTTCCGACCAATCAATACGCTGATTCATTTCTAAAAGGCATTGCTGAATCGCTTCACGGCAATCTTTTGGTGTCCAGTCTGTAGACTCATACCAGTTTACAACCATACGGTTGTATAAAAACCACAGGGCTTGCGCGTAGACTCGTCCATGTGGCGAGCATAAAGGCCGGAAGAGCTTAACGTTAAATTGATCCCAAAACATGCCAGTCCTTGAATGAGTTGCTTGAATTGATTCTCCAGTGAGAGTTGTGTGTATATTACACTAATGAGGCCTACTCTTCCTACCTTCTCACAGCCTACCTTATTGATAATCCTTCAATAGCCTTTTTCCGATAAGCCATTGGCTTTGTAACACTTTTTTCAACTTACCTTAAAGCTCTAGTAGCATACACCCACTACTAATAGTCAGCAGGAGTTATCAATGAAAAATACAGGTGTGCAGAGCTCAACTCAACAAGTGAATAGCAGCCTTGAAAATCAAAGAGCTACTCAAGCTCCTGCTGGCAAATTACAGATGGTTCGTAAACAAGGTATTATTATTCAACCAGAAGTTGCATCCACCTCTAGTTCATCAATGCGCTCACCTGCAGGCCGTACTCGCTTAGTCATTGCACCCTCCAAACCAACACTTGGCACAACAGCCGAATCTGTTGAAAGCCATGGTCGTAAGACATTGAAAGCAAGATCAATAAGTCGGAATCATTTTAGCGGCGATGCAAAATTATCAGAAAAACATAATCTAACCAGCACAACAGACTCACTGAATACTGCCAGACACCAGATTAAGCAAGATTATTGTTTATTAGCGCTATTAAAAGGCTTTGATGCTGACAAAGACCTATCTCATGCAAGCCAACAACTTCATCAATTTTTAGAGAACAATGGTACGAAAGGCCCTGAATTACAAAAGCGACTCACTGCTATTTTACAGCAATTCAAGAGCCAGCCAGAACTCGCGAAACTGTTAAATCAACCAGCGACAACACTCACAAGCTTATTAAATGCAAAAAATATAAATCACTTCAGGATTGATATTACTGATACTATTCGAACCCCCGAGCGTCTTGATAAAAGAGAAACTGGTTTAGGGCATACACTTCGCCTTAATGATAAAGGTGATTGGAAAGAATTATATAAATCTTACGATTTAAGCAATCAGCATGATGCAAAAACCATAAAAAAAGCACATGATGAAGTATTTGCTGCTCACCCACTAACAGAAATAAAAGAAGGCTCAACAACTGAGTTTCATGTTGTTCTAGGTGATGGAAAGTACGGTAAATGCATACCTGTCGTTGATATTAAAACAGGACTTGTAGAAGCAGGTAAAAAATCGTCAATTATTGATGTCGCTAAAGATGACTATAAGAATGCAAGCAAGCTGGCCAAACTTGTTTCCGATAAGAACAAGCACCTTTATATGTTTCCAAAAAGCTTAGGTATATCTGTAAGCTCTAAATTTGAAATGAAAAAAGGTAAAACCCCAGAGCCTGCACCACAGTCTCTTACAACTTTTGCCTTGGGTCGCACCTCTGATGAGTTTTATATTGCGGAAAAAAATATCGATTTATATGCAAAAAAACAGTATGAATCTTTTGAAGATAAGTTCTTCGAACAAGTTAAAAGACTCGTTACATTAGTTCAAGCTTTAGAAGAAGATCAGCTTGTTCAACCGGACTTTAAACCAGAGAATGTTGTTGACTTTAAACATATTGACATTGGTGAAATTCAATCATTAAAAGATACTTTTAAACCAACAGGCTTAACGCCAGACTATACAATGCCAGGCACTCGCACCAAACTAAAACTCAACGAAATGGAGCTTAAAACCTATAATAGATTTAGTCTTGGTGCTAGCCTTCTCAATTGCGTTTCAGCATATTTTGCATCTGATGATAATGTTCCAAATGCGCTCCGCTTACCAGTGACAAACGGTTTTTTTAGCCGTGGCTACTATACAGAAGCCTTAGATCATGTCCCTGAGGAGCTTGGCTATACAGACGAAGATAAACCTGTAACCGACGCAATGAAGCTAACACTGCAATTTGTGAAACACTTAATGGCAGACGATAGATCAATTGCGGCAAAGATAGATTTAAATCAATGGGTTAAAGATATTGGCCAAGCTCGTATATCGCAGCAGACATAACAAACTAATAAACAGCAAAACCTGTAACATCATATCGCCACGATATTAATTTTCAGGTAACATCCTTCATTTAAACAATGAATACGCTTAAAAAAACACACAGAGAAAATAGGTAGAAATACTATGGCTGCTCCAACTCCATCTATTCAAGGTCAATCAAGGCTTGTTCAAGGTACAGCACCACAGAAGAGCTTTGATGCAAACCCGACTACTTATATAAGAGCAGCCCAGTCATCTATAGCCCCTGCACCACGCAATATCAATAACCAAGCACCAATGAGTAGTACCAATACTCATGTGCATTTAAGCCAAGCTCATGCAACATATGGTTCAACACCAATTGTTAATCCAAGCAATGCTCCAATTGATCGCAAGGTAAACATGTATGATCTACAGGCTCACTTAGAGCGCTTGCACGCTAATGGTGATCACGAAGGCTATAAACAGGCTCAATTGAATATGAACCCTTATAGTTTTCAACGCATGTCTAAAGTTGATGCTGTCAAAAGAACTATTTTAAATGATGTTGTTGTTCTTACACTTTTACAGCAATTTTTACCACCAAGACCTCTAACTGATAGAGATATGAGCCGCGCCTTTAAACGCACTCATGATTTCCTAAAAAATAATGGCCCTAACAGTGAGTTTTTACTTTCACGCTTGAATCAAATACACCAACAAGGCCCAAAAGCTCAAAAAATTTTAATTGCATTACAGCAATCCGAACCTTTAAGTATTGCAAAATCTTTAAATGCTCCAACAATTAAGAAATTCAATATCCCTACACGGCTTTTAATCTCAGATCCTAAAAAGCTGACATATGATTTAACAGGCCTAAACCATACTTTGCTGAATTTAAATGGCCGCTGGGTTGAACTCTTTAAAACCTTTGACCTTGATAACGGCCACGATTTTCAAGTGATCGGTAAAGATCTGGCTCAACACCTCTTCGATAATAAACAAGCTCACTATATTGACGACGACAGCGCTATTGTATCGTCCAGGCTAGGCCGCGGCAGCTTTGGTACAGTAATACCTGCACATGACATTTTAACTGGTGATGTTATTGCTGTTAAAAAAATGAAATCGATTAAACACTATTTGAGCAATGTTCAACAATATAACAACCTTAACCAATTAATTCCTGATCAATTTAAAAATGAATTTATTTTGGCAAAAGGCAGCTTATTAAGCAGTGCAAAAAAAGAAATATTTGACTCCAGCACAGCAACAATGATTACACCAGAAAAAGGGTATATTGGATTTGATCTTGCCCTTGAACCTGAAGAGTTTTATCCACTTCAAGAAAACCAAGATTTAAAAGCCGATGGTCATACTGAGCAATATGAAGATAATGCTTTTGAACAAATGAATCTTTTTACTAATAAGATTTTGTTATTAGAATCTCTTAAGCTAACACATCCAGACTTCAAGCCAGAAAATATTTTTGGCAAAAGAATTGGTGACTGTGGCGATATCATTAAAACAGGAACAGACTTAGCAGCTGATGTAACCCACTCACCTACATATGCTATGCCAAATCTTAGAGAAGATGATCTTACTCAAGCGGAGAAAGAGTCCGTGAACCGCTTTAGCTTGGGTGTAACTTTATTCTTCCAAATTACAGGTGACCACCCAACGCAAGAGGATTTTGACCCTCTACTGCATTTACCACCAAATCTAGCTGAGAGAGCTCGCCTTCATTTCCCTGAAGGGACAGATTATGCACTTGAAGGTTATAAGACACATACTCTCGACCAAGTACCTGCAAAACTTTATAAGGACAGCACTGAAGAGCTCACGCCATTTGAAGTTGCAACATTAAAACTGGCCAAAAAATTAATGGCTGAAGATCGTAGTCTTGCATTAGCAGATAAAGTTGATTTAAAAGCAGAGCTTGCACATATTGGCACGCTAAGACAAAGTCAGCAAAAAGCAATTTCTAGTAGTACATCACCAACGAGTTCCACAGATAATTTAAATACGCAAGTACAAGCTCTTAATATTAACGTGGCGTGACCAAAAAATTAACTCGCGTCAAAAAATACCCCTATAGAAACGACAAAGCCAACTCACTATCATCATAATGAGTTGGCAATAGAACAGGAGTTTCGAAGGATTATCTACTTGAAGGACAGTAGATGTAGCTCTTTATCTCAAAGAGTAAGACTGGAAATCTTAGCGATTACCAAATGTGTCTTCGTCAGCTGTTTTTGGCTGACCTACGTTATTTTCCTGCTGAATTCTGTTGAATATTTCTTCACGATGTACAGATACTGATTTTGGTGCGTTTACACCAATACGAACCTGGTTGCCTTTTACGCCAAGAACGGTGATTTTAACATCATCCCCTATGACAATTGTTTCTCCAACCCTTCTGGTTAAAATCAACATCGATGCTCTCCTTTACTCCATCAGCGCTCGCGCGGCAATATAAAAACCGTAAGTCACGGTTTATAATTCATTCTCTATGACCCTGTGGTACTAACATCCTGTCTCTTTATTGAGCTTCGAAAGATGTCTACCTCTTGAGACCCTGATAACATCATTAAGCCTCATCATAAGTATGAACCAAAAATATCAAACTGGTGGCATATTTTGCCACTTATAAGTAATAAGTTACAAATTAGTGCAGGCATTTTAGCTTAATAAGATAAACCTACAGTTAAAAATAACTAATTCCGATACAATTAGCTTTTCTTTTTTTCGATAAAAACAGAAATGTGCCCATACCTAAAATAGATGTGGGCACATTATAAATGATCAGGCGTGAAAAATCGCCTAATTTTTAGGCTTTTTCAGCTGTTTTTTCTGGAGCCTTATCCAGCTGGAATGCATCATGAAGTGCACGAACAGCAAGTTCAAGGTACTTTTCGTTAATAACAACAGAAACTTTAATTTCTGATGTAGAAATCAGTTGGATATTTATACCTTCACTTGAAAGCGACTTGAACATTGTACTTGCAACACCAGCATGGGATCTCATACCAACGCCTACAATAGAGACTTTACAGATATCGCAAGTACCATCTACACCGCGAGCACCTAATTTATCAGATGTATCTTTAAGAATTTCAATTGTGCGCTCAAAGTCATTGCGGTTCACAGTGAAAGTAAAGTCAGTTGTGTTATCCAGAGCGATATTTTGGATAATCATATCAACATCAATATTTGCTTCACTTACTGGGCCAAGAATAGAAAAAGCAGCACCTGGTGTATCTGGCACACCACGGATTGTTACTTTTGCTTCATCTCTGTTAAATGCAATACCGGAAACTAATGGCTGTTCCATTGAACTCACCTCATTATCTAAACTGATCAATGTACCCTCGTTATTTTCATCAGTGAAACTGGAAAGAACCCTTAGTGGGACCTTGTACTTACCTGCAAATTCTACAGATCTGATTTGCAGAACTTTAGAACCAAGACTTGCCATTTCTAGCATTTCTTCAAATGTAATGGAGTTAAGTTTACGTGCTTTTGGTTCAACTCGTGGGTCAGTTGTATATACACCATCTACATCTGTATAAATCTGACACTCGTCTGCATTAATAGCAGCTGCAATTGCTACAGCAGAAGTATCAGAACCACCGCGACCAAGAGTAGCAACATCGCCTTGACCTGTTACACCTTGGAAACCAGCGATAACGCAAACCTGGTGATCTTCGAAAACAGCTTCAATGTGAGCACCAGAAATATTTTGAATTCGAGCTTTACTATGAGCATTATCTGTTAAAACAGGTACTTGCCAACCTAGCATCCCCTTGGCAGTAATACCAATTTTCTCAAGAGCAATACATAGAAGACCTACTGTTACCTGTTCACCAGTTGCAAGAACTAGGTCACGGTGCATTTCATTTGGTTGACCACCAAATTGGTTTGTTAGGTCAACAAGTCGATTGGTTTCACCAGACATCGCAGATACAACAACAACGATTTTGTCACCATTTGCGACTGCACGACTTACCCGCTGTGCAACTGCGGCAATTCTTTCTGGAGACCCGACAGAGGTGCCTCCATATTTTTGCACTAATAACCCCATGTGTTTACACTCCAATATGAAAAATTTACAGGTTAATCAAACAATTCTTATATGTTTAACAAACCAAAATGCCAGTGCCTACACCATTAAACCGAAAAATGCACCAAAATTAAATACCCGAAAGCGATAAAATGCATTTTTTTTATCAATTTGCGCAAAATTAACTGAAATTCCGTTTATACAGACATAAAAAAAGGCGTCATTGACGCCTTTTTTCTATTACTGCTAATTAAGCAGCAAGTTGAGCTTCAACATGAGCCCAGTTTACAAGCTCCCAGAAATGCTTAACGTATTCTGGACGAGCATTGCGGTAGTCAACATAGTAAGCATGTTCCCACACGTCACATGTTAGAAGTGGTGTAACACCTTCTTCAGTAATTGGCGTTTCAGCATCGTCAGTGTTAACGATAGCTAGAGTGCCGTCAGCTTTCTTCACTAACCATGTCCAACCAGAACCGAAGTTACCAGCAGCTGCATCAGAGAACTTAGTTTTGAATTCTTCAACGCTACCGAATGCTTCGCTGATTTTTGCAGCTAGCGCGTCGCTGGGTGCTGCAGCATTTGGTGTTAGGCATAACCAGTAGAAGTTATGGTTATATACTTGCGCAGCATTGTTGAATGTACCACCTGTTGTGTTTTTAACGATGTACTCAAGGTCTTTGTCAGCAAGCTCTGTACCTTCGATAGCAGCGTTAAGCTTAGTCACATAAGCTTGGTGATGCTTACCATAATGGTATTCAATAGTCTCTGCAGAAATGTGTGGTGCTAGTGCGTCTTTCTCATATGGTAACGCTGGTAATTCGATAGCCATGATTTGCTCCCTCATGTGTTAATCGTTTTATTAAGTTCGGCAAGCGCCCTAAGCAACTTTAGGAACGTCGCCATATCTTATATGGTCAATTCATTGATAATTCAAGGGCATCAACACATATAAAGAGGATAACCTACTGTTTTAGGTTGTTATTTAATTTTCAGTATTTTCGAGGTTATTATCATAAGAAATCAGATCAAGCTCTAGTTCTGCTTTCTCTGTAAAATACTCAGGCAGCTCTTGCTTGATAGCTGGCGCTAACTTTCTAAACTCACTGACCTGTTTCACAAGATTTCCTCGACCACTGAGCAATTGAGCTTCAGCTGATGCATAGGCATCATTCGCTTTTGTCAAGCCCTTTTTAAGCTCTTCAAAACTTTTAAGAAACGTGTTTAGTTTTTTAAAGACAGTTTCTGCTTTTGCAGCCAAAACAGCAGTATGCTTGTTTTGATCTTCATATCGCCATAACTGACGAACAATATTCAAGCTCGTTAATAATGTTGTTGGTGTTGCCACCAATACATTATTTTCCAGCGCTCGTTGAAATAGTGTTTCATCCGCTTTAAGAGCCTCAACAAATGCAGACTCGATGGGCACAAACATAAAGACTATTTCAGGTGTATTCAACCCTGGCAGACTCCAGTAATCTTTGCGAGATAATTCATCAAGCCTTGCAACAAAGGCATTGACGTGATCTCTTAAAGCCTGTGTTCGATATATATCATCTTCGGCGTTGACGAAACGTGTATAGGCATTTAATGATACTTTTGCGTCTATCACAAGGTGTTTTCCTTGAGGTAAATACACAATAGCATCTGGCCTAAAACGCCCATCATCTGTGGAAAAGCTTACTTCTCTTTTGTAATCTTTTCCTTCTTGTAATCCAGAACGATCTAGCACATTCTCTAGAACTAACTCACCCCAGTTACCCTGTAGTTTCTTTTGCCCTTTCAAAGCGACAGAGAGCTGATGCGCTTCTTGAGTAATCTGCTGATTGAGTTCTTTGAGCGACTGCAGCTCTTTGCGCAGTTCACCCTGCTGACTTGTTTCTCGATGGTGAATATCTTGCACCTCTTTTTTAAAGGCATCGATAGAAACTTTAAATGGCTGCATGAGCGCACTAACACTCTCTTGTGTCCGCGCTTGCAGATCTTTTGATTTTACTTCAAGAATTTCTTGAGCAAGATTTTTAAATTGCTCACTAAAGGCTTCTTTTTGTGTGTGCAGCTGCTGCGCCTGCTGCTGGAAATATTCTTCCCGCTCTTCCATTCGAGCAACAACTTCCGCATATTCAGACTGCAATGACTGATGGCGTGATGTTAGTGCATCAAGTTTTTGCTCAAGGTTTTTTATCAACTCTTGCGATTGGTGCACTCGCTGAACTTGCTCATCTCTTTGTACTTCAACCTTTCCAAACTGCACCTCAATATGCTGACGGGTTGAATTTGATGTCTGCAAATCGCTCGTGAGACCTTGAATTTGAACAGTTTGTTGTTGTATACGCTGCTGCAAAAATTCCGTTTCTTGTTCTTTTTGAGCACAACGTTGCTCTGCAGTATCAAGAGCTTTTCGTGAACGGTTAGATGAAAGAAACCAGGCAGTCACACCGGAAAGAGCTGAACAAAGAACAGCGATTAAAATAATATTTAAAGACAATTGCATTCGCTCCATGAATAAAATAAACAGTGAGGCAACGCACCTAAAGTTATTACCTCATGCTTATTTTAACATAGAGCATTTCAACGATTTAGAAGAAATAAATCACAAAACTTGCAAAACCTATGGCAAGCACGCTTCCTGTCACTACAGGTAAATAGGCAGCATACCGACTCTGCATTTTTCGCTGATTCACCTTTTGTGCTAACTCAGCTCGTACTTGTTCAGGCATAAGCTTACCTTCGCTCGCCAATCGATCTCGACGCGCTTGGATTAAACGTTCACGGGCAGTGCCTGCACTTTTAGCTTCAATAACATCATCATCCTCTTCCATTTCAGGAAGATTCAAACTACGTCTTATTCTAAATGGAATGCGATCAATTAAAATTTGATCACCTAAACACAAGTCAATTGAACCTTTAATTCGTTTACCATTCACATAAGTACCATTGGATGAACCTAAATCAGTAAGACGCAATCCCCTTTCCGTAATTTCTAAAAGAGCGTGCTTACGACTTACTCGTGCATCTGCAATTTGGCAGTCATGCTGTGTTGCTACAGCTCGACCGATATAGGTCGGCTGCTGAGAAATAATTTGAATTGTCTCTGGGACTTCAGGCCATTTTTTTTGGTCGCCTGTAAAGTCAAGATACCAAAGAATGAGTGTACCCGTTTCCTGATATTGCTCAAATTTTTCTTGTTCGAATCTAATACCCATAGCGAAAATTCCAAAACGCCATAGTCCTTTATATTATTATGCGCATCCTGCGATTTTTATTAAACGATATATTTGAGGTATGCCAGATTATACAGGATTATCAATATCGATATACAAGGCCTCTAACTCAAAATATGTCTTTAACCAGTTTCCTAAGGCTTGAACACCATAACGCTCTGTTGCGTGATGGCCTGCAGCAATAAAACAAACACCTGTTTCGAGCGCTTCATGGTAATTTTTTTCTGACACTTCACCTGTAATGAAGACATCTGCCCCAGCAGCAACAGCATGAGAAAACTCATTTTGTGCACCACCAGTACACCATGCAACTTTCTTAATTTCTCGACCTTGCGCACCGTCAATAACCAAAGGTTCACGACCTAAAACTTCTTGTATATGTGCTTGAAAGCTTTCTAAAGTGTTGTGCGAAGTTTCGCCAATAAGTGTTAGGAGTGTATTATTCGTATCTATATTTCGCGCAACTGAGTTCTTAAGGGCTTTTACATGAGTTAGACCTAACTTATCTCCGAGCTGCACATTGTTACCCACTTCATAGTGCGCATCCAATGGTAAATGGTACGCGATCAATGAAATATCATGCTGCATTAATTTCTTAATACGCTTACCTTTAAAGCCTGATAAGCATGGGTCTTCCCCCTTCCAGAAATAACCATGATGAACCAAAATAGCATCAGCATTCAGCCCTATTGCTTTTTCAATGAGAGCATCACTTGCCGTTACACCAGTCACGATACGCTTTACATGAGGACGACCCTCGACTTGTAACCCATTAGGTGCATAGTCTCGAAATAGATCTGGTCTTAGCATATTGTTTAAAGCACTGATGAGCTCTTTTAAAGCTACCCCTTGACTCATAGATAATTCCTTCGTGTTTGAAGTGGCGATTTATGCATGCCCGTATTTTACCAATTTATAAAAATAAAAAAACGTTAGTTAACATATATATGCAATAACTTCTGTGAATAGTCTATATACATATCTACTTTTGAAAAAATACTAATACTGCGAGTATACTGATTACCATACTCGTACTTGAAAAGGCGATATTGACTGCGGTATTAAGGTATACTCTTTGAAATAACTCTTCGTATAACGATAAACTAGTATCGCTGTAGAATTCATGAATTAAGAGGGCTTTACCCTCAAGAAGGTTGAAAGAGATGCAGAAGACTTTGCCTTGGCTTATCTCCGCAGTGCTTGGAGCTACCATCGCGTCGGGCATGACATGGCAAGCAAGCCGCAATCAGTCCACGAGCCAAGAACCAAAAATGCTCGAGCAGAACATAAGCACAAACCCACTCAGCTTTTCTGCTGCTATTCAAAAAGCCGCTCCAGCCGTTGTTAACTTTTATTCCACGAAAGGCGTTATTTCAGAACAAGACGTTAGCCAACTTCCAGGCTCATCGGGCTTAGACTTTGAAGCAGACACATCTTTACTTGAAGATGGCACAGCAGCAAGAAGCTTGGGTAGCGGCGTTATTCTTGATAGCTCAGGCATTCTGATCACCAACTATCATGTGATTGGAACTGCTGTTGATATTCGCGCAGTGCTTCATGACGGTCGAGATTTTCCAGCAGAAGTTGTCGGTCATGACCCTGATACGGATTTGGCAGTTCTTAGAATTGATGCAGATAACCTGCCTGCAGCTGTTATTGCAGACACGCGCAAACCTCAAACTGGCGATATTGTCCTCGCCATTGGTTATCCATATGGTCTAGGACAAGCAGTTTCAATGGGCATCGTATCAGCTGTTGGTCGATCTGGATTGAACCTTACGAATATTGAAGACTTCATTCAAACAGATGCAGCCATAAACCGGGGTAGCAGCGGCGGCGCTTTAATCAACACTAAAGGTGAAGTCATTGGTATTAGCACAGCAATTCTTACAGAGTCTGGTGGTTCACAAGGTATAGGCTTTGCTATCCCTGCCCCACTTGCACGCAGTGTTATGAATGCACTTATTGAAGATGGGCGTGTTCGTCGTGGCTGGCTTGGCATTTTACCTGATGCAATTGATTTAGAAACAGCGACGGCATTAGACCTTCCGCCAAACACAGGCATTCTTGTAAAGGCGATTGCACCGCATACACCTGCAAAAGAAGCTGGATTTGAAGTTGGAGACATTATTGTTAAAGTTGGCGATAGCATTGTTGGCAATCAGTATCAAGCACTTAAAGCAGTTGCCTCACAACCACCTGGCTCAATGGTTAATATCCAAATCTTACGAAACTCAGAGCCGATGATTCTACAAGTTCGGGTAGCTGAACGCCCTCAAAACTCAAAGCAATAATTTCATATTGCAGATACTAAAAAAGCGGCTTACTGAAGTGCCCCCCAAAACTTGTA
>DJZY01000001.1 GCA_002450655.1 Gammaproteobacteria bacterium UBA6940 | reverse complement strand
TGCACTAACGAGTTGAATCCGCGGGTGCAATTCAACCACCATTCAGAGCAAAGCAATGCCACAATATTTTGATTCAAACGCTTCACGTTATTCTTCCTACCAGCAACAGCATAACAACTGGTCAGAATTTAATCACCCAACAAATAATAGCCCTAATGGCGCTATTTCCATTTCACAGCAATTACGTCAAATTCAAAATGCAATTGGTGGTATGCAAACAGCCAAAATAATGCAAGGTCAGAATAGCCAGCTGCAAGAAATGGATACGCTAGGTGCTATTCATCATTTACAATCCAATATTTTAAATGGTGAAGTAACAGCAACAGATGCAAAAGATATTTTAACTACAGCGACACAGCTTTTAAATTTATCTGAATCTGAAAATGCACAGAAAGCATTAATTGACACCATTAGCATGACAATCGATAAAAACACACAAGGTGTAGTAAACCTCGATTTTTTAAGTCAATTTGCGGCGACAATTACTGCAACCAATGATGCAGACCAGCTTATTCACAGCCCTTCAAATCAATTACAAATTATTAATACTGCTCAAGCAGCATTTAATGGTATCTGGAAGGCAAATCATACAGAGCAACAAAAACCACTGACTGATGCACAATGTGAAAAATATGCAGCGGTAATTCCTCGAATGGAAAAAGTATTATACGGCATCAATAATACACGAGATCTTCAGCTACACTCTGCGATTCTCAAACTCAGCCTTGGTGCCTTTAAGACAACGACAGCACATGTTGCTATTACCCCTCTAAAGCTGGTAAAGCCCTTAAAAATAGCATCAATGAATATATTTACACCGTTGGCGCTGTTATGGCATTACATCAAAAGGAATGGAAAAAAGCAGCTAAAGAAGATAGCAAGCTTAAAACTGGCACAGCACAATTTGCAAAATCTGCTGCTGGTGCAACATCGTTTCTACCAAAATCATTAATGGCACTTGGTGGCTGTATTGGCGGTGGCGTTGTCGGTACGCTCGGATTATTACGACTCCCATTTGCCCTACTTGCAGGCATTGGGCTAGACATTAACCCCTTAACCAACCCAGAGAAAGGGTTTCCTGCAACTAAGCATTTAGTAGCACATACACTGAGCAGCCCATTCAGACATGCAGCCAATGGTGTAACTGGAGGCTGGGAAGTTGTCGATCACAAAAACCTAGCATTCCAGGCTTACGATGCTATTTGTAATGCTGGCCAATCCAGCGATGCTAAACAACAAAGAGAATCAGCCCAACAACTCGAACAGTTAAGCAGCTCGAATATATTTAATGCATCTTAAAAATTAGAAATAGATTAATTCAACTCAATCGCGAGATTTAAGGGAAAAAAGAGTATCATGGAAATATGGACGTGGCTTGAAAAACACTATAACCAACTTTATACACAGCAAGTTGCTGATAATAATAAAAACAACTCGGCTAAAGCTATAGTGCAATGGCTTCTAAAACACAAACACAACCATGTTTTAATTGACCTAATCCACACCTGCGGCCATGATTTCTTATCTCAAGAGGAATATAAAGCAACATTAAAACAATTAATTTTTTCTTTGTACGAAGAAGATAAATTAACATGTTTAATTATGTCGCAAGACTACTTAAAAGAATTCCCTGAGTGCATTAGCATTTTACAAGTGCAAGGTTTTTGCGCATTAATGCAAGACAAGTTCGCATTGGCTTATGAGGTCTTTGATACACTTGTCACTCTTGCTCCTGATTATGATGTATATCATTTGCTGCTGATCGTTTCAGCTCGTGCTTCAGAGCAAATGTCGAATGTGATGGACTCTGTTAAAAAAATCAACCAAAGCGATACTTGTAATTTAATTACTCAGAAAGTGATATTGAATTTTTCTGAAGAAGCCTATGATTCTTACAAGGCACTTGTGACTCATCATGGCATTGCAACTGTAACTGAAATTAAACCACAACCTCAGCTGCAAAAGTATCGCCAAGCATTGGTATACTGCCCAGTTGATCTCGTTTTAAACCCAAGCGACCTCTCAACATCTTTTACTGTAGTTGACTCCACCTCATCAGGTGTTAAAGCGCTTAAAGTGCTGAATGAAGAACCATATGTCTTCTTTACACTGCAAGGTGTAAACCCTGACTCATTAGCACCACTGAGTGTATTTTGCGATATATTTGATCTTGGCAGTACCATGATTAATCCGGAATTAGCAATTACACCAAGCAAACGTCACTTACCAGAGTTTCTAGCCGGCTTTGTCATGGGCTTTGCAGGTCGCAAAACTACGAAACTTACAGACCTGCATGACTGGCTGCAACGCTTTAGTGATTCTCAAGAACACCCTCTTGTGTGGCTTGATCTATTAAAACAACTGGATAGCTCGAACCCAGATATTGCCAAGCAGATTGAAAAACAGGAAATCGTTGTCAGTACCTATTCCCTAGAAGATTACTAGGCAACTTCATTAAAGAATCAACATGCGCTAATAAAAGCGCATGTAAGTTCAGTATTATTCGCCTAGAATCTCATCAACATTGAAATCACCTACCAATGTATCAGATGCTTCACCATACTCAACAACAAACTGGAACTCAATATGGCCAGCGCGCTGTGTTGGACGATAAGTGACTGTGTACTCAGCTGGAATACTGTAAAGCACATTCTCAAAAGTATCTGCAAGTTCATCAGCAGTTTCAGCTTGGAAGAACTGACCACCAGAAGTAGATGCAATTTGACCAAGGACATTAGAATCAACATTACCAAGACCTGCAATATAAACAGGGATACCGTAGTTAGCTGCTGTGCTCAATACTAAATCGAGATTATACCCTTGGGCACTGGCATTTTCACGACCATCGGTAAACACGAAAAGTACTGGGTGTGCAGAAGTAGAAAGATCCATTAATGCGTTATACATACCTTCATATAGCGCTGTACCACCGCCCTGTTCTTCAAAAGAAACTGTGCTAAATGGCGTTGCTGCTGTGCTTGTTTTTAACGCACCTACAGAATCAGCAAATGTTCTAAAGCGAGTTACATTCGATGCAGTGCTGCTTGAACCATTACGAGTATTAATTTCTGCAGCAAGCTCATTGGCTTGATTTAACAGCTCTGTGTTTGCACCTGACTGCACTACAGAATATGAGTTATCGATAAGGTACATAACATCAATTGGTGTAATTTCAATTGAGCTTGACTGTGTTGCTTCTACTTCAACAACAAAGTCAGAATCAGAGCCGAGTGTGCGCTCTTTGAAAACCATGTTAGAGCTGTTTAAGTCACGAATATAACGACCTGTTGATGGATTACGCACCGCAAAGTCAAAAGTGCCTACAACCTTATCTGCACGTGAGCCTGTGTCTTGCTGAAAAGTAAAACCATCATCAAAGGTGATTTCAATTTCACTGACTTGCTGTTCTGGCTCAGTTGGCGTACCACCAACTTGGCCAGCTGAACCGCCCGTACCAGCATCTGTGCCTGAGCCTGTACCTGAGCCCGCATTACTACCACCGCTACCATTTGAAGCATTTGAGTTTGTATTGGAATTCACTGGTACACTTGAACCACCACAGCCAGCAACAAAAAGAAATTGAGCAGCTATAAGAGCAGTGCAGAGTTTAGAAAATTGAGTCATTTTGCAATCCTGATGATATCGCTTAAATTTGTACTATTTGCCTAAAACAGGCCTTGTTCGCTATTATAGTGATCTATAAGGGATTTGTCTTGTGAGTTGGCTGATTTCCATTTCTTTTTTAAAAAAGAAGTATTGTTAACAGTGTTGCACTTCTCTAGAAGAGATTTGTCCTACAAGCGAGCCAGCGCTAAAATAGTGACAAACAAAGCAACATCCCTTGAATAGAACTCAAACGTAATAAGGAGCAAATTATGGCGAGTTTAAATGAGCAAGAACAGCAAAAAGTAATTAAAACTCTCAACAGAATAATGGAAGAAGAGCTTGCAGGTGTTGTGAAATACACACACTACTCGCTTATGGTTTTTGGTTACAACAGAATTCCAATTGTATCTTGGCTTAAAGGCAACGCGTCCGAAGGTTTAACGCATGCTCATCAAGCAGGTGAATTTGTGACAATGCTTGGGGGCCACCCTTCTTTAAAGATTGGATCATTGCTTGAAACTGAGCAGCATGATATTGGCGATATTCTAAAAGAAAGCTTGCATCACGAGAATAAGGTTCTTGATATTTACAAGAGCTTACTTAGCATGGTTGAAGGTAAATCTGTAGTTATTGAGGAATATGCACGCCAGATGATTCAAACTGAAGAAATGCATCTTGATGAAGTCAATAAAATGCTTCGCAAACCAGGTGATATTGAACCATTTAAAGCCTAATCTTAGGCAACGCCCTTAAAGTCATTTTGGGCTCTGTTGCCAATTAAAAAAGGCGCCGGAATTATCGGCGCCTTTTTATGTTCATTTGAAAGCATTTGTCTAAAGTATCTATTCGCCTTCGACCACCACCTTTTTTGCACCAATGTTTGCAGTTAAGTGTTCTTTCGCTTCATGGATAATATCACCAAGAGCTGTGGCATCCAGCTTTACTTCTGAGCCTGTGAAAAACTTGACCGCAAAACCAAATTTGTTTTTTTGAACTTGAGCAATGTGCACGTCATCTGACCAGATTTCTGCCACAGGGCTGTTATGTTCAGGAACAGTCTTTATTTCAACCTTGAAACTCTTCAGCATCATAAATAGAAAATCCTTTGATAAAGAAGTGATTGGAAAGGCCTCTTTATTCCTTAAAGGAACTTAGAGACACTTTTATTATAGCTAATAAAGTTAAGACTTGCTTGATAAGAGCGGTAGATATTTGTAAATCAATAAACTGAAACGCTCTTACTTATATTCTTATCATATAACTTGATCGAGCAGTACAAATAGATCAAAAAAAACACAAGACTGTAAACTTTGGTTTACAAAGAACGAAGGATCAACAAGTTACACAGAGTGGCTACTTAACACTACAGCTTATTTGCAATAAAATAGCCCGCATAAAATCTAATTAAAAACAAAAGCAATAGCGACCGATAGGCATCTCAATGACTTTTCCTCAGTTCCCGCACCAGTGCACAGCTCACTTTAAAATCCATAACTACAGCCGTGCAACACCAGCTCTACAAGAAGCCCTTAAAGATTTACCTCGTTTAGCGGCATTAGCATCTCATGAAACAGGCTTACCAATTACTGGTGAGGTGGATATACGCATTATGACGCATAACTCTGCGAAGCATTCTATGCGAGCTGATACTCTGAAGCGCTACATACCTCTCATTGGGGCAAAAAATGCCCAACGCATGATAAGCCAAGAAGAAAAGTTCAATAAATTAATCTATGGTAAAGGCGTTACTGTTGCTGGCACAACAAATCCTGTCAAAAAAGAATTAAGCTTGATAAACACTTCAGGGCATCATGACCCTGAGCTTCATTTGAAAGAAACTATTTTTCATGAAATGGTGCATATTGCCCAGCAAAGCACAACCTTGACACATCAGTACCAAAGGATTGCACATGCCTCAACTAAGGCAGCATATGTATCACTCAATCGAAAAGATGCTCGTAAGCTCAATGCAAAAGCAAATTTTTTACGCAAAATTATTGAAGGTCAAGCAAATTATCTGACGAAAAAAGTCATAAACGAAGAAAAAATAACCTCTTCACTTGAATTTATAAATAGTGATAGACAACCAAAAAAACCAACCATTCTCAATACAATGCGCTATTACTATGCTTATGAAGCCGCCAAAAAAGAGGATCCATATATTGAAGGCGCACTCATGTACGAAGATGCATTGATGAAAGACGTTCAAAACAATACTACAGATAATGTGCAGGGTCTTTTGAATACAAATCATTTAGAAGATATTGCACACATACTCAAAAAGATTGATGACAAACCAGTTAAGAATAAAAATATTCAACATTTCTTATTTCTGCCTTTACTCGGGCGGCACTTCCTCATCAATTCAATTGATCCTTTTGTTAAGAAATATTTAATGCCTTCCTCTAAAACAGATCAAAAATTAAAAGCAAGAATGGCCGGCGAGTTAGTTCCGTTATAATAAGAAGATATTCTATGACTTATACTCATTTTCAACACCAGTGCACGGCTAACTTCAAAATTCATAACTATAGCCGTGCTAACCCTGCTTTAAAAGAGGCCCTTAAAGACTTACCGCGATTAGCGGCACTAGCATCTCACGAGACAGGCTGGAAGATAGAAGGGACAGTCAATGTTAGGGTTATGACTAACGCACAGATGCATGCCCCTAGTAGAAAAGATAGTGCCATATTCTTTTCAAAGTTGAACACGTCAACCCAAAAACACGAAAATTCATCTAAGTTACTCAATAGAATACTGTACGGCAAGCCAATGC
Source organism: Gammaproteobacteria bacterium UBA6940 (assembly GCA_002450655.1). Classification (GTDB taxonomy): domain Bacteria; phylum Pseudomonadota; class Gammaproteobacteria; order Pseudomonadales; family UBA6940; genus UBA6940. The sequence goes on along the minus strand of DJZY01000001.1, from coordinate 37,737 downwards.
ATATTAAATATGGCCAAGCCATTTCACAAAATGAAATATTGATCAACTCAGAACACACCTATCTTCGAGATCCTGAAAAAGGATTGAAAGCTACACTATTGCACGAGTTTGTCCATATTGCTCAACTGCAAAACACACCAATTAAAACCAAATTGGATGAAGCATTGAAAAGCAACCTCACTCTAAAAGCTGCCGAAGGTATTAAATCAGACGCATACAAAGCCACAAGTTCAGCTGTCGGAGGCATAAAATACGCACAGGAAGGTCAAGCTACTTACATCCAAAATAAAGCTTTAGAAGAGGGAAAAATTGAATCATCAGAGGCATTTATAAACTCACACACTGCGTCAGACAAACATACAAGCCTCAAGAGTAAAATACGAAGTTATGCTTCATATTATAATTCCTCTCAATATAATCCATATACACTTGGCGAACAAGAAATAAAAAAAACTCTAGAAAAGCACTCCGAGCACCCACCGACTGAAGTCATTAAAAAATTATTTGACGCCTACTCAAACGACATTATTAGAAGTGAAATAAATAAATCAAAAGAACTGCCAGACAAAAGAAATCTTTTAATACATTTATCAAACCACATCACGCTAATAACAAGTTTTTGCAAAAGTGTACATTTAGGGCGACAACTTATCAAAAATCAGCAAACCAAGGGCTAGAAGAAAATGCTACAAACGGATTTTGAGCACCAATGCACGGCAACATTTAAGATATTAAATGAAGAAAAAGCAACACCTGTAATGAAGCAGGCTTTAAAGGACTTACCACGATTAGCAGCACTTGTGTCTCATGAAACTGGCTGGCCGATAACTGGTGAAATAAAAATAAACCTCGCAGAACCTCATGTGTTAAAAAACGATATGCGAACCAACTTTATAAACACGCACTACAGTGAAGTTGGCTTAAAAAAAATCAGCACATCCTATAACAAAAAGGATTTTATGGAAAAGTTACTGGGACTTAAAAGTAAAATACTGGCTGGTTACGTTAGACATAACACAAACGTAATACATCTATTAAACTCGAATAAGCATTACTTCAACCCAACAACTCAACGAGGTATAATTACTCATGAGTTAACCCATATTGCACAAGACCAGAATACAAGCCTTGTAAAACAAAGAACAGTTGCAGCTAAATCTATAGCTTTAGCACAACTTAAAGGGATTGATGATAAAAAAGTAGCTAAACTTGAGAGCAGCTCCGAAAAACTTTCAATGATTACTGAAGGCCAAGCAACTTATGTAGAAAATAAAGTGCGCCAAGTTTGGACCAAAGGTTTAGACACTGAAATAATAACAAACCCAACTCATAACTCAAAACAACATACGCCTTTAGGCTTGCATAGTTTTAATATAAAGCAGAGCATGCGCAAACTTTATTTTGGCTATGAACATAGGCGCAATCTTGATCCATATATGGATGGTTGCACATTATATAAAGATACTCTGAATAATTCACGTGAAACATTACAAGAGCTATTAAATTCTGATTACTTAGCTGATGTCCAACCTATTATTGAAGAAGTCAAAGCAAAACCGGGTAAAAACACTTTATTTAGGGATCTCTATTTTTATCCGGCTACAGTTGCTGACTTTGTCGGCAAAGCACTAGCACAACTTGCTATAACTAAAGCTAATGAAATAAAACGTCATTTGTGATGAAGCTTTTAACTCTTTATTGAATTTGTATCACAAAAAAGCCGTCATAAAGACGGCTTTATAATTTAATACTCTTAGCTATCTTAAGTGCTTAATCATGCTTTTGAATACTTGGCGGCATAGGGTTCGCATGAGTCTGAGCTGTCACTGTTACAGGATAACTGTAACTACTTTCAGCTTTACTTGCGCTTATTGCTGTTACTGCAAAATGATATTCAGTCCCATTCACTAAACCAGAAATAGTGGCGCTATTTACATTGCCTACATTACGTGGGTTGGATATCTTTTGAGTTTCAGGGTTATAGTCATAGACTTTATACCCTGTAATATCTGCACGTGGTGCTGGTAAATCCCAACGAATCACAACAGATTTATCCATACCAACAGCATTAACATTCATTGGTGGTACTGTTGAGCCAAGATAGCCCCAGATATAATCTGTGAGGTTCGTATCAGCTTTTGCGTAACCTCTGTCACCAGATAAAGTGCCTTCTGGCCCCTGCTCTCGCGATAACCATGAACCAACCCAGGTTGGGCCAGTGTATTCCATAGTACGCATATTTTCTGCGGCGGTTTCTTGGTATGGGAATGGCCACACAGGTACATTTGTTTCTGTGTCAAAGCCTTCTTCCCCCCAAAGTGTGCCTGATTTACCCTTAAAGGTCATAACACGGGCTCCAAGGTCACCACCATCTTTAGCTTTGCCACTCATATTCGAGTTAGCTTCCATGCGCACTAAATAACGCATGCCACCTGTTGGGTTTGATGTTGACCACATAGGGTCTATATAAGTGAGCTTAGTGGTATTTACAGTGCTGCTATCTAGAGCCATAGCACCGCTAAAGTCATCAATATTAACTGTATCAACACCAAATCGAGTCATGGAATTACCATCTAGATCAGTTGTTGTGCCTGTCGCAAAACCTTCAAGAAGAGGGCCTTTGGACACATCATGAATAATAGAGTTGGTAATACCACGGGCATTACGACCTGGCCAGCCGTTAAAAAGCACCAGCGGTGTATCATCTGGATGAATTGCGCCAAAGGTAGCATGGTCGAATAAACTTGGTGAGCGAGTCATCACAACAAAGGGTGCTTTAATATCCCATGAAACAACATCTCGAATGGTGGCGTCACACTTGCCAGCTTGTAAATCTAAATTTGAGTTCGGATGATCTGAATTTAGCTGGATATTACGATCCCATACAGTGCGTGATTCACCTACTGTGGTTGGGCAAGCAAATTCACCCATGAGCTCGCCGTATTCTGCGAACTCTTTCGTATCACCATCAACAACAATATTGTTTTGTGCAGCTACATCAATAGATGTATAGAGCGAAAATGTATTTTTTGGGCCTGTGTGCTTTTCGTTATGATCGAAGCGACCAATGTTACGTCTAAAAATGACATTCTTGGTTTTATAGGCAAGGAATTTAGCGCGATTACCACCGTAAGAGAAGTTATTTTCAAACAGGATATAATTTGAATGCCCTGTTCCGAAATAGGAATTCGAATGATCTTGATAAATACCGTTACGAATAAATTTCATGTGATGCGGTTTACAGGCTTCTTCCCCATTACAGTTTGAACCATCAGCCCCTATACGGCCTTTATTCATAAAGAAACCTTTAATGGCCCAGTAGGCAACTTCATCAATACCGGCTTCAGCCATAAGTCGAGCACCACCAGATAAGCGTACTTGACCAGGGTCTTCCGCCATAAGTGTGGTGTACATATTTTCATTACCATTTGGTAATGAGAAAAATTGACCTGATGGTGTAATACCTAAAATCCAGTTCTCACCGGAATATTCACCATTGCGTACAACAAAAGTTGTGCCTGGCTCGCGGTAATTTTTACCTGGCTCTTTCCATGCACCAAGTGCTTCATTAAAATTTTTTAAGGTTTCATTTGGGCCAATATAAACAACTTTAGAAACGCCAACGTGCACAATAAAGGTGTCAATATCAGCCCCTTCTAGGTTTGAAGAACGTACGCCAATATAAAAGCTTTCTGATGGTAAATTATCAGGAATCTGCCAGGTGACTGTACCTGTTAGTGGATTTACTTTTACATCGTCCGGACCGAATGCTTTCGACCAGTTCACCGTGCCGGCTTTATTTGCATTTGAAAGCTTTGCAGGCACAACAAGAGTATCGCCCTGTTGAATCTGTTGATCTGCAAAAGTTGTAATCGCTGGTGCATCAGCATAAGCACTGAGACTATAACAACTAAGCGCCCCCGTGAGCAGTATGCCTTGTAAATAGTGACTTCTTTTTATCTTCATACTCATACCCTCACCCTGAGACTGTTTCACTTGGGGCATATAGCGCCCAATGGTCCATGTGTTATATCACATGCAATAGATTGATTATACTTTTGTATACAGTAATTTAGCGTTCACGAAAACGTGACACATAGCTTTTATTGAGACTTAAAAAGTTGACCAGAGATGCAATTGGTTTACACAACTTTTTATTGAATAAAAGCAATGCATTGGCATTCTTAATAGAGGAGACGCTGCAAACAAGCTGCAATATTGATTAATATATTAATTATAGCCATAGACTCTAAAACAGCGAGTTTCTTATAAACGAATGACCTTTGGGTTGTCTTGTGTAGCGTGCTCATGATAGATATCATCAAGAAAGACTTCAAGCGCTTCATCAGACAAATCTTCAGGAATTACAATATCATAGACTCTTGAACGCACCCCATTGCCTGAATGCACATAAAGTATCCACTCATCGTTTTGACGTTGCACGGACATAATCTTCCCAAACACATTAAACCTTGTCATGGCAACAATCCTCTTTAATTTCTTTAATCTTATCTTTGAACACTTGTAAAATCATTGTAAAAAATAATAAATCGTTTACGTCTTGGGTAAACAATCATAATCCCTTACACTCTTGGAGTGCTTTAAAAGAAGCAGCTCATCAATACAACCAACCCTAGGCCATTCATTATGACTCAATCACTGGATTCAATAACAGACTTTATGCTCGAACTCGATCAACTGAAAAATATCGAGCGAAAATCATTTATCACGAGCGGTAAGCGTCGAGAAAACTCAGCTGAGCATTCTTGGCATTTAGCAATGGCTGTATGGGCATTCTCTGAATATCTGCAAGATGACTTCGATCTTTTAAAGCTTATGAAAATGGCACTCACGCATGATTTAGGTGAGATTTATGCTGGTGATACGTTTTTATTCAGCCCTGATCGTGGCAATGCAGCTGAAAAAGAACGAGAGTCAATGCTAAAAACAGCAGGCCATTACGGCAACCCAATCAAAGAGCTCACACAAGTGTGGGATGATCAAGAATACGGTCAAAGTAAAGAAGCACAGCTTTTGAAAGTATTGGATAGACTTTTACCATTTTTATTGAATTTAAATACTCAAGGTGGCGGCCCTTGGAAGGAATTTAATATTCAGCGAAGCCAAGTCTTATCCCACTGGCTATTTGTAAAAGAAATCGCACCAGATATTTTCAAATGGGTTGAACAAAAAATAGACTTCGCTGTTGAGCAAGGCTGGCTTGGTGAAGATTAAATAATTAGATTCTGCTTTTTAGTAGATTAATAAACGAATTATTCATTGAAAATCCCTATACATTAAGCCTTGTCTTCTTAATGCAAGGCTCATTATAATCAGCCCGCCTTTATGGAATCTATTCTGTTGTATCCCCCCAGCATGAATAAAATGGACACTTTTTGTAGAGAGAATAATTCAAATGCCAAAACTTCAAAAACCAGGTGCTGCTCACATCCCACAACAAACTGCAAATGATATTGATAGCCAAGTGACTGCTTCTCGTGAAGCAAATAATCAGGCATCCCGCATGGAAAATGGCCAAGCCAATGATATGCGTAACCCATCAGATAAGCGTGATTACACACCTCTAAAAGTTGGTGCAGCTGCATTTGCGGGCGTTGTTGTTGGTGCAGCTGGCGCTTCAGCAGCCTTTATGCTTAAACAAGTGCACGATGATGTTGTAGAAGGCGCTAAAGGTGGCCTCGACCTGAGCGGCATGTTTGGCAAGAAGTAATCGAGATAAGCTTCCTGCCATTTTAGATGCCGCTAGTCTTTATTAAATAAAGACAGTGGCATGCCTTTTAAGAGATCGACCACTTGCAATGGGTCAAGCACTTCCCCAAGGCTATTCAGCTTTTGCATGACACCATCTTCTGGCTCTGCTTCAACTTGCTTTAGATGTCTATCCATCTCATGTCGTTCCTGAGAATCCGCATTCATAGGGCTTCTTTTCATTTCATGCAGTATAAAGAGCTTGGCAGCTTTACTTAAAGGCGGCGTTATATCTGTTTCCACATCATCCCAGCTTAATTTATTGTGGCAACCTTCAACCGGACAGCGCAGCTCCTGAGATGCTTGTAAGCCTAAGCACTCAGCGTGGATATTATGCATACATGGGCTTAGATTGTGCACAATTGGTGGCAACTTTAAAGAGGCAAGATAACTCGCTCGCCCCTGCACATCGCAAGACTTTGCTTCGCAGTTCTGCACGAGTTGTTGAAGTGTTTTATTCATTTGATTCGCTGCATCAATAATAGCCTGCATATCTACGTCCCTTTAAATAAAGTCATCTATTTCTCTTGCCTAGACTACAACGACACGGAATAACCATCTATTGATCTTTAGTTCAATTGTATAAGGACACCCACCTTAAGCAACACAACAAGGACACCCACTCCAAGACCCTCTTGTAAAAGTGGGTGTCCTTGTTAAGTCATATGTAAAGTGGGTGTACTTGTTATAAGTCATACAGTGGTCATGGGGATGACTTAGCCTTAAACAGCAGCTAAAACCATATCTTATTGTTTTAATAGACATTAGCTTTGATTAGAAATAAACCATCCCTTCTACTTACCCGAACAGAATACAGAGTTTTATTTCAGAAATATTGACTATGAGCGTTAATTGCAATTAAATACAGGCTGAATGACATCCTTCAACTGTAATAAAAACAAGATGTTCCTGTATGGAATACAGCAGCAAATAACAAATAGACGGAGTTCGACATGCCTAGAATCAACATTCAAGGAGCTGGTGGTTACCAACGTGGTGGTTTAGCAGCACCCCGCGGCCAAGGGTTACTATTACAGGTGCAGAATGCTGAAAGCAGTCGACAAGCTCGCCAAGACTATCGACCACCAATGCTATTGCCACTTGGTGAAAACCACTTAGGCCGTATCTCTGATGATCAAGCCTTGTGCCACCCACAGGTTGATAGGTACCTCAATTCCAGCCGCGGCTTACGTCGATCAGATCTTCAATATGCAATTACGCAAGCCGTTCACCAAATGCATTTATCGGCCTTTAAGGCAGGTGTGAACTGGTCAAGCAGCCTTGAATCTAAAGCCTTTGATCGAATTCAGGCCGCCATAATTTCATCGCCATATACACAACATTTCAGGCAATCAGAAATCAACAGCATGATTAGATCAGAGCTTCGATACCTAAAACCTCGCTTTGAAGTTTTTGATACTGGCTCCCGCTTTAAAAGCTATAAAAAGGAACCTGGTGAGAAGAAGCGTTTAGACGCAACAATCGTACGTACGACCTCCGGCAAATGCTATGAACTGCTCAATACACTGTCATTAGTGCAGTCTGTTGATGCATCGCGAAAGGCAGATATGGATATAAGACCAGGTAAAAGGCAACTTGGTAAAGGTACATACGGTAAAGTTCGTTTAGCACGAGATATGGACACTGGCGAAATTGTAGCTGTTAAGAAAATGAAAAGCTTTACAAGCTCAAAAGAAGAGCTTGACCAATACAGAGCTGCCGCTGGCGCACATCGAGTCATTCAACCGCTTGATGTTGCTCATGTCTACGTTAAAGATAAGAGTTCAGGTAAAGACAGACTCAAAAACTACGAGTTCTTACCGCTCTTCAACAAGGGAGATGGCTATTCTCGTCTTAAAGAATTAAACGATAAACGAGTTGGCGACCACCAAGGCTATGCGAGTTTAATGAAAAAGACAATGTTCGAATATGCTGAACCTGTTGCATCCATGCATAAACGAGACCGTTCTCATCGAGATATCAAATTAAATAACTATTTGCATTCAACCAAGAATGGGACGGTGCTAACTGACTTAGGCTTATCGATTAAAAGTGATGGCTCTAAGCGTGGCTATGGTACACCAGGTTATCTGCCACCAGAACAGCATGATTCGAAACGTTACACCACGAAGGGGCAAGATGCCTATGCCCTTGGCCGTGTCTTTGTCGAACTGATACACGGCACTCGTGATATTGAAGACTTTGACGACATAAGACTGTTTATTAGGGGCAACTCTGTACCAATAAGCTTTGATACAACGGGCAATATCACAGGTGTTGATCTTGGTTCAAGAGCTTTACGTGGCCTCAGTTTTAATACTCGCGATGAAGCGATTGCAGGACTATTAGCACGTGACCCGAGAGACCGCCTAACAGTACAAGAATTCCTGAATACACCATTTATGAAAGACTATGCAGCAGCCAATGGTAGTGAGCATGTTGAAGGTGCTAATATTGCAAACGATCCACGTAATTATGCAACGGAAGCTGAGCTTATTTCACGCTTATCATTAAATGAGCGTGAAAACCATGACTTAACCAAGGACGATATCAAAACACTCATTAATCAGGCTGATAATGAAAATCCGTTTGATGATAGTGATGATGAAGACGAAATGCTGAATATTGCGATCCAAGAAAGTATTCAAGCACAGCAGCGTCAGCGTCGCGGGCCACCACAACCCATGAGAGCTGCAGCACCGCCACCACAGCCTGCAGGTATTGCTCACGATATGGGCAACTATCTTCCAGATGATATTGATATTTCCCAGCTACTTTAAGGCAACAACTTGAGGGACGCTAGCTCATAAAAAATGCTACATTAGAAACTGTTGTTAAAGCAGTTTTTAATGTAGGAGGCATGTGTCATGGATTTGGATGAACGGGAGATTTACTGCCCTTACTGTGGTGAGCCAATTGTTGTACTCATTGAATATATTGGTGAGCCACAAGAGTATATTGAAGATTGCCAAGTGTGCTGCTGCCCTATTGTATTTAATATTGCTAGCTCTGCAGATGAATGGCCTTCAGTAGAAGTCAGAGCGGAGTAAGACAAGGCTCTCGTCCAAGCTGTATAATTTTGGTATCATGAGGAAATTCTTTAACTCTCTCAATTTAGGAGTGCCTCATGCCTGCAAATCCAAAAATTTTCATCACTGATCCATCCATGCTTGGCTCAAAACTCTTTGATGCCCTTCCAATGGTTAAATCCTTTAACTCAATTGAAGATGAAGCTGGTGCGCAAGGCATCTTACTTGAAACACCGTGGGGCAAAGTTAAAATTTCTTTTATTGCAGAAGATGCTCTAACTGCTGAAATTGAAGCACTAGAAGGCTTTATCGAATCGAAGCTTGCAAGTAATGAAGACCAGCAAATGTATGTGATGACACGCACATACTACCTACAAATGGCCCTTGACCTTGAAATTTCTCAAAATGAAAAGAATGACGATGATCTTCATAACTTCTTATTTGAGTTTAACTCTGCTTTGAACGGTATTATGTTCCTTTACGACTCAATTTGGGACTATGATGCATCACCAATTTGTGGCCCACATTTTGATGAAGCTGAATTTCCTGAAGAGAAAGAAGCTTAAACATAAATAATAATGCTTAAGCTTATTATTATATGCTTATGCTTATGCTTATGCTTATGCTTATGCTTATGCTTATGCTTGTGCTTTTGATTGATGCATTGAAAGCACAAGCTTATCAGCTTGCTCCATTACTTCATCTTTACTTAAAAAAGCGGTGCCTTGCACTGGTATAAATTCAACACTTTTAATGCCAATACAACCAAGAGCTGCAGATAAATAAGGAGTCATAAAATCTGGTTGCTTTGCTTTTTCACCGTAGAAAAACCCACCTGAAGCAATTGCAAAATAAACAGGTTTGTCCTGAATTAATCCTACTTTTTCACCCTGCTCGTTGACCCCAATTGTTCGCCCCATTCGCAGCACATTATCAATCCATGCCTTTAATACAGACGGTACAGTAAAATTATTCACAGGTGTGCCAATAACAACTGCATCTGAAGATTCAAGCTCTTGAATGAGTTTTTCAGACTGAGCAACAGCATGAGTCAAGACACCATCTTGCAATTCCTGTGGTGCAGAAATTGCTGTTGTATACAGCTCATCGACATGAGGGATGGGATCGCGACCTAAATCACGACGTGTAATAAAATTACTAGAGGAATAACTTTTCAGCTGATGCACAACAAGTGCAGATAACTTACGGCTGTATGAATTAGAACGAGGGCTGCAATCAATATGTAAAATATTCATCTTACTATCCTTTTATTTATTTTCATCTAGACAACAATCAAAACTCATTGATGTGAAGACTAAAGCACTCCACATGCCAGCGAACCCTGTCCCTATGATGACTAGTACAGCTTTCACTTCGTATTTTTTGCCACTATTTGTGTGATGCAAAACAACATCTTATAACATGGACTCTATTAATCCTTGTTATATTTTGCAAGACAAAAACTGAGATAAAACTGATATAGGCTAAAAATCAGTCATTAGAATGAACTGGGAAAAGACTTATTTAAAAGGAGTAATAAGATGTTTAAGACTGCGTTCGTGACTTACGCATCGCACTTACCCGAGCATTTTCACGAGACTCATGACGCTGCGAAAACCAATTCTCCACTTGCGCTGGAAATTCACTTGGCATGCCTTTACAGGCAACGCCTTGCATTAACGACGCGAGTGTTGATTGTGATAAGGCCTTTTTCATTGCAGCTTCGGCTTCAAGCATTACCTTGTTAATACCACAAAGCCCTTTTGATGCCCATTCAGGAGGGTTGTTATCAAAAAGTGCACATTGGGTACGAATTTCACGGCATTGAAAAAGTGACTTTTTCCCATCAACGGCCAATACAACATCAAGCACGGTTATATCTTCAGCTGGCTTTGCAAGTGCATAGCCACCCTTTACCCCAGTTGCAGCTTTTACTATCCCTGCTTTTTCAAGCTTAGGGAAAATCTTAGCGACAAAGCTGGCAGGTATACCCTGTATTTCGGCAAGGTCTTTACTGCTTGGCTTTACATCTGATGGATGCACCAACCAAAGCAAACTATGAAGTGCATATTCGACGCCTGTACTAATATGAGCCATACAACTTATCTAACCACGCTTATGTTGAGAAACGACCTTGCACTCTGAGATTATAAAGGCTGTGCACGGCTTGTCTACAAGGACACCCACATACTAGGCGCTTTGGTAAAAATAATCATTACGAGAAACTAGAATGATAAAGCAATTGAAAAAAGTATTTGCCCTTTCCCTTTTAGCGCTGCCCTTCTCTGGTTGCACAAGCCTTTCTTTAGGCATTGCTAATACACCAGCCCATTTTTTTAAGGGCGCGGTTATCAAAGATATTATTTTCGATACGAAGACTGAGCTTGCTCTGGATATCTATCAACCCAAAGGCCAAACCAAAGAGCCACTCCCTGTCATTGTCTTTTTTTATGGCGGTAGCTGGAGTTTTGGCGATAAAAGCGACTATGCCTTTGTGGCTAGCTATTTGGCAGACCAAGGCTATGTTGTGGTGGTGCCGAATTACAGACTTTACCCAGATGTGCGTTTCCCTGCATTTGTTGAAGATGGTGCACATGCATTGAACTGGGTTCATGCATCCATTGATTCTTATGCAGGCAACCCAAATCAAATATTCATCAGCGGTCATTCTGCTGGTGCACATATAGGCTCACTACTGACTGCAGGCCCTGAAGAGTTTGGCGTTAATAAGGACACCCAGGATGCGATAAAGGGCTTTGCTGGGTTAGCGGGTCCCTATTCATTTATTCCCAAAGCAGCTGAGTTTAAAGCTATTTTTGAATCAGCCGCAGCGGATGACTATCGTCCAATGCAAGCCACATCCTATATCGATGGCTCTGAACCGCCAATGTTCTTACAGTATGGCGAAGATGATAAAACAGTGTATCCGATCAATGTTGAACGTATGCAAGCAGAAGTAAAACGGCACAACGGCTGTGTTGCAGTCAAAAAATATGAAGGATTGAACCATGTAGATATGGTTGGTGTTTTCTCCGTATTTAAACGATACCAAGCACCTGTCGCCAAAAACATGGTGTCTTTTTTTAATGAGATTCAAAACAACAAAGTGAGCTGCAACGAGTAAGCATCTGCTGAGATGTGCACCAAGCTCAACAAACAACCGTCATAAGGCACCAGTTTATAGCCTTTGACATGTACAAGGACACCCACGTAGTATAAGCCTTTGATTTTACATGGATGTGGTTTTAGGATAAGTGGGTGTCCTTGATTATTCCTGCTTAATTTGTAATCATCCATGCTGGATTATTGATCGACGCTTTATAAAGACGACGTTCTTACCTTGAATATGAGGCAACGTCCCTAATTTCGCTTGGGGCACTGCCTAGTTCACCAACAATCATTGATGATAGAGGTTAAAACCGTGCATATAAACCAATCTATTCAGCATTCCCCTATTGCTCAACCAGCTTTAGAGTTGAATCAGAACCAAAATAAAAATGCTGTAGACCTACAAACCCACGATCTCAACGCAGGCGATATGCGCGCTGCGAGCAATACAAACTTATCCACACACAATTGCAATGTAGTTGCTATTAAACCGCAACCACAAATTGAAGATACGAAGCTTCAAGTTGAATTTTGCGCAAAGCCATCGAACAAAGATATTGATGCCGCAATGTCGATTCTTAAAGATACAATTCCTGCAGAAGAGCTTGGTGATACTGATATATTGAAAGGCCAAATCCAACGCAATGAACAGCAACTTATCTTGGCAAAATCAGATAAAAATGTTGTTGGTACAGCCATTGTAAGGACACTACCTCAAGCAGAATCTGCGCTCGTTAACTACCTTGCTGTTGATAAAGCTTGCCACAGTAAAGGCTATGGCTCAAAAATCTTAAAACAGCTTGATAATGCATTTATGGCAAGCCGCCCAGACATTAAGCATCTTTTACTTGAAATTGAACCATATGATGCAAAGGCTGATCCGAAAGATAACAAAGTCAAACGTGCAAACTTTTATCATCGTGCAGGCTATTCAAAAGTTGATGTGAACTACTGTGGTATTAATCGTGTTGATGGCAAACCAATTGATTATTTCCTCATGCACAAACCTATTCAACGTACACCAGTAATGCCAATTAACTCGCCAAGAGTTGCGACAGAACATCATGACTTTGATTTACAACAAGCCTTAAAATCTATTCTCACTGAAAACTATCAAGTGAAAGATCAGCTTGGATCACTTATGGGTCGTATATTAGAGCCTACAAGTAAGGCGGCTTAAATTGTAGAGTTTAAGCCATTACCGAGAAAAGGTGATACTCACTTCAAGGCCTCCATGAGTGCTCCTTTTGACCTCTAAAGAGCCTCGCATGGCCTCCATTGCCTTACTCGCAATACTCAGGCCTAGGCCATTGCCTTGAGTTTGCTGGTCAGGCTTACCCCTAAAAAATGGCTGCGTGAGTTGGTCGAGCATTGAAGCATCTACACCTTCACCATCATCACTGACAGTAACACTTAAAGTTTTAGTATTTGATTGAAGATCAATAAACACTTGGGCAGTTGCTGGTGTATGCTTCATTGCATTTTCAATAATATTATTAAGCACACGATCAAAGAAACTTTGATTACCATGAATAACAGGCTCAACCTCTAAATTTGAACTGTAATGAATTTTCTTCTGAGGATGCTGCCCTTGATAAAAAGCTACAAGCTCATTGATCTCACTTTCAACTTGAATCACATCTGATTCTTTATGATTAGCAGAGGACCCTTGGCTTTCTTGATGTCGAACACGTGCAAGTTCAAGAATATCATTAATCATCTGGTGTAATTTATCGATTTCACGTTGTTGGCGATCAAAAACTGCTGCATTAGTATCGTCTGGTGCATATTTATCACGAGCTAATTCAACATTCACTTGGAGCCGCTGTAATGGTGCCCGCAATTCGTGAGACACATCATGCAAAAGGGTTTGTTGCCCTTCGATTAAACCCTGAATACGCTCAGCCATCTCATTAAATGATTGCGATAAGGTGCCTATCTCATCTTCACGTTGTTCTAAGCGAACTTCCACACGAGTTGATAAATCACCATTGGCTAAATTCTGGGTATGACGAATAAGTTTTTTTAATGGGGAAATAATAATAAGGGATAAAACATAGCTACCAGCGATTGAGAATAAAATCGTAATAAACCAACGAACGGTACCAAAGCGAGACAATATTTCCCAAAACGGTGAACTGAGCTCTGGATCATCTAAATAAATCACTCGATACTGTCGGCCGGTAGAAGAAGTAATTTGCTTATCTTCACGCTTCCCTATTTCACCCATTGGCCTTGGTGCTGGCCATAAAGGCCTGCCATTTGAGAGATCGATAATCTCTAAGTGAAATTGTCGAATTAATTTGCGTGGAATACGATTTTCTCGATGATGAAAACGCCCTGATTTATTGTCTTCATATTCATCAATTAATCGAACTAAATGCTCATCAAGCTTTTCTGAAAAGCGAGCCTTAACATTGCGCTTTTCGAGCTGAACACCAAGCCAATAGGCATTGGCAACAATTAGGGCTAAATTAACCGACACAATGGTAATGAAAATTGTCCAAAATAGCGAGCGCACTTTCATATGATCACCTAGGCTTTTACAGCAACAAAGATATAACCAGAACCTCGAACAGTTTTAATCCATTCGATCTCTGGCTGGAGTGTTGACAGCTTTTGACGCACGCGGCTCACATGCACATCCATACTTCGGTCATAACGAGTTAATTCTCGATGCAACACTTTTTCTGTTAATTCTGCCTTTGAAACGACCTGCCCTTGTTGCTGCATGAGAATCACTAAAATATCAAACTCTGCACCAGTTAATTGCAAGGGTTCATTATTAAGTAAAGCTTCACGGCGACCAGGAAAAAGCACCAAGCCTTGAACTTCAAGACTTGGCTCTGAGGTAGTAGGACTTTTATTATTCGAGGGAGAGGTATTCTGTTGCACTGGGCTTGGTCGCTCAATTCGACGTAGCACAGCATTAATTCGAGCTAAAAGTTCACGTGGGTTACAAGGTTTTGCAATATAGTCGTCCGCCCCCATTTCAAGACCAACGACTCGATCAATATCATCACCACGTCCTGTCACCATAATCACTGGAATATTAGATTTAGCTCGTATTGCAGGTAGAAGTGTTAAACCACTGATGCCAGGCATCATAATATCTAGGCAGATCAAGTCGTAAGAGGCCTCAAGATCTGCCATGTCGAGGATGGGTTCACCTTGGTGAATCATGCTGACATCTAAACCATGCCCTTCTAAGTATTCCTGTAAGAGTTGGCATAATTCCACATCATCATCAACCAATAATATTCGACTTGAACCCATGTTTATTCCTCAATTACTTTATTTTTTATGATGGTCTTTAGAACCTTTTCGGTCGCCACGTTTTTCCATCATTTTTGCAAGTTCATCTCGTTGCTCTTGCGTTAAAACAGCTTTCATCTTACCACTAAATAAAATTCTATTTTTGGCTTGCTTTCCAGCATCTGCAGCTACAGCATCAGCAAGTTCATTTAGCCTTTTATCATAGTCTTTTGCATTAACATCTAAGGCTTCCATTTCTTCGCGAACAGCTTTCATTTTTGCGCGAATATCACCTTTTTCTGGCATGTACTCTTCTTGCAAAGATTTAAGTTGTGTTTGCTGCTCCTCTGTAAGGTCGAGCTTTTGTGTCAGGAATTCAACTTTATTTTCAAACTTACCATGATGGCCTTTATCACCATGATGACCATGATCACCAGCAAAAGCTGCAGTTGAAGTTAACATCATAAGGCTAAGTACAGGTACGATTAAACGTTTCATAAGATTCTCCAATTGTTTTCTTTCAATCTTGGGTGGCTCATCAACCGCCCTCAATTACAGTATTGAACAGGTGGATTTAAACTTGTGTTTCGGCAATGTAAAGTTAAGCAAAGTTGGAAAAAGACAGATCAAAAGATCTTATTCCATTACATATCAGAAGTTTATTTTAAATTAGGCCGTATTCAACATACACATTAAACGAAGAAGCAATCTTAATCCTGTCATTTAAATATCATTCAAATCATTTTAAAATGTCCATTTAAGCTATAACGAAGGCAAAAAAAAGCCCGAACAATAAGCTCGGGCTTTCAATATATATGGGTACTAGCTCTTTAATTTATGTTAGCTTGATAATCTCAAGTTGAGAGTCAACAGGCATATTTGGCATGCGCATTGACATACAAACACGGACACCCGCATCTCTCATGGCTTTTGGATAGCTTGAAAAGTCCATATCGCCATAAAAAGACTTGCCTTTTTTATCGACAGCTAGAGCATCTTCTCGTGCAAGACGTGGATTAGGCGCTGAAAATGTGACAGGAATACCCCGCTCTTCACACGCATTATGCGCACGATCTACCGCAGAACTAGCACCACTCACAAAACTCGCTTCTAGACGGTTGGAATTCATCGCATCAAAGAGTTTGAACATAGCTTCTTTAGTCACATATTCATCATTATGCGCAAGCGCTATTTTATTAACTTCATTTTTCGAATCGCGACTGACTAATTTCATAATGAGGCATGGTCCTGCTCCAAATGTATACATACCATCAGGGGCTTTACTGGAACGAGGGTCAAAAATCGCAGCCTCCCCCTGGATAACTATATGTGTCTTTTTAGCAGCGCCTTTATAACTTAATACTGTTGGCAACTCCGATACATCATTTAATGCTCTTTGATTACCAGTTGCGGCATTCATTGAAGACTGGGTTTGAGTAAGACGAGCCGCAGGAGCTGCACCTGAAGCGTAACCAGAAGATTGGTAGGCTGAATACTGCACACCATTAATAGCATTGGAACGATCTATTGGCATAAAAACCTCTATTGAAAGCATTATTTAGCCACTAATAATAAACAAAACAACAAGCACATACTCATGTATTGTTACAAACAAACCTCATCTATAAGGCACTGCTGAACCTAAAAATAGCAGCTAAATTATATTCAATAATATTACCCAAGCAATTGAATATCATAACAACATCAATTAGATAGAATCGATTTTAGTCTGCGGTAATTCAGCGATCAGGTGCTTAGTTTTTACTCACATCTTTCTTAAATAACGAATAAAAGCATGATAGTTTATATGCCACTTTTAAAAGTATAAGTATTGAGACGTAGGAGCACAATATGGGGTATATAGGTCATTGTTGCTATAACAATCCTAGAAACAATGTAAGAGGTTGTGGTGTTTATAACGATGGAGGTGAAGACCACGTCTTTAACAATACAAGAGATAAAACCGCAGGTAACTACCTTGATTTAATCTACAAAGGGGGTCCTAGAGATAAAGTTGCTCATTACGACTGCTACTACGCCACTATGCGTGAATACAATAGCAGCAGCACAATGGAAACAATCAAAACTGTTGCAAAAGATGTCACCAAAGGCGCTATTGGTGCAGGCGTGAACAAGTACGTAACAGATCAAATCGGCAAGCGATTTAACAAATAATATTTATTTAAAAGGCCAGCACCTCTGGCCTTTTAAACCTAGTCTACCTTTATCGAGCAGAAAAAAGAACGCCCAAACCAAAAGCAGTAAATAAAGCTCCTGCTGTTCGATCTATCCAAACACCCATCTTTTTAAATTGTTGTTGTATTTTTGGTGCTGCAAAAAAATAGCCGACCATGGCAAACCAGCCAAAAGTTAACGACATCATTACTGCCGCTAAAAGACTCAGCTCAAACGTACTAATATCTGGCGGTAAGATTACAGTGAATAATGACAAGAAATACAAAGGTAATTTCGGGTTTAATAAATTACACCAAAAGCCTTTAAAGAAAAGCTGTTTATTTGAAAGAATATCTTGCTCAACCACAACATCTGTTGCTGCTTGACGAGCAGTTAAACCCTTCCATCCTAAATACAGCAAATAGAGCGCGCAGGCGATTTTAATAAACGCCATGACTTCTGGTTTCACTAAGAGTGCAGCAACCCCAAGTGCCCCTGCAACAATATGAATAACGCAACCAGCCACAATCCCTAAGGACATATAAATACCAGCCTTTCGCCCCTGTTGAATTGAGGTTTGCGATACGCAGAAGAAATCAGGCCCTGGCATTGAAACCGCCACAAGGTGAGCCAAAACAACAACCGCAAGAAGACTTAAAAAAGACATAATGATTCCATCCACACATCAAGGTTTTTGCACTCTTTAAAATCAGAAGAAAAATCTTAGTTGATCTATGCACCATAAACAATGCATTTAAAATGAGTTTTCAGATAAGCAAGGGTTCTTCATGATGGGTAATCAATATATGGGCTGTTTTAGTTATCAGCAGAGTTTTTAATCAAGCTTAAACAAGGACACCCACCATACCGGCTTGTTAAAGTGGGTGTCCTTGTTAGTTTCCGCGGCCTACTACTATGGGTGTCCTTGTAGTTGTGATATCATCGCCAGCAACTTCATTGTAAGTAATGGTTTTTGACAGACTCAGGAGTATTTCCCATTAATAACAACGACATCCTTTTTAAAGTGCGCTCTATCTTCGGAATTGAGCTTGAAGAAATGATTGATATCTTTGAACTTGGTGGGCTTGCTGTCACTGAGGCTGAGGTAAAAAATCTACTGGCTCGTGCTGGTGAGAAACGCCATACAGAATGCACCGACCAAACACTTGCTCATTTCTTAAATGGCTTTATTGCGTTAAACCGTGGTTATAAAGATGACATCATGCCTGAAGCTGAAACACAGCTTACAAACAACATGATTCTGCGCAAGATTCGTATCGCTTTAGATTTACAAGCTGATGATTTAGTTGAGCTATTCCAGTTTAACGGCATCAATCTGAGCAGACATGAACTGAGCGCGATGTTTAGAAGTGCTGGCCATAAGAAGTTCAAAGAGTGCAGCGATAAAATGCTGGGTAGCCTATTAGATGCACTTGAGCAAACCTACAACGAAGAAGATGAAGAGGAAGGCGACGAAGACTAATATCGCCTATGCACCTTTGTTAAGGGATTGAATGACTTTCTGTGTCATTTGCTCACTGTACGAATTTAACTTCCAATGCCCTGGGCTCCAACCTTTTAAAAAACGATGGAAATCAGCCCAGGCATAGGGATACAATTCACGCCATGCCTGCTCCACTGCATTACTTTCAATATGAGGCTGTTTCTTCCCAAGCGCATCACTTAGATTGTTAAAGTAATGATTCAAAAGCTCATGCTCTGTCGCTCGACAAGCTTCATCTTCCAAACAGCTGCCAATAAAATAAGCGACATCTTTGACACCACAGCCACCGCCAACATATTGAAAATCAACAGCTGCTACGTTTTTTTCATCTTGCGAAAAACAAAAGTTGGCGAGTTTTGCATCACCATGAACCAGTGTTTGATATGGACAGTCTCGTAATACTTGATCGATTGCAGATGCAGCAGCCATTAGAGGCAAATCATCCATCACTTCTAATTCATCAGGTCGGGTATCAAGATGCCAATAGGTGCCAATCGCCCATAGACCTGTAGGTTGCGTATTGAGAAAAGTGGCATGAAATGAAGCAAGCCATGAAAGACATACTTTCATTTCATCAAGAGAGACACTCTGTTTACGCTTTGGAAAACCTGCAGAGCTTAAATCTTCAAGCACCATCACAAACTCACCCTCTCTCGCTTTTACACCCAAGCAGAAAGGGATACGACTGTCATTGCATTGACTTGCATAGCTCTCATACCAAGCAGTTTCAACTTGGTACGACTTTTTCTTGCGCTCATTTGAAAGCCCTGTATTCCAACCACGAGGGTGATGGCTTTGCTGAGGCAACTGCACATGTTTTACGACAACCTGCGCTTGTTTGCTATTCACCAAACCATAGCGAGCAATTGAACCATAGCCACTCCACAGAGATTGAATACCTTCTAACAAGAAGACATCCTCTGCCTGTGTCAGCTGTAGAATTGATTCTTTTAAGAAAGGCGACATTTGCAACTCCGTGATAACCGCATTTTTATGTGTATTATACGGAATTCTTTAAGGGGATGCGCCTTAGTCCGCTGCAATTAATTCATAGGATTTTATTCGTGCTTCTGGGGCATGAATCCATGAGCTTATCATCACTTCATCCACACCTGTACGTTCTACTAAATCAGCAATCCCCTGCTTCACATGCGCAGGTGTACCCCAAATTGATTCCCGTAATTGATGATAGGTTCGCTTAGCTTCAAGCTCATTCCATAGCTCATCCATTGAATCAACTGGCTTTTGCATTAACTGCTCAACACCACGCCCCATTGCGAGAAATTTCTGCAAAACTGTTGTCGATAAACGCTCAGCTTCAGCTTGAGTCTCGGCGGCAATGGCATTAATACAGACAATGGCATAAGGCTCAGGAAAAGCTTCAGAAGGCTGGTAATTATTGCGATAAAGGTTGAAAGCTGATTCCATAGCGTCTGGCGCAAAGTGTGCTGCAAATGCAAATGGCAAGCCTTTTTGCGCAGCAAGCTGGGCACTGTAAGTACTTGAACCAAGCAACCAAATGGGGATTGATGAGTTGTAACCAGGCACAGCTTTAACACGTCTCAACTCGCTTTCTTTTGAAAAGAAATACTGCAGCTCATTTAACAGATCTGGAAAGTCATCTCCAGTAGATTTTAAATCTCGACGTAAAGCTCGAGCTGTTTCCATATCTGTACCTGGTGCACGACCTAAGCCAAGATCAATTCGACCAGGATACATGGCTTCTAAAGTACCAAACTGCTCTGCAATGACCAAAGGTGCGTGATTTGGCAACATAATGCGACCAGAGCCAAGACGAATGTTTTGGGTATGCGCCGCTAAATGCGTCAAGATGACAGAAGTCGCAGCACTGGCAATATCTTTAAAATTATGGTGTTCTGCAACCCAAAATCGATGATAACCAGCCTGCTCCACAGCTTTAGCCAGTTCTACACTATGAGAAATGGCTTCACCTATAGTAAAACCTTCGCCAATAGGCACTAAGTCCAGCACTGAAAGCTTTGGGTTATTCGTTGACATAAAAACCTACTCCATTTGTTGGTTATTAAGTCAACGATACGCCTTAAGCGCTCATCAAACAAGATGCCTTTTGCTGTATATCATTCGATTTAAAAGGATAAACCTATGAAACAGGACTGTTTAAAAAGTGCCATAAAAAAGTATCTGAGAACTCTCCTGTTACATCAGCTATCCAAATATAAAACACGAGCATGTTCACAAGTAATAAAAGTGCCATAACACTGAAGCCAAGTTTTGATGTCATTTCTTTTCCTATTCAATATTGAAGCAACACCTCTTCTGCTTAAATAGCAATTCAAACCAAGAGGTTAGGATTCAAGCCTTCTAAAACAACCGCACTAAACTTCCTACTACACTTTCAATCTACCAAATAAATAGAATAAAAAGCTAGAAATAATTGGATAAAACTTGTAAATAAAAAAGAGAATCAGACACAAACCAAGGATTATTGGGCCTGTTCACCTATTGCCACTATGAGAAAATTAAAAAGTATTTTTTAACACTCTGGGTAGCAATATGAGCAATTTAAACGGGCTTACAGCCAATAGGATAGAAATAAAAGACACCTCTAACTGGAGTGGTGTTTTGGGTATGTCAGTCTGTGCTTTTGCCATGGTAGCAGCTGAGTTTTTACCAGTAAGCCTGTTAACACCAATGGCAAGAGATCTGAGTGTGTCGCAAGGTGCAATAGGCCAAGGTATTTCTATTTCTGGCTTATTTGCGTTAATAACAGCGTTAACTGTCGCAACCTTTACACAAAAAATGAATAAACGGGTTGTGCTGCTGTCGCTTGTCTTTATTATGTTTATTTCAGGCATCTTTGTTGGTTATGCCCACAACTATACTCTGTATATGATAGGCAGAGCTTTAATTGGCGTCGCTTTAGCTGGGTTTTGGTCTTTATCTGCAAGCGCTGCAATTCATTTGGTACAAACAAAAGATGTCTCTAAAGCATTAGCCATTATTAATGGTGGCGCTGCATTATCAATGGTTGTAGCAGCGCCACTTGGAAGTTGGCTTGGGGAAATTATCGGTTGGCGAAATACGTTTTTAGGGCTTGCCCCTGTTTCAATTATTGCCTTTGTATGGCTTTACACGGTTTTACCATCAATGCCAGGTAAAACAGAGAGCAAATCTTATTTCAGTGTGTTCAAGCCTTTAAGCTCTGCATTTGTGACAAGTGGTTTTATTGCAGTCACTTTTTTATTTGCAGCCCAATTTACACTTTTTACTTATATTCGCCCATTCTTAGAAATAAAAACACAGGTATCAGCTGAAATGCTTTCTATGATTTTACTCTGGATTGGTATTACAGGGTTTGTAGGAACTGCAATTATAAGTCGATTTTTAACACATCATCTTTTGTATAGAACGCTTGCCACAGCACCAATTGTATTAGCTGTATGCACTATGGCTCTTTTACTCTTGGGGCATCAATTAATACCAACCATTATTATTTTCGGTATATGGGGCCTCATTGCCTCTTCAGCACCTGTTGGTTGGTGGACTTGGGTATCACAAAAAATTGAAGACACTGATGCCGGCGGCGGAATTATGGTTGCTGTATGCCAGTTAGCGATTGGCTTAGGCTCCAGCATGGGTGGCTTTATATTTGAAGGCTATGGCTTAACGGCGACATTAATCACCAGTTTATCCTTATTCCTATGCTGCGCCCTTGCTTGTTATAGCTGTTACGCTTTGGATCGAGAAAAGGCGCTTAGTCAATAGTAGTTAATAGTTAAGCTTAGCGCACAACAACACCCTTGACGCTGAGCTTAAATTTAAATCCATAGATTTAAATAATACGCCCCAAAAAGACGAAGCCCATTATCCACCCTTGCTTTATGTTGTGCAAAAGCTTCGCTATCGAACACCCTAGTATGGTTAGGCCCTTTAACAACTCTTTGTTTTGTAGAGCCTGGAATATCTTCAAAAAAGAAATCTGACTCACCTGACCAAAACCTCTCTTGACTCAAATCATTCAAAACCTCTTTAAATGCCCAAATCATTTCATCCATTACCCAGTTGTACCGTTGCTCTGAAAAACCCGTATCAGACTCATCATCGACCCTGAATGGGCAATCATCAGGTTTAACCTCGAAACAACCATCGTTTCGTTTCTTAAATTCAATAAGAGCGGGATGAATAATTTGCGCTAAATCTGTGTAGAGATCTAATGTATCCGATCTATCGATGCGTACTATTTCTGTTCTTTTATTAAATTGAAGAATTTTATTCAGCGTAACATCGAGAAAGACTTGAATCACGCTATCGACTTTAGCGAGACGTATCTCGATTTTATCTTCAGGCGCTTCTGAGTCGTAATCCAATCGACGTATGTACTTTCTGTAAAGACCTTCCAGATCGGACGTGCAGTATTCTTTAGGATATTGACCTAATATCACTTTCATTTTTATTATTCCTTCATCATATGACTGGCATGGCCAGACCACCTAATCAAAAGGCAGCATTCCAGACTAATGATATAAAAGAAGGAAGTCAACAAAAGAAGCTAGAAACACAGTAAAATACTGCTCTCTTATCAAAATGAGATTAAAACACAGACCAAAAGAAGAAAAAATGAACAACAAGTCATAAAAAAGGGCTAGCCAACTTGACAAATACAGGGTAGATTGAAAATACGACTTTAATTAAATATAAACGTTAGAACACAAGCAGACTTCACCAGTATAAGTTTTTTACTTAAGGATGAGTGCTTATGAATACTAAACGCAAATTAAAGCCACTAACCATATACTTCTCCCCACTAATAAGAGCCGTAAAACAAACACTTCTTATATTTTCCCCCTTATGCTTAACAGCATGCCAAGCATACACTGATGATACTTTTGGCAATGAGAAATTCGGATTATTTTTGCTGATAGTATTTGCATGTAGTTTTTATACATATTATTTACAGTTACCAAGATAAAAAATAGAGGCAGCTGTAGAATAATTAACTGCTCGCCTCTAGCCCTAACATCTCACCTAGAATTACAGCAACATCTAGTGTGACACTGTTCTATAAATAACTTTTAACCTAGGCCCATACTCAAAGCCTTGAGTTATGGGCCACCTATCAATACCTTGTTAAATTTCAATGACCTCTATATAACACTTGCCATTACAACATTGTGCTGTTATAGTGTGCACAAGCTCTGATAGCTTGCCTTATTGATTTGCTACCCGCTTATGTTCTCACCGACTGTAATCGTACTATGTTCATCTAAATACGAGCCTTTATCGAGCTACCCCTGAGCAACAGAATTCTGTTCTCAACTAATTTCTAACCAATAAAGAGTACTTTACATGTCTGATAAATCACGTGGTAAAATCAAATGGTTCAACCAAACTAAAGGTTTTGGTTTCATTCAACAAGCTTCTGGCGACGACCTATTCGTTCACATCAACAGCATCGAAGGTAAGCCAGAGTTTATCGCTGATGGTCAAGAAGTTGAGTTCATCGTAACTCGCGGTAAAAAAGGTCTTCAAGCTGACGACGTAGTACTTGTATAGTTTGTGCCTTTAAAAGCGACTTATCTTTAAGCGCTTTCAAAAAAAGCTGCATTTGAAAAAATGCAGCTTTTTTTATGCCTAGAGAATAGCCCCTATCAATAAACGCATATTCCCACGCCCTACTCATAAGATTTTTCTCGCTACTCAATAATCAATATGGATGCATATAAAACAACCATAATTACTGAAGCTGGAGCAAACTTGTAACAAAATAAATCCATTCTGCAAGGCCCAATGATATTGTACCTCTAATTTTCCCACGAGAGTACAAACTGGAGTTATCCGTGCATAGTATTTCAAGCCAAGTCCATAGCTTTAATCAAGCGCAACCCATAAATATAAATCAAAACGACTATCTTGAATCACGCCTCTCATCCATTGAAGAATCAGCACAGAAGCTAGGCTTGAATCAGATCAGAAGTCATTTAATGAATGTGCCTTATGATAGAAACCATTACTTAAAAAATATTGTTGTTGCACTCCATACTAAAGATACCAATGCATTACAGCTCAACATGCAGAGACTCTCCTACTTCTATTCGGATACTGCATCTCATAGCCAACAATTGAGACTTGCACGTGAAGCTATAGTTGCAAATAACATAAATGCTTTTAAGAGCTTTATAGCTACACTACCAGATATAAATGCCTTACAGGTAGATGGCTTAAACCTACTCCATTTCGCAGCAAGTCAAGGCCAGCATGAGGCTGTACAAACCCTTCTCGAAGCAGGTGCCTTACCATTGATACAGGACAATGAACTCAAAACAGCCTGTTACCATGCGATTAAAAGCGAGGACGTTAATACGTTTAAGACATTATTAAACACAGATATCGATGTAAATGCTTGTCATTTCTACAGCCCTAAATCAAAAGAAAGTTTGCAGCTATTACATCTTGTTGTGGATAGAGGCAACATGGACTTACTGACATGCCTTCTTGAACACAAGCCTGACATTAATGCGTTTACCAACGACAGTTTTGGCCACACACCGCTTTCTATTGCAGTGAGCAAGGCGAACCATAGCTTTGTGGAAAAGCTCGTAGATGCAAAAGCCGACCCTGATATAGCGAACTCGTTTTATTGTCAAAGTGCTTTTGAAGTAGCATTGTATACACTCAATTTGAATACTATTAATACACAAAAACAAGCCAATGCTGCAAAGTGTTTAGCACTTATGCTGCCACATACAAATGAGATGAATACCAATGTAACACTTAGAAATGGTGTTAGTGTTAAGCCACTTGAAGCACTTGCCCATGCGCTTATATACCACAAGCCTCCGACACAAAATCTGAAAGGTTATTTGGAACATTGTGCAACTGACCCTACTTTAAATCCAATTTTAACAACTATTCGCGCATTTACTCATGCAGGAGCCGGCACACATAAACATCAATTTAAAGCCAATGCCACTATTGAGCATATTGTGAAGACAGCAGCCAAGGATTACGATTTATGCATTAAAAAAGCGCAAAAACAATACGACAAAGATAATTTTTCCATTGGTGATTGGTACGATGACAAAGTCTACCCATGGCTTCACCCGTTAGATACGCTTTTAGGATACATTCGAAAATAATCTATTGGGTTTCACAAATCCATTGCCGTAACTGGGTTTGCACGTATTGAAGAGGTATTTTCTCTTGCTCTAATCTATTACCAGAAAAGAGTCCTGTATTTAAGGATTTATATAATTCGTATTCTTGCTCTGTCAGTAAAGTTAATTCTTTCAGCGCGAGTGTATGATTTTCCATAACCATTGGAGACTGGTATAACTCTAAGACTGCTCTATCCATCATAAAACTTGTAATAGCTGGGGCATATTTGCGTACCTCATTCAATATAAAGAACCCATCAGCATCTATATCTCCCCAATAGGTAAGCTTTATCATTTTCAATACTCATAAAACCGCAATGTATGAGGTATTGCTTCTGAATAAATCTATAGATCTTCTTTGTTCTTAGTATTCATATTAATTCCATCACATGACTAGATCATTATTAAACCAACGAAGAAACACTTTCAAAATAGATTTAATCTATTGTAACCAATGGACTTTTTTTATTATTAGAATGTTGTACAATCCTTCAGCTTATCAAACCAAAGCTTAAAACTTATCTGAAGCATACATTCGATTAAGGGATACAATGACGAACCCAAACACATTAACTGCACCAAATTCAAATCAACATCAGTTCTCTTCTGGAATTTTGAAACCAAACCGTCATGACTTTATTCTTGAAGTAAAAAGCAGGCTGAATAAAATAAAAACCACTGATAAAAAAGATTTGCTAATAACACCAGAGGCCCTACCTTTATCACTCATTTCGCCTCGAGTACATGCAATGAATAAGAAATACAATATTGATACCCGAATCAGCTGGGAACAGGTTGGTTTGCTACAGGAATCTCGCAGGTCATATTTGTCCTATTTAAAAAAAAATGGAAATGACAAATCACTCTTCGACAAAAATAACAAAGATCGATTTTTAAATATTTATAATTTTTGGTCTGATGTAGAACTTTTTAATGGGACTCACCCAAAACTAACGCAAAGTGATATAAATAAACTACAAGCCTGTTTTACTCCATATTTTAGCTTAAGTAAGAATAATGCAAAACGCAGTAAAGTACGCTCTGAGTGTGAAAACAGTTTTAGGGAACTTGTGAATTCAAATTCAAAACTAACAGAAGTTTTTAATGATCTCTGTCAAAATAAATGTGATCATATAGATCAGTTAATTAAAGACCATGGACTTGAGCCTAAACAGTATGTAAAATGGGTCAACCTCGTCCGCAAAGAAGCCATAAAAGATAAAAAAAATATTGCGTTATTTCATGCTATGGATTCAAGGTTTTTCTCACCCGCTGCCGCTGGTGGAAGTATCGAGAGCACACATATTTCAGTTGCTATTATTTCAGAGAAAGGTGACTATTTACGTATTGTGCCTGATTTACCTGGAAGTGAATTTATTGCATCACAAGAAGACAATAAAGCAAATATTTATAATTCAAACTTTGATCGATTTGATGGCCATAATAATGAACTAGTTAACTGCAATGCCGAGAATGACAAAACTCCTGCTCACTTAAGAGACTATGATCACGATGTAAATCGCTCAAGAACAGGGTGTTATCCTCAGCGTTCGGAATATGGGTGTGCAAGCTTAGCTATTGCATATGCAGCGGATTTATTGAAAAACAATGCTCAGACACTTCGAGAATATTCACTTCTTGGCCATCAAACCTCATTCAAAAAGAGCTTTTTAAAACGAGGCCATGATGCCAGCAACCCTCAAGGCTATATATTTATCCCTCCTCATCCCTTAAGACACGCACAGTCACCTACACATGTAAATGTAATGCGAAATTTTATGGCCGTTGATGATACTTCTGTCGCATTTGAGGTGGGATTTAAAAAAGTTAGTCAACTCACTATCGCTGGCCTTGAAGCACAAGGGATGACTTTCACAAAACTGGATGGTACACGATTAAAAGCAGCAGATCTTAAAGATTTTCGTTCTCGCTGGGTGAAGGAGCATGATAGAATTCAAAATCTTCCAAAAACAAAAGCAATGATATTAACATCGTCATTGTCTACCCGAAGGGGAAAGCCTGTTCAAACAGTATCACAAAGTCTCGCCCTTGCTTATTTAGCGCATAAAGATATCACAAAAGCTAAAAAAGCTCAGAGCATTTTACAGTGAATACTGTGTTAGTATGTATAATTAAGCTTATCAAATGAAATTAAAAGAAAAGATACCAGCTATTCTTTATCATTTATCAGCTCCAACCATTGCTGTAACTGGGTTTGCACGTATTGAAGAGGTATTTTCTCTTGCTCTAATCTATTACCAGAAAGGAGACCTGTATTTAAGGATTTATATAATTCGAACTCTTGCTCTGTCAGTAAAGTTAATTCTTTCAGCGCAAGGGTATGATTTTCCATAACCATTTGAGACTGGTATAACTCCAAGACTGCTCGATCCATCATAATACTTGTAATAGCAGGTGCATATTTGCGTACCTTATTCAATATAAAGAACCCATCAGCATCTATATCGCCCCAATAGGCAAGATTTTTATTCAGTAAACAACTTTCAAAAAGCCATGCAACATTTTTACCACCACCAGAAATAGCAATAGTGTTTGGCATTTTAGGCAGCGAATAACAGGATTGATCATTCTCAATAATGAGAATATTGTCTGCAGGAAAATCATAAGATTTCAATGTATGAGATGTTAATCGCATCAGAGGCAACCCACCCATGGCAGCTTGGGTATCTTCACACAATGGTTTGACAACAAGCCAATCCTTTGGATGAGGCACACAACCAAGCCAACCGAGCAAGCTCCCCTGCATACTGAAAGCTCCTGGATGAAAAACCCGTAACAGCGCTTCAATTATAAAAGAATGCTGCTCAACAAATTTAGTACCGACGTCTGCAAGAGGCAACCCTCGTAGATATAAGCCATTCCCTAAGCCTTTTTTTAACTGAGGAATAACAAGGCTTAATAGCCTTATATCCTCTAGAGAAAGCGCATCAATACGATCTATATTTTGGAGCATGATATTTTTGATTGCATCTCGATAAGGCTCATATAATGAATTCGACATAAAAGTTACAATCTTATGCTGCCAATCTTGTAGCAACTGCTCTTTACCAAGCAGACTCGCCAAAGCCGGTATTGTTTTGATGATAAGTCGAACAGGCATATGTTGATTCTTGAGATGCTGAAAACTTTTCGTTTCCCACAGCACATGAATATCATGAGTAGCAAATTTAGCTTCAAATGCTTGCCACTCTACTACAAAATGCTGATACCTGGCCAAATCGGCAAGTGCCTGTACTGCATTTGGTGGTTTTAATGAATATGAGATCTCAGCCTTAACTTCCCCTGTAAACCGCTTTTTCAAGCGACTCATGTTATGCCATTCTTTAACCTCAATCATTTGCATAAGAGCTTGAGGCAATAACCCCCAGCTCATGAATCGCCCCTTGAATTTATGATTGATTCAACCTCAGTCCAACTTGCTTCATCCACGCTGGTTTGGTGTAACTCTGGATTACGGCTTACGATTAAAAGTGATTGTGCAAACTCCCTTGCTAAATTAAGGTTCTTATAAGGTGTTAATAAATTTGTTTGCAAGCTAAGTTCTTTGAAGACTTTTAACACACGGCGGCTATTTGATTCTTGCGTATTAGAGAATGCTTCATCAAGAAAAACACTCTTATATACAGGCTTATCATGACCATCTGGAGTTAACACATACGCCAGACTTGCGGCAACAATAACACCAGCAAAGGATTCTTTTTCACCACCAGATTTGCCACTGGAAGAGCCTAGCGAGTCAACTTCTTCATGGGTGTCCTTGTTAATAAGCTTGGCAACAAATGACAATTGATATCGCGGGTCCAGTAAGCGAACATGGTTAAGGCTATTTGATTTACAAGCCTCATCCAATATATCAATAACAGACTTTAACGCAGCAAATCGTAAATCTTGATCTTGACTCACTGCGAGGCTTAAGCATTGCTGCAGTTGAGAAAAGAACTCTCTCACATGTGGATGGTGTTCCTTTTTAGTCTCTAACAGTAAATAACAACTAGGGTTATAGTCTGTTCTTTGTAATACCTGATTAATACGCTCGATACGTTCATGAATTTCTTCTTGCACATGCTTATATTCATTAAAGAGGTTTGCTAAAGGCTGAGTCACATCATTATTCAGTTTATTTTTAAAACGAGTCTCTAGACTTGGCAGGCCTTCTTTTTCAATCGTTTCTAAATGCGCTAAACAGTCTGACATTGCAGCAAGGTCAACAGGCCATTCAAGGGTATGAAGCTTCCAACGTTCATTCGATTTAAAAGCAGTTATGACGCGAGTTGCCTTTTTCTCCGCAACATGTAGCTTATTTAAAGCAGCATCATGCTCAGAGTCCAACTTACTTTTCACCTGCTCCTTTTGCTCATCAGACTCAAGTGTTATGACACCAAATCGCTTTTCAAGGGATTCTTCGGTTGCTTCATCAATGTCGACAGCTGCTTGTTTAAGTGTATTTTCTAGTTTTGATTGAACATCTTCACTTTCTTTCTTTTTCATGCCATAAAGTACATTAAGACGAGTTTTTTCGTCCTCTAAACCATTCTGATTATTTTCAGCTCGCTCTAAAGACCTTTTAGAGTCCTGAAGCTCTGTACTTTTCGTTTCAAGCAGTTGTAACTCCTCTTGTAAAAGAGCATATTTCTCTTGGATAGGCTTAATGTTAATATCATCCCACTTAAAATCTTGAATTTTTTCTAAGGCCTTTTCATTATTACGAAACTCTTTGGACTTATCATTTAAATCCTGCTCTTGCTTTAAAAGCCCTTGAAGCGTTGCATTTACTTGCTCGCACTCAGCCTCAAGCATTAACACTCGGTCTTTATTGGAGAAACCAAGACACCATTTACGTTTATCTTGGCAAGCATCTCGATCGTTTTTTTCAAATTTCCCCTGCTCCAAATGCACCAAACCTTCTTTGGTGAGTGAAAATGGTGTTGCATCAAGCTCGGCAGTGCTTGCGACACAAGTGAGATCATACTGGGCTACCATTTTTTGCAGCCAGGGCGCAAAAGCATGCTCTTTCCATTTTAAATGCTGAACAAAACCATTCTCTTTTGATTTACGCTGCTTGAAATTCCACTGATCTGAAACCACACGTACTTTAAAACGAAGCCCGAGATCATGAGTGTTTAACCAGTTTGTTACTTTTGCTTGGTCCTTAGGCGTAATAAGCAAAGTTGTTTTAATACCACCAAGAGCCCTTTCAATTGCACCTTGCCAAACATCCTTAACTGACTCATTCACGTCAATCAACTCACCAACAAACATACACTCTGATTTAGCCAAAGCAAGCTCTCCAACAAGCCAGTCACGTATTGATTGAAACTCAATATCAATATTGCTGTCTTCTTGTTGGCGAATAATATTAAGATCAGCTTTGAGGCTTTCTAGTGTTTCTTTTGCAGAGTCAATTGCGATTAAGTTCTGCCCCATTTCTTTATTAAGCTTAAATTGCTCATCTGATTGTTTTGATAAAAGTCCACAACATGTGTGTTGATTTTCATCAAAAATACTTTTGACTAATTCATTATTAAAATTTAATCGATCGCAAAATAACTGATACTCTGCTGAATTAGTGGATAAACTATTGAGGACTTTTACCGTTTCATCAATTTGGTCTTTTAATTTTTGAAGCCTATCGCCGCCAGCACGATTATATAAATCACGATAAGTTGCAACGTCTTTTTTGGCTTGAGCAAGCTGCCCTTCGCACGCCTTAAGATCCACATCTATTTGCTGCAGATGTGCATGGATTAGCTTTAAGCTCGACTCTAATACAATGGCATATTTCTTGTTGTAAAAAGGCATAAATGCTTTCTTTTCTTTGAGCAACTGCGCGGTGCGTGCACTCAATTTGTCATACACTGCCGCTATTTCTTTCAAAGGCGCTAAATGTTCAACCTGCTTTTTGGCATCAACCATCTCTTGATAGGCACCATTCAGGTCAGCAAAGCTTTCAACAACCTTTTTAGCATCATCTTTAAGGCTGCAAGGTTCTAACACAAGGGTTCTTACGAGCTCTGTTAAGTCATCAACTCGTTTCAGACCAAGGGCTCGCTGTAGCAATTCTGGTGCGTTGGGGTTATCCATTGAAAATAAATCGCGATAGGCTTCTTGATATTGGCCAAATCGTTGATCATATTCTGAGATAAGCTCATGACTTCCAATCCATTTTTTTAAATGCCTGACATCCATGCTCTTAAATTCCACCAGAACATCTTTAAGTTGCAGGTTTTGCTTGGCAATCATGTAGATTCGGCGCACATCACTTGATTTATTAGTGTTTGAAGGTATCCAGAAGAGGCCCATTAAGGTAACGCATGAACCATCATCAAATTCATACAATGCACGAAGGCCTGTAACAACAGCACCTTCCCGTTTACTCTTTACTCTTGCACCCAATCCGTCACCCTCTGAGCCATAACTCCCACGCATATAGGAGACAAGGGTTCTATCGTTTTTTGAGTTTTGCGCTGCAGCAGCATTGAATGATGCCTTAGATGGTGCCACAAGCAATGCCATCAACCCATCAATGAGTGTTGACTTTCCGGCACCATTATCCCCCGTAATAAGAGTGCCGTTTTCATGGATATTCACTGTGTATATATTGGGCGCATTAAAGGAGCCCCAGTTTGACAGTGATATTTGCGATAACCGAACCTGACCTTTTGGGAAAAGCTCATCAAATAATGTACTTTGGATTTCATTACTTTTATCATTTGTATTCTGTGTTAAATCTATCATGATGTGCTCTTAGTTCATTTCAATATTATTGAGTTCTGCAAGTGCTTTATATTCATTCAACATTTCAGCAAGGAAAGTGGCATCAACAATGTATTTTATAAAAGGCGTTATCTCGTAAAGATCAGTACCTCTTAATGGCTTCAGAATTTGTTTTTCTTTAAAGTCCTTTAATGAAGCTTTAATTCGACTGTCTTCGGTCTTGGTATTTTTAACTTCACTAATTAAAGGTTCAAGCCTATCTGCAACAGTCTCAATATCAATAATAATTTGATCTTCACCAAAGAGCTCTCGCTCTTGGTAGTATTGACGTAAAACTAAAAGAACGAGAGTGTCGTAAAGGTCTAAATTTTTTGTACGAATTAAATATGGGGGAGATTCACCATCTTCAGAATCTAAATCTTGATTGCGTATAAAAGCAATGCCAGCTTTTTCATCTAATACAAGCTCTATAAACATAGCTGCCAAATGCTGCTTAATTAGTTGCCTATATTCACACACTGTCTCGAAGCTTGATCTATGAGTTGAAAAAAGCACCACTCCTTTTTTGAGCAGCTGCACTAGCACTTTTTTGACGTGATGAGGCACATGTTCAGTCTCTTCTGTGGACTGATCATTTTCGTCATCTATTTTATTATCATCTGACAGCACACTAGGCACTTCGGCTGGTGAATTCGTATTCCAAAAGTCGTTATTATCGTTGTGATTCATTGTTATATCTCTAAAGCTCAAGTGAATTTAAATCTTGCGGGAAATTAAAACTGGAAAGACGGTATACAGGGGCTGTTACTTTTAGACTTGGCATACGTTCTTGATTCACAGTAATTAATTCAGTCCCTTCAAGTTTGGTGCCCTGTACGGCATAAGCAATTCGCATAAAGGCGGCAAATTCCTCTAAGCCATGTAAAATAGGCACATGCTCAGTGATTTTAGCGAGAGTCATCGCCCCATGCCGGCTTAATACCTTAAAAATCTTTTGCGCAATTGATTTCGCATCGACCAGGGTTATGTGGCTCAGCACTGCTGCATCGAGAGATTGATTAGACATGACTTCAATAAAATCGGTATCAGGGTTGTGCATAACTGGTTCTTTTAATTTCATAGTTGCAGGTGAATTGACTTTGACATTACCAGCATTTATAGCTAAATTTAATTCAGTTTTGACTGGTATAGTATGCTCGTGAAAGGCTAATGCATATTTCTGTAGTTCGCCTAAAACATCATTAATCGCCTTGGTTTGTGAGCGTTTCCCAGAGGCAATATAGGCTTTGATATTTTTATTCGCTTTATCCCTAATTTCAAAAATTCGCTTACTTTCTTGAGCTAATTCATGGGTTAGGTTTTTCATATAATGCTGCTGATCTTGGCTTAAAAATTCAGCTGCTGGGGTTGCTAATAAGGCTTTAATTTGCTCTCGAAATTCGGTGGTTCTATTCACATCACAAATGAGAGCGTAAAAGCCGTTAAAGGCACTACCTGAGTCAGTGGCGCTTAATGCCTCTTCTCGATTGAGCTGATCTTCTAAGACACTGCCTTTGGTTGCATCATTGAGGATGGTTTGCTGTTTGAGCTCCCTTGTCATCTGCCGAATATCATCTTCAACCTTTCGAAAGTCACCAGTTAAAACTGATGCCAGTGAGTAAACTTCACGAATGCGTTCTCGCTGCTGCCCCTCTGTAAGCGCCCCAGTATGGCCACTTGCCAGAAGGACAATTTCTTTTTGAATGGCCTCTTTTTTATGATGCAGTGCTTCTATACGAGCACTCACATCTGGATTTAGCTCAATTGTTAAATCTCGAACAGCATCTTGAACAATCCGTAAATGTGAAGCCGTGGATGTCGTGTTTTTCTGGTTAAGGTTCTTAGCAACCCTCAAAGCCTCGTCACTGGCACTAGTCATGGACAATTGGTCATTAAAGCTTCTAAGCCAACCATTTTTAATCCATGTATTGATGTAAGAACCGGCTGTAGTCTCAGATTCCCACAGCCCTTGCTGCTGCATGCTTTTAATTTCTAACTCAAGAAAAGCACGAGCATCGCCCATAGGCACTTCCCGCTTTTCAGCAAAGAGTGTTTCTAAAAAAGCCAAAATAAACGAACTCGTTTCAGCTCGCAGTAACTTCCAGCAAGTACTTTCATTATAAAGGCGCTTAAACAACGCCTGATTTCCAATAAAATTCAAAATTAACCCTTCCACTTCTGAGTACATCTTAAGCATAGACTGCTTAGCGAAAACGCAGCATTCCAGATTAATCGAATAGATAAAGTATGTCTAGCGTTATTTTTATAGCGAAATCAGTAAAGCGCTAATAGCCTGATAAATATACTTTTTTACTAAACAATATAGAAACTTTGATAAAAATAGAATCAAATAAATATGCCATTCAAATTTGCAAATTCTATTTTTTAATTTACAAAATGCTGTTGCACAAGATTCAGGCAAACTTAATTCATTCTCAAAATAGGAAGACAAAGAGAAATTACATATGACAACAAGTGATAAAGTACTTTACAAGTGCTGGGCTTAACTCAAAGAAGATCGTGTAGTTGGCATCGTCTATATGCGTGCACCAGCTCATATTGATTTTAGCGACTACAGAGCCAAGGCGGTATCACGCCGTGAAAGCCTTGGTGGCCGTGTTAAAGGTGGTAAA
The DNA here is from genome assembly GCA_002450655.1 of Gammaproteobacteria bacterium UBA6940. Lineage (GTDB taxonomy): Bacteria > Pseudomonadota > Gammaproteobacteria > Pseudomonadales > UBA6940 > UBA6940. The sequence goes on along the minus strand of DJZY01000001.1, from coordinate 2,354 downwards.
GTGGTTGAAAGAGATGGTCAGGTGTTTTTCATAAAAAGACCAACTCATGAAAATAGGAACAAACACCCAAGACCTGTCACATACTACCCAATCAAGGATGAATCGCTTGCATAGTAAGAGGTGAATTCAAGTATATATAAGGGCACTTATGATAAGACTAGAAAGATGGGTGTCCTTATCGCCCCTCAAAGCCACCCCCAAAAAAAAATTGAACAAAAATAATCCACAATTTTATTTAACTCAATTTAATGCATTAAAACTGTAAGAAGAGTGATTAAAATATAAACACTTTTAGCATAACCATGCCCAGTCAATAGCATTTCAACACTAAATTATTAGATAATAGCTTTTATAAGATAAATAAGGACAATAAAATGATCTCACTTAATTTACCAAGAACCCTCGGCGTGAGGAATTTTGCATCATCTTTCAGCATATGCCCGATGAGCATCCTTAATAGAATCACACCATCAAAAGTAACCTTAAGCACATTTTGCCAACGTCTGCACCCTTTCTATAGCATGCGTAGCTCAAATCAAGAGCACCTAGACCGCTTAGCGATTAAATTGAATCTTGCTGATGCTCCTGTCGCAAATCAGCGAATAGGTGCACTTAAAATCAGCGACCGTCGCATTATAGATTTCAAAAATGTGAGTTGTGGACCAGGTGCAGACATGCGATCTTATCTTGCTGCAACATCTAATTCAGACGGATATGGCTATGACAGATTTGTGCATGGGCAAAACGGGCCTACGATTCAGTCATCTGGCTATGGCTCATTTGGACCACGAGGCGAAAGGTTTGTGTACGGGACTTAGAGTAAGCCCTACTAGCAGGGAACCCATAATTTCAAGTTTAGGGTGGGTGCCCTTGTTATTGCCAAAATCAAGCGGCTAAAAAGTCAGTAGCAATGCACTTTGGGCAGACGATGTAATTCCAGTTTCAACAATTGTAATGCCCTTAATTTCTACTAGATCAGACTTATAAAAGCTGAGGTGTAACGTCTTCAAGCGTACTGGGCGTTGTACACCCACTTGAAGCAGAATAGAAGACTAAAACTATTGTTAATTTATACATTTTCACCACGTTGCTATTGCTGCTTCTGTTGAAGTGTTTCTCGATATAGTTGGGTGTCTAAACACATCCTAAGCTACTCTCTTTAATTCAGAACGCCAAGAAAATTTCAGCGAATTATTGTATACAAGAACATACATAGAAAACACTAAAAATCGGCGCCCTTGCTGCCTTTTAATTTAACCATATTTAAAATGTGTATCCTTGCTGTTACATTCAAATTAAAACTGAAAAATTAACTCAAAATCAACCAACACAAATAAAATGAACACACATATCATCATAAGAAAAAATGGCGCTCTAATCCTTGGTTCATACAAAGAAAAAATCAATTGTGACAAAGGCGGGAACGTAATATTCAAAAGAAGACAAGGCACAGAAACCTCTACGCTTCGCACAACTGACCAAACCCATGAAACAAGTAATAAAATTGAGAGAATAGTCTCCATAAAAAACCTCTTCTTATTGTAATATAAACACACAGGGCGTTGAATTTTAAATTATAATTTAAGTTTAAATAAATGAATCGCTACTTATTAAACCATGTTTAAGCCATAAGTCATATTTCTCTTGAGCTGCCGCAGCAACAATAATTTCACACCCCTCAACCCAAGATGGGACCTCTCTTCTACTAAGAGGTTTAATAAGCATATTTTCTCCATTTTGATGCGTACATAGATCACCTAAAAACAGAGCAAAATTTCTCTTCCAAAGATCACCATTCAACCTAAAGGAATGTCCATTTCGAGTTAACTCTACAACATCAATTAAAACAGGACCATCCTCATTTCTTTTTATATATGCCAACAAATTCCTTTTATTTTTCCTCACATAATCACCACTATATGTAACACTTAAAAAAAATGATCAACTAATAAACTTTAGCCAATGACTTATCAACAGAAACAGGTCTAAACCCTTGCAATTAAGCATTAGTTAAATCTGGTAACTCAATACCTGACAACACACCAGCAGAGACATTAACCTTTGCTAACATTGTAATCCCCCCTCAAACTAGAGACAACCTTAAGTAGAAAATCCTGTACACTATCCAAAAGGAGTTTTCTATGCGCAAATCTAAATTCACTGAAAGCCAAATCATGGCCATTATCAAGCAAAACGAAAGAGGTGTCAGCGTGCCTGATTTATGTCGTGAGCATGGCATGAGTTCTGCGCTATTTTATAAGTGGCGTGCGAAATATGGTGGAATGGATGCATCACTTATTAAGCGGTTAAAAGAGCTTGAAGACGAAAATGCTCGTTTAAAAAAGATGTATGCT
>DJZY01000018.1 GCA_002450655.1 Gammaproteobacteria bacterium UBA6940 | reverse complement strand
TTTTTTACTCCGAACTCACGTTATTTAATATAAATCAGCTAATAAGAATTAATTTATGCAAAAAAAAGCCCCAATTAAGGGGCTTTTTTTAGGTCACTCTGGTTTAATCAGACTTTTTGGCATCTTGAATTTTTTGTCTCCAGATAGCAGGTGCTTTTTCGTGCACTGACTCTCCTGTAGAATCGACAGCTACTGTCACTGGCATATTTTCAACTTTAAACTCATGAATTGCTTCCATGCCCAGATCTTCAAAGCCAACAACCTTGGAAGATTTAATTGCTTGAGCAACGAGGTATGCGGAACCACCAACTGCCATCAAATATACAGATTTATGCTTTTTAATGGCTTCACGCGCTATAGGACCACGCTCTGCTTTACCGATCATACCTAAAAGACCTGTTTCAGCTAGCATCATTTCAGTAAACTTATCCATACGAGTTGCTGTTGTAGGGCCTGCAGGTCCTACAACTTCATCACGAACAGGATCTACTGGACCAACGTAGTAAATAAGCTTATTACGGAAATCCACTGGTAACTCTTCACCGTTAGCAAGCATTGTTTGAATACGTTTATGAGCAGCATCGCGACCAGTTAAAATTGTACCACTTAATAAAAGTGTTTCCCCAATCTTCCAATCAGCAACATCTTCTGGCTTCAAGTTATCTAAATCCACATGACGACCAGAACCACCTTGACCATATTCAATATCCGGCCAAATACTTAAATCAGGTGCTGGAATTGAAACAGGGCCCTCACCTGGCTTCATCGTAAAGTGAGCATGGCGAGTTGCAGCACAGTTTGGAATCATTGCAACAGGTTTAGATGCAGCATGAGTTGGATAATCCATAATCTTAATATCTAGAACAGTCGTAAGACCACCAAGGCCTTGCGCACCAATGCCAAGGTCATTTACTTTTTCAAACAGCTCTAAGCGAAGCTCTTCAACTGCATTTTGAGGACCGCGAGCAGCAAGTTCATGGATATTAATAGGTTCCATTAAGCTTTCTTTAGCCATCAACATTGCTTTCTCAGCACTTCCACCAATACCAATACCTAACATACCCGGAGGACACCATCCTGCACCCATTTGCGGTACAGTCTTAAGAACCCAATCAACGATAGAGTCACTCGGATTTAACATTGCAAACTTAGTTTTGTTCTCAGATCCACCACCTTTCGCAGCTATTTGTACATGCAACTCATTCCCTGGAACTAAACGTGTATGAATAACAGCAGGTGTGTTGTCTTTAGTGTTTTGACGCTTGCCTGCTGGATCTGCAACAATAGAGGCACGCAAAACATTATCTGGAAGCTGATAAGCTTGACGCACAGCTTCATTTACAACGTCCTCTATCGACTCTTTGAAGTCCCAACGCACTTCTTGGCCAACATCTAAGAATACAACCACAATACCTGTATCTTGGCAGATAGGACGCTTACCCATAGCACACAGCTTTGAATTAACAAGAATCTGTGTCATTGCATCTTTTGCAGCTGGCGACTCTTCCTTGTTATAAGCTTCTGTTAAAGCCTTGATATAATCTTCTGGATGATAATAAGAGATATATTGCAATCCGTTACGGATGCTTTCAATCAAATCACTTTTAGTAATTGTGCTCACAATTAAGCTCCCATCTATTTAATTTCACGTAAAACAGCTGTTTCATCCTTACAGACTAAAACAGAATATTACGCATTTATTCTACTCCCCCGAGTTAATGACCAATATTATATCAGGATCAGTGAGGGGTTGTAATTATAGATTTTCACCCCATATTTAAGATGAATATTCAATGAACCTAATGCCTATAGTGACAATTTTCATTGAACAAGCAGCGATCTTATATTGATATCAGGTACAAATTGATAACAATTTTTAAGATGCACCATAGTGAAAGTCTGCTATTAATAGAGACACGACTAAGGAAAGATACAGGGTGTCAGAAGCATTTTGACACCACCATGACAACTAAGAAGGATGGGACTGTGGCTAGAAAACATTTATTGCAAACAACGGCATTTTTTTTCCTCGCTTATGCTCTAGCACCTTGGGTTTCGAATGTAGTGATAAACCACTTCAACGATGCTGAAACATCAACTCTTCAGGCGAGCACTGTAAATCTCGATACAATTCCGCTGACTCAAACGCCCTAATATTTTTAACAGCACTGATGCCCTCCATCGGTGCTGTTGTCGTTACTTTACTTCTTACTCTCTTCTCCCATTTCACACCAATCAATAATTGAATTCGAAAAGTCTCTGGTTTTGAGTTCATACTCTTTTGCTTGAATATCTGTATAAGCTCTTGTAGCAGCATCTGTATTTATTAACTTAGAATCGTTACTTGCATTTGATGGCGAGATCCAACCTAACACTTCTAGGACTTCATATTGTGATACCCCATCCAAGGAGCGACTTAGCAAAAATTTATCATCAGTTGTTTTCGCAATGAGGTGATTTTTTTCAAGCAGCTCACGTAGACGATCCCATTGATATCGACTAAGCCACTCATACTCGCTATAGAAATCTTCTGCTGTTAAACTTTGCCCTTGCTGCTGCGCTTGATAAAAAAGCTTCAGAACCTCCAGACCAGCATAGAGATCAGAAACCTTGGTTGTTCTCAATACATCAACAGCGAACGTTCTTGATACAACACCGCCAGATAATAAAATGACCCAGCATACATTTATCCAAACAAGAAAAATGGGAAGAGCAGCAAAAGCGCCATATATAAGTTCATAAGCTGGGAATGTAGTGACATACCAAGCGAAAATACGCTTTGCAACCTCAAAAAGACCTGCTGCTATGAACGCACCAAGTAAGGCGGATTTAATTGGAACAAAGCAGTTTGGCACAGCTATATAAATTAAAGTAAAAGCAATGACCGTAAGAAAAAATGGAAAGAGCGTCAACAAAAAAGCTTTAGCACCTAACAACTCAACAGCACTACCAAGAATTTTAATGGATGCTACATACGAGGTTAGAAAGACTCCAACCCCTATTAATATTGGACCAAGACTTAAGATCGTCCAATACCGCAAAAAGGAACCTATGCCCGCTGCTGCAGGCTTAACCTGCCATATTGCATTTAAACACGCTTCAACCCTAGCCAGCATTAGAGATGAAGTAATGACTAACATTGCACTACCTGCAATTGTCAAATTTGACGTCTGCCCAGAAAAGGACTGAAGCGCGCTTCGAATTTCATCTCCACGACTGGGAACAAATTGCTGAAATAACCAGCTTTCAAACTGCTCGCCTAATTCATTCATGCCAGGCATGAGCTTGAGCGCAGCATAAAGCACTGTAAAAAGAGGAACTAATGAGAGAAGTGTTGTAAGTGTTAGCGCGGCTGCATTGTCCATGCATCGCCCTACTTTGAAGTCTTGATAAAGACATAGGGCGATATGCTTTGTGGTATCTATAACATCATTTAAGGATGGAGTCTTCAATGAAGAACTCGTGTACCATCCATGTCTGATGGTTGCTCTTGTCCAAAATACTCAAGCACAGTGTCTCGGTCTAGATGATCTGTATCCATAGGGCCGGCAAAAGAAAGTGCTCTTTCTTTTTCCTGAGCATCTTGCAAAGCCTCTATGCCTGCAGCCATCATTTCACGACAAACATCAAATTTATTTTTACCAAGTGCTCCTGCCATTTTTTGGTCAAAACCAACCTTTAGAAGATAGCCTTGCTCATCTCCAGCCATACGTAGGATGACTTCACCTGTTGCCAATTCTAGCATTTCAAAATTTGTAGAGTCTGACATACACGACCTCCGTTTTGAGTGAGTCTTGTCTTATTATTAACACGATTTTTAGCTATTAACAAGAATTTGAATTTAGCCTCATATTTTGGACCGTATGATTCCAGTTGCTTGAAAATAATACTAACTATTAATACATTACTCTTTACCGATTTATTAAATTTATTTCTAAACTCAATGTTTAAACTTTTTTCTAAAGTTTGCTTTATGTTATCAAGCGATAGCTTAGACACCACTAAACAATTTGATGAAGGCTAACCACACTTCCGATTTTTGAGATTAGTTTCAGACTTTTGTCATGCTCTTCCTTAGACGCTGCTGCACAACAGTTACTAAGAACATAAACCCTGTAATCGCGATCATGAGCATCTCTAGCAGTTGCTTCAACGGTTAAATCAGTAGCAACACCTGCAATGTATATATCTTTTATATTGAGTTGTTTTAGATAGCTTTCAAGTGCTGTATTAAAAAAAGCACTAACTCTCGGCTTGGTTAACACTGGCTCTTCATCATATGGCTTAGCTTCTTTGACAAATGCTGTGCTGTTAGAATTGGCTTTTAATATTCCATATTGCTTAGCGTTTTTAAATAATGGTGAACTCTCTGGTAACTCTAGATAGTTGTCACTAAAGCCGAGCCTGACGTGAATAACCGGAAGATTTTCTTTTCTAAAGTACTCAAGAGCTTTGGAGAGATTGTCTAAAGTTGACTGCTCTTTTGCAAACTCCAAATAACCTTGTGATGCGAGGGCACCATTTTTACCTATTATTTCTTCAATAAAATCGATACAGATTAAAACTTTACTTGTCATAAGATATCTCCTCATTTAGCCAGTATGAAACTAAACCAAGGGATAATACGTCAACAAAATAAATATTTAAAATGAGGTGAGTAAACTTTTGAGGGGGATATGGCAGGCTAGGAGGGACTCGAACCCCCGACCTGCGGTTTTGGAAACCGCTGCTCTACCAATTGAGCTACTAGCCTAAGATATAATGTATTGTGGACTCTATTTATAAGCTGAAAAGGCTTTTTTTAAAGATCAAATTAGATGCCTGACGATGTCCT
>DJZY01000031.1 GCA_002450655.1 Gammaproteobacteria bacterium UBA6940 | reverse complement strand
GCTCTCTCGCTTAATTTCATCCAATCAAGAGTACCATGCTTTCGAAGCCAAGTTAAAACAGTGCTTTTACCTTGAATACCGTAATAGGCTTGAGCTTGCTTGTAAGTGAATTCACCTTTTTCAACCTGGTCAACAACCGATAATTTAAAGGCTAAAGTGTAATCACGCTGAGTACGTTTTCGAAGGTTTTTTGTAGAGGTTTCCATTAATAAGTCTCCATAAGTGTCAACTTATTTCAGGACGGGTCAGGGCAAACAAAAAAAGCGGTTATAAAACCGCTTTTTTTTACTTCAAATCTTAATCAAAGATTAGGAAGCATCTCTTAGATTGCCAGCAGCATGCTTACCACGGCTTTCAACGATGTCGAACTCAACTTCTTGACCTTCGTTAAGTGTTCTCCAGCCTGCTTGCTCAACCGCTGTGATATGAACAAATACGTCATCACCACCGTCGTCTCTTTGAATAAAACCGTAACCTTTAGTTGTGTTAAACCATTTAACTTTACCACGTGCCATGTTCTTGATCCTGTGTGTTCTTTCATAGGTGCAAGCACCTATAAGTAGTCTTTAGTTTAAGTATTGGGTGTAACCCCAACACTCGTAGTCGCAAGTAACTTTCAATAAAATATCTTGCCATGTTACACATACTACGAGACTACATGCGGACAAGTGTGATTAGAGAACTACTGGTTACTTAACATTAACACATATAAGCTATATATGAAATGTTTATTATATTATTGACATTAATTTAAAAAAAAGGAAATGATAGCACCCACTTTATTTAAAAAATTTGTATGGTTTTCAGGCACAAACGCCTAAAAAAGCCCAAATAATTTTAATCACCTTGCTCTTATTGGCTGTTTCAGTTAAAACTATTAATTAGAAGGATTTTTCTAATAGTCGTATAGATTCGATTGCACAATAACAAGGATGTCATTATGAAATACTCCAGCTTGCTCTGTTGTACCGCATTAGCAATGCTGACTGGCTGTTCTTCAATTAACAGCATGATGCCCAACCTACAAATGCCACAGCAAGATAACAGTCTCGCAGTAAAACCAACATCCGAAGAAGCCAAACTTGTACTCATGCGCCCACGGAACTCAATGCTTGCACTTGGTCACAAACAAACAATTTATGTTTATCAAAGCACTGTCAAACTTGGGGAACTCAATGAAGGCCGCTTCATGACATTAGCAGGCGACCCACTTCCAAAGGAACTGACCCTGCATTGGTTCGACAGCCAGTACCCAAGCGTGTCCAAAACAATGAACCTAACAATCAACATGGAAGCAGGTGACGTCCAGGCTGTGGAGCTTCAATTTGAAGATGAAAAACTCATTGCAGCACTTGTCAATCAAGCTGACGCAGCATCTAGTTTACCTTGGCTTGCCGAAGCAAAAACAGCAGTAAATTACACAAGTACATTAGCAAAGCGCCCCTCAAGCAAGCCTCGAAACCTTGAGCCAGTTATTGCTCATCAAGAATAAAAAGACACCTATAAAAAAAGCCCTTCAAGGGCTTTTTTTATGACATATTTTCAGGCGTATCATACTCAATAAAGTCAGCACAACCTTCTTCTATCAGTGCCCAGTAATCAATAGGCAAGGCCATACGTACCATGGAGCAAGTTGACATATGACTTGGAACACCAGCTTTACGACCACACAAGGATTGAGCCAAATCACTTAATGCAGGGTTATGCCCAACAAGCATTAAGTGCTCACAATCTTCCTCAACATCCTGAAGAAGTAGCATAAGCTGCTTCAAAGATGCACGGTAAATTGAATCTTGCAAGGATAAATCTTCAACAGGGAAGCCTATTTCATAACATAAAATTTTGGCGGTTTCTTGGGTGCGCGCCGCTGGGCTCACATAAACAACATCCGGCATAAAGCCTTGTTGCTCTAGTCGACGGCCAAGAATCGGTGCCTTTTCTGCACCATAACTTGATAGCACACGGTCAAAATCACTTACACCAAATGGTTGAGCAGCTTCAGCATGCCGTATTAAAGTCAGATATTTCATATTTTCTCGCGTCGTCGCAACAAACCTTCTTGACTAGCAACAGCGACTAATGTGCCCTGTTGATAGATTCGTCCATAAACACTGCCCCGACCATGATCAGCGACAGGTGATTCTATTTCAAAGTAAGCCCATTCATGGGACTTATAATCGCCATAATACCATAAACTATGATCTAAACTTGTCAAAAAATATGAGGATTGACGAATACTTATATCTTGGGGGACAAATAAACCACCTAAGAAACCATAGTCACTCGCATAGGCTAAGAGCACCCGTTGCTGTTCAGGCCTTAAAGCCTCGGCTGCGGATTCATCATTGAAAGCATAACGAAACCAAAAGCCATGATGACTTTCAGCAGGATAAGCTTTGAGGTAATTCTCAGGTGTCGCGACTCGAATTTGAATAGGTCTCTCGCTTTGCGGGCCGTCTTGCCCTGTAATCTTACGCTTCAGCTCTTCATCCGTCATCAATGTTTCAGGCAAAGGTGCATTGGGCATCTTTTGCTGATGTTGAATATATGGCTCTTCCGGCCTTTGAGCTGATACCATAGATTGAAAAATCAGACTCCCCTTTTGATAAGCTTGGACTTGAAACCGCTGAAAGGTTCGACCAAGTCCTAAAGGGGTAACCTTGTATTCGAGGGGCTCATAAGGTGTTCCGGCTTTAAGGAAAACACCATGATTCATGTGAATTTTAAGTGTGGACTTTTGATGTGACAACCAAAGTTGACAGGCATTCATCGCTTGGGAAAATACCTGCCCACCAAATAAGTGACCGTTAAAGAGATCAAGGGAATGCAGAGTAACATGCCCTTCAAGATCATCGTTCATTTGAAAATCTTGCTCTTGTCCGTATATACGGACAACCTCTTCTGCTTTAGGCATGCTTTATTCCTAGGTTGAAACGAAAAGATTATCTCCACTTAACCCATTCATTTCCATAATTTCACGAAGGCGGCGTAAGGCTTCAACCTGAATTTGACGAACACGCTCACGTGTTAAACCTATTTCCCTGCCAACTTCTTCTAATGTGCTCATTTCGAAGCCACGAAGACCAAACCGTCTTGCTACAACTTCACGTTGCTTTTCTGATAATTCATCCAACCAGTTGTCTATATTGGACTTTAAATTATCATCTTGCAAGACTTCGGCAGGATCAGATGAATTTTGATCAGCGATAGTGTCTAACATTGATTTTTCTGAATCATAACCAATTGGGGTATCAACAGAAGAAATTCGCTCGTTAAGACCAAACATACGCTTCACATCAGCAACCGGCTTATCAAGCAGCTCAGCAATTTCTTCTGGTGATGGTTCGTGATCAAGTTTTTGAGTCAACTCACGAGCAGCACGTAGATAAACATTAAGCTCTTTAACAACATGGATAGGAAGGCGAATCGTACGGGTTTGGTTCATGATCGCACGTTCAATTGTTTGACGAATCCACCAAGTTGCGTATGTAGAGAAACGGAAGCCTCTTTCAGGATCAAACTTTTCAACAGCACGAATAAGACCTAAGTTGCCCTCTTCAATCAAATCAAGCAAAGACAAACCACGATTTACATAACGACGGGCAATCTTAACAACAAGACGAAGGTTACTTTCAATCATACGTTTACGGGCGTCAGCGTGACCTTTAAGCGCACGACGAGCAAAGTAAACTTCTTCTTCTGGCGTTAAGAGTGGTGAAAAGCCGATTTCATTGAGATAAATTTGTGTGGCATCAAGGCTTTTATTATCAGTTTTACGACGATCCGAAGTTGAACTCGTAGATGCTGCACTGCGACGCACTTTACGCTTTGGTGATGCTTCAAATGAATCAGATTCACTTGACTCTGCTTCATCAAAGAATTTTGAGTAATCATCAGAATCCGAATCAGAGTCATCATGACTCATATGTGTATCATCTGAGTCATCATCATTATCGTAATTATCATCTGTATCAAAGCTGTCATCCATCTCTGCAGAAAAATCATCGTCTGATTTTTTACGAGACTTACGAGGTGCTTTTGGAGCAGCTGTGCTATCAGCAGATTCTTGTTTACGAGGCTTACGTTTTGCTCGTGTTTTTGGTGCTTCAGTGGTTTCTGATTCAGCATCAGTCGTACGAGGTGTGTCATCTTGAGTTGTATCAAGTGCAGCGGTGGCAGACATGTTCTTTTTACGACGAGTCTTTTTTTCAGCCTGTAGATCGTCAGTTTGGGTCTGTAGTTTGCTAGTTTCTGAATGTTTCATGTCACTTCCCTTTGTTATTCTCCAAACACGCCCAAATCAACAAAGGCAAATTCAAGTCTCTGTGAATTTGTTCGACCTCTTTGATTTGACAGTATTGCCACTCCCTGCGGCATGAGTACTCATTCCAAATGCAAGCATTTATTCCAATATGGTCAAAAATTACCTCTAAGTCAATGATTTATACATCTATTAATTGATTAAATTTGTAATCGGTCTTTATTTAATTGATTTTACTGCTAAACTGCACCCAGATTTTGCATATATTAATTACACAATGATGGCTTCGGTGCAGTTTTAATCAATTCTCGATTAGAATTTAATCTATCTTCGAGGTAAATAAGCAAGTGGATCTACTGGCTTTTCGCCCTTGCGGATTTCAAAATGCAGTTTTGTTCGATCTGCTTCAGACGAACCCATTTCTGCAATTTTTTCGCCGCTTCTTACCTGATCACCTTGCTTCACCAATAATCGGCGATTATGTGCATATGTACTCATAAAACCTTGACCATGGTCAATAATGATCAATTCGCCATAACCAGTTACCTGATTACCGCTATAGAGCACTGTACCATCTGCAGATGCCCTTATGGTACGCCCAGGCTGACCGGCAATTTCTATACCGTTGGACTTGCCCTGCACATATTGACCTATAAGATTGCCATCTACAGGCCACTGCCATGCAATATCACCAGTTGGAGCAACTGGCGTTGTCATTGGCTTGGCTGGCGATGGCGTTGAATAGCCACGACCGCTATTGTTAACGGCAGTTGCTCCAGAACCTTGAGCATTTAAATAAATTTTTTGATTTGGGTAAATTTCATATGGGTAAGCAATTCTGTTAAATGCAGCCACATCCTTCACATTTAAACTGTATCGACGTGCAATGCTATAGAGCGTATCGCCACGCTGAACAACATGATACCCATCTTGACCATAGGCACTATTTGCAACAGGACGCAATGGCTGAGGTCGACCGTTGTTAGCATATTGATTAAGTGGCTGCGTTGGCTCTGGCGGAGCCACTGTCATATCAAGCGGTGTAATCTCAATTGGTTGCCAAACTGGATTAGGCTCAGATTTCGCGTAGGGATTGTTCACACTTGGTGTGTTCTGACGAGGATACTGACGCGCATCATAATTGGGTCTCGTTGGATTATTTTGAGGCGCACTATATCTTGCTTTTTGAGCATAGCCTCCACTTGGCTGAATATAGTCCACTGGTACAGGTTTATGAATCTGACAACCTGCAAATAGAGTAACCGCAGCCAGCAGACTTATTGTTTTAAACTGCTGTAGATTCGCTGCAATCTCTAATGGGTTTAAACTCTGTACAATCTTTCTCATCCGTTCTCACCTTTTCTATAATACCTATTACCTTGCCTACAGCGCTGCGTGACATTATCCATTCACTTTTAATATATGCCCTGCAGGGCTTTGAATTTCAATTTAAAAATAGTTTAACTTTTTCGACCCAATAGAACTATTGCAATAATTGCAACTGCAAAAGCAGCGATAGAAATCTCTATATTAGCACTTACTTGATAAATTCGTTCAAATTCAAATGGTGAAACTGCGCGATCAAGTAAAGGCACCTCGGTTCCATCACTTTTAATTCGTGTTTGAAGCACTTCTTTCCATGGCCATAGTTTTTCTAAAGCACCAAGCATAAGCCCAATTAAAAATGCATAGCTTGCTTTCGGAAAGCGAGTTAAACACCATGACAAAAGATGACTAAAGCTTAATAAACCTACCGCACATCCACCTGCAAACAGCGCAAGTTGAAGTATTGCTGCATTATGAACAGCATTAAGCACAGCACCATACAACCCCATCATTAACAACAAAAAGCTCCCCGAAACGCCAGGCAGCATCATGGCACAAATTGCAATTGCACCACCGGCAAAAAAGTGCCAATTTTGCACATCCAAGCTTTGCGGCGTCATTCGGCCAGCAAAAAAAGCAAGCGCAAAACCGGCAATAAGCATAACAACAACCGTAACACCAATACTGCCTTGCTGCTTAAGATCTTTCCACATAACACCACTTGATGCTAATACCAAGCCCATAAAAAAAGCCCATAAAGGGTGAGGATGATACTCCATAAGATAGGTAATTAAACCAGCCAATCCAACAATTGCAGTTAAAATACCTGCAAACAAACTGACAAGAAATAAACCGTCAATACGTTGAAACATGCCTTTAAAGTTCATGTTTTTCAATTCAATCAAAGTTTGAGCAGAGCCCGCTGCTTTGAGACCATTAATAAAGCGATCATAGATACCTGTAATTAAGGCGATGGTACCGCCAGAAACACCAGGCACAACATCAGCGGCACCCATGGCAATACCACGCACATAGACACCTAAATAGGATTTCAAATCTTTCTTTTGATCAACATGATCAACGCCAAAATGCGGCTCTTTATTACTCATTATTGAACTAGCTTCCGTATAGAGGATTATTATTTTGGCTTATTTATTTCTGTTAAACCATGATTTAAATTTGTATTTAACACGTCCATTTTACCGAGATATGCCTCATGAGTCATATCAATTGAAATTGGTGTTAAAGAAACAAAGTTATTTTGAACTGCGTGAAAATCAGTACCTTCATCTGCTACACCTTCACCAGCATGAGCTATCCAGTAACCATAGCTTCCTCGAGGATTTAAGTGAGGCTCAATCTTACCAGCCCGTCGACGACGACCAAGGCGTGTTACCTTAAATCCTGCAATCTCTTCAAGAGGTAAATCAGGTACATTTACATTTAAAACGCATGGCTGCGGCAAAGAAAACTCACCCCAATGCTCTAACAAGTATCGAGCAACATAGGCAGCAGTTTGATAATGGGTTTTACCAACTAAAGAAATAGCAATGGCTGACTTACTTAAAAAACGACCTTCCAAAGCAGCGGCAACAGTACCTGAATAAAGCACATCATCACCAAGGTTTGCACCTTCATTAATGCCAGAAACAACAAATGCAGGCTCTTCATCAAACATACCTTGACACGATAAATAGACACAATCTGTTGGCGTACCAGGCACAGCTATATATCCATTTTTAAGGGTTTTAGGTGACAACGGACGGTCAAGTGTTAACTTGTTGCTTGCACCACTGCAATTCTCGAGAGGAACAACTACTTTTACATCGCTCACTTGGCTTACTGCTTCAACCAGTGGTGTAAGACCTTCGCCATGAATACCATCATCATTACTGATTAGAATGTAGCTCACTATTTACCCCTTACCATCAGTCTTCTTTTGTAAAAGCACTGCAGCTTGAGCTGCAATACCCTCTCCCCGCCCAGTAAAACCAAGCTTTTCAGTTGTCGTCGCTTTAACATTAACATCGCCATGAGCAACCTCAACAAGACTGGCAATACGCTCTGCCATTGGTGTCTTGTATTTAGAAATACGAGGCTTTTCTGCAATAATTGTCAAATCTACATTGACCACTGTGTAATCCAAGGCTTTTAACTTTTTCATAACCTCAGTGACAAACCAATCAGAGTTCATGTCTTTAAAGGCAGCATCACGATCAGAAAAATGCTCGCCAATATCGCCTAACGCAGCGGCACCAAGCAAAGCATCACAAAGTGCATGCAACACAACATCGCCATCAGAGTGTGCTAAAAGTGCTTTATCCGAGACAACCGGAATACCACCAATCATAATATGACCGTAACTAGGCGCCACATCTGCAAATTTGTGGACATCATAGCCCTGACCGATTCTAAACATTTTTGTACCTCTGATTTTTTAATATATAGGCTGATAATGGTAATTCAATCTATGCCTTGCTCTCACTTTTCCTTTATACAACTTAAAAGCCTTGGCCTAGTTATCCAGTAAATGAAAAATTAATGGCAAATCATCTGGGAAGGTTAATTTTGGATTTGGGCTACGGGATTGAACTGCAATTGAATCAACACCTGCCAAAGCCAATAATTGACACTCATCTGTGGGCACAAGATCTTGGTGCTGCTCATGCCACACTTGGTAAGCTGCGCTTAATTGACCAACAGAAGCGCCTTGAGGTGTTGAGGCTTGCCATAATCCCTGGCGATCCTGAGTACCAAGAATACAGCCATCATTTGATACTCTCTTTAAAGTATCTGATACTGGTCGACCTAGCATGACCCCTTTATTAGACTCTTGTGCTGTAAATAGGTTGTCTATCACTGATTGCAGATCAGTTCCAGATAAACATGGACGAGCACCATCGTGAACTAAAACACAATCTTCATTTTTAACTTGCCATGCTTTGTGGTTCCTGAGGGCCTGCAAGCCAGCCTCGACAGATGTAATACGTTCGTCTGCACCAGCTGTGACCAACAGGCGATCTTGATACTTTGTTTGAAACTGCAGCCAATGCTCGTGCAGCTCTTGTGGTTCAGTTGGCACTTCTGTAGCAAGTACAACCCCTGCCACACAAGAGTTTGCAAGTATTGTTTCCAACCCCTTTGTGAAAATAAATTGCTTTTTAAAAGGCATGAATTGTTTTGGCATAGGACCTGAAAAGCGGCGTCCAACACCTGCAGCAGGAATAATAAACCATACTCTATTGGCAGAAGTCATAGTCAAAAACTCAATGTATTTCAAAAGGAACGGTAGAATCTGTGCACAATTGTATTAGATAAGAACAAGAGTAGAAAGGGCAAAAACAAAAAAAAGCCCTGAAATTCAGAGCTTCATTTCGTTCTAGCATATTGAAAAACAATTAAATCACGTCATCAGTTTACAAAGATAAAAAAGGTTTCATCATCTTTCACCATGCCTAAATCTTTTCGGGCACGCTCTTCAACGACCAGCACGTCATCGCTTCGTAATGCGTCAACCTGAGAAACCAACCTCTGATTACGACGATGGAGCTCTTTATTGTCATCTGCCTGGCTTAGAATTTCTTCATGAAGCTGCTGACCTTTAACAACACCATTCATTATTAACAGAGTTCCCAACCAAGCTAGCACAACTAATTGCAAAAGAATAAGCAATTTGCCCGGCGTGAAAACGCTGGTAACCTGGAATGATGCTAGCACTTCAATATCCTTAAAATAAACTGAATAAAATCTGAATATAAATGTATATATCCTATACATATAGCACAAAAAATAGATAACTTAATTTTATTCTAGCGAAAAAAACGTATTGTACAAAATTTAACACAAATAAATAAGGGCTTTTTTGCATATTTTTTTGAATATTCAAAAAAAGTACAAAAAAGCCCTTCTTAATTTTAACTACGGCAATTTCACGCCAAGTTTATTATTTAAAAAAGCATCAAAAAGCTATATTAAAATTAAGATTTAACTTCAATAAGACCACGGTATGGCGCAGACTCTCTTAGAAGGTTTTCAATTCTAAGAAGCTGGTTGTATTTAGCTGTACGGTCTGTACGGCATAGAGAACCAGTTTTAATCTGGCCTGCTGCAGTTGCAACAGCAAGATCTGCAAGAGTTGTATCTTCTGTTTCACCAGAACGGTGAGAAATAACAACACCATAGTTTGCTGCTTTACCCATGCGAATTGTTTCAAGGGTTTCAGAAAGTGTTCCGATTTGGTTGAACTTAATAAGAATTGCGTTTGCAATATTCTTATCGATACCTTCTTTAAAGATTTTTGGATTTGTAACGAAAAGATCATCACCAACAAGCTGAATTTTATTGCCAAGCTTCGATGTTAGAACTGACCAACCGCCCCAATCGCTTTCATCAAGACCATCTTCAATCGAAATAATTGGGTAAGCATCAACAAGACCTGCAAGATAGTCTGCAAATACTGTTGCATCACCAGATAGACCTTCGCCAGCAAGTACATACTTACCATCTTTGTAGAATTCGCTTGCAGCGCAATCAAGTGCGAAATGAATATCCTGACCCGGCTTAAGGCCTGTTAGAAGAACAGACTCACTCATAAGATCAAGCGCTTCTTTATTGGAACGTAGAGATGGAGCAAAACCACCTTCATCACCAACTGCAGTATTAAGACCTTGCTTTTGAAGTACTGAGCGAAGTGCGTGGAAAATTTCAGCACCTTGTCGTAGACCTTCAGAGAAGCTTTTAGCAGCTGTAGGTTGAATCATGAACTCTTGGATATCAACGTTATTATCAGCGTGAGCACCACCATTAAGGATGTTCATCATTGGAAGTGGCATTGTATAGCCAGACTTGCCACCATCATAGATGCTTGAAATATGCTGGAACAATGGAAGCTTTTGAGAAGCTGCCGCAGCTTTCGCTGTTGCAAGAGACACTGCAAGCATAGCATTTGCGCCAAGCTTATTTTTATTTTCTGTGCCATCAAGCTGAAGAAGAACATCATCAATTTTCTGCTGATCAGCTGCTTTCTTTGAAAGAAGGTTTTCACGGATGACTGTGTTGATATGAGCAACAGCCTGGCGAACACCTTTACCGTTATAACGAGCTTTATCACCATCACGTAGCTCTAGCGCTTCACGAGACCCTGTTGATGCACCAGATGGTGCAGCAGCACGACCAACAGCACCACAAGACAGATGAACTTCAGCTTCAACTGTTGGATTACCGCGGGAATCAAGAATCTCTAATCCTTTAATATCAATAATTTCACTCATGGGAAACTCCTTTACAAGCTTTTTATCTTCCAAAATTCACATTAATTGTTAAGCAATGATACATCTATAAACCCAAAAAAAAGACATTTTTGTGCCTTAAAGATCATCAACTTTAAAAAAAAGGGAATTGCAAAATAGATTGTTATATTCAAAAAAAAACCACAGCGCGAGCTGTGCTGTGGTTTATGCTGTTTCAAGCTTTGGCAGAGACTTCACCAAATCATCAATTGCTTTGACCTGCTTCAAAAACTCAGGCAGAACACTGAGTCTTAATGCGCAAGGTCCGTCGCATTTTGCCTTGTCTGGATCTGGATGAGCTTCCAAAAACAGACCAGCAATACCTTGAGATACACCAGCAAATGCAAGCTGAGTAACGCTTGCACGTCGGCCACCTGCACTTTGAGCTTGGCCACCTGGGATCTGCAGTGAGTGGGTTACATCAAATAATAATGGAGAACCTGTTTTCTTCATGATGTCGAAACCAAGGAAATCCACAACAAGTTGATTATACCCAAACTGACTGCCACGCTCACAAAGCATCACTTTATCGTTACCTGCTTCTTCGCATTTACGAATAATGTGAGCCATTTCATGAGGTGCTAAAAATTGCGCTTTTTTAACATTGATTACACGACCTGTTTTTGCCATGGCAACAACAAGATCTGTTTGACGGCTCAAGAATGCTGGCAGCTGAATAATGTCGCAAACTTCTGCAACTGGAGCTGCCTGCTCCGGCTCGTGTACATCAGTAATCACAGGTACATTATATTTCTCAGCAATTTGACCTAACCAGTCAACACCTTTTTTAAGGCCTGGACCACGAAAGCTGCTCACAGATGAGCGATTAGCTTTATCAAAGCTTGCTTTGAAAACATAAGGAATACCAAGCTTTTGAGTTGCTTCAATATATGCTGCAGCAATCTCGTCAGCAAGTTCATAGGATTCAAGTACATTCATGCCAGCGACAAGCACTAAAGGCTTGTCATTCGCAAATACGATTGGCGACTGGTCATTTTTTTGAACTTGAATTTGCTTATGAATGCTATTTGCGCTCAAGAGTGCCTCCTTGGCGAATGAGTTCTTTTTGCTTCAAGCCAGCTTGTACAAAGCTGGAGAATAATGGGTGACCATCTCTCGGTGTTGATGTGAATTCTGGGTGGAACTGACATGCAACAAACCATGGGTGATCGTTAATTTCAACCATCTCAACAAGGCGCTTATCATCAGATGTACCACTGATCACAAGGCCAGAGTTTTCAAGCTGTTTAACATAACCAGCATTCACTTCATAACGGTGACGATGTCTTTCAACGATTTTTTGATTACCATAAATTTCTTGTGCTTTAGTACCATCAACAAGCTGACATGGGTAACCACCTAGTCTCATTGTACCGCCAAGATCAGTTTTCTCATCACGCTGATATACACCACCTTCAGCATCAACCCACTCACTTACAAGTGCAATAACTGGATGTGCTGTTGATTCATGAAGCTCTGTTGAGTTTGCATTTTCAAGGTTAGCAACATGGCGAGCAAATTCAACAACCGCCAACTGCATACCAAGACAAATACCAAGATAAGGGACTTTGTTCTCACGTGCAAATTTAATTGCTTGAATCTTACCTTCAGTACCACGAGAACCAAAACCACCTGGTACAAGAATCGCATGGGCATCTTTCAGAATATCTGTCCCTTGCTCTTCAACATCTTCAGAGTCAATAAACATGATATTAACGCGAGCACGTTGACGCATACCAGCATGTTGCAATGCTTCAATAAGAGACTTGTACGCATCTTTAAGTTCCATGTATTTACCAACCATAGCGATATTCACTTTATGGTCAGATTCACGGCTAGCTTCAAGTACTTGCTGCCAATCACTTAGATCTGCAGATTTTGCTTTATCTTGAAGACCAAGTTTGCGCACAACAATTTCATCAAGACCTTGCTCATTTAGAAGTGCAGGTACAGCATAAATGGAATCAACATCGTGACATGAAATAACAGCATTCAAATCAACGTTTGTGAAAAGCGCAATTTTACGAAGCGCATCAGCTGGAATTGGCTGCTCAGAACGACAAATAAGAACGTCTGGTTGAAGACCAATTGAGCGAAGCTCTTTCACAGAGTGTTGTGTTGGTTTTGTTTTAATTTCGCCAGATGTTGGAATAAATGGCACGAGGGTTAAGTGAACGAATAATGATTCGCCGGAACCAAGCTCAACACCAAGCTGACGAACAGCTTCAAGGAATGGAAGAGATTCAATATCACCTACAGTACCGCCAATTTCGACGATAACAACATCAGCTTCAGGCGCACAACGAAGTACTTTCTCTTTAATCACATCAGTAATGTGTGGAATAACCTGAACAGTAGCACCAAGGTAATCACCGCGACGCTCTTTCTCAATAACTTCTTGGTAGATACGACCAGTTGTTAAGTTATTACGACGGGACATACGAGCACGAATAAAACGCTCATAAT
This sequence comes from Gammaproteobacteria bacterium UBA6940, assembly GCA_002450655.1. GTDB lineage: Bacteria > Pseudomonadota > Gammaproteobacteria > Pseudomonadales > UBA6940 > UBA6940. Next base: position 5,408 of record DJZY01000031.1, on the reverse strand, counting down.
GGCCTAAGTCAAGATCCGTTTCTGCACCGTCTTCTGTTACGAATACTTCACCATGTTGGATTGGGCTCATTGTGCCTGGGTCAACGTTAATGTAAGGATCAAGTTTCATGATTGAAACACTCAGACCTCTGGACTCCAGGATAGATCCTAAAGACGCACCGGCAATCCCTTTCCCAAGCGAGGAAACCACACCACCTGTCACGAATATATATCGAGCCATACTATTTCCCTCTAAATATTTTTCAGAAAAAAAAAACCGCACGCGAGACGCTGAAGCGGAGCCAAACATAAGGTTTCATGAGACGTGGTAACACAGCATCGCTAGCCAAGTGCAGCTTAACAGCCACCACCACAAAACAACCAAAACCAAAAAAGTTGGCGCTATTATAGAGGCTCTTAGGTACCAAACGCAAACACTCTATTCACATGATTTTCTTTTAATTCAGTTATTTCTCCACAATACTTGTGGATAACACTGGGGATTAGTACAGTAAAATCACGTGAATAGACCACCTCTTGGGAAGAAGACTTAGATTGAGCATTTTTCAAACACACTCAGATATTTTTTTTAACTGTAACTTCAACCACACTATTTTATTCACCTAAGAGCACATTCTTGCTTATCTGCACGAGTTACCACCTGCACTCATCTTAATTAATCAAACAAATCAACTTTTTTTGCTATTAGTCTGATCAAATTCTTATTTATGTTTGACCATCGGCTCAACACCTAGCATAATTCGTTCTTATATATCCATTAAGGATGTTGTGTTTTCCGATAGTGCCAGGCATAAATCATTGTGACTTATGCCTGATAACCAATACATCAAAGAGGATGCTATGAAACAACCTATCCGCGTTGCCGTTACTGGCGCAGCTGGCCAAATCAGTTATTCACTTTTATTCCGTATCGCAGCTGGCGATATGCTTGGTAAAGACCAACCAATCATTCTAAGCGCTCTGGAAATCACACCTGCCATGAAAGCACTTGAAGGTGTTGCCATGGAAATCAACGACTGTGCTTTCCCTCTTGTTCAAGAGCTTATCATCAGCGATGATCCAGAAGTTGCATTCAAAGATGCTGATATTGCTCTACTTGTAGGCGCAAGACCACGTGGACCTGGCATGGAGCGTAAAGATCTTCTTGAAGCTAACGCTGCTATCTTCTCCGCTCAAGGCCAAGCACTTAACAAAGTTGCTTCTCGTGACGTTAAAGTACTTGTTGTTGGTAACCCAGCAAACACAAATGCGCTTATCGCTCAAGCAAATGCGCCAGATCTTAACCCACGCAACTTCACTGCAATGACTCGCCTTGACCATAACCGCGCTCAATCACTTCTAGCTCAAGAAGCTAAAGTTGGCGTTAGCGAAGTGAAGAACCTTATTATCTGGGGTAACCACTCTGCAACTCAATACCCAGACCTTCACAAGGTTGATGTAAATGGTAAGTCTGGTCTTGAGTTCCTTTCTCAAGAAGAGTACGTAGACACATTTATTCCATGCGTTCAACAACGTGGCGCTGCAATCATTAAAGCTCGTGGCGCTTCAAGTGCTGCTTCTGCTGCAAATGCTGCAATCGATCACATCCGTGATTGGGTTCTTGGCACTGAGTGGACATCCATGGCTGTACCAAGCGACGGTAGCTACGGCATCGAGAAAGGCATCATCTACTCTTTCCCTGTGAAGTGCGAAAATGGTGACTACTCAATTATCCAAGGCGTTGAAATCAACGACTTCAGCCGTGAGCGCATGAGCCTGACTGAAAAAGAACTTCTTGAAGAGAAAGCTGGTGTGCAACACCTACTTCCTTAATTGAAGTATTAATAAGCCCGCATCTGCGGGCTTTTTTTTGGCCTTCATTTCGCGAATAAAAGGCATAAAAAAAGCTGGCACATTGGCCAGCTTTTCTCGATACTCAAATCAACAATTAAATGTGATTATGAAGATCAATTGGTGTTGGGTCTGCAGCACCTGCGATTACTTTTGATTTTGCACCATCATTACGTGCACCTTCAATGTTTAACAGATACTCTGGCGTAATATCACCAGTCACATACTCACCATTAAATACAGAACAATCAAACTCACGCACTTCTGTACGACTGCCTTTGAATGTTGCATTAATCAGATCATCAAGATCTTGGAAGATCAAACGATCAGCACCGATGAGATCAGCTACTTCTTGCTCTGTTCTATCATGAGCAATAAGCTCCTTAAGTGCAGGCATATCAATACCATACACGTTCTGATAACGAACAGGAGGCGCAGCAGATGCAAAGTATACGTTTTGAGCACCAGCATCACGAGCCATTTGAATGATCTGCTCACAAGTAGTACCACGTACAATTGAGTCATCAACAAGAAGAACGTTCTTGCCTTTAAACTCAAGTTCAATTGCGTTTAGCTTTTGACGTACAGACTTTTTACGCTCTGTTTGACCAGGCATAATAAATGTACGACCGATATAACGGTTTTTGATGAAGCCTTCACGATATTTAACTCCAAGACCTTGCGCTAACTGCATTGCAGCTGTACGGCTTGTATCAGGAATTGGAATAACAACATCAATATCATGCTCTGGCCATTCGCGCTTAATCTTATCAGCAAGACGGTCACCCATTCTCATACGAGCTTTATAGACAGAAATACCATCCATAATGGAGTCTGGACGAGCAAGATACACATATTCGAATACACATGGCGTATGCTTATGACCAGTTACACATTGCTCTGCAAACAACTGACCATCGACAGTGATGTAAACAGCTTCACCAGGTTGAACATCGCGTAGGCGCTCAAAACCACAAACAGAAAGCGCAACACTTTCAGAAGCAAGCATGTATTCAGTTTTGCCATTTTCAGCTGTACGCTGACCAATCACAAGAGGACGAATACCGTTAGGATCACGGAAACCAACAATACCTCGACCAGTAATAAGTGCTAGAGCTGCGTATGCGCCCTTCACACGAGCAAACACACCTTTCATTGCATCAAAGATAGCTTGAGGTGTTAAATGCATGCTGGCACGTTCTTGAAGTTCGTGAGCAAACACATTGAGAAGCACTTCAGAGTCAGAACCTGTGTTGATATGACGGAAGTCTTCACGGAAAAGGTTTTGAGCCACTGTTTCAGTGTTCGTTAGGTTACCATTATGGGCTAAAGAAATACCGAATGGTGAATTCACATAAAATGGTTGAGCTTCGGCACAGCTTGAGCTACCAGCAGTTGGGTATCTCACATGGCCAATACCCATGTTACCTGTTAGGTTTAGCATATGCTCCGTGCGGAACACATCTCGAACCATTCCATTATCTTTGCGTAAATTGAGCCTTACGCCATCACAAGTCACAATACCCGCAGCATCCTGACCTCGATGTTGTAATACAGTTAACGCATCATAGAGATGCTGGTTTACATAGCTTTGAGCAATAATACCGGCAATTCCGCACATGGTTCTTCCTCACATCAGATGGGCTTGGCACATCCCCTACTTCCTTAAAAAAGCTCAAATTAGGGGAAATTTGAGCCCAGAGTATACGTGATCGACCGGTGAAAAGCTATGCAAAGATTCCCTAATTTTACGCTTTAACAGCATTATTATTATACCCTGGCATCTAAACCTCTGTAATTGGGGCTTACAGCCCTCTCAGCTTTTTTGATTTGACGCAAATAAAACACAACTTGCACAGAATTTCACAAGAAACAGGCCGAATTTTGATAGGATTTCCTCAAGGATCAAGCCAAATCATCCAATATTAAAATCATAACAAGAAAAAGGCTTATATATATGCAACTTACACTTACAACAGTTTTAACCGCTTTTGCGTCCTTAGCAGCAACACTCTTTGTAATGCACTTTTTTGCACATGTGTTGCGAACTCACATTACCAACCTTAACGCCTGTTTTATATGTGTATTGAGCACAAGCCTCATTATGGCTGCCGCTATTCAGTTCACACCTAACTCCAGCATGCAACCTGAACACATGCAGTTTATGGTGGCAGTTGGTGTTTCAACACTAGTCTATAGCGCTTTCCTCAACGCGCCACTCTTTAAAAGTATATTCCTTGCCGCTACGAACTTCATGGTGCAAATACTAACGCTGATTGGCTTTAGCTTTGCCGTAAATGTGGCACAAGCAGCGACTCTAATGTAATCAATGATTGTTGCACCTTATTTGATCAGGTACTTTAGCCTCTTTTACAGGGGCTTTCGCTTTGAAGAGGACTGCCAAGCTCTTGTTATTTATCTATAACACTGAAGAAGAGCAGCAATGACCATTCATTTTTCTTTACAAGATTTCAACCAGCATACCAAACTCGGCTCAATTGACAGTCAACAGCTGCATCAATACTTAGCACAGAGCAATACAATTCAGTCAGTTATGCTCGGACAGCATAATTCTGTTTACTGTCGAGTTACGTCAACTGCCCCTCCTGCAATGAATGAGATCAACACCCAACTAGGGCAAGTATCCAAAACCGGTCGAATTTTTTATGCTGATCAAGTCAATGCTGGACAAATACAAATTAAAGCTCGCTTCCCAAAACAAGCATCAACGATCACTGAACCCTTCTGTGAACGACAATACAATTTGGATCACGAACCACACCAATCACAATCCGTTGTATCATCGAGTACACCAGCAACAGCGCCAGCTGAAACCCAACCTATTAGTATTAAGCATGAAATAGAATTCCCTCAAGCAACTACTCAAGAATTAGTAAGCCAAGGCCAGCTGACAGAAATAAAACCAGGGCTACTTACTGGGCATCTCATTACAGATGATGGTCGCTGTGTCTACATGGCCCGCCAAAAAAGTTTTTCAAAAGAGACTGATGCTGATAATTATATCGGTGCCCTCGGAACCTATTTCAAACAGTCAATGGTTGCAATCTCACTCTACGAGAAACCAGATACAGCATTCCACAAAGACATTAAAGTGGAAGACTATCTTGTGCATTTACAACTCAAGAGTACATCAAGCAAAAGAAGCACTCACTACAACACCTTAAAACAGGCTAAGTATGCAATTACTGGTGAAATGCTAACCTCTGATGACTTTCGTCATGCTAAGTACTTTTACGATAAAAAACATGTGTATTATGTATCAACACAACCTATCACTGAAGTTAATTTCAAACAGGACATGAGCTTTAAAACGCTTAGAGACTTTCATACCAATGCAGGTCATATCGCAATGGTCATTACCAGTGCTTCAAACAAAGACCGAACCATTTTACGGGGCATCTGTAAAACACCAAGCGCAATTTTTAATAATTTAAAAGCTACGTTTAATCGCAACAATCAAAATATTGGCTTAGCTGTTGCCCTTCAGCATTTTGGCATTGCATGCTCCAAACATGATGGCTTGAAATATTCAACGAAAACGCTCATCCTGACACGCT
>DJZY01000017.1 GCA_002450655.1 Gammaproteobacteria bacterium UBA6940 | reverse complement strand
TAAAAACTCAATGAACTATTGTTTGTTGTCTTCTCCTAGTTTTCCTTCCTGAATAAGTTTAATGAAATCTCTTTCAATTTTTTTATGAATATCTGGTCTTGTAATATTTTGGAGGAAGTTTGAATTTAATGTTTCGACAGGGATTTTATTCTGATTAATATTATCTATTGCTGTATTATATGCATAGTTTCTTATGTGTGTGTTTCTACTATCAATCATGTTTAATTGATTGAAATAAGTATCACCTTGTATAGTGTATGTACATATTTTATAAGCAGCAAGTTTTTCAATGGCTGAAGTAATTGCTGCTGGACCTGCTTGGTGATAAAAGTACATTATTGGCTGTTCTAAGTTATATGCTTTGCTATTAATGAGACGGCAGAATGTATTAATATAAGTATCTCTAATAAATGCGTTGGGTGAGTTAATAAGATTCTGCTGAATATCTTTTAATGGCGCATTTGGTGTTGTTGATTCTAGCTTTCTCTTGAACGCATTTCGCAATTCATCACCTAAGCTTGAATTTTCTTCATGTAATAAAGTAAATAGAGAAGATTCTAAGCCATTAATTTGGTTGTTTTTTGCCCAGTTAGTGAGTTTCTCTCGTGATGCGCTCTTTATTTTGCTATTTGAGTGTGAAGTCAGATTGATGATTTTTTGTAGGTTGTTCTGATTGAAGTCTATATTATTAATATCTTGCGCCCACTTGTTGTAAGCAGTTTCTCTAAGGCTTTTATTTTTTGTCGACAGGATTATATTAAAGTTCGTTGAAGAGGTCTTAATTTTGTTATTGTTTATATCATCTTCAAGGCGTTCCTGTGCTGCTTTAATTAGCAGAGTATTATTTTTAGATTTTAAGAGTGATACCGCTAGAAAAAAAGGGACTTTGGTGAATGTTACATATCTTAAGCCTATACTTTGTAATCGATTAAATTCACAGGCATGGCTATACATAGTTCGACAAGTTGTCGCTAAATTGAAAACACTCTTAATACCGGCAATGCCCCTTACTTTCTCAAGCTCGCCTTGAATTTTATGAATAATTTCAGAAGGCAGATTATTTATATGAAGAGGTGAAGTTTGTGGTATTGTCATTGTATTGCCTATTGTTATCGACTTTTTTTTAAGGGTGATTAATTTCTGATCGCTTCTCTTGGTTGGGTGTTATTTTATCTTTGGTGATTGCGTAGAGCTACTATTGTTAGGCTGAATTTTGCACAGTTTTGTTCTGTAAAATCGTATGATGAATAAGGAAGGTATTAGTGAGAGGCGAATCATCCTATAGCCTGCAAGAAGCATTGCAGTCTGATGCTGATGTGTTGGCTGGTCTGCGTGAGCGGGCAATGCGGCCAAGCCTTGAGGCTGTTGGGCGCTATGATCCTCTTAGAGTCAGAACACGTTTTCTTGATGGCTTTAATCCAAAAGCTACTTTTAAAATACTCATTGAAGGTCGTCTAGCCGGTTTCTATGTGCTTCTTACAAAGTCAGATCACCTCTATTTAGATCATTTGTATATAGACCCTGAGTTTCAATCATTTCAGTTAGGTGGTCAGCTTATTGAGAAGATCAAACATCAAGCAAAGGAGGTTAATTTACCTTTGCGTTTGCAAGCCTTAAAGCAAAGTAGGGCGAATGGGTTTTATGTGAAGCATGGGTTTGTAAAGACTCATGAAACTGAATTTGATTTGCACTATGAGCTTAAGTAGGTTAAGCCCTCTTAAAAAGGACTATGCTTAAAGTAATCTTCGTTGTAAGCCAAGGTATGTTTACCGAGTTGTTTGAGATGTCTTTTTGAGCTTTTTCTATGTTATTTGATTATATCCGTCTTTGTTTTTCTCTTTTTTTGTTTATCCTTGGCGGTTATCTAGCTTGGGATTTGCATGCTTCTGGTTTTAACCTAGCTGTATTGATCTTTTGTATTCTTTCTTTTGTTACGGCACACTTTGTGAAACCAAAATCTCGTGATGATGACTTTTGGTTTTTAGATGCCTTAGAATTTGTCATTGACATGCCTTACAGTGTGCTTGTTGGTCTCATCCGATTTTGCCGTCATATTCGAGATGTGGATAGCTTTACTGACTAGTTAAATGCTTTGAATTCTTCAGTAACGCTATGGGTATATACCTGCAAGTTTATTTTTTCTGCATTTGCAATTGTTATAATTCACCTCAAACTAAATAGGACTATAACAATGAAAATACAGCCAGCTTCATCGCAACCCTCAAACCATATTTTTACGTCTTTTAATGATTTTTTCTCATCTATAGGGCGTAAAATTGAACTGACTGGAAGTCGGTTAGGTTCTTTTTTTCCAATGTTGAAGTTGCCTCTAGAGCAGCGCATTGATCGAAATATATCCTCACTTCAACCTGCTCAGGCTGCAATTGCCAATGGTGATGCAAAAGCCCTTAAAGAAGCTTTTGATGTCTTTATTCATCTACCAATTTGGATTTGGAAAAGTTTTGCGACTGAAATAGTTAAAAAAGATGATCTTGCGTTATTGCAGATACTTCAAAATAAACTTGTAGATTCCCCCTATTTAAAAACTGTGCAATGCCATGCTTTTACTGAGGCTGTGATGAGGGAGAAACAAAAGCTTGTTTGTCATCTCGTTAAATCAGGTGAATCACCAAATCATGTATTTGGTAATGGTGAAACGCCGCTATCCTATGCATCTCGCCAACAGAATCCTGGTTTGACATTATGGCTGCTAAAGCAGGGTGCAGATGTTAATAAGCCGGTAACTGGTGGCTGGACGCCCTTGATGCTCTGGGCTGATGTGAATGATAAAGCAATGGTCAAGTCATTGATGAAATTTTATGATGCTTCTGGCTTTGCAAAAAATGATAATGGTATGAATACCTGCCAACTTGCTTATAGTAGAGGTTTTTATGAAATTGCAGCTATGCTTTATCAAAAGGGTATTCCGTTTAAATAAACACCACTTTACCTGTAATAGCTAAACATTTATTTTATCTATAGCTGGTTCTTGTATACTTAAATATTGTCAACTGTTTGCTCAGTATTTGAAGTCACCTAATTATGGATACAATTTATGTTAAAGAATGCATTAAAAGCATTCACTGCATCATTAACATCATCTGCAAGAGCTAAGATTGCTTTAGATCAAGGTTTTTTAGCTGTTTTGAGTGTGGTTATAATTACGATTATTCTGTGGGGCATTAAAAGTTATGAAGACCAATACATTGAAACCGCAACGACTAAAATAAGTACAAGTTATATCAATGCACTTGAAAAGTCTTTAAACCAATCTCTTTATTCTATTGATAGAATGGCCGATCGTTGGCTTGTACGTGGTGGTACTCCAGAACCTGAGTGGCGTCAAGATGCAACGGCTTATATTCTACACCAAGATGAACTTATCTTTTTAAGGGTTGTTGGAGTGCCACTAACGCCATGGCAAGAGCCACAGGCGGATGTTGAGCGTTTTGATTTTTATGCTCAGGCTGTTAATCAAGATTTTCACGATGCGCAGGATAAAACGACATTAGCAAATGCCTTTCATATTGAGCATAATGAGAGAGGTCAATCTGTTCTCTATTATTTTTCACCGATTTCAGTCTTAAAGCAATCATTTATTGCTAGTGTTTATGATATCAATACTTTAGTGCAATCATCCTTGAAGCTTGAAGAAAAACCCTATTTCGATATTAGTATTAAAGTTAACAATAATCCTATTTTTAAAATGAGTAATGCTCTTGATCTCTATGAGCCTGACAAGTTCAAGCAAATTCATTTATTAAATTTTAGAGATCAAGCTTGGATCATTGAGGTTGTACCAACTCAAGAATTCATAAAACATAACTTGGTGCTTTTGCCAAAAGTTGGTTTTGTTCTTGGTATTGGCTTGGTTTTATTTGCTGTTTTTATTCTCTATTCACGACAACGCGTTCGTGTTCAGCATTTGGAACTTATAAAAAGCGAACGGTTATTAACGTTATTTATTCAAAAAGCACCTGTCTCAATCGCTATGTTTGATATTGAATTTAAGTATCTCTCAGCGAGTGATCGTTGGTATGATGACTACAATATTGCGCAGAAAAATATTATTGGTTTAAACCATTTTGAGGTTTTTAAAGATTCTAATTTCGAGATGGAACCTTGGCGTGCAGCATTTTTGAAATGCCTGAAAGGTGAATCAATACGGGTAGATGAAGCATTATTTGTTCAAAAAAATGGCGCTCGTGTTTGGTTGAAATATGAGTTATACCCTTGGTATGCCTATGGACGTCATGTTGGCGGTCTCATCATGTTTTCCGAAGATATTACCGAACATAAAAAATTTGATTCAATTAAGAATGAGTTTATTTCAACTGTAAGTCATGAGCTAAGAACGCCTCTGACTTCAATTAAAGGGGCTCTGGTATTGCTTGGTTCCCGAGTGGCTACAAAAATAGATGATCGATCTAATCGTTTGCTTTCTATTTCTCTCGATAGTTGTGACCGCCTGAGTAAGCTGGTCGATGATATTCTTGATATGCAAAAGATTACTGCAGGTAAAATGGATTTTAACTTTAATCAAGTTGATATTCATCATCTTTTGCAGTTAATTCTTGAACGAAATGCTGCGCTACAGCAAAAGTATCAGGTTAAATTTCATTTCATTTCACATGCTGCTGGTAACGTTGAATGTTGGCTTGACCCTTATCGATTTGAGCAGGTGATCACGAACTTACTATCTAATGCGGCAAAGTTTTCCCCTCGTGAATCCAGTGTCACTATAACGCTTTCCTCTAGTGGAACCCATGCTCTTATCTCTGTGCGTGATGAAGGTCGGGGCATTGAAGATGAATTTAAAGCGCGAATTTTTGAACGTTTTTCTCAAGAAGATAGTTCTGATACCCGATCTCATGAAGGTACAGGCTTGGGGCTGCATATTTCTAAAAATATTGTAGAGGCATTTCAGGGCTCTATATCTTTTGAGTCGAGTTTAGGTGAAGGCACTACATTCTTTGTGCAGCTGCCATTAATGCAAAAGCAGCTTGCATTGTAAGATAGCCATAGCGTTAGAGTAACTTGAGCTGAATTTTTTTCAGCTCAAGTTGACTGGTTTAGATGATTTCAAAGTAGCGCTTTAATTCCCAATCAGTCACAGCCTTTTGTGATTCTTGCCATTCCCACTGACGAGTGTATGTAAAGTGGTCTACAAACTCATTGCCAAACAGCTCTCGTGCAATTTTTGAGTCATGCATGGCTTGTGCTGCATCAATTAATGAGGCAGGAAGGCGTTTGGCTTCTTTGCTTTCATAACCATTACTTAAGACGGGGGCATCATTAAGAGTAAGCCCTTTCTCAATGCCGTAGAGGCCCGCCGCTATACTTGCTGCAACCACAAGGTATGGATTGACATCTGCGCCAGCAACTCGTGTTTCTAATCGTGTAGATTTAGGCGACCCTGGAATTACACGCAGGGCTGTGGTTCTGTTATCAATACCCCAGGTGACGCGAGTTGGTGCCCAAAAGCCTTCAACCAAACGTTTATAGCTATTTACTGTTGGCGCAAACATCGGCAGCAGTTCTGGTAAGCAAAGCAGCTGACCTGCGACATAGCTCTTAAACGTTTCACTCATACTGTGTTCTTGACCTTCACCGTAGAAGGCATTTTCACCAGTGTCTAAGCGTTTTAAACTTTGGTGAATATGACCAGAGCAGCCGGGGAGAGATGTATTCCAGCGGGCCATAAAGCTTGGCATAATACCAAAGCGGTGACCAATTTCTTTGACACTTGATTTAAAGAGAGTCGCACGATCTGCAGCTTCAAGCATTTCTGTATAGGTAAGAGCTGCCTCATAGACCCCAGGACCAGTTTCTGTATGGAGTCCTTCAACAGGAACATTAAATGCCAAGAGCTCATCCATTATGGCTGTCATAAAGTCTCGATTCTGCCCTGATCGAAGCAAGGAATAACCAAACATACCAGGGGTAATGGGTTCTGGTTGATGAAAGCCTTTGTCTTGAAGCGTTTGTGATGTCTCTTTAAAGTTGAACCACTCAAACTCCATGCCTGCGAGTGCTTGAAAGCCTAAGGATGTTGCTTTGGCTTGAATTTTTCTGACTAATTGACGAGGGCAGAGTGGCATAGGTTTACCTTCTGCTGTTCCAAAGTGGCCGAGTAAAAAAGGTTGATTGTTTTCCCATGGAATTAATCGAAAGCTCATTGGGTCGAGCTGTACGTCTGAATCAGGGTAGCCATTGTGCCAGCCAGCAAACTTGCCTTCAGAGTAGCAAACATCGCCCGAATCCCAGCCAAAAACCACACTGCAAAAGCCCATACCACTCTCAAGAGCAGACTTAAGTTTGTCTTTGTGGATATATTTGCCGCGTAAGATACCATCAATATCGGCTACGGCCACTTTAATTTTATTCATCTGGTGGCGATCCATGTACATGAGAATGTCTTGAATTGTGTGTGGTAAAGCTGCGTCTGACATAAAAGCTCCATCTTTTTGATATTACGCGTTATTTTTTAAGGCTACTGCCATTCTAGGCAGGCTTTAGTGCTGAGCACAAGAGGTAGGGTGCTCTACCTTGGTTGTTTCGTATCCAAATCTGTTCTTACGATAAGCCTTCGTGCTAGCCTGTGGGCTTTTTTGAAGTTAGGTTAATTGAACATTGTAATGGATTGCAGATCCAAGCAGTAAAAAGGATAGAACATGAAAGTAATCGGACTTTTTAATAGTGCTGTTAAACCAGTTTTTACCAGTGTTTCTTTACTGAATAGACTTGTGTCAACTCAGGGGGCTGCTCGAATTACTTCGACTTTGCCTCAGATGAGTGCCGCTACTGGGCAATCAAAAATTGGTGCTCTTAAACTCTCGCAAGACTGGACAGAGTCATTGGCGCAACGATTAACTTTCGATGCCCGTAAAAACATAACTTTTAAAAATTATCTTTCAGAGTTACCTGCTGCTATGCAATCGAGAGAGCTTGATGCTTTAGCACCTGAATTAATGAAAGACATTGAAAAAGATTTTTTGCCGGATGGTTGTGCTGCTCGCACATGGATTATTAATAATCGTTTAAGTGAGAAAGCAGTGCCTCTCAGTTGTATTATTCAATCTCCAGATGTAGGTTTAACCGCAGGCAATAGGTTATTCCAAAATGTGTCTTGGAAGCATCATATTGCATCAGCCGTGCATTGTGATGATGGTATTCGTATACTGGACCCAAGTGTGAATAATCAAAAGTCACTGCCTTTGCAACTTTGGTTAAAGTCATTTCAGTCTGGCGAGAAGCTCGATGTAAGTTTAGCTGGCCGGTTTGTTCATCCAAATACTGACGATGTATCCGTTGAAGAGTATCAGCGAGTTAATCAGGCGCAGCTGCGAGTCAATACAAAACAGCTCGGTAAAATGTCTGATGCTATTAACCCTGCCAACACGCAATTTGTGAAACCTGAAATGCATTGGTGCTATAGAGTGCCTAATTCAAGTATCACTTATTCATTTTCATCGGATCAAGCCATGTATATGCGCCATGATGATGTGCAGTTCTCTCAAGGGAAGCTTCAATTCACTAAACCTGATCCTTACACAGATGATGGCTCAAAATTGACAAAAGCGATGTTCCGTGCTGAAGATAAATACGGTGATACTTTGGAACTTGATGCAAAGCAGGCGGCAGAAATGTTAAAAAGTATGGGGGGTAATCACATCGAAATTCAACATTTACCTTGCGATTTAAATCAAGCTCATCATTTTAAAATAATGAATTAAAGGGTTTTAAATTTCAAACTTTAATACGGCTTGATCTGCCAACCATTGAGCAGGATTGTTAGCCGTAATTCCTTCAGTAGGCTTGTTTGCAAAATGGCGATACTTTGGAAAAAGCGGGGTATCGATGTTTTGCTTTAATGGAATTGCATAGTTACAGCTGTATGCATCTGCAATCATTTCCGCTTGTTGTTCTATAGAGTAGTTTTTCCATTTCTGGCCTTTCTCATAAAGATACGGGTTGCCATGCCTATAGCCAGTGACTACAAATACAAGCTGTGCTAAAAAGCCCTTTAAAAGAACATTAGTGCCAGATTGGTGTTGCAGTACATGGGCCATTTCATGAATGAAGTTATGTGCCATTTTAGGGTTGTCAATCATGGATTTTGATGCTTTTAAGCTAGGCCAGTAGATATTACCATTAGGTGTGTAAATATCATGGCTACCCTGAATTTTGGCATACTTGCCTGTAATAACTGTGACTTTGCTATAGTCAATGGCATTACCAAAGACTTTTTTGGCTTCTTCAATTTCTGTATTGAAAAGTGGCCTTTTATGACTTTCCTCTATTTTCATACATCATTCTGCTTTCAGTTTTTAAAAGTAACAGAATGATATCAAATCATAAGCTATGCCTGTGTTTTGTGTTGCATAAATGATTCTAATATTTTGACTATACATCTCTGGAGAATTAGGCAAGTATATTGAGAATGATTCCTATTTAATATTTTGCTGTTCGGCCCTCGTGCTTATAAGGACCACAACCATGCTTTTAAACTTTAAACCCGCTTGTCTGCTTGCGCTTGCATTGATGAGTACGCTCATAACATCAACACTCTATGCTGCAGATAAACAAAATTGGAGTATTACAGTTGCAACTCAATCCATTGAAGCAAAGCCTTATCTTCGTGAGTTTAATGCTGTAGGCACCGCAATTGCTCAACAGGGTGTAGAGTTGTACCCATCTGTATCTGAAGATGTAACACAAGTGCTGTTTGAAGCTCAACAAGGGGTTAAAAAGGGTGACTTGTTAATCCAACTTGAGAGCAAGCAAGAGCAACTCGCTCTTGAGTCTGCGCAAGTGAGGCTCGCTGAATCGACACGATTGATGAATCAATATTCTCGTGCTTTGCGCCAAAATGCAGTGCCTGGCACTGATGTAGATGCAGCAAAGGCGGAGTATCAACAATCCAAAATTGCCTTAGCTCAAGCCCAAATAGCATTAGATGATCGACAAATACGAGCACCTTTTGATGGTGTTGTTGGTATTCCGCTTGTGGATGTTGGTGATCGTGTGAGTGAAGCGACATTACTGGCGTCTATAGATGATCGTGCACGTTTGTATATTGACTTTGATATACCCGAATCTTTGGTGGGCGCACTGCAGCAAAACCAAGCACAAGCTGCTTTTTCGTTATCGACACCAGCATTTCCACATGAACATTTTAAAGCAACCATTAAAAGTGTCGAAAATAGGGTTGATCCATTAAAAAGGACCTTACGAGTGCGTTTAGTGCTTGATAATAATGAAGATCGTTTCCGCCCAGGTATGTCGTTTCGAATTGATTGGTTGGTGTCGGCAGATGAGTATCCATCTGTACCAGAAATTGCTTTGCAATGGGGTAAAAATGGGTCTTACATCTGGCTATTGAAAAGCTTTAAAGCCGTGGAAGTGCCAGTTAAAGTTATAGGCCGTCAAGATGGCCATATACTTGTTGAAGGTGAAATCAATGCAGGAGATCAAGTGATTGTTGAAGGTGGCCAGCGTATGCATGAAGGCTTAGAGGTGTGTACCACTCAAGAGTGCCCTGATGGACAGCCAAACCCAAATGCATTAACTGGTGAACCCCTTAATCCTGTAAATAAAGAGGGTTAAGCATGAAATATGATTTATCCGCTCTTGGTGTGAGCAGGCCAATTTTCATTACTGTTATCAATCTTCTGGTTATTTTAGCAGGTGCTGCAGCATATCTAGGGATTAGTGTCCGTGAATTACCAGATGTTGATCGTCCCGTGGTCAGCATTCGAGCGACTTATACAGGTGCATCACCTGAGACGATGGATGCAGAAGTGACACGTATTATTGAAGGCGCTGTGGCACGAGTGTCTGGTATTAAGCAAATAGAATCTTCAAGTGAAGAAAATAATCTTCGTATGAATGCTGAGTTTCGAGTTGGTGTAGATTTAGACACTGCAGCAACGGATGTTCGTGAAGCAGTAAACCAAGTCATACAAGATTTACCTGAAGATGTTGAGCAGATCATGATCGTCAAAGCGGATGACGATGCTGAAGATATTATGCAGCTTGCTGTCTATTCTGACACTATGGATCAAATGGCGCTGTCTGAACGGCTGGAAAAAGACATTGTGCCACAGCTTATTTCTGTTGACGGTGTTGCTGATGTTCGTTTAGATGGCGCGCAAGACCGAGTCATGCGCATAGAACTGAACCCTGTTGATATGGCTCGTTACCGTATTGCAATTGATGATGTGGTGAGTGCGTTACGAAATACGCAGTTTGATGTGCCTGCTGGGAGTTACGAGTCCACCGATCAGGAGCTATTGGTTCGTGCGAATGCATCTTTGATAACGCCAAAATCAGTGTTAAATACGCAAATCGCTAAAAACCTTTGGCTGAAAGATATTGCACAGGTATTTTTTGCACCAGCAGAAGCCGAAGACTTTAGTGTACTCAATGGTCGTATGGTTATTGGTTTAGGTGTATTGCGGAAATCTGGCGCAAATACAATTCAAATATCAACAGATATCCAAAAGCGTGTTGCCGAAATTAATGCGCAAGGCCAAGATTATCACTTGGTTATTACCCAAGATAAAGCGGACTATATTCGTGGTGCTTTAAAAGAAGTATTAGTAACACTTGTCATTGCCATTGTCGTCGTTTTAATTGTTATTGCTTTGTTTTTAGGTCGTATTCGTGTCACCTTAATTCCAGCAGTGACAATGCCAATTTCGTTAATAGGCACCATGGCTGTTATATGGATGTTTGGTTTTTCAATTAATCTGCTCACACTCTTAGCATTTGTTTTAGCCACAGGGCTTATTGTTGATGATGCTATTGTTGTTTTGGAAAATATTCAGCGGTGTCGCTCAGAAGGGCAGAAAAATTTAGCTGCAGCTGTTGTTGGAACAAGACAAGTGTTTTTTGCTGTCATTGCAACAACTCTCACACTTGTAGCGGTGTTTGTGCCTATTGCATTTCTACCTGGGCAAACAGGGCATTTGTTCCGTGAGTTTGGTTTAGTGCTGGCTATTTCAGTGTCTATAAGCTCCTTTGTCGCCTTAACCTTATGCCCGATGATGGCCTCTCGACTCTTAACTGATAAGCCTGCAAAAGAAACAGCGCTTATTCGTATGGGGGCATTAATCCGTAATGCCTATGTTAAAAGCCTCGCTGGCTTGTTACATCATGGCTGGCTTGGTGGTTTTGCTATGATCTTGATTCTTGCAGCAGGGTATTTTGGGTATACATCTATTAACCAAGAGTTATTACCAAAAGAAGATCGCGGTCAGATTGATATCTTTATGGTAGGGCCAGATGGTGCATCTCTATCCTATATTGATCAGCAAGCAATTAATGCAACTCGTGTGCTTGCTGAATATCAAAAACAGGGTTTAATTACCGATATTCATTCGATTATTGGTCGACATGATAAGAATAAAGCGTTTATCTCTGCCAAGCTTGAGCCTTGGGGCGAGCGTGATATTACACAGCAAGCACTGGCAGCCAAGCTCAGTCAGCAGTTAAAAGGCATTACAGGTGCAAATATTCGAATTATTCAGCCTTCGAGTTTACAGCAGCGTGGTGGCGGTGAAGGCTTGCAAATTGCATTAACAGGGCAAAATTACGATGATATTTTTAAAGCTGCTGATGCTTTTGCTCAGAAGCTGCAACAAGAAATACCAGAAGTTGAAGATGCTCGGGTGCAATTTGATGTATCTCAACCTGAATTACGTTTTGAAATTAACCGACAAGCTGCCACTGATTTAAACGTACCACTTGAGCGCATCTCTCAGACCCTTCGTATTATGGTTGATCAGTATGATCTTGTGGATTTAAGCATTGACGATTTGGCTGTGCCTGTCATCCTTGCGCCAGCTGGTGGTGCGATTAAAAATGCCCATGATATTATGAATATCTATATTACGAATAGTGATAGTGAGCTTATTCCATTGCAGAGTCTTGTCACTTTAAAAGAGCAGGGGATTGCAGCACAACTTGATCGATATGCCCAGCGTCGGGCTATTAAAGTTGATTTAGGGATTGCACCTCAAGCGCCTATTGGTGATATCGTAAACCAGATTAATACAATGGCACAAAGCTTACCTGATAATGTTGGCCTTGAGTTTTTAGGCGAGGCTGCTGATTTACAGGAAGCTAACTATGAGCTGCTAATGACCTTTGGTATCGCATTATTGGTTGTATTCTTGGTTTTGGCTGCCCAGTTTGAAAGCTTTGGCTTGGCTTTTATTGTTATTTGTACGGTGCCTTTTGGCATAGCTGCAGCGCTTACTGTATTGGTTATGACTGGGCAAACTCTTAATATTTACACGCAAATTGGTTTTGTCATGCTTATAGGATTGATGACCAAAAATGCCATTTTGCTTATTGAGTTTATGGAACAAATGCGTTCGGAAGGTCATGGTGTTTTACATGCTGTTACCCATGGTGCAGAAGTCCGGTTTAGACCTGTCATGATGACAGTGCTTGCCACAATTATTGGGGCAGTTCCTCTCGTTATTGCACAGGGTGCTGGTGCAGAAGCCCGGGTTGCCATTGGCTGGGTTATTGTTGGTGGTTTAGGTTTGTCAACAATCATTACATTGTATCTGGCACCATTGGCGTATTATTGGGTTGTGCCTTACGTTCCGTTAAAAACTGATGCTGATAAAGTGTTAAAAGGACAACTTAAAGACATTGCCTAGGTTTTGCTTGATACAGAGAGATATTATGAAATTACTTCACATTGGTTTAATTGCATCGGGTTTAATATTTGGATCTGCAGCACTTGCTGACCGTGTGCCTGAAGGCTCTTTACCTTTATCTGAAATTGTTAAAGGTTTAGAAGCAGCAGGCTATGGCAATATTGAGTATATCCGTATGGACAAAAAGCGCTGGAAAGTTCGTCTTGTTAAAGATGGACAGGATATGGAGCTTCGCATTGACCCGTTTACAGCTCAGGTGCTTTCACAAAATTAAGCCTTTCTAGTGTTCTACACTGATGCCTTTACTTAAAGTATTACGTTATTTGAAGGAGTCAGTGATGAGTCAAAGTAAATACACCCCACCAAAAGTTTGGTCTTGGCAAAAAGATGAAAACGCAGGCCACTTTGGTGCTATTAATCAGCCAACTGCTGGTGCTCGTTTTGATAAAGAACTGCAAAAAGGGAAACACGATTTACAGCTGTATTCTCTAGCAACTCCTAATGGTGTTAAAGTTACTGTCTTATTAGAAGAGCTGATTGAAGCTCAGTTGCTTGATGACTATGATGCTTGGGTGATTAACATTATGGAGCAGGATCAGTTTGGTTCTGACTTTGTTGCGATTAACCCAAACTCTAAAATTCCTGCATTGATGGATTATAGTGTTTCCCCGCCTCAGCGCCTTTTTGAATCAGGGTCGATTCTGTTTTATCTTGCCGAAAAGTATAATGCCTTTTTACCCGAAGATGCTTCTGCTCGCACTGAGTGTATGAATTGGTTATTTTGGCAAATGGCGTCTGCACCAATTCTTGGTGGTGGCTTTGGCCATTTCTATGCCTATGCTCCAGAGCCTATTGAGTATCCAATTAACCGTTATACGATGGAAGTCAAAAGACAACTTGATGTGCTTGATCAGCACCTTGCGCAACATCAATTTATGGTCGGCAATGAATACACGATTGCAGATATGGCAATTTGGCCTTGGTATGGTGTACTTGCGCTTGGTGAGCTTTATGAGGCTGGTGAGTTTTTGGATGTGCAATCCTATGAGCATGTACAGCGTTGGGCAAAAGCTATTGCAGAAAGGCCAGCAGTGCAGCGAGGCAAGTTAGTTAATCGTACATGGGGGGACAAGCAACTTCCCAATAGACACTCAAAAGATGATTTTGCTCAGCTTTAAGTAATGCAATAATTTGGTTATAAAATAAACAGTTTTGCTTTAAAGTGGCAGCAAGCCATTTATTATCATCATTATTTTCATTACCTTATTGTGTTCAGGCACTGTAGATTGCTCTTTGCAGCAGTTTTGGCCTTGATCTCAGTATGAATTCATTGTGCAATAGAATTCTATCTGGACGAATTAAAACTAGTTATTCGTCCAGAATTATCTGATAATATTGTTTGAATGATAATAGGCATAAGCAATCTTAGTGGGTGGTTGGTCTGTTATCTCATCTAATCTTTTTCGAGTGAGACAAAACAATCATGGTGTTACCTTTACGTGATATGGACAAAATATGTTGGAATCATGCTGAGATTGAATCTGTTGTTGAGAACCCTTCCAAAAAAACATTAACCTATCATTTGGTTTTTCCTGAAGTCTGGGCAAATGACATCTATTATGCAAAGCAGTTAACGTTTTCTGGTCTCTTTTCCCATAGTGTTGAAGAAATGCCCTTTACAGGACGGTTAAAAATTAACAAGGCTGAGTGCTTAGATCAGAAAGGGGATTATTTTACCCTTGGTTTTCATACAAGTGCTGGTTTGCGTAAAATAACTGCTCAGGATTGCTTAATCCACAAAAGGCAAATGACACTGACATCGATGCATCAAAATATCATTGACGCCTATGTTGATGAATGTCACTGCCTTTCTATAACAGCTCGACTCGCAATTGCTTTACTTTCTTTTGAGCGCTTTTGTCATGAGAAATCACTCATGCACTCTGATATCCAGGAATTAATTGCGTATTTGTGGAAGTGGCCATTAATTGATAATGAAAAACAGTTTGCTGAGTGGGATACCAAAAGACCTGTTTTAATGCAATACGCTCTTGGTGAGAGTGCTAAAGATGAATTTGTATCTTACATAAAAGCCTCTGAAGTTGAAGAGGCTGAGTTTCGTTTTATTGTGTCCAATCTTATTGATACATTTTGGCGTAGTATTTGGCATGTTATTGATAAACAGGGCTCTTTAGCTGCGCTAAAAAATGTCTTAACTGGCTGTCGTAATAAAGATTTACCGCCTTTGACTTTATTTAAATTTTCATTGTTTAAAGATAATAATGGTTGGGGGCGTCAAGTGACACAGGATGATTATGAACTTTGGAAAGTCAGTTATCAATTTGCGTAGCAGAACCAGAGTTTTATCATTGACCTTCTGAATAATCGAATAGAGAGTTATATTTTATTCGAGACCATTTTTGTATGACTAGCAGTATAATCTGAAGATATGTGATTTATGTCAGAAGGATTACGAGCTATGTCCACAAAAGCAAAAGCGCTTTTTATATCCCACGGCGGCGGGCCTTTACCTTTGTTAGGTGAGCCAGGCCACGCAGAGATGGTCAAAACATTACAGCAACTTTCTCACCAACTCGAAAAGCCGAAGGCGATCATAGTTGTCAGTGCCCATTGGGAAGCTGAGCCTATAGAAGTTATTTCACAAGAACAACCGTCACTTTATTATGATTACTACGGTTTTCCACCTGAATCTTACGAGATTCAATATCCATGCAAAGGAAATCCTGAACTTGCTCAAAAAGTCATTAAAGCTGGTGAAGCCCAAGGCATAGCAATAAAGGCAAATCTAGAGCGAGGGTTTGATCATGGATTATTTGTTCCAATGAAAATTCTTTTTCCTGAAGCGGATGTATCATGCATTCAAGTTTCCTTAAATTCGAATTTAGATGCTCAGACTCACTTAAAACTGGGGAAAATATTAAAATCAGTATTAGATGATGATGTGCTGTTAATTGGTTCAGGATTTTCTTTTCATAATATGAGGTCATTTTTTAAGCCACAAAGCCATGAAGAAATTGAGCTTAATATGGCTTTTGAGAATTGGTTAACCGAAACAATGACAAGCCCACACCTGTCGGAAGAAGAGCGTCGAACACGCTTTATTGAATGGGATGCAACAAAGGGTGCACGTTATTGCCACCCTCGTGAAGAGCATCTTTTACCTTTACATGTATGTTATGGCGCTATGCAACAGTCAGCGTCTCGTGCGATGAGGCTGCCAATCCTTGGGGTGTCATCGAGTATGTATCTGTGGAGCTGATTATTTTTTCTTAAGATATTGAGCTGCCTCTAAGATGATTGGGTCTTTAGGGGTAGAACTGGCTTTAATCGCTTGTGTTGCATATTTGCTCAGCTCAATTGTATTCATGTACTTAACCGTCGCTGTTGGTGCGCTTAACTGCTCATGGTAAGCCGTCACGAGTTTTCCTGCATCTGATGAAGTCATATAAGCTCTTTGATATGCATTAAAGTGTCTTAGTATTGCTTTCGATATTGTATTGTCTTTATCTGCATTTGTTTTGAAAAGCTCCCGTGCAATACTTCTGTGCTTCATAAATGACTGCTCTTTAATGCTATCGGGTAAACTGCCAAACGCTTTTGCATCCCAACGACCTTGTGTTAGCAGCCCAAGCATAACAAGGTTATTTGCCTCTGCACTTAAAAGAAAAGGTGCAGAATCTCCAAACTCAAGCTCTAATAATTCAAGTTTTTGCTTAAAGGTGGCTTTTTTTGGTATCGTCAAATTATAGAGAGGTAACTCTTCAAGGCTTTGAATTAATCCTTCCATTAATTGTGTTGTGTTATGTGTGTTTGCTTCCATATCATTAATAAGAGTCGCAAACTGATGTTTACGAAATAGTGCCTGCAGCATAGAGGCATGAACCTTATCATCTAATTGCATAAGTTCAATTGGTAAACTCATAACAGTTTGAATTGCCGTATTTGCTATAGCATTTTGCTGATTAATTAATTGCCCCTTTGCCTCTGTTGCAATGATGTTTTTAAACTCAAAAGCAGTTAAAGATGTTATTTGACTGTAAATGAGTTTTAATAATGTTGTGTGATTTTTTAGCTCGTAGGCGTCAAGTGTGCCATTGCTTTTAGCTTGCGAATGCAGGTGTTTTACTTTTGCTTCAATATTAAGAAGACGGTTTACATCGAAATGGTGTTGCATAAATTCATATGATGGATGGCCTTTTTTCACCTGTTCCTCAATATTTTGTCTTGGCGGTCTGGCTGCCCATGAGAGTGCATCAATTTCCATGGCTTCGCTTTTTGAGAGAATATGCGAAGGTGTAATAAAATCTTTATTGGTATTTTCAGTAAATGTGTTTTTTAAAGTGTGACCAATGATTTTTTGAGCTGTGCTAAGGCGCTCTTCAGCTGTCACTGTGCGGGAAGGGTAGTGCTGTAGTGCAACCATCAATTCAAGTGGCAGCGTTAAAGTAATTGGTTTTTTCCGAATATTATTCATAATAATCAGTTTAGTGAGATTGTTGATTTCTTGTCTAAATGTATTAGGGTCTTTGATTTTTAATAAAGTAAAACTTAATTGGCGCGAAATATTATGGTTATCAAGTGCCATGGCATCTTTGAAGTTTTGTCGAGCATCTTCGTATTCCCCAATCATACTCTGAATTTCGCCCATATGTGTTTTATCTTGAGCTGTGTGTGTATCAAGTTCTTGGAATGCTTTTATCGCCTGTTGATAGACCATTTGGTTGATTTGTTGATTGAGTTCAGATGTAGTTGAATTAGAATTCATCAAGCGACGGTCGGCTTCTATCTTGAAAGATTGTGCTGCTGAGCGCTTAATAATTTGATCATTATGATGATGTTCATCCCCAGAGTGAAGGCTGTCATTGAGTGTTTTAAGTTCGGCGTTCAGCCTAAATAAAAACTGCTGTGAAATGGCATGACCAGCGTTTTGAATAAATGGTAAATATATTTTTAATGTATTAGTCGCTGCCTGTTTGTTTTCTGGTTGCAATAGATCCTGTGCATTGACCATAAAGTTCAGCTGTTTAGCCATGTCCTCAACTTCAGGCGTTGCTTGTAGCTTTGAATTCAAAAGTTCAATAAAGAGTTCGCGATTACGTGGGTGCATGCGCTGTTCAGGTGTGGTATTTTTGCAAAACTCAATGAGCATGCTTAATCCAAGTTTAGGATTTTCAGTTTTTGCTATGCTTACGATTTTTTCAAGCAGTGCGTGGTCTAGAGGTGTTTGTTGGAATGCTTCTGTCAATAATGCTAATGCATTTTTAAGATGCCCTTCGTGACTATATGCCTCGGCTGTGCTTGTGAGCAGCATGATTTGGCGAGGCTGTTGAGTGCTTAATTTTAAAATAGCTTCTAAATCATGGCTTGCTAGCTTCTTGGTTAATGCCGTATTTTTGCGGAGTAACTCAAGGATGATTGTACAGCTGGAAGTTTTATCTTGCTCCGATTTTGCCAGATTCACAGTCGCTTGAAAGAGTTCTCTTACTTTAGTGTCATTGAGCTTGAGTGCTATTTCAGGATTAGACATTGCTTTCAATAGTTTCTGCGCAGCAGGTAAAAGAGAAACATAGCTCATATTGAGCGTGTTAATTGCTTTTACGGCTTCTGTTGGGTTTGTTGTAGCAAGTTGCGCAATTGAGTTTGCAAAATCTTGTTTGGCAGCTTCATCTTCTGGAAAATGAACAAGCCATTCCTGTAATAGTCTTAATTTCTCAGGGTGTTTCGTGATAAGCGATTTCAGCTCTTGTTTTAATTGTTTTGGTTTATTCTTGCTTTCAAGTTTTAATGTCTCCAAATGTGCTTTTAAATTATTAAAAGCAACGCTTTGATACTGTGGTGCATGCATTAGTGTATATGTAATAGTGTTAAAATGTGTTTTCGCACCTGTGTAATGAATGCTGTTACTTTGGATAGCGTCTAGTAACTGTTGATGTAGTAATGGATGAAGCATCTTTTGCGTTTGGAGGTGTTCTATTGCTTTGCCTCTATTGTTGGCTGCAACTTGTGACTTTTCTGCAGTTTGCAGGATATGTGCACGGTATAATAAATGTTCTGCTGAATCTGTTGTTTGAGATTTGCCAATATGACCATACGCTGCTTCTGCCAAACAAATTTCTACAGCCTTAACATCATGATAATTAAGCTCACCAGAATTATATGCATCTGCTAGTTTACAGTGAATATCTAATAGTTCATGCATTGTTATAAAAGGGATATCTTGTACAAAATCTTTTGGCTTTAATTGCTTTGTTTTTTCTTCAGGCGGCAGTAAAGCCTGATTAAATTTAAAGTGCGCATAGGTGTCTTTTGTCTCTTTATAATAGTCTTGCACAAGACCAGGTTGAACACCTTTTACCAATGTGTTCTGAGTTGCTCTGTTTGCTTCTTGTTGTTTCTCTACGGCCTTTGTTGCACGAGTCAAAGCACCATCCTTTTTTAAGTCTGGGTTTAAAATCACAAGACTATTTTTTTGAAGAAATTGAAGGGCTTTGATACCTAAAAGATTCGTTACCTTTGCTGGTTTGTCTTTATAAAATAGGACCCGTGGTGAGCTTTGAATATTATCCCAGCGTGCAATAGACGTATTTTGTGGGGACTGGATATTATTGCTTTTATGAATAAAAGTAATATCAATACTACGAGATTTTTGAGTATCTATTGTTGGTTTGAATGTGCAACCAAAACTATGGTTTATAAAAGGTAATGAACACCTGTCTGCAACATCTGCTGGAAAGTTAAAGTGTTCGGCAAATGCTTTTCGAATATTGGTATTACGTTCTTCAGGCTCTTTGCCAAATTTATCTAAGTCAATACTTAATACAAGGTCTAAATCTTGATTTTGGAGTTGAGGTTTACCCTCAATAATATGTCGAGCACTTGATCCTGTGACTTCAATATGTTCTGCGTTAAAAAAATCAACAAGTGTCATCACGTCTGTTTGATGGGAAATACCATCAGGATATTTTCTTTTTTGCTCAGGGAGTAAAAGAAGTTTTAATGTAATAGGTGTTTCTAATACATCCCGTAAATGGTCTTCCGTGATTGTCGAAGCTTGCGTCTCTGTATCTGCTGTGGACTTTAAGGCATCACGCAAAGAGGTGATGCTATTAGCAGTGTCTCCGGTTAATTGAGTAAGAGCTTGACTGTGATGGGTATCAAGAGGGCTGACACAGTCTTTCAGGTCAATATTGGATGCGAGGCTTAATGGTCTGAAGCCTGTTACTTGAGGCGGTAGTGTGCAGCTTGCTTCTTGGTTTGTAAGTTGAGTGGTGTTTGATACATGTGCTGTCTGAATTGAAACCATGGTGATACCCATCAAAAAAGAATAAAGTGCCAGAGAATGTGTGTCTGGCTAAATGATGGCTATGGTATTGTATTCATTCAGAGCTGACTAGGGTCGTGTGACAATTTTTAGAGCATGAATGGGTTCATCTATTTACAACTTTTCGGAGTGCATTGCAGATACTCTTGGGATTCAAGGCGCTCGCTCACACTCATTAGATGTGCCAAGAGCACATCTTGTTCCTTGGTAGTTATGCCTTCAAATAAACGGTCAAGCATGACTTGTTTAGCTTGATTAACCTCTTGAAAAGTATGATGACCTACGTCTGTTAGCTCCAGTAGCTGGCTGCGCTTATCAGTTGGGTTAGGTGTCTTTTGAATAAAGCCACTTTTCAATAAATCTTGAATTAATCGTGCGACTTGAGCTTTATCCCTTTTCAATTTGGCTGTAACGGCTAAACTTGTACATGGTTGCATTTTTTCAATAAATAACATGACTTTAAAGTGTGTTGTGGATAACGGCCACTCATATACTGTCAAAGCCTTATTGAGTAGGTTTTTAAAACCATGCAATAAATTCGAACATTCTATAAAAATTTTATCTTGCGTCATAACGTGTACAAACCGTGAATTTGGTTGACAATATCAACTATATGGTTAATGATAGTGAAAAGCATTGCAAAGAACAAGTCTTGGCCAAGTCTCTCTTCGACATGCATTTAGCACTAATCAACATCAATTATTCATACTTTTTCTGAACATTCAGGGGGCCAGTATGGCAGAAGCACTTAAAGCAGCGGATTTTAATACAAGTGAGTCAACAGGAGAAGTACCTGTTATCGAAAAAATTATGCATGAACTTAAGTTTCGTAAACTTGAAGTTGCTCATATTCAAACAATTACGCCGCATATGATACGAATGGTTGTTAAAGGCGACGATCTAGAGGGCTTTACAAGCCTTTCGCCAGATGATCATGTTAAGCTTTTTTTAAAAAAGGGTGAAGAAACCTATAAGCGTGACTATACACCTCGTTATTACAATGCAGATAAAAAGGAGTTAACACTCGACTTTGTGGTACATGAAGGTGGTCCAGCCACTGAATTTGCCTTAACTGCGAAGCCAGGTGATATTCTTGAAATGGGTGGGCCAAAGGGGTCTCGTCGTATTTCAGGCAATATTAAAAACTGGATTTTAATTGGTGATGAAACCGCGTTACCAGCTATCGGTCGACGAATCGAAGAGCTTAGTGGTGATGAAACTGCTACGAGTATTGTTCTTATTCCTGACCCGCAAGATCAACAAATCTTTGAGTCTAAAGCGCAGCATGAACATTATTGGATTCATAGGCCTGTGAGCCAGTCAGATCGTTTTGCTGATGTTACTCAAACTCTTAACTTAATTGAATTTATGCCAAATACTTTTTTCTGGATTGCAGGAGAGTCGTCCATGGTGAAAGGTGTCAAAGCATATCTTCGTGACGAGCGTGGTGTGTCGAAAGATTGGATAAAAGCCTCTGGCTATTGGAAGATGGGTGAGATAAATGATTGATAGATTCTAGCAATCATTTTGAGAAGGAGGCACTGCCTCCTTTTTTTGTGCCTTTAAAGTGGGTGTCCTTGAAGTGGGTG
>DJZY01000028.1 GCA_002450655.1 Gammaproteobacteria bacterium UBA6940 | reverse complement strand
GCTTTGCTGGGCAAACAAAAAAGCCCTTTTGATATAATTCAAAAGGGCTTTTTTATAAAGTCTACATAATCCTATGAAAAGACTTAATCAATTTCTTGACGTGCAGCAAAGCCGTGTCTGAATGTAGGGTATCTAAAGGTAAAACCTTCCTCAATAAGCTTCCGATTTGCCACTCTCTTATTTTGCGAGCCGATAATATCCCCTTCTGTCGCTTCGAAAAACACAGGGGCAGGCAACTGGTGTAGGTTCGTTAAGAACTGGGCAACTTCGTGAAGTGGCGCAGGGTCGTGATCAACTCCATGGAATATTTCAACTTCACTAGATGCTTTGTTTGCAAGGGCTCTTTCAAGAAGGAAAGCAATTGCTCGTACAGCATCTTCACGATGTATACGGTTGGTATAGCTCCACGGGGTTGTTTGAATTTGGCGACCAGCTTTAATTGAATTTAAAAGATACGTTCGGCCCTGACCATATAAACCAGCAAGACGTAGGATTGCCCCTTTACCATACGGCTCAACCAAAGCTTCTGACTCGTACAGTATTTTAGAAATAACTGTCTCTGGCGCAGGCTGTGTATCTTCATGTACCCATTCACCAGCATTGTGACGGAACACACCTGTACTACTGACATGTAACCAGTATGGTTTTTGCCCAAGCGCTTCTAACTTCATCATCACGAGCTCTGGAGCACAACAATACATTTTACGGTATTCAGATTCTGATCTTGAACTTGGTGTTGCAGTGTAAACAACAGCATCAATTTGACCAATTGCTTTTAAAGTTGCTTCAACCTCTTCAGGAGCAGTTAAATCACATTGGTGTAATTCAATCCCTGGCAAGTCAGGTGATGAACGTCGAATTCCAATTAACTCATGTTCTGATAGAAAGTTTGGAAGCTGACTTGTGAGCTGTCCACACCCTAATAATAAAATCCGCGCCATACACCTCTCCTTTTTTTGGCAAAAGGCTCTCGTGAGCCTTTCTTTTCAAGTTTACTTTTTCTTAAGGGGCTTCAGCGTCAACATCAGCCTCGGTAAGAATGTAAGAGCACCTAAGAGTGCCATACACATCGCAACACTTGTAAAGAAACCAAAGTATATTGTTGGTTTAAAACTTGAGAGCATTAAAATTGAAAAGCCGACAATAATCGTCATGCTTGTGTAGTAAAGTGCCCTACCAATACTACCGTGACTACGCCACATTGCCTTGTCATAATCGCCCACCAATGCGTATTCTTCTCTAAAGCGATAGATGTAATGAATGGAATTATCCACTGCCATACCAACACAAATTGCCGCAATAGTAATTGTCATAATATCAAGGGATACACCGAACCACCCCATAAGGCCAAGCACAAAAATACCCGCAAGAATATTTGGCAATAATGCCACTACCGCTAAGCGCAATGATCTGAACAACAAAGCAACCATTATTAAAATAGCAAAGAAAACAACACCTAATGTTCTTATTTGTGAATCAAATAAACTTTCAAGCATGTTGTTATAAAGCTTTAACATCCCAGCAACTTTAACTTGGTCTGGTTGTAAGCCTACTTCATTTTCTAGGCGAGTTTGGATATCACGAATTAAATCAGCACGAACCAATTCAGGGTCGGAATCAATAATACGCAGTGAAAATCTAAACTCATATCGATCAGGAGAAATGTACGGATTCCAGAGTAAATCTCTAAACTCATCAGGGAATGCTGTATCTAAGAGCGCTACTTCAACACCATTGAGTGGCCCTTTGTTTGCGATAGCAAGGGTATCAAGAGTTGAGACAATGGAAAGTACCTTACCTACACCTCGAATACTCTCAATGGTTTGCTGAGCCTTTCGCAGGGTTTCAATACGGGCCATTGTTAGAAGCGGCTCTGCTTCTGGCGTCTCAGAGCAATCCTCAACAAAACAGTCTCGTTCATCTTCTAATGCTGCAACTTCTTGAGCTTGCTTGGCCAATTCAGGGAAGCTAATAACGACATCTAAAGGTGTAGTTCCACCAAGCTGACGATCAATTAACTTCATTCCTTTTGAAATTTCAGTGTCATCTTTAAAGTAATCAATAAATCTATTTTCTACGCTGAGAATAGAAAGACCAAAGAGGCTAAAGCCAACAAGACCAAGAATAATGACATACAACCAGTTTCCAAGCCCTTGAGTCATGCGAGCAAAGATCAAGCTAAATGGTGCGCGCTGCTCACCTTTGGCTTTTTGCTGCTTCTGCTTTACAGGAAATGTTTTTAAGAGTGCAGGGAAAAAGATAAAGGACACAATAAAGGCACAAAGAATACCAATGCTCATCATGATGCCAAAGTCGATAACAGGACGAATACGAGAAAATGCTAAGGACATAAAGGCAACAACAGTTGTGAGAGATGTATAAACACAAGGCCAAAACATCTGTTGCACAGTCTGTTTTACAAGCTCTTTATGGGCAGGCACTTCTTTCGTATAGTCCACACCACCCACTTCGTAACGTGCACGTAATTCTCTAAAACGAACAATCAAATGAATAATCATCGATAGCGTAATAATAAAAATTAGAGAAACAAAGTTTGATGAAATAACTGTAATTGGAAAGTGAATACCAGACAGAAAGCCAGTTAATAAAACACTTGTAGATACACATGCAGAAAGTGCTAAAGCAACCCAACCAAACTGTCTAAAAATCAAACTTAATGTCAAGACCAAGAAAAAGACAACCACACCACCAAAAACCTGAAGATCACGCTGCACAAAACGCACCATATCAACAACAATCATTGGTACACCACCAAGGAATGTCTCAGCTTCTGGTTTAGCAATTGGTTGCTCTTCTTTATCAAAAGGTTTAACTGCAGCTTTAACGCCGTCTACACCTGGGTTGATTTCCAACTCTTTTAAAATAGTTCTGATTTGATCAATTGTTTTTTCACTTTGCTCAACTTGCTTTTGATTGAGTGTTTTAATTTGCAAGCTTATATCGGCAATTTCGGCACTATGATCTTGACCTTCGTCTTGCTCCTTTCTTAATACTTCTCTTTTTTCAACAAGCTTTGTGAGTTCTGGATCAGAATATAAAACAACCTGTATAGCAGTCGTTTTGGCATCAGCATCGATGAGTTGTTCTAAATAAAATGGATGACTCAAAATCTCGGTTCTGGCTTTTTCTAAGTCAACATCCTCATCAAGAAGAGTTCGGCTGTACTCTTCAACCTGTGTCAGTGACATCTTTTCATGATGCAGTAAAGGCAAGTTTAGAATTGAGTTTGTTGCCTTAACTGATTCAAGCGCGGCAAGCTCATCTTGTAACTTTTTAAAGAGCGCCAAATTGGAAGGATTAAAAACATCCCCTTCCTTAGGTTGAAAAGTAACGAGCAAAAACTCATCACCAGATGGGTAGTGCATTCGCATTTCGCGATAATAAGATAGATCAGCATCATCCTCTAAAAGGAGAGAATCTGCAGAAGCATCAAGGCTAAATTGAGGTAGTTGCCAAGCTGCTAATGCAAGCAGGCCACAAAAGAATAATATTATGACTCTAGATCGTTCAAGAATCAGACGATCATATAAATTAAGAACGGATGACGCCATTGAAAAGTGCTCATTAAAAATACAATTGAGAAGTTTTTTTGCCTTAAAGGCTAATCTAAACTCAGAGATTAGACAGTATAGAATGTCATGAGTTTATCATAGGATGAAAAGGTGTGTGGGCATGTTTGAAAGAGAGCTGCTCTCCCTTTCAAACAAAAAGGGGAAATAGTATGAAACTCTTGCCTAACGCATGCGTCTTAGACCAAAGTTTGATGCTAAATCCCATGGCTTATCGTATTCAGGGCCAGACATAGGATCGGATATATAAAGTGTATCACTTTCATTTTTAAAGACTTCTAGGCGATCGAAGTTTTCAGGTTGCTCATCAGACGGTACATTTGAAAGTCTAAACAACTTGCCTTTCACTTCACCAAGAATACGAACATCATCAACATATTTGTATGTATAAATATAACGCTCGGTTTTATCTGAGCGTGTGCAGTCTTTATCATCGTAAAAATGATTTGCCCAACGAATAATACTTTGCTTAATTTCAACACTAATAATAGCTGGCTGATCGTAATAACCTGTTCCACACTCAGATTGCCATGAACCCATCAGCTCCATGTAAGGGTAATAAGGTTTCTCTTTTTCTTTTTCTAAAGCTTCTTGCTTAGCTTCTTCTGCTTTTGCTTTTTCGGCTCTATCCTGCACAAATGCAGTGATGCCAGCAGCAATTAAACAGCCCCAAACCAGAAATGAGAGTGCTGCTTTTTTTATATTACTATTCATCTGCTTGTTTACCTCATTAAAAACTTGAACGAGCCGATTACTTTTTAGCCAACCCAGGCCAAACTTTAAAAGATATTAAAACTGAACATTGACCATCTATTCACAAAAATAGGGTTTAAAATAACCTTGTTTTGCCTTGAATACAACTTTCATTCTTATAAATGCATCTATACTCTTAGCTGTAACCTTACTGCATAAGTGCGGTAAGGCCACAAAAGCTCTTGTTCAGCAGTTCTGCAGCCATACAACAAGAGCTATTCCTAGCTGTTCCATGGCTGAGCAAATTTTATTTGCAAATCAAGAGTATATCTCATTTTTTTATAACTTCTAATTCAACCAGAGATATACGTAGTCCACAAGTTACCATTATTGCAGTTCTTTTTAAGTGTCTTTTTGTTCGTAACGGATAGCGCATATACATCACGAAAGGAGTCCAACAATGACCTCAATAGAGCAGAACGGCCAATATAACGCAGAAGATGAAATTAAAAGTATCAAGGAGGACTGGGAAACAAGTGCTCGCTGGAAAGGTATCACTCGACACTATTCTGCAGAAGATGTTGTTCGTTTAAGAGGTTCCATTAAAAACGAATACACACTTGCAAAGAAAGGCGCTGAAAAACTTTGGAAGCTTATTAATGGTGATGCATCTAAAGGCTATGTCAATGCACTTGGCGCTCTTACTGGAGGTCAGGCAGTGCAGCAAGTAAAAGCAGGTTTGGAAGCCATCTATCTTTCAGGTTGGCAAGTTGCAGCTGATAATAATACAGCAGGCTCAATGTACCCAGACCAATCCCTCTACCCTGTTAACTCTGTACCTACTCTTGTGAAACGCATTAATAATGCGATGGGACGTGCAGATCAAATCCAATGGCAAAAAGAAATTCGTAATGGTCACAAAGACTATGTAGATTACTTTGCGCCAATTGTTGCAGATGCTGAAGCAGGCTTTGGTGGTGTACTCAATGCATTCGAACTTATGAAAGCCATGATTGAAGCAGGCGCATCAGGGGTTCACTATGAAGACCAGCTTGCGGCGGTAAAAAAATGTGGCCACATGGGTGGTAAGGTTCTTGTTCCAACCCAAGAAGCTGTTCAAAAGCTCACGGCTGCTCGGCTTGCAGCTGATATTGCAGGTGTACCAACCCTACTCCTCGCTCGTACAGATGCCAATGCGGCAAACCTTATTACTTCCGATTGTGACCCAGCAGATGCGCCCTTTATTACAGGTAATCGCACAGCGGAAGGCTTTTATGAAACTCGTGCAGGCTTAGAACAAGCGATTGCTCGCGGCCTCGCCTATGCACCTTATGCTGACCTTATTTGGTGTGAAACTGCAAAACCTGATCTTGCAGAAGCAAAACGCTTTGCAGATGCAATTCATGAACGCTTCCCTGGAAAGTTACTTGCCTACAATTGCTCGCCATCATTTAATTGGAAGAAAAACTTAGATGATGCGACCATTGCTAAGTTTCAACGGGAACTTGGTGCAATGGGATACAAGTATCAATTTATCACGCTTGCTGGTATTCACAGCATGTGGTTCAACATGTTTGATCTTGCGCAAAATTACAGCAAGACTGGCATGAGTGCCTATGTTGAGTTGCAAGAAAAAGAGTTCGCTGCTGCTGATAGAGGCTATACGTTTGTATCTCATCAACAAGAAGTTGGGACTGGTTATTTCGATGATGTGACTACAACAATTCAAGGTGGCAAATCTTCAGTAACAGCATTAACTGGCTCAACTGAAGAAGAGCAATTTAGTCACTAAACACTTAAAATTGTATCTAATGTCTCCTTGGCTCCATCTTATGATGGAGCTTTTTTTTAGAGCTCTGTTTGAATCTTATGAGTTTTATCAAAAATGGTTTTAATCTGTTCTGCTGTTACCACATGATCAGGTGTGACCATTAATAGCAATGCTTTTGCATCAACTTCATGATCAACAGACGGGCTTGACTCAACTCTGTCAGACTGGCTTACATACCCCAAAGGCACACCAGAGTTTGATTGGATAAGAGTTGTTGCAATATCGCCCCATAATCCACTGACATCAATATCCACACGCTTTGGGTAAACCCCACCATACGAGAATAAATCTTCCATGATAACTTCAGAGCCAGGTGCAGTCAGAGCTCTTACCAGAATCTCTGGATATGCTCGGATAGGACGTAATACCGTATAGGCACCAAAGCGCATAAATCGCTCACGGTTCTCGTCAAGAACTGCTTCAGCGAGGATTGGTTGACGAATGCCTAAATCTTGTAGGTGCAATAAAATATTCAGCGTGATTGCATCAGCGCTTGGTTCATAATTATCAGGTGCAAGCACAAGAATATATTTTGCAGATCTAATATTGCAGGCTAATAACTCGCTTTGCTTATCAGGTGGTGCAGAACGATGTACGACGCCTTGCTCTCGCAACTCAATAGGGAGTCCTTCGGCAAACTTATCAGATAATATTTGAACAGGTACACCTTGAAGCTCTGGTGTAGTGCGAATCTGCTTCACTAAGCGTGTTAAATATCGAGATGAATCCTCATTAGGCACATTAATGATCAGAATATGATCTTTCATTGTTTTCCACTTCCATTGACCAGTAATCATACGGTTGCGACGTTCAATTCGAGCCTCTAAAAACTCACCCGCCACCTGAGCAAGCAAACTAATGCCTGCAATATAGATTAAAAAAATAGTTGCAATGCGGCCACCAGGTGTAACTGCCGAATAGTCACCATATCCAACAGTGGTAACAGTAGTTAAAGTGAGCCACACAGCATTAGCAAGGGTTAAGCCCTCAAAGTACATCATTGCCAATGAATGAAATGCACATAAAGTAAGTAGCATAAAAAACAGCCGAAACACTCGGTCTTTTACACTCTCAGCAGTTTGTTGTCGCATCCAAATAACATGATCTTCTCGAACAAATGGCGCAAATATACGCAGCATAAATAAAAACACTCTTTCATACCCAAAACAGGAGGCATTATAACATCAAACACTCAACATCGTGAGAATAGCCGCCCCCATTGAATTACGAAATAGTAAGAGGGCTCTATTTAACCTAGCAATGCTAAAAGATAAAATCCAATGCCGATATAAAGAGCACCTTCAACAGCAGCAATAGCAAGGTTATTCTGATCATCAATTTCTTGAGCAATATTTACGCCAGCTAAAATAAAGCGACGACTTAATCGAGCAAGACCAGAGATACAAAGACAAAGCACAATACCGCATAACAGCCATGCTAATAACGAAACCGCTTGCGCGCCAACACCTTCAGCATAAAAGCGAACTACGCCCGAGCCAGCAGATAAAGCTAAAGACGCACCAATGGTGTGGCATGCATAACGAGTTGCGATTGCGATTTGTTTATTGTGTAGTGCATCTGTAAAAAAGTGCTTTGGGTGACGACGGTGAAATACATGCATCCAAAATTTAGTCATAATACCGATAACAATCTGAGCGCCTAAGCAAGTCAATACCACACTAGCGAGCCCCCAGATACCTTGTACATCAACCCAAACCACAACCGATCGAACAACTGTTGCTGTGACTAATGCGTTTGCTACATCGACAATGGCTGCAGCCATATTGCCTTTAATAATTTCATCTTGAATTGAGATGCCCTTTAAAAACCAGCGATCTTGAATGCTACGACCAAGCTTAATAAGCGCCACACCCAGTAAGCCATACCCTAAAACAACTCTCACTTGTTCAAACAAGCTATTCGCTACATTTTCTGCAACGATACCTGTCAGCATAATAACTAAAGCTAAGATGCCTCCAGCAAGAGAAACACCAAAAGCAAAATTATCTTTCACTGCTAACTCAGGAATTGAGCGCACATGGCTCACCCAACCAGATAAATAGCGCAGAGCTGTAATAAGCCCTATCGCAATAAAGACATCAAAAACGATATAAATAATGCGCTGCGCATCAAGAAAGTCTAAGTGAATCCATTGGCTCATATATATCTCCTTTTCCTAAGCTTGCCTCTTTTGGCCTAGGCAGCTTGTTATTAATGATGACTCCCGACTTAGAAAAGGCATGTTTTATGAAACAGCCATTTGTCATCAGTGTTGATCCTTGGCAAGATAGCCGCACAAGATTAATAGCGGAATGAAACCATGCGAATAACAGCCCCAATCCTCAGCGCTCTTGTTGCTAAGGCCTATCATAACTCAACAAATACGACTCAAGCTGCTGATTTTAAAAATATTACAAGCACATCGATTGACACTAAATTATCATCCATCACAAATAGCTGGGCTATGAATGATGTACCAGGCTCCAATTTTCTAGAAGCTCATGACATGTCTAGAGGCAGCAACACCTATATTGGTGTTATTGATACTGGTTACTACAAAGGAAATGACTATATTGATTACAGCAAAATTATTGTTGATCCATCGCTACATCAACTGGGCTGCAACAGCGCCAGCGAATATGGAGTCAGCGCACATGGCCAGCAAGTGCTTGGCCTTATTCAAGTAGCAGCACCAGAAGCAAAGATAATTCCAGTTAATATCCGTGACTGTGATTCCACTCGAAATCTAGCAAAGCGTGAAGATGAAACATCCGTTGGTTCCTATCAGTCAGCTTTACTCTACCACTCGGCAATCCAAGAGATTGTTGATACAGCTGTGACTGATCACGGCGACTCAGAAAAACCGCTTTCAATTATCATCAACATGAGCAACCAAGTGACAGGCACCTCATGCAACCCACTACTGCAAGAAACAATTAATTTCTACACCCAAGATAACAGCATTCATTTTTTTGCAGCCGCAGGCAATGGTGCCACTGATAATGTCGGTTTTCCTGCTCATTGCGAGTCTGTTGCAAGTATTGGTGCGAGCAATAGAACTGGTGAAGGGGCTTTCTTTTCAAACTACGGTGGATTTGTTGATTTATATGCACCAGGGGAAGGCTTACGCACGACAACCTACAAGAACCGCTTGAAGCTTGTTGATGGTAGTAGCTTTGCAACACCACTTAGCTCAGCGGCGGCTGCGTTATTGCAAAGCTATTTGATTGAGCATAACAATACATTATTAGATCAGGGGAGTTTGCTGTCCATCTTGAAAGCAACTGGATCAAATATAGAGTCGTGCGACCGCTATAAAGGCGAATGCTCAAAAAGCATACTGGATGTGAAAAGTGCTTTAGATTATCTAAAAACTCGGTTAGAGCTTGAGACACCATCAGCAACATCAAAACCAACACAAACCACAAGCACGCCAACGTCTTTACCTGCAGATCCAGCTGAGAATACAAGCAATAGATTCAAAACAAATGGTCTTTTAATGTTTGCAGGATTATTCAGCGCAATTATTTTACCCAATATCGGGCAACATAGACTCTGAATGGGTATTGGAATTGCTGAAAGATAACACTCTTCTCTTCAATTTTAAGTAGCTGTAAATCTTGGTTAAGATAATCACCTTCATGCAGCTTCTGGCCATTCACAACCACTTGCCTTGCTTCAGGTGCGCTTGAATAAAGGTGGCTAGAGAAACCAATGGCTGGAATATGAATCACCACTGACTCAGGCAGCTCTTCAAGATCAACAACTGGCCCTTGAGGTAGTTGCACTTGCTGCACGGACCGACGCACACTTGGCAGAATAACTTCTTCCTCTTGAGATGAGTATTCACCAGATACAGTGATACCACCACTAGGGCTAATAATTTCAGGAGCATTGATATCATCATACATATAAGTGCTGCTGTCTTGGTTTACAGCATCTGAATTAGTATTAGAAGGCTTCGAGGGTTCATGAGTCTCCTGCGCCACTGCTGGTTCATCAGCCCTTAACGTGGAAAGCCAGCTTGGCTTTAAGACAACAATAAAAAGCGCAATGAGGACAAGAGTGTTCATAACAACCAACACAGCAACCCAAGGGGTTTTCTTTTCAGGTTTCCCAACTGGTTGATAATACCAAGACTGCAAATTTTCAGACTGAGCCAAACGACGCTCTTGCTCTGATTTTTTAACAGCATCCAAAATGAAGGACATTTAACACTCCTGCGCAACAGCTCTTGCTTTTGCACTTTTTATTTACAGTGGTTTTAAAACCATTTTTTAATCATTTGTTAGCTTTTGAAGCTGAGGGAATGTTGGATCAACTTCTCTATTCAGCTCAACTAATGTTCTAACACCAAACAGCCCATCTTGTGCTAAGCCACGACGCTTTTGGAAAGCTCGAACCGCAGTTGATAGTGTTTCTTTGGACACGATTATATCAAATGCTGGATCGAGACGGGAGCCATCAGCAAACCCAATATGCTGAATAATCCACTGCCCTTCATCTTCCCCAAGAAGATGTCCTTTAGGAATAGAGCGCAATGGTGTTTTCATAATAAAGACGCCGCGATCAACAAACACCTCTTCAAGTTCATCTACAGGGAAATTGCCAATCCAGTCCTGGCTTTTCACCTGCAACTCTTCAGTCGTTCGATTATAACCAGTGGCAATAAACCACGTATGTCGAGTGAGTCCTGCAGCTGAAGGCGGCGCAAAGTTAACACCAAGAGATCGCATTTGAGCTGGTGCCAATTTAAATAAAAATGGTGTGTCCATTCTGACCAGCTGCCTTACGCTACGCTCAAGCTGTAAACAGCCTGTATTTTGCAGCGCATTACAGCCAGTAGATAAGATTTCTGCTGCTTCTTCAGCATTGACTGATTCTGCATTCATTTGTCGTAGTGCTAATAAACCTTGCTCAAAGCTCATAACACGATCAAGCTTATTGCCAGATACAGGTTTAGGTGCTTCTTTAACCTCGGCCAATTCCGGCTTGCTAATTGGTTTTTGCTTATCAAGATCAGGTAGTGCTTCAATAAGGCTTTGTGAAGGCTCATCCATTGACTGCTGAGCATCATCTGTGGGCTCTATAGTCTCTTCCACTGTTGATGCTACTTGCTGCTTTGCTTTTATATCAAAAATAGTATCAGTGGAGTTGTCCTCAGCTGGCTCTGCAGGTTGCGCTGACGTCACAGTTTCCTGCAGTGGACTTTCATCTGTGCGTTCAACAACCGCGACAGCAGTATCTACTTCTTCAGTCTCTACTTCTTGCAATGGTGAGTTTGTCTCGGTGTTAACCACGTCGAAGTCAGACTGCTCCTCTACTACAGTTTTAACAGGCGCAATATCTGGAGAATCTTTTAATTCTACAGGCTTTAAATTACTGGCACTGTCTTCTGCAGTAATGTATTTCTCAACCAACGGTATAGCGGATTGACACCACCAGTCACCGGCATATGGTCCAACAGCAATAGCTGCCATACACACAGCTATTGCTGCGAGCATAGCCTTGGTGCCTTTACCTAAGCCCTTCTCTTGTTGAGTTGTTTCAAGCTTTTCAGAACGCTCCCAAGGCATTAGAGCAATTCGCCCTAATACTTCTTTTGCAGCTTCTTTCACAAGCCCTTGATCAATCTCAAGTTGATGGCGTGAAAATGCAGCCAATAGCGCTCGGTCGCAAATAACGTTTATAAGTCTTGGTACACCTTTCGAATACTGAGCAACTGCCTTCAAGGCTTTTGGCGAAAAAGGGTTTCGCTGAGACTTTGCAACTGCTAAACGATGTTGAACGTAGAGAGTAACATCATCTAGGGATAATTGATGAAGATGATAGCGTGCCGTAATACGTTGATTTAGTTGTCTTAACTCATAAGACTGAAACATATCGCGCAGCTCTGTTTGCCCCACAAGAATAATGTGTAGAAGCTTACCCGCATCTGTTTCTAAATTAGTTAAAAGTCGAATCTCTTCAAGAACTTCTGGCGTTAGGTTTTGTGCTTCATCAATAAGTAGATATGTGCGATACCCTGTTGCATAGTGCTCCAGAAGCTTCTTATGGATAGCATTTACCATATTACGCACAGAGTGATGACCACCAAGCTCGATATTCAACTCTTCAGCAATGGTCTCAAGCAGTTCTGTTGCAGTCATTTTTGCATGAACTATATAGGCCACTCTTGCATCAGCAGGCAAGTGCTGTAAGAAAGCTCGAATAACTGTAGTCTTGCCAGTGCCAACCTCACCCGTTAACAAAACAAAGCCGTTTGCAGCACTTACACCATAGAGTAAATGCGCAAGCGCTTCCTGGTGATGCTCACTCATATAGAGAAAACGTGGGTTAGGCGAAATAGAGAATGGCGCTTCTTCTAAACCAAAGTAATCGTTATAATTCAGGTTTGCTTGAGCAAACTCACCCTGACCTTCTTCATCAGAAAGATAGCGTGCTGTAACTACAAAGTCTTGATCTTTTTGCACATCCTGTGCACTTTTCTCATTATTTGTCTTATTCCGTTTATTTTCAACAATCATAGTTATCTACCTATCAAGATACCCTCATCATGCTCAAGTGGATGTTCAA
Organism: Gammaproteobacteria bacterium UBA6940; assembly: GCA_002450655.1. GTDB lineage: Bacteria > Pseudomonadota > Gammaproteobacteria > Pseudomonadales > UBA6940 > UBA6940. Next base: position 21,533 of record DJZY01000028.1, on the reverse strand, counting down.
AGGTATAGATATTTCAAGCCAAGGCAATAGCACCTTAATGGCGAAATCCTATCACCCAATTTGGATGATTTTCAATAATTCCCTACAAAGTGTGACACTATTGTCTATATTTAGCTTGTAGGGCGATGTATTTGAGCCTGTCTGCTGGCTCACGTATTGTCATCAAGCTATATACAAAATTGATAACGAACGAATACAGAGAGCACTAGCCCTTCAAATCCTATTCAGCGATACTGTTATCAATAGTTTAGGATACAAATGCATATACTTATACCTGTTCTTTATGGGTATTTTAGACAAATTTAAAGGTTTTCAGAAGTTTCTGTGTTGTTTTACGAAACTTCCAGCAAGGTTAAGTTCAAAAGAATTAGATGAAGTACTTTCTTGTGAGGCTTTTCTTCATTTCTACAGCTGCATATCCTGAGCAGCACTCTTTGACCTACAAATGCTTGCTTTTCTCCTTAGCATCATATCACTTAGAGGTTTAGTGAATGTCAATAAAGCATAACCAAGGGTTTACACTCATAGAGCTTGCAATTGTTGTGATGATCATTGGTGTGATCGCTTCTATTGCCATGCCAGCCTATCTTGACTCAATGAGAGCATCACATAGAACAGATGCAGAAATGACAATGCAACGGGTTGCAATGTCCCTAGAACGCTTTTACACCACCTATGGTCGCATCATGGATGAAAATGGAGAGACATACGATCTTGAAGAGAACTTTGGCAATGCTTGCGTACCAAGAGTTGATAATTGCAACGCAAACAGCCCTGATATCCGATACCATATCGATCTTGAAATTACGACAACGACTTATAAAATTATCGCTACACCTAAAAATGACCAGTTAAATGACAGATGCGGTGAGCTTACACTTGATCATACGAACACTAAAACAATTAGTGGTTCCGATGTCACATTACAAGAGTGCTGGTAAAGCTAATAAGCATATAAACATCTACTAAAAAAGCCCTGATGAATTAACTCCATCAGGGCTTTTTTATGATCTTCTTTCAAGCCGATCCTATCAAGCCGAGTTTTCCTGAAAAACAGCTACAGCCATTTGTTTCACCAACTCTTGCGACATAGAAATGAGCAATTGCTGACGTTCATTCAGTTCTTTTTCTGAAAACTTCACAAAGTCGACATCGAGTACATCAAAGGCTCGCACCAAGGCATTGCCAATAGTTGTATGCACACCAAGACGATAGCCTGCTGCTTTCATTTTTTGCAGTTTACCTTCAACTTTTGCAGGAATACGGCCAAGACTATCCTCTTGAATCATCCACCCTACTTGAGATGGAACAATACCAGGAATATGCTTATGCACAAGCTCAATAAAATCGCTTGCCATTAAGCCGGAAATTGTAAAAGGTATCAAAATATAAGTATTGGCATCTGTCTGCTGCGTGACTTGTGAAAGCACGCCTAACACAAGCTCTTGATACAAGTGAACTGCAGCATAGCGCTCAAATAAATCCAATAACTCACTGGCATTATTAACACCGAATTTGGGATGTTTCCATTGAACCCTCAATTCAAAAACATGAGCACCTTCTGGGAACCCACCTAGATGACTTGATTTTAATTGGGCAAGGCTTGCATCAAGCTCCCCTCTTTCAAGGCTATGCTTTAAACTTGCTTCAAGTTGAACACGTTCTAAAATTTCTTTGTTCATTTGTGCTGTAAAGAACTTGTAGGTATTACTTCCAACTAGTTTTGCACCATCAACAGCAATGGCTGCATTTTTGAGAAGTGAAGCACTTTCTTTACCGCACTCCGGAAATGTTGCAATACCAACATTACATGCAATATAGAGTTCAAACCCTTCTAGAAGAAAGCTTTCTTTAAGAGCGCCGACAATCTTACGTGCGATAGCTGCTGCGTTTGCATGGTTTTGCACATCATCGATCAGCACAGCAAAAACATCGCCACCAATTCGGCCTATAGCATCTGTTACTCGCAGTGAACTACGCATTCTTGAGACAACATCTTTCAGCATCCGATCACCAACATCGTGCCCTAATGTTTCATTAACATGATTAAAATGGGAAAGATCGACCTGCAACACTGCAAGCTTCTTTTCCGTATTCGTATTCACTTTAATTCGATCGTCAATGACCTGCTCAAATGCAGTACGGCTGTAGGTACCAGTTAGAGTGTCGTATTCTTTTAAATAATTTAGAGGCGTTTCATCTTCTGGAGGCGTTTCAGCCTCTTCTTTCTTGATCTGTCTAAAAGCAATAACCATGGACAACTCACCTTCTTTGTCCATTGGTATCGCTGCCATCTTGACCTGTATTGTTGAGCCATCAGCACAATACAGCAGACAGGACTCAACTTGTAGCACATTCCCTTGAGAGCATACTTTATGTAATGGGTGGTCAGTCCAAGCTGAATTCACCTGGTGATTCGGCTCTTCAAAAATGCTCTCAAGATACACGCCAAAAATCATTTGATGGTTTGTGCGAAGTAATGCCAGAGCAGTTGCATTTGCAAAAGTAATTTTGCCTTGGCGATCAATAGCAAGCACACCTTCATGTCTTTTTCGAATAGCTTGACCACCGTCATCAAGAATATTAACAATACTTCTTTGATGGGCCTTGAGTGTGAGTGCCATTTTCACACGGTCCACCAGCATTGTTGGGTTGAGAGGTTTTGGCAAGGTATCGACAACTTCAAGTAATGGCTGATGAAGCAACTGCTTGCGATCAGCGAAATGACTCGTCATTAATAAAACGGGAATTTGCCTCAAATCATCATCGGACCACATTTGATTAATAACCTGATAGCCATTCATACCAGGCATATCAGCATCAAGCAGTACCAAACTTGGCTCGATTTCTCGAATATGCGCTAGGGCATTTTCACTTCTGTGGCAATAAGAAAGGCTAACATCAAGATCATCGAGCATTGCAGCAATGTCCTGACAGTTTTGAGGTTCGTCATCAACGATTAGAATTTGACTCATACAACTACCGTCTTTTCCATCATGTAGGTTTGAACACATCATAAATCTTATGACATCATTTATTATGGCTAATTACGAATGGTCGAGACGCCTGTCTCTCTGTGAACTACCCTGTACGGCAAGCACGGAAGGCTTGCCCGGAATGAACCTCAAACACAAGAAGCTTAAGTCTCTTTAAGCTTCAGAAGAACCCTCTTCTTCTTTACTCACTTCTGCAACTCGTGCTTTTAATTTTTGACCAGGCTTAAATGTCACTACCCTTCTTGGTGAAATAGGTATTTCTTCACCTGTTTTAGGGTTACGACCAGGGCGCGCTGATTTGTCTCTTAATTCAAAGTTACCAAAACCAGAAAGTTTGACACTTGAACCAGATTCAAGAGCAGCTCTGAGTTCTTCAAAGAATAAATCTACGAAGTCCTTTGCATCTCGTTTATGCATATGCAGCTTAGATACTAATAAATCTGCTATGTCTGCTTTAGTAAGCGCACTCATGGTGGCCTCCTGTTAAACAAATTGTCCAGAACCACTCACCCTCTTGGGGCTTGGTGGTCAACCTTGAAAAAGTTCGTAATATTTTGAATGTAGACCAGTTTTTTAGAAAAAAAAAGCCCAGGTACAAAACCTGGGCTTTTTCTGTCTGTCTTGACTAATACAGCTAAAAAAAATAACTAATTTCAGTCAAATCAGTGATCTAGTGCTGATTAAGCAGCTAAAGCAGCTTTTGCTTTCTCAACTAGAGTTGCGAATGCAGCTTTATCGTGAACAGCTAGATCAGCTAGAACGCGACGGTCTAGTTCGATAGAACCTTTGTTAAGACCGTTTATGAACTGGCTGTAAGAAAGACCACACTCACGTGCAGCAGCGTTAATACGAACGATCCATAGGCTACGGAACTGTCTTTTTCTTTGCTTTCTGTCGCGGTATGCATATTGCTTAGCTTTGATTACCGCTTGTTTAGCAACGCGATAAACGCGGCTACGAGCACCGTAGTAACCTTTAGCTTGCTTTAATACTTTCTTATGTCTTGCTTTAGCCGTGACGCCTCTTTTTACTCGAGTCATGATTCACCTTCAAATATAGAATTACAAAAACTTTTACTAGCCAATCAACAGCTTATAGGCTGTTTGGCATTAGACGCGCTACTAGCACTTCATCATTTTTATGAATTAGTTGCTTAGCACGTAGTTGACGAATACGCTTAGGAGACTTTTTCGTCAAAATGTGATTTTTGTAAGCTCTTTTGAATTTGAAACCGCCAGCAGTTTTCTTAAAGCGCTTTTTAGCACCTGCGTTAGTTTTGATTTTAACCTTAGGCATATACATCCCTTCAATTATTCTAAAGAAGCAAGTCGCCCCATTTGTGACGTAAATGCTTCTTTTATCGGGTGATTTCATTTATACAGAGCTTCAGGTATCACCCTTTGACCTTCAGCTCAGAATTTGTGAGAGGTATTCTACTTCTTTTTCGGACCAAATACCATAACCATTTGCTTACCTTCAAGCTTTGGCTCAAGCTCAATAGTACCGTATGGCTCTAAATCTTCCTTAATACGCTTCATAAGGTTCATACCGATATCTTGGTGAGACATCTCACGACCACGGAAACGTAGTGTAATTTTGGCTTTATCACCATCTTCAAGGAAGCGGATTAAGCTCTTTAACTTAACGTTATAGTCACCGATATCTGTAGTCGGTCTGAACTTAATCTCTTTTACTTGAGATTGCTTTTGCTTTTTACGAGCCTCAGCACGCTTTTTACGCTCTTCAAAAAGGTGCTTACCAAAGTCCATAATACGACAGACTGGCGGCTCTGCTTGAGGCACAATCTCGACTAAATCCAACCCTAAAGCCTTGGCTTTTTCAAGTGCTTCAGAGGAACTTACTATACCAAGCTGCTCACCTTCAACTCCGACAAGACGGACTTCTTGGTGATTGATTTCTTCATTGAGTAAATTCTTTTTTGCCTTTCCCTGAGAGAATGACTTTTTATTTGCGGACTTAATTGGCTAACCCTCCAATTGATTTATCTTTTTAAGATCGATTTCTTTAAGAAGACGATCCACTAATGCTTCCTGAGAACAGGAACCATGGTCTTCACCACTGCGAGACCTTAAAGTGACCGTCTCAGTTTCGACCTCGTTATTTCCGATGATCACCAAGTATGGCACTTTTTTCATGGTGTGCTCACGGATTTTAAAACCGATTTTCTCATTTCTCAAGTCATCTACAGCTCTAATTCCTGCCGCAGCTAACTTATTCTTTAATTTTTCAGCATATGCTGAATGAGCTTGCGTAATTGTTAAAACAGCAACCTGTACTGGAGCAAGCCATAGAGGGAATTGACCAGCATAATGCTCGATCAAAATACCAATAAAGCGCTCAAATGTACCAATCATTGCTCTATGCAACATAACAGGCGTTTGCTTTGTTGAATCTTCAGCTACGTACTGTGCACCAAGTCGCTCAGGCATAGAGAAATCAACCTGCATTGTACCGCACTGCCAAACTCTGTTTTGACAATCTCTGAGGGAGAATTCGATCTTAGGACCATAGAATGCACCCTCACCTGGTAGAATTTCATAAGGGATACCTTTCTCATCAAGTGCTTGCATAAGCGCACCCTCTGCTTTATCCCAAACTTCATCGCTACCAACACGGTTTTCTGGACGTGTCGAAATTTTCATCTCAACATTATCAAAACCAAGTGTTTTGTAGACTTCAAATACACGATCAACAAAAATTGAAACTTCACTTTGGATTTGTTCAGGCATACAGAAAATATGACCATCATCCTGAGTGAAGTTACGCACGCGCATAATACCATGCAAAGAGCCAGAAATTTCATTTCTATGGCAATTACCAAACTCTGCGAAGCGTAATGGCAGTTCCTTATAACTTCTTAAACCTTGGTTAAAGACTTGTACGTGACAAGGACAGCTCATTGGCTTAATAGCATAATCTCTGTTTTCGGAAACTGTTGTGAACATATTCTCGCGGAATTTGCCCCAGTGACCTGACTTTTCCCACAAAGTGCGATCAAGCACTTGAGGTGTCTTAATTTCTTGGTAATTATCTGCTACCTGCATTTTACGGATGTATTCTTCTAATGCTTTATAGATTGAATAACCGTTCGGATGCCAGAAAACCATACCTGGCGCTTCTTCCTGAATATGGAAAAGCTCCATTTGCTTACCAATACGTCGATGATCGCGCTTCTCTGCTTCTTCTAGACGTACAAAGTATGCTTTGAGGTCTTTTTTATTATGCCATGCTGTACCGTAAATACGTTGAAGCATGTCATTTTCAGCATTGCCACGCCAGTATGCACCAGCAAGCTTCGTGAGTTTGAAATGTTTTAGATGACGCGTATTTGGTACGTGAGGACCGCGACACATATCAACATACTCTTCGTGATAATAAAGCTTGATTTCTTGACCATCTGGAATAGCATCGATAATTTCAAGCTTGTACGCTTCACCACGATCAGAGAATACTTGACGAGCTTCTTCTTTAGAAACAACCTTCACGATCACATCGTAGTTTGTTTCGATAAGCTGACGCATGCGCTTTTCAATCGCTTCAAGATCTTCAGGTGTTAATGTACGAGGCGTAGATACATCGTAGTAATAGCCATCTTCAACAACTGGACCAATAGCCATAGATGTTTCAGGAAAAAGCTGCTTAATAGCGTGACCAATAAGGTGAGCACATGAGTGACGTATAATTTCAAGTGCTTCAGGGTCTTTCTCTGTAATAAGACGAACTTGTGCATCTTGCTCAATTGGCAAGTATGCATCTCTAAGAACTCCGTTGATTTCAACTGCGATTGTTGCTTTACGCAGTGAATTACTGATTGAGCCAGCAAGATCAAGAGCATTTACCCCTGACTCGAACTCAGCTTGTCTTCCATCAGGGAATGTAATCTGAATCATTAGAGATCCTTTTTTCTTTCTGGGTTCTACACATGCACGTTCCATCAACGCACAAATATTCATAAAAACTAAACAGCATTTTGCTATTTATTTTTGATAATTACAACAACTAAAGAAACAAGAGTTTAAGCGATTTTTTTCAAAAAAACGAAAAATGCAGAATTCTATTTCCGCTTAAGATAAGACTCGAGAACTGTGAGACTTCATGATTAAACAGGATACTAAGTTTAAATCAATATTTAAATTCAAGTACCCGAGGATCTCAAGAAGGGAAAGTAGAATACACGCTGAAATCCTGTGGTAGAAACGAGTGGACTCGAACCACCGACCCCCACCATGTCAAGGTGGTGCTCTAACCAACTGAGCTACGCTTCTATAATGTGGAAAGAATTATAACCCTGATCTAGCTGAAATGGCAAGCCTTTTTTTAACTTAATTTATTTAATTGCGTTTTGAATAATACCCTTAACATATATAGAAACTCATACCTAACAATTTAAATCTGCGTCAACCTTAATAAACCGGCCTGTTTGTTTATCCCTATAACGCTTTGCTCTTGCATCATAGATGACCTCCTCATTTTCAAACAGCGCCTGACAGGTATTTACACCTGAAAGCTCTAGCGAAACAGTCTCAACCTGACTTAATAACTCATGAGAAATGGTAGCAGCTAAACCACGTCCAACACCTATAACAATTAGCACGATAATCAACCATTGCATGCACACCTACTCCATATTTATAGTTTTTACTCGTTAGAGTCGGCAGAATACATTTTGATTAGGTTTATAACTGTGGCATAGCTCACACATTGAGAAGAAAAAGCACTGACACACCTAAAGCCCATCACTACTTTAGGCGTGTTGCCCGTAATAGCTAAACTATTTAATGATGTTTACTGTTCAAACACCCCACCTACTGATACTTTAAAGATATAGCCGTAAAGGTTGAAGTGCAGGAGGCTCTAGCATGTTTAGCATTTATAGTATTGCCAATCAAAATAAGACAGCAGCGCAGCTTTTAGCAAAAGGCGGCTCAGGCAATCTTACAAGCCAAAACTATAGCAGCCAAAATAGCAAAAACCAGACACTTTCAAGCCTTGGATATACAAGCCAAAGCTACCAAAACTCTCTCTTCGGTCAATCAAGCCAATCGAACTCAGCAACGAGCAAACTCAACAATTCAATATTAAAGCAACTTAATTTCCAGTCTGAGAGCTACTCTTCGAGCATTGCCCAGCTAAGCTCAGGCTTCTCAATGCTTGAATTCGGCGGAGAAACAGCAAAAGAAATCAGCACAAGCCTCCAAAGCCTGCAATCTTTAGCACTAGAAGCCTCCTCAACAACCTTAACTGAAAATGACAGAGGTGAGCTACAACTCCAAGCTCAGTCCTTATCATTGAGTATCGAAACACAAGTCACTACTGCTGAGTACGATGGGCAAAAAGTTCTTGCGAGCAATACAGTGATCCAAATTGAATATCAAAGCACATCTGTGGGAAGCTCTAAACTTCGCACAACTAATTTAGCAGACAAACTTAAGCAAAACGGTATCGCCAATATTGACTTAAGTACAGTTGAGTCAAGTAAAGAATCCTTGTCACGAATTACAGATATGATAAAAGCAGCGGATAAAACAATTAACCTCTTCAATAAACAGTCAAAAAATGTGATGAAAAGTTTGAGCGCCATGCAAAAAGGTGCAGATAGGCTTGATAGTTTGAAGTCCTATTACGAAAAGCAAAGCTCTCAACTTGATATTTCATATAGCTTGGCACAAAGCATGAGCAAAAATAAAAGCCAAGCTTTTAGCGCTCAAGCAAATATCAGCGCTTCACAAATGGTGAGTATATTGAGCAGCCGCTACAGCTCTTTAAGCTCACGAAGCACAAGCTAGGCTTAGGCGACACAATAAATAAGTATTAGCCTAAAGGCCAACCAACCATATCATGATTATCGACAGGCATAACAGTCTCTTCGCCTCGCCAGCGACGAATATAACTTCCATCTGGATCGTGAAGCCGTGCAATTGAATCAAAATCTACACTTGATCGCTTATAGGTTGGCAGCACTCTTGCAAGTTCTAACCATCCACCCCAGGTTGTACCAGGGTCGTAATCTACAAACTGCATCTGAAAGTATGCAGCGCCATACTTCCAACTCACTTGAAACTGATCAACCAGACAACTCGCTAATACTCGCTTAGCAATATTTGTTAAAAAGCCTGTTTCATTCAACTGATTCATACAAGCATTTACGAGTGGATATGGCGTACATCCATTACGCCAAGCAACAAAGCGCTCAGCATAAAATGTACGGGTATGAGCATCAGTATCCCGCTTTAATTCATAGAGCCCTGCCCCATATTTCAAAGCAATCCATTGGCAATGCTCATAACGCAAAAGAGACTGTAATAAACGGGTTATCAAACCACTTTGACCATGACTATCTTCATACTCCAGTAATGCATACCAGAGCGTTCTTAATGAAATTGAGCCATTAGCAAGCCATGGCGTCATAAGCAAATCAGATGAATCAAACCCTAAAATTCGAGCACCAAAAAACTGCCTTTCCTGAAACTTTTCCTGCAAATAAAATTGCAACTGCTGCAGACCAAATGTAGAACCACCAATAAAGCTATGATGCAACTGACGATCACTAGAACTAAAAAGGCTTATTTCTTTGGCTGGTTCAAAATCAAGCCTTAAACGATACTGTTCATACTCGGGACCAAGAAAAGCATTTGTTGGCACAGATTTAAAATGGTTATAAAAAGGCGGCTTAACAGCTATAGCTTCAACATATTGAATAAAGTCGTATACATTATCTGGCAAGTCTTTCAACTCAAAATCAAACTGAGACTGATCAAAGAGCGAATAATTCATACACTCAAAAATCTTCAAATGAGCGAGAGTTCCTCTCATCTCAGCATTTTGTGCAAGTTGAATAGTCCGTTCTAATCCACGCAAGAGCTCTCGAGCAGATGGATCAATAGCACGACTTATAAAGAGAGCTTCAATATCGTACTCAGGAATAATTTTTGAAAGTAATTGAATAGGATTACCAATGAGAACATTTAAATTTAAATGTACACCAGCAAGCTCTATTTGCAGATCTTGCAATGTTTGATAATAAAAGCGTCTACGAATATGCCCCATCCGCCTGACATCGAACGAATTCAATACAAACTGCTGCTCATCAACAATACTTAATACGAGAAGAGATTCACAGGACTTTATGGCTTGATCTAGAACCTTGTTATCGAATGCACGCAAATCATTTGTAAAAAGCAATATACCTTTTTTAAATAATTTAACCATGCATTATTCTCTTGTATTATGGAAACGAGGCAGTGCATCTAGATAATGTAAAAGTGCACAAATTAATATTGGGCAATATCCCTAAAGCTGCTTCGGGCGCTGCCTCGGCATTATATAGAAAAACCAACAATTCGTCTCTTTTCAATCCAAGAAGGTAAGTATGCTTGAGCCTCTATAGGAATATCATCAATAGTAGCGCCTTCCTGAAGCATGCGTGCGAGCACAACCTCCTCCGAACATAATCTAACGACTTCAAAAGTAGAATAACACCTTACAACAGCAAATACAGATTTACTTGTTTCAAGCCTCCCGCCACCCAAAGGAGCAGCTGTACCATAATGATGAGGTGCAGCCTGAAAAATAACATCCAAACCTTCATCTATATGATTCGCATTAAATGAAGACCAAATTTGATCAAGTGGTTGATCGGACTCAATCATAAAAAATGCTTGTGATAACTGAAAAGTTACTTTTTGAAAATCATCACTTGATAACAAAGAGAAAGCTTTAAAAGGAAAAACAGGCTCTTCATCCATAAGATCAATACGAGACAGCAGCCAATCAATCGTACCAACATCATAAAAAAGGCTTGCATTCAGCTTTACAATAGATAAAAAGTCTCGTTCAAACTCATTAACATCTATTGTTGACAGAGGAAACTGACGTAGATAACGATCAAAAAGTATCTCAAAGCCATTACCAAGAAAAAGGGACAACTGTTTGTAGGTATTTTTCAGCCAAGCTTTTAGCCATTGCTGATAGTTTTGTTGGTATTCCTTAATAGCACTTGCTCGTGTATGCTTTTCTGGAAAAAAATAATAATACCATGGCCCCCACTTTTCCTTGAGAGCTGCATCAGAAATAGTACTGTTATACACGCCTTACCTCACCAGCTTAAATAACTTAAGAATTGCCCTAAACTTTTTATAATTTTAGAATCATCACCAACAATGAAAAAGCCATTAATTTGCCCTATCAATGTCAACACTTAAACTTTAAGCGCACTTCAATGATACGTTAAATCACTAAAATCTCAATATTTTTTTGATTTTTTATATAAAAAAGTAGGCAGTGCTACAAAAGAAGGCAAGAAAGGTATGACTCAAAACAATTGAGCCATACCGAAGGTAGAGACAGAAAAGATTTACTTCACTTTTTCCCATGAGTCTTTAAGTGAAACAATCTTATTAAAAATAAGTTTATCAGCTGAAGAGTCTATAGAATCCGTAACGAAATAACCTTCACGCTCAAACTGGAAAGCACCAATTTCAGGGTTGGCTTTCAGCTTTTCTGCACAATCAGCTTCTAGATAACCATGAACAACTTTCAAAGATTCTGGGTTTAAGTTTTCAGTGAACTCTTTAACCACACCATTTTCGTCAGCTGCTTCTGGGCTTGGAACAGAGAACAAACGATCATATAAACGAACTTCCACAGGCACAGATGATTTAACATCAGCCCAATGGATAACCCCTTTTACTTTACGACCTTCAGGCTTTTTACCTAGTGTGTCAGGATCATAAGAACAGATAAGCTCAACTACTTCACCCTGCTCATTTTTAATGACTTCATCACACTTAATGATGTAAGAGCCTCTTAAACGAACCTCTTTACCAGGCGCTAGACGGAAAAACTTCTTAGGCGCATCTTCCATAAAGTCTTGACGATCAATCCAAACTTCTTTCGTGAAGTTTAGCTTACGCTTACCAAACGATTCATCCTTAGGATGAGCAGAAAGCTCTAGGTTTTCGACTTTATCTTCATCGTAATTTGATATTGTGACTTTAATTGGGTCAAGAACGCACATTGCACGAGGAGCTGACGAATCAAGGTCATCACGAATAGCCCATTCAAGTAAACCTGCATCAATCACACCATTCGCTTTAGAAACACCTGTTGCCTCACAGAACTTACGCAGCGCGCCTGGTGTATAACCACGACGACGTAAACCTGAAATCGTAGGCATACGTGGATCATTCCAACCAGACACGTATTCACCATCAACGAGCTTTTTAAGCTTGCGCTTCGATGTAATCATGTAGTTTGGATTTAAACGCGCAAACTCAATTTGCTGTGGGTGACACTCGATCGTGATGTTATCAAGAATCCAATCATAAAGTGGCCTGTGATCTTCGAACTCAAGCGAACAAAGTGAGTGTGTAATACCTTCAATGGCATCACTAATGCAATGCGCATAGTCATACATTGGATAAATGCACCATTTGTCACCTGTTTGATGATGCTCAGCAAAGCGAATACGATAAATAACAGGATCACGCATATTAATGTTTGGCGAAGACATGTCAATCTTAACACGAACACAAGCTGTGCCTTCTTTATGCTTACCTTCACGCATTTCAGCAAATAAAGCCAAGCTTTCTTCTGCTGGACGATCACGATATGGTGAGTTTTTACCTGGGCTTGTTAAAGTACCGCGATATTCACGAATTTCGTCTGGTGTTAATTGGCATACATATGCCTTGCCAGTTTTGATTAACTCTTGAGCATACTTGTAAAAATCTTCGAAATAGTCAGATGCATATCGGACTGGGCCAAACCACTCATAACCTAACCATTGGATATCAGTTTTAATTGCTTCAACGTACTCTGTATCTTCTTTTTCTGGATTTGTATCATCCATTCTTAGATGACAAACACCCTTAAATTGATTCGCGAGACCAAAGTTAATCCAGATTGCTTTAGCATGACCAATGTGGAGATAGCCATTAGGCTCAGGCGGAAAACGAGTAACAATAGACTCGACCTTACCAGCAGCCAGATCTTTCTCGATATGCTGCTTCAGAAAATGAGTAGGCCCTTCGTTTGCAGTACCTTCCGAAGAGTTCAGTTCATCATGAGTTGACATTATATTACCCTTATATAGTCTGGCTATTGTTCAATAAAATCGGTTAAACTGTGCTGTACACTTGACGTATTATTCTCCACCAATTCATGGAATAATAACGTAACGTCATATACATTTTTAGCAAATTCCTTAGCACCTTGTTGTGTTTCACGAGAATCTGCAAAGAGAGTGCCTTCAAAAGGTGATGCACACATTTTTTATACAATACTGTTGTAATACAACACGATCAGCAAATAACTATACCACCCCTATTTCATGACACACAAGAAATTGAGAGATCTCTGCTATGCCAAATACTACTGATACAAGTAATCCTATTAATCAGGAAGGATTTACAACACAGATTTTACATCATGATAGAAGAAGCTGTGATGGTTTAGCTGAAGTACATGCTCCAACGTGCAACTCTGTTTTATTTGGCTATGAGAAAACTGAAGATCTTTGCGACGTATTCCAAGGCCGATCTAATAACCATGCCTATGCACGTCAATCGACACCAACAACAAACACCCTTCAATCTCTTGTAGCGCTGACGGAAGACAGCCCTCGCAGCCTTCTCTTTTCAACAGGTATGGCAGCTCTTTCAAGCATGTGCTTAACACTTCTTAAAGCTGGTGACCACCTTATTGCAAGTCGCTTCCTTTTTGGTAATACCCATAGCTTTTTTAATTCGCTTATCGGCTACGGCATTGAAGTCAGTTTTGTTGATACTTGTGATGCAACACAAGTTGCAGAAGCTGTCAAAGAGAATACTCGCATGGTATTTACTGAAACTCTTGCAAACCCAGGTACACAGATTCCAGATTTCAAAGGCATTGCAAAAATCTGCAACAGCCATAATCTAGTCTTCGTTATTGATTCAACGCTTACCACTGGCTATGTCTGCAAAGGTAAAGAGCTTGGCGCTCACTTTGTTGTGATGTCTCTGACAAAAGCCTTTAATGGCCATGGCAATGTTTTAGGCGGCGCTCTTGTTGATACTGGTACTTACGACTGGAGCAACTATCCAAATATTTTTGAAGCTTACAGAAAAGGCGACCCATACCTTTGGGGTCTTCAACAAGTGAAGAAGAAAGGACTTCGCGATATGGGCGCAACCCTGAGCGCAGAATCTGCCTCTCGCATTGCTATAGGCGTGGAAACTATCGCCCTGCGCCTTGAAAGATCCTGCTCAAACGCAACAGCTCTTGCAGCAGCTTTAGCAAAACACCCCAAGGTTGAGACAGTGTATCATCCTAGCCTTGAGTCTCATCCTCAGTTCAATAGAGCTAAAGAGTATTTCCGTTTACCAGGGTACCTCATGAGCTTAGACCTGAAAGCTGGCTATGATCCTATTGAGTTTCTCAATGCAATGCCACTTGTAATCAATGCAACGCATTTAGGTGATAATCGTACTTTGGCATTACCTGTAGCAAAAACAATCTTCCACGAAATGGGATTTGATAACCGACAAGCTCAGGGTATCTCTGAAAACATGATCCGTTGCTCAATTGGTATTGAAGACCCACAAGATCTTTTAGATTGCTTTATCAATGCATTAGACAAATTAGAGCATAAAGAGTAAAGTGCCATCCATACCAATTACCTGAGCAGATAGGTTGGTTTTGTAAGTTGGTGATTACCAAGGTCTCACTTACACCACCCTATTCAGCTGCTCTTAATGCCAATAGCTTTTAACTATAGATACATAGAAATAGAAAGCAGAACTTTTAAAGCAGCCTTGTTAAACTAAGGTGAAATAACCATCAACCTATGGTAAGGTCACCGCATTAAGTGCTGTTCAATGAGAGATAGATATGAACGAGTTCAACATGGTAAAACCTCCACAAAAGAATGAAATGCCAGATGTGGCCCAGTCTGACTTTGCAAGCCACGCAACTACACTTGATTGGGTTGGCATGAATAAAATCAGTCTACCTTTACAGGTACCTGTTAACTTCGACAACAAAGAGCCTGCAATTCAACAAGTTGGCGCTGAAGTTGGTGTTTTTGTTAATCTGAGCGACCCTAAAGCGAAAGGCATCCATATGTCTCGCCTTTACCTTCTTCTTGCTGAATATGCTGAGAGCCAAGTATTTTCACCTTCAAGCTTTGCTGAGTTCGCACAAAAGCTGCTTGCAAGCCATGAAGATATTAGTGATATGGTACGCGTACAAGTTTCATTCCCTCTAATGCTCAATAGAAAAGCGCTTAAAAGCCAGTTTAGCGGCTATAAGTCTTATCCTTGCGAAGTTGAAATGCGCCTTGTCAACAACGAAGTTAAAATTGTTTCTACCGTAAAGGTTGCCTACTCTTCAACATGTCCATGTTCTGCTGCACTTGCTCGTCAATTACTGCAGCAAGAATTCAGCAAAGACTTTGATGGCCAAGCAAGCATTGACAAAGAAACAATTGAAGCTTGGTTACGCTCACCAAAAGGCTCATTTGCAACACCGCATAGCCAACGTAGTGAAGCTTATGTTCAGGTACTTCTTGACAATAACAGCGAGTTCTTCCAGTTCGTTGATCTTATCAATAATATTGAGAGCTCACTCGGCACGCCAGTTCAAACTGCTGTTAAACGTGAAGATGAACAAGAGTTTGCCAAACTTAATGGCCAAAACCTGATGTTCTGTGAAGATGCTGCACGCCGTATCCATAACGGTCTTACTGCACAAAACTTCCCAGACTTCAGAGCAAAAGTAAGCCACTACGAAAGTTTACATGCTCATGATGCGGTTAGCATGACGTCAAAAGGTGTACCTGGCGGTTTAAGCTGGTAACACGATCTTCTTAAACAAGCCTCTGCAAGTTTAACTTCCAGGGGCTTTTTTATATCTTCATTTACATTTGTAGTGCTTACAACAGGCAAAGTGATAGACTTCGGCAGATTAGATACTTGCGAGGCTTCAACAAATGACTCAATTTCAAAAAGTGACAATAAGAACAAGCACAGCTCCATCTCAAAGCAATCTATCTCAAGGGCTTACCAGCAGCTACCTCGCAAGCATTCAAGCTGCATCAAAATCCACTACACACACTTCGCCAATGATCCATGCAAATCAAAGCGCACCTATTCGATCTTCCACTGAAAGTCTTGCTCTTTCCACTACAGCAGTTGTTGGAGAGCATCAATCTTTAAAAGAGGCTTTGTCAGAAAAGCTAAATGAAATTTCTCTTTTTGATGATCGAAGCCATGAACCAAGTGCAACATTTGTTCATACAAATGAGTCTCAAATTCAAGAGACACAAACAGCTCTTTACAACTGGGCTCAAACTCATAAAAACCGCCCAGTTATTCAGCTTGGTGTTGGCAGTATCGTTAACTATTCATTTGCACTTACATCCAAGCCAAAAATAATAATTATTGCGGATATAGATTCACGACTTATCAATTTTCACAGAGATTTACTGCATGATCTAAGTCAACTTGATAAATTCGATCAAAATGTTGTTGAACAAATTACGCGTCGCTTAGAAACCGAAAGCTTTGGCACCAAGTCTCGCTTTAAATCTAGAGATTCTTTTGATACGTCATGGATTGTACCTCGCAACTTGGAGCGACTGGCACATATGTATAAAAAAGGACGAATTATATTATCTGTTTGCAATATTAATGATGCTCTTGATGCAGTAGAAGATGTAAAACAAAAATCGAGAAGTCAAGGACGAAAAAAACCCAAAGTTGCAGTCTATACATCAAATGTGGGCGATTGGATTTGTGGCAGAAATACCACAACCAAAAACACCGCGCAGCTTGAACGTAATTATGCTGAATTTAATAAAAAAGTATCGAATGTTGTTGGTAAACACGGCATTCTTATTTTTTCTACAATAGACAAAGTCTCACGTTTCAGCGGCTCATATAAACAGCAGGTATCACAAGGTTGCAATGGCCTTCCAGCATTTTCTGCAAAATCTAAACACAGGCAGCATTAGCTTACTATCAGGACAAGGCCCCTAAAGTTGTTACCTAGACTTTTGCGCGCCCTTAATAAATTCATTCACTCTAAGAGTAATACAACATGACATCACCAACACAATCACCTGTTATCCATACAGCACAAGACTTTGCAGTTTTTGGAACGGGTGGAGGTTTAGGACTTGAGCTTAATAACAATGCACTCGGGCTAAGTTTCGGCACAGGTTTAGGAATTCAAGTCCAGACGCAGCCAGCTCCAGCAATACTAACACCCAGCGAAGACTTGCGTTCACCATCTCAAGACTTAGCACTCTACCATATAAGAAGTCACCCACAACTCACACAGTCAATTAACGCTGCACTGCAAACCATTTCTTTGTCGGGTAAGAATCGTAAACCACCGCCTACATCATTTATACATACAAATGAATCAAGAGTAGAAAAGTCTCTCGATAAAATTAAAAAATGGCAAAAAAATGCTGCAGACCCATTTCAAGCAACAATACAGCTAGGCGTTGGAAGTATTGTTAACTACTCTTTTGCAGCCGCTGCAAAATCAAGCTTGATCATTATTGCTGACATAGACCCTAATTTAATTAATTTCATAAAAGTCTCATCAGCATGATTGAAAATGCGCCTAACATAGGCTCATCACTTGTGGAAAATATTATTACTCGCCTAGAACACAATGAACTCAACAAGCGCCCAACGCACAGATCTTTATTTGACACATCTTGGATTACACCAAGTAATCTACAAACAATAAAGGAAATGGCACAGCAAGGTCGTATTCAATGTGTCGAAGCTAATCTTAATGATGCAATGAAATCAATCGAAAAGATCAAAAAAGAGATGTTTGCACAACAAATTAAACCTCCAAAAGTATTACTTTATACATCAAACGTTGGCGACTGGATTGCAGGACGTAATGCTAAAACAAATGATAAAAAGCACCTAGAAGCTGACTACAATGAATTCAAGCTTCAGATCAATAAAGTCATTGGTCAAGACGGGCTCCATGTTTATTCGTCCATTAATGATAAGTCTTACTCTGGCCGTTATCGTCAACATATTGCACTTTCTCAAAATGGTATGCCAGACTTTGTACAAATGGAGCCAATTAGTAGTCGCAAAAAATAGCGCACACGTAAGGATACTCTCATGATTACAGGGATAGATCATATTGCGATAGCAGTAACAAACATACAAAAAGGCATTCAGCGTTTTATTGAAGACCTTGGATGCCAGCTTGAACATGTAGAAGACGTTCCAAGCGCTCAAACTCAAACAGCCTTTTTAGCACCACAAAGCCTGAGGCTAGAGCTTATTCATCCTCTTGATCAAGCAGGCCCTGTGCAAAAGTTTATTAAACAACGCAATCAAAAAGGCGGCCTTCATCATATCTGTTTTATCTCAGATAACTTAGAATCAGATATTCAAAAATTGAAGACGAAAGGCTATACCTTCATTCAAGAAACCCCTACTATAGGCGCTCATGGAAAAAAAGTAGTCTGGCTTCATCCCAAGAGTTGCGATGGCCTTCTCATTGAGCTTGCATCATATGACACAAACAACTAATCACAACATTCATATTATTCATGAAGATGAAGCCATGCTAGTCATAAACAAACCCGCATGGCAATTAAGCGTACCGGGCAAAAACCCCAACATGGTATCTGCTTTCGATATTGCTTCAGAATACCTAGGCAAACCAGCATTTGTGGTGCATCGCTTAGACTGTGCCACATCAGGTCTGATGATTTTTGCAAAGACATTGGACGTACAGAGAAAGCTCCATAAAAGTTTTCGCGATCGCTGGGTTTCTAAAGTGTATCAAGCTGTGCTATGTACACCACCCCAACAAAAATCAGGCACTATTGAACTGCCTTTAAATACTGACTGGCCCAATAGACCAAAACAAATGGTTGATTATCAGGACGGTAAGGAAGCTAAAACTTTTTGGTCTCATGCTAGCTGTGGACTCAAAGCTGGAGTCGAAAGCGACCTTAAAGCTGCGATGCCAAATATAATACCATTTCCTGTGTATCTTCGCCCTTATACTGGTCGAACACACCAACTCAGAGTACATACACAGTCTCTTGGACACCCAATTATTGGCGATAGACTATATGCCCAAAGTCATTATACAAGTGAGCCAGACAACTCTAAACCCTTTAAAAGGCTCTATTTACATGCTGAAAGCTTATACCTACAGCATCCAATGACCAAAAAGTCGGTCTACTTTCTTGCCCAAGATGAGTTTTCCTTCTTCAAGACAAAACCGCATGAGCATTTAATGGATTCGATATAAAAAAAGCCAAGTGTCTGTCATTAAGACACCTGGCTTTCTTGAATGAGAGAGGACCTCTCAATAGGTTAACGAGCAACTCTGGAAACTATTGTAGCTTTTCAATAATCTCAACAGCCAACTGCTCTTCAACCATGACCAAACGGCCTTTGGCAAAAGTTCGACCATTAGCTTTAAGCTCAACAGGACCTTCTGGACCACATCCTAAAGTAATAATTTCGCCTTCTTGAATTTGGCTTACTTCACCAAGAGTTTTGTTCATTGTGCGTAGTGAAAAATCAAGTGTCACAGGGATTTGCTCCAAATCTGGTCTAGCTTCTTGCGGCGGCTCAAAATGCAATGGTTCTGCTGAATAGCCTTGCGGCTCAGAATGGCTAGGAGTAGCTCCAGCTGGTACTGAAAAAGCACTGTCCACATCAGAATCTTGAGTTTCTACTTGAGCAGACTCTGCTTCCGAGTCTTCTTCTGTAAATAAAGAAGAATCACTTCCATGCATTTCATCGAGAAGTCTTCTCAAACCAGGAGCATCATCTTCTTGCGTTGGATCCTGAACCATACATCCACCTATTTCGTCATTCAGTTATTAATACTTTTAAGGATATTACCTAATTTATTGTAGTCTAAAACTTTAATCAGCCCCTATCCTACCACAGTGCATATCTCTATATGTAAAAACGAGTAAAGACAAAGCTCTTTTAGTCACTATTATGTTTCCGTAAGAAACAGGGCTATTTTTCATCGATCAAATAATGCAGATACACTTTTAACCCCCTATACTTATAGAAAAATCAGCCATATTCTCATCTGTCTGATTTAGCTGTATTCCCTTCTAAGCAGGAGCATATTATTCGTGGACCAGGACTTCATCCCACCGCATGTTAAATTTGAAAAGCAAACGACTGTTTTTTGTCAACAAGTTAAAGTTGAGAAAGTAAATGTGAGCTTCAAGTTAGATGAAACAACATGGACCCCAACTGTTGCTCACCAATTTATTGATGCACCACCAAAAGTTTCAGTGCTTCCATATGACCCATATGAAAACAAAGTCATCTGCGTTGAGCATTTTCAAATTGGTACATTGAAACAAAAAGAAGGGCCTTGGCAGCTTGAACTTCCTACCCACCCTATCTCGCCTGGTATGAGTCAAATTTCAGCTGTAGATACGGCACTTAGCAAAGAAATAAATTGCGAAGGCTTAGACACTGAATTTATCGGCGACTTTTATACAAGCCCATCGCTCAGCAATGAAAAAGTATTTGTCTATTGCGCAGGCATTGATTCAAACGAAATACGTTCTCAGGCAAGAATAGAAATCCTCACCCTAGATGAAGCAAAAGAAGGCATCTATGGTAACTATTTCCACGACGTTGGAACCATCATGGCACTTCACTGGCTATTCGCCAATCAAATCAGATTGCAAAAAAAATGGCAATAAACTGAATTCTCGCTGAACTTTTGTTACACTTGTCAGTCTTAAACACGGAGCCATAGATATGACTAACGTTTCTATGGCCTCACAGCCGTCGCGCTGCTGTTATTTATCAAGAATTTAAAACTATAAATAGTCAGTTCAAGAACAACTATACGTAGTCATCGGCAGCCCGACATTTGTATTAAACAACATGAGTAACAATGGATATGAGATCGAGGATCAGTTTTAATATTGCACTCGCTATCGTCATGATGACTAACCTGGGCTGCACTCAGGAAACTACAAGCGACACCAATGCATTAAACAATACCCAAGTATCAGACCAATCCGGAGCTTCATTAGTTTCCCCTCTCCCAAGTTCAACCTCTCACGATACAGACATCAGTGCAAAGAGTCTTACAGAAGAAGATCTAGCACTCATGAGCTCAGATAAAGCCGCTGCAATTCGAGCAAAGTTAGAACGCTGGAAAGCTGCTCAAGCTGCAAGTAACAATGTATCAAGTGATGAGTCAACAAATGATGAAACTTCTAGCTTTCTAGGCTCATATCCAGTTGCAGTTGTAAGACCTGCTCCTCAACCTCCTGTTGTAGAAACACCTGTCGTAGAAACACCTGTCGTAGAAACACCTGTTGTAGAAACACCTGTTGTAGAAACACCTGTTGTAGAAACACCTGTTGTAGAAACACCTGTTGTTGAAACACCTGTTGTAGAAACACCTGCTGTAGAGACACCTGTCGTTAAAAAGCCTACATTTGGTGACTACGTTGAAGAAACACCTGTTGTTGAAGAAACTCCAGTT
>DJZY01000045.1 GCA_002450655.1 Gammaproteobacteria bacterium UBA6940 | reverse complement strand
AGCTTTGCTGGGCAAACAAAAAAACCAGCTCGAAAGCTGGTTTTTTACACGCTAAGGGCTGCAAAACAGCACCTCAAATGCATTAGAACGCAAGGTTGTTAACACCTTCTTTCGCTCTTTGGCCCCATAGACCAGCATTTTTAGTGTTTGTTGTGAACTCTAGACCTTCTAGAGATTCAGCCATCGTGAATTCTGCTGCTGCTTCAGCGTTTTCTTGCATACCTTGAACGTCTTGCGCGCCAACTTCGTTTGCTGCCCATGCCATAATCAGTTCTCCTCTAAAATATGATTATAGTTTGACGATAAATCCGCCTCGTAGTGAACAATGTGCCCGCCTACATGTTCGAGACTATCAAAGCTCAAAAAAAGTAAAAGTAGTCTCTTGTCAATTTATGTTAAAGAATTGTGAATAAAATCAATAGAATAGCGGATTCGCTATAGATAATTCTTTTTCGTATAACTTTATTGTAAAAATAAAACCCAAAAAAAAACCTGCATAAGCAGGTTTTTATAAAACTTAATACGCTTAAACTTAGCGTGACAAGTTTTGAACAATTTTGTCCGAAATATTCTTATCTGAAGTCATACCCTGTGTTGCAAGGGATATACTGAATGACCACTCAAACATTTCAGCTGCATATTGTTGCATAGCAACAGTGTTTTGTGGATCAACTGGTGGTGGTTCTGGTCTGTCTTTTACAATACTAAGCCATGCGTCCGAGTCGAGTAATTTTACTGAATCCATAAACCTATTCCTTCAATTCAAAATTTATAAGTAACGGCAATAATTAGAATGCGACGTTATTAACAGATGTACGAGCGTGATCAGCCCAACCGCCTGTAGCTTTAGAATACATCTCTTTGATGGTTTGAAGATATTTAAGTTTTGTATTAAATTCTTGTTCTTTCATCATGAACTCTTGCAGCTCTTGCGGATCGTTTAAATCATAGTCTTCACGATTAGGCTGCTCGTTCTCATAAAGGTTATCAATGTAGTTATTCCAATAACTCACATCTTTCATAGACATGGCAGCATTTTCATCGTCACGAGTTGCATCACGAACAACAACCGCAAGGTTCTGTGCATTTGCCTGAGTCGGGTCTTCCATGAATTTTTCCATGTTATCCCGTTCTTCAGCAGTGAACTCGCCGCCATCCTTGTTGAAATCTATAACTTTGTTCTGTCCATCGATAAGTGTGGTGGTTTGGCTAGCTTCTAACATCCCTTCATCCTCATTCTTTATTGTGAACGCCTGTTATGACATCACCGGTTGGCCTTGTTTTTATAACGCTGCGTTTGAATACAAGACCACTATAACATCGTGCAAGTGCACAAATGTAACGAAAGTTTACCTTACTGTGAATAATAGAAATATAAAGCCCTGTTTAAACAGGGTATACTCCGTGATTTGAGATACAAATAACGCAGCACTGGCTAAAATTTAACTTTTTCTATAACTAGTCTGTAACTGTACCGGTTTAAGAAAACGTCTCCAAGAAAGACTCAAAAAGACAGAATGACGAAATCAGCCAAGATAATTTGCTGTTTGTTAAACAAAAGATACACAAACACCCAATTCTCAAGATAGAGATATGGTAGCGTACTCTATACTCTAAGATGAGCAGTAGAGCTAGGTTTAACCTAACTCTGATACATAAAAGGAAACATTCATGGCAACAAGACCACTTAAGCATTCCCTGCAACAATACGAACAATCAGAATTTATCCAAAAACAACGCAAGGCAAAATATGCAAGCTGGTCTTTAGATGTTGGCGCTTCAATTTCAGGCCAACCACTTCAATGCACAATTGGAGTTGCACAATTTGCAGGCCAATTAACTGACATGATACATCTAGCTTGCGCAACAGCAGATGATCAAGAAGTTAAAATCAGCTTTTCTTTACAAGCTTTCAATACGCTGCTCAGCAATTTCCAGCTGCCACCTCTCCATTTAGACGACCCTCAAGACATTATGGCTGTTTCGATCGATATCGTAAAAAGCTTAGTGCTTGAGCCACTCTGTAATACACAGCTTGGCCTTAAAGATATATCGATCGATCGTGAATACGAGCTTGCCGAATCTGAATTAAGTATTCGTGATTATGTTGTTGATATCCGTTCAGCACAGTTATCACAAGCAGTCCGTGTATTTTTCCGTGGCATTGATATTCTCAAACAACATGGTGCAAGCATTGCTAAGCCGAGCCTTTTATTAAATGTACCATGCCAGGAATATCACATTCTTGCAGGCGCACATTTACCTGTAGAAAAAGCAAACCAATTAAAAGAAGGTGATGTATTTGGCATCTTCGTTTTACCTGAGGCTCAATTAATGCTTCCAGGCAACCCACTTCAATCTGAAGTAATCCCAATGGATGGTGAAAACACACCGGTTGATCTATACGAATTAAAAGTCATGAAAATGGGCAAAACCAAAACATTGAATTCGTTAATATTTAATTACAATAATTCAAATGATCAAACAAATGAGATGGCTTATATTTTCTTGCACGACAGAGTCATTCTTGGCTCGGCCTTTAACTACCAAGGTCAAGATTATTTTTTAGTCAAAGCAGTCAAGCAAGCCTAAAAGCTAATCGCACTTTTGCATTAGACCTATGCTCAACACAGTTGGGCAAGTTTGGTCTCAAAGGACAAATACCATTTAAGAATTAAGGAAGTAACGGATGGCTACTGATGATTTAGCAGTTGTTGACTTGCTCAAGTCGATGCACCTTCTTTACGTGTTTATACTTGTGCCGTTTATAGCAATCTCGGCCACAAGTTTTTTAAAGATAAGTTTGGTTTTATCTTTAATTAGAAACGCAATCGGCTTGCAGCAAACACCTCCAAACACAGTTATTTACAGCTTATCATTAATCCTCACTGTGTTTATCATGAAGCCTATCTTTATCGAAATCTATGATGTTGCCAAAACCAAAGATTTCATGACGGATAATACCACCTACCTCATGGAAGCCTTTGACGACTCTTTTGAGCCGCTCAAAAACTTCTTGTACGTCAACTCCAGGCAAGAGCAGAAGCAGTTCTTTATACGGACCGCACAAGATCTCTGGCCAGCTGAATACAGAAGCTCAGCTAATGATCGCAGCGTTATTATCCTCATACCTGCATTTATTGTTGATGAACTCACAGAAGCCTTTAAGATGATCTTTTTGATCTATCTGCCCTTCCTGATTATCGACTTGATCACATCCAACGTACTGCTTTCACTAGGCATGATGATGGTATCGCCAATGACGATATCCTTGCCGTTGAAGATACTGCTCTTCGTCGCTATTGATGGATGGTCACAGGTGATACAGTCCCTTGTTGTCTCGTTTAATTAGGGGGACTGAGATATGATGGAATATTCCGAAATTGTAAAACTGGCCATAGATGCTCTTCTGCTCATGCTATTGCTTTCATTACCGCCTGTTCTATTAGCAACAGTGATTGGTTTGATCGTCAGTTTGTTGCAGGCATTAACACAGATTCAAGAACAAAACTTGCCTTTCGCAATTAAATTGATTGCCGTTGTTATAGTTATGGTTCTTCTCGGCCCCTGGATGAGTGAACAGTTACTCGCCTTTACCGCTGAAGTCTATGGGCGTTTAGCACCACTTTCGAAGTAAGGGGAAGGCTCGTGAATGATTTACAAGCCCTCTCAACAGTTGTGGAAGACACTTTGTCTTTCCTCCTGTTGACGTTACCAAGAATATTTGGCTTTTTTACAGGCTTTCCTCTTTTAGGCACTTCGCTCATAACATCCATGATGATTCGAGTTTGTTGCGGTGTGGCCTTCGCCATGTTCTTACATCCTATAATGGAGCATCAGGTAGGTGATTTCTCAACTGTTGAATTCTCCTACTTTATGCTGATTAAAGAATTTCTAATTGGCTGGATTGCAGGCTTTATTGTAACTTTACCCCTTTGGGTTTCTTTAAGTATTGGTGATATTGTTGAAAGTCAGCGTGGTGGTATGGCCACTGATAACGCTGACCCTTTTACTGGTATTCAATCTTCAGCTTATGGCGCATTAATAGCTTCAACACTGTTTATGGTGATTGTGCTTTATGAACCTTTCCAGATACTGTTACGTTTCTTATACACAAGTTACACCGTTTGGGAGGTTGATTCATATATCCCTCAATTTGATAATACAAAAGTGAACGGAATCATGATTTTTATCAAAGCACTTTTTGATAGTATTGTCCTATTGGGTGCACCGATGCTGATTATGATGTTCTTATGTGAATTTGGCTTAGCACTGGTAAACCGTTTCTCACCACCGTTAAACGTATTTATATTATCGATGCCGCTGAAGTCGATGGTTTCTATCTTCATGATGTGGGCCATTTTCCAACAACTGATACCAACACTAGCTGACTTCTTTAATCCAGACTCAATCAGCTATTCAATAATAAGGGGGCTAATGTCATGAACCAAGACAGTAGTAGTGATAAAACCGAAGAACCCACCCCCAAGAAACTGAGGGACGCACGAAAAAAAGGTCAAGTCCTTCAGGTAAAAGATTTAGCCAGTTTATCGACTTTCTTTGTCGTATTTATGATGGTCTTTTTATTAGGCAATGATCTTCTTGGTCTTATGGGCAGATACCTTAACTTTTCCCTAGAGTTAATGAAAAAAGATAACTCAGCGAATATCCCCATCGCGATTGAAACAGCAACTTATTTTTTTGTTGTTGGCTCTGTCATCGTTGGCTTGGTACTTGCCATTACCATTTTTGCAGTCAAAATAGCTGAAGTCGGTTTCCTGTTTTCAACAGAGCCTCTGAAAATGGACTTCAAAAAACTAAACCCTGTTGAAGGCTTTAAGCGTATTTACTCTAAAAAGTCCCTCGTGGAGTTTGGTAAATCTTTTATTAAGTCAACAGCTCTTATCTCTTTAGTATTTGCAATTTACTTTAGTTATAGTGATGAAATCATCAATCTCTATAACTGTGATGTAAACTGCTTATTTCCACTCGTTAGCGAGGTGCTTAAAACATACATCATATGGATTCTTGTTTTATTCTCGATGATTACAGTTGTGGATTACTGGATTCAAGCTCACTTCTTTAAAAAGAGCATGATGATGACCAAAGACGAAGTCAAACGGGAATATAAAGACACTGAAGGTAACCCTGAGATTAAAGGTGAGCGTAAGCGTATTCACCGTGAAATTTTGAACTCACCAGCACAGGCAAAGAAAAGCAGCTTTGTAGTGACAAACCCAACCCATTACTCAATTGCATTTTTGTTTGACCGAGAAGACTACAAAATACCATTTGTTCATATTAAAGGTATAAATCAGTCTGCTCTTGAAATTCGTCGTGATGCCCGTGATGAAGGTGTACCAATTGTTGAAAATATTCAGCTAGCACGTGCGCTTTATGCTGAAGTTAATGAAAATGAATACATCCCTTCTCATTTCTTTAAGCCTTTATCAGATGTGATTGCTGGCTTGGTGAAGTCTGGTGCGCTTGTTCTACCGAACTCACAGCCAACACATGATCCCAACCAACCACCGCCACAACGACCTGACCATTAAAAAGAATCCAATAAAAAGGCATCCACTGGATGCCTTTTTATTGCCTAACTTTTCTTGCATTAGAACTTTATCGTTTCAACACGAATTTGGCGTTCTTTGGCTTTTTGTATGTAGTCTTTAATATATTCTCTTACATCAAAAGCTATCGATTTCGTATTAGAAAAATCTAAAGTAAGCTTTGTAGCAGCAGGAATAGACTCAAGCTTCTGCATAATCTTTGGCTTATTTAAGAAACAAAGATCTTCAGCCATGACAATGTGGCGATTATCCCCTGCTTCTTCAGCATTATCATGTGCAAATGCATTTTTGTAGCTGTGCTTTAAGCTAAAGAATAAGCTCACAACCAAACCTGCAATTACACCACTCAATAAATCGGTAAACAGCATGACTACAACTGTCGTGATAAACGGTACAAACTGTTCCCACCCTTTTGTATACATCGCTTTAAAGGCGCTTGGTTTTGCAAGTTTGTAGCCCACTATAATAAGAATTGCAGCAAGCGAAGCCAAAGGAATGAAATTCATCAATGCAGCACCCAATGCCACTGCGACTAATAAAAACACCCCATGGAAGACACTTGATGCTTTTGATTTAGCACCAAAGGCAATATTTGCAGAGCTGCGCACAATGACTTGAGTAATAGGCAGGCCGCCTATAAAACCAGAAATAATGTTACCAAGCCCTTGGGCACGAAGTTCACGGTTTGCTGGTGTTACACCCTTTTCAGGGTCAAGTTTATCAGTTGCTTCAACACATAAAAGAGTTTCGATGCTTGCAACAACGGCCATTACAAATGCGATAGTCACAACTTCAAAGTTAAACAATGCGCTTAAATCAGGTACTGAAAGCTCCGCTTTAATATCTTGCAATGATGTCATTACAGGCAAGCTGACAAGTTGTTCTGCACTAAAAGCAGAAGAGCCTGAAGCGAGAATATAAGAGATGAGAATACCAAAGAAAACAACCGCAATCGGCCCTTGGATTAACCTAAATATTTTAAAGTTAGGTGCAAGATACTTATCCCAAGCAACCAGCATCACAAGTGAAACCACTGAAAGAATGAGCACTGGCATAGAGATGAGAGAAATAGCATGACTAATAGCAGAAAATGTGTTTTCGCCATTAGCTTGACTAAAGGCTTCTTCGCCTAAAAAGTCTGCATGCCAACCAAACATGTAAGGAATTTGCTTGAGTATAATCAGCAGCCCTATACCAGTTAACATACCTGTAATCACTGAACTTGGGAAAAAATTAGCAACGGCCCCTGCTTTAAGATACCCAAATGCAATTTGAAATACCCCAGAGAGCACTACAGCGCATAAAAATGCTTCCCAGCTCCCAAGAGTTGCAATAGCATCGAAGACAATCACAGCCAAACCAGCAGCCGGGCCACTCACACCTAATTTAGAACCACTCGCTGCACCTACTACAATACCACCAACAATACCTGCTATAACGCCAGATAAAAGTGGTGCACCAGATGCAAGTGCAATACCAAGACACAGTGGCAAAGCCACAAAAAACACAACAATAGAAGCCGGAATATCTTGCCGACCATACTTAAGCAAAGACATATAATTCTCCTCAGAACCACAAAATAAGTGGTTATTTATCTCAGTTGATAAGCTTGCGAAGACACTGGATCATTAATATGGCTATTGTTAGAGTTAATGCGACTTTAGTTATGATGAGATCCTTGGTGACTTCATAATCGGTTACATGCCCTTTTATTGGAGCATTGATTCACCTTGGATTAGATTATTCAGGTTTTATACAAGTTCAATTAAAATCAATAATATCAAGTATTTGTGAATTATTTGTGAGCTATAAGAACAGTTTTTAAGCACTGCATGCACCTAAAACGAGAAAGGCACCAGAGTGGTGCCTTTGAGAATGATTCTTAGTTAGTCATTAATTGTTAGTAAAGTAATTATCAATAAGCGCGCCTAAATCGCTAACAACTACGGATGATTGCCCTTCTATCATAACTTGGTCATTATTCAGACCATGACCAATAGCAATTGGAATCTTAGTGCCAAGAACATTAATTTTTTCATGCTCAAGTTTTTCTTTGATCACATCAAAGTTTTCTTTTGAAACGAAGATAAAATCAGGCTTTTCTTCATCAAGGTTATGCAAGCATTTAGCAACAAGCGCTTCTAGTGCATATGGATCAGTAATCGAGAACTCGCTCATTAATACTTTTTTAACTTGGCCAACAATATTGCTAATTTTTTTAACATAGTTAGCATTTATCTCAAGTTTACGCGCTGCAAGTTCTTCATTGATCTTCGCTTCATATTCTTTACGAACTTCAGCTTCAATAGCTTGTCTTTCTTTCTGTAAACGAGCTTCAAAGCTTTCTTCAACAAAACCTTTTAACTCTGAAGCAGAAACAGATGCTTCATGTACATCATAAAAATCATTAATATTAAAAACCGCATATTCATCAGTTTGCTCAATAGATTGATTGGCAAAATTAAGATTGACTGTAAACTGTGCTTGTTTTGACATATTCTTTTCTCTTTCTTGGCGTAAACCGGATTAACCTAGGTGAGTTGATATATATTGCAAAAGCAGTGATAGTTGCTTTGCATTCACCTGCTCCTTATTTTCAAGATTGAATTTAGAAAATTCGGTAAAACTTTTTGGGATTTGCAGTTGCAAACTGGCTAAAAATGGGTTTGATACTTTCTTATGCAGCAAAGATAAAAGCACAAAATACCCAAAAGCAATCACTTGTTGATGGCTAATTTTTTCATATCTGCTCAGTGACATTGAATAAATTTTACCGAGGGAGTTAATAACTGGATTAAGCGTATTCTTATACATAAGCCCAGACTTATTGAACTCTGGGCGCAAGTGATCAAAATAGCCTTGCAGATCGTCATCAAAAATAATTGAAGCAACCTTTTTTTGCACAATGAGCTGATTAAAAAGATATAAGCTAAACATCCCAATAAAGTTCATAAGCTCTTGAGAGTCATAGTTCATTAAAGATGCAAATGAACCTTGCGCATCACCTAAACTAAACTGCGTATTAACTGACTGCTGAATAATTGAATCCAAGGATTCGAGTTGTAATTGATGAGTACGAGCAAATTGAACAAGTATTTCTTGGTGCTCAGACAGCTTTAGGCTGTCGAGCCATTCTTGTTGGCAATAATTATACGCATATTTTCTTTTTTGAAGCCTCTTCACCAGAGCGCTTACTTTTGCGACTTCCATGAAACTACACCTTGTTCGAAGCTTTGGTCTAATAAGTCCCTTTTCACAGGCACTCTAACTTTTTTAATTCTATTACAAGATCATTGTATTTGCAGGATGTTATACAGCCTTTTTGAAAAGATATTTAACAAAAGGTGAATAAAGATTAAAAATCAATGATTAAGCTTAAGATTAAACAGGACAAACAAAAAAGCCAAGGCTTATTTAATTAAACTAGCCCTGGCTTCTTGCTTTAGCGAGTGAAAGCTTTAGGCTTTCATCTCGGCGTTTTCATCGCTATCTGCAGATTCATCTTTATTGCGTGATGATTTTGCATTTTTCGAATCGTTCTTACCTAGAAGTTCTTTCAATTTAGGTGCATTCTTGCCGCCAGATGACATTCTGTTGAATACCAAGATACCTACGTTGAAAGCGACAATCACAAGTAAGGAGTAAAGAATATATTTTACGAACTTACTAATACGTTCCTGTTTGGATGCACCTTCTGGATCATAGATATCGTTAATATCTGAACGATATTCACCAATTGTTTGGTAACCAGCAGATGGGAACAACAATACGGTAATACGATCGTACTCAAGGCTTGGAATCGAGTTATTTACAAGCAGTTTGATCTTTGGAATGTATTCTTTTAAATCTATTTCTTTGTAGTGCTTAATAAACACAGATGCAGAAGCATGGTTTGTTGTTTCTTTTGTCACTTCATCAACTTGTGGCAGTACTACATGTACTCGAGCTGTAAGAACACCATCAAGGTTTGATAATGTTTCTGACAACTGTTGAGAAACAGCGTAGAGATAACGGGCTTTTTCTTCCAATGGTGTAGATAGAAGGCCATCTTTCTTAAACACATCGCCTAAATCATCGAATGTATCTTTTGGGTAACCGTTTTTCTTTAAGATCGCAACCGCTTTACCGATTTGCTGATCATCGACTTGTAGACTGACTTTACCTTTTAAGCCTGACACCTTTGTGACGTCTAATTTAGCGTCTTGCAAAATGGTAATCATCTCATTGGCTTGCTGTTCTGTCAGATCTGTATAAAGCTCGGTTTTACAACCAGCTAATAAAAAGGCCAACATAAAACACACAAGGGCCTTGGATTTACGAAAAGTCTGTCTATTCATCTTCATACTAATACTGCTTTTTGTGTTATGAAAGATCACAAGTTATTTCTAACTTCCCTAGATTGGTCTTTATGACCAGCCACCGATACAGCTAGTGGCTTGCAGCATCAATGCTTACTTTAACTGAATTAGAGCGTCGGCTTTTTGTAATGTCTGTGACATAAACGTGTTGTAGAACGTCATTTCAAGCTGATAGTTATATGTTTTTTCTAACAGCTGCATTTTGTCTTGGAAAGAGAAGTTGTCATCACCTAGATAGCTCTCATGGATCGCTTTACTCTTGTCGATAAGAGAGTTCTTGTTGCTTAACATGTAATCCATTGCTGCTTCACCCAGGCTTTTTTGCTGAGCTACAGGCGACATCTCAATTGAACCGCCTTCAATTTCATTTTCCACCATGAAATCAAACTTTTCAATATCATTGTTAGAGATATTAGCAAAATTGTCGATTCCTGAACCATTTAGGCTGGATATACCTGTTGCATTTAGATCTATCATATTCTCGTCTCGCTCATCTTTATAATAGTTGTGCTGTTTTACTCGGTCTCTGCTCTTTTGAAAGCGGCAATTTCTCGGTAAAACTTAGGATCATAGTTTTGGTTATATGGTAACTCTTCTAACTTCTCGATTTCCTCATACAACTTTTCATTGGTATTAGCATGCACTTGTCGAATATAGTTCATTATCGAGTGATGCAAAGCGTAATAAGGGTCATCCTTAACCTGGCCAATTAGTTTGAGATATGGTTCAACAAACTCTCTTTGATTCATTGCCAGCATTGTCAAACACACTGGTTCTAAATACTTTTCGACGAGGTCTCTTGTGTTGTCATCCATACTTCAATCTCTTCTTAATAAGGCTTAAAACTGGTCGTGGATTTTACGAGTAAATGTTTCGTATAACAGATCCATATTCTTACGTGCATTATCAACGATATCGTTTACAGTCATACGTGACATGCCGCTGGATCGTGCTGCATCCATTAGAGAGGATTCAAGATCGCTAAAAAAAACTTTTTGTTCAAAACTACCTGCGCCAGCTTCGATTACTTCAAGAAGATTTGCGCAATGCTCGTAGTTTTCTTCGCGAAATACTTTAGCGATATCTTCATGAAACTGGTTGCCTTCAAAACTCATTAGGACCTCTCTCTATGCCTTTATCAAGTTCATGTACTTATGGTACTTCTTGTTTCTGTTACATTTACCCTATTTTTGTACGTAATATGTTAAGGACTTCACCTAACTCGTCATACATTGTTGGGTCTTCAATTGAAACTTCATTCATAGCTTCAGAAGCAAGTGTCTCTAGTTCTGGCGTTAGAATCTCTGTATAAGCCAAACGTATAATCGTATAGCTGT
Source organism: Gammaproteobacteria bacterium UBA6940 (assembly GCA_002450655.1). GTDB lineage: Bacteria > Pseudomonadota > Gammaproteobacteria > Pseudomonadales > UBA6940 > UBA6940. The sequence goes on along the minus strand of DJZY01000045.1, from coordinate 30,153 downwards.
TGAGTGAGAAGTTATTACCTGGCTCGATTGTATCCAGAATGTTTTTCCAGTAGCCCGCTTTCTTAAACTCATAACAGTAGATGTTTGTAATGATCAGACTTTTTACTGTATTGATTAGAAACTCTTCGTTACCCATTGTTTTGCCTCAACTTATGCATATTCTACAACGACCTTTATATACCAGGTTTGTAACCCAGCTACTGGCGGTTAAATTCGATCAGATGCTTTCCAGCCCAGTTCATCATATCGAAAAGCTGATACTTGTATTCAAAGGAATTGTCATCATCTATGAGGTTTTCTGTAACAAGACCATCGATTGCTGCAAATAAACCAAAAACAATCTCTTTGAACATAATGTCGTCTTCCCCGTTCTCAAGGGCGTGTAATACCTCGAGATCAATACCATACATATTGGAGATGCTCTCTGAATAATTTGGCTTTGAATCTTGCATTGCGGGGTTCCTGTAACTACTTCGATAGACATAAGTGCTAAGCCTTACTGTCCCTTAATACTAACAAAAAGTCTTTCTGAGTACTTCATCAGTTTGTTACAAGTATGTATCTCTTTGTAGTTATGGGTGTTTTGAATTGAAGCTTTAGGATGTTTTAGGTCAAATAGCGTTCTAAATGTTACAAACATTCACAAGAGAGATGTAAAGGCATCTTGTTCTTAAGAACATCTTTTTATAGGATTGTCGGTATAGGAAATAGAAGAATTCATGTAAGGGTGTAATATGGGAAATTCAATCGGTGGTGATGCATGGGGTAATGTGAACGATGTGCAGCCTGGCATGGGTAATTCTGATGCTAGTAACTTCTTCGACCCTGAAAACCTTAATGACCTCACCCTAGGTGGAGAAAATAGCCCCCTCTCACGCCCCAAAATCAATAGAGACACTCTTGATCGCAATATAAGCAATATGCAGGATTTTGAAGACTCTTCTGGCCCTTTACTAGATCCTAAAAAAGAAGAAACATTTCAAGACTGGAAAAAGCATACCAAAAACCTGAAAATCATTGTGCCAAAACCTGTTGGTGACAACCAAGAAGTTTTTAAACTTTCTCCTGGTAAAACATTTTCCCATTATGCGAATGGCATTAGAAGTGTTTACACCAATAATACGGGGCGTTTACAGACAATTAAAGTGACTGTGCCGCAATATTCTGAGGCAAGTACATATGACTTCAGAGCAGATTGGACAAAACGTCAAGAAGCCTTCTTCGTTGAAGTAAGCGATATACACGGTCATGTTGTTGCACAGGCACAGTCAGATAACAAAGGCAAACTCGAATTAAGAGGCGATTTCCACGCTGAAGCGGTTAACCATGCCGACCGACGGAAACTAGACTGGATTGCTGGTTTCTATCCAATGATTAACTGTATTATTAACAACCAGTTCGCCCAAGAACACGCGAGCCGCGACTCAGCCTTAGGCTTTATTTCTCGCGTTGCTTACGATATGAACGACATTCTGCTTGGCCAACGCAAAGCAGCTGAAAACTTAGGGCGCACAGATGGCAACTATGCTGCAGAAGCACCTAAGTACAACTATATGTACGATTTACGTTCAGAGCCTGCAAAACTTGGCCACACTAAGCATATGCCTGAGCGCGATTGCTCTACATGTCTTGATAAAGATCAATCGACAGGCACATCGAAAGGTGATATGACACGAGCCCAGCGCCAACGTGAATCAATGCTAGCCCATCAGCGCTACGTGACCAAAGCGACCGCAAATGAAGGTCTCAACATTGTTTCCATGGCTACAGCACATGCACCAGTTGATATGAAAGCAGTTGAAGAGCATTTCTTGCCACAGAACTCGAAATCACAGAAAGCCTGGGTACAACAAAAAGCTAAAGATATCGAAAGCTTCTTGCAAACGAAAAAACCAGACGGCATTTCACAAGCAGACTGGAACAAAGATATCAAAAATCATATTGATACATTCATGCGTGAAACTCCAATTGCAAAAATGTCTCGATTTGAAATTGATAATGCAATTGCAGATAAAATGAAAGCCTTCTTACCACCGCCTACAACACCAAGACCAGCTCCTGCATTTGTTGGTCCAGTATTGCCACAGAGCCAGAGCGTTTCTGTTAGTGCATAAAATTAAACCCATAAAAAAAGAGCTGTTCGGCTCTTTTTTTATGGGTTTAATTTAAGAAGCATCTTCGAAAGCCAAATAATGTCTACTCACTCACCACTAACTGCGGATCTAACCTGACATTAAACCAATTAATGCGCCAATCCAAATGAGGCCCGGTTGCCCTGCCCGACTTACCCATTTCTGCAATTAAATCACCAGTTTTTACTTGCTGGCCTTCTTTAACAAGAATCTTGCTTAAATGAATCATGGTTGAAGAAATACCCATACCATGATCAATGATCAATGTACCGCCTGAATAAAACATGTCGTCATGCGTTAGGGTTACCACACCAGCTGCTGGGGCATAAATTGGTGTGCCGACTGGGCCTGCGATATCAAGACCAAAATGTGGTCGACCTGGTACATCGTTATAAATACGCTGGCTACCATAGACACCAGTAATTGGGCCTTTGGCCGGCCATTTAAAACCAAGTAAAAAATCTAAGCCTTCTCGCTTCGTTTGACGTGCCGTGTAAACTAGTGCTGCTTCAGTTTTAGAACGCTGCACGTTCGCAGGGTTTGGTTTCATGATTTTTTGGGAGATGCCGTGAATATCTTGAATTTTATAGTCACGCTGAGAAATAGGAAAAGATTGCTGCCATGACTCACCTTGATGAGTCACATGAAGTATTGCAGGGCCTTTTTCATCACGACCAAAGCCAACAACGAAATTGCCAGATTCTGACACCATAATTGGCTCACCATTCAGCTCAACCTGTGAGCCTGCTGGTGCAACACCCAACACCATACCACCTTGAGTCCATTGACCTCGAAGGTGTATATCATCATTTAATGCAGCTGTGCTTAATTGTGATGCCAGCAACAAGGCTAAACCAATTATTTTTTTCATCCGACTCCCTCCAGATTAGTATTTATTTGATTGAAGAAACCTAGCGAGCTTCTTCAATCCAAGCCATTTGGATGGCTTCTAGAATGCGCTCACTGCTTGCTTCAGGATCATCAGCAAAACCTGGCAGCTCACACACCCAACGATGCAAGTCAGTAAAGCGAACCCACTGCGGGTCTACATCTTCATGTGTATCCGTCAATTGAATGGCAATCTCATTCACATCAGACCATTTGATCTCTTCCATGATTTACTCCTAGCCGTGCTCAGATACTTGGTTAAGTGTGTATTTTGGAATCTCAACAACAAGGTCTTCATCTTCAACCCAGGCTTGGCAGCTAAGACGAGAATCTGGCTCAAGACCCCATGCTTTATCAAGCATATCTTCTTCTGTATCTTCTGCTTCTTCTAGAGATTGAAAGCCTTTGCGAACGATAACGTGACAAGTTGTACAGGCACATGATTTTTCACAGGCATGCTCGATATGGATATCATTCTCTAAAGCCACATCAAGAATGGTGCTATGTGGTGCAGCTTCAACCGTTAGGCCTTCTGGGCAAAGTGTTTGATGAGGTAAAAAAGTAACTTTAGGCATGGCTCTATCCCTTCATTCGTTTTGCAAGGCTGTGGTTCTATTTTAATACACTCGCCTGCTTTATGTCTCTTAAGAGTAAGGGCGCGCAACACACCCTTATTCATTTCTATAGTCTTTAGATATATGTACCTTTTAAGGCATCTTGAATGGCTTTATCCATACGTAGAGCTGCAAGTTTTTCACTCACTGCATTCAATGATTCACGCATGGCTTTTAAATCTTCACGAGTTGCAGCAGCATCTTCAGCTAAGGCTTTTGCTTGTTTAAGCTGTTCAGCAAAAGCGGCTTGATCTGCATCTTCAAGCAATGATGCATCTTCAGCAAAAGCATGATCGCAAGATTCAATGATACGTTGAAGCTCAATACGTGCGCCTTTATCAAGACGAGCATTAATATCTTCACCAGCAGATGCTTGACCAGCCTGTAATACTTCAAGTAATTGCTCTTCTGATAAACCTTGGCTTGGTTTTACATCAATACTTGCTACATGATGTGTTGAAAGCTCTTCAGCAGACACTTTAAGAACGCCGTTTGCATCCATATCAAAGCGAACTTTAATACGCGCTACACCAGCAGCCATTGGTGGGATATCGCGAAGCTCAAATTGCGCTAGGCTACGGCAATCTTCAACGGACTCACGTTCACCTTGAACAACGTGCAATTTCAAAGCACTTTGGTTGTTCTTCATGGTTGTGAAGATTTGCTCTTTCGTGACTGGAATTGGTGTATTACGAGGGATAATTTTTTCAACAATACCACCCATTGTTTCAAGACCAAGTGACAGCGGGCAAACATCCAAGAGAAGATGGTTCACATCTTTCGATGTCATCTTACGAGCTTGGGCTAAGGCACCAAGTGCCACAACTTCATCAGGGTTAACGTCGTTACGTGGTTGCTGCTGACAAATTGCCGTAATACCGTCAAATACTTGCGGGCTACGAGTGCTACCACCAACCAGAAGCACTTGATTCACTTCTTTTACTGATTTACGACCATCTTGTAAGAGGCGCTGAATACACTTGTATGTGCGAGCCAAAATTGGCTCCATGACTTGTGTCAGGTCGTTTCGAGTAATCGTGAAATCCATGACTGAAACAGATTCTTGACTTGATAGACGCTCTTTTGCATCTTTTAAAATACTGCGTAAATTCTTTGTTTTCTTCCCATCAAGATGAGTTGCAAGGAACCATTCACTCAATGCGTGATCAATATCATCGCCACCAAGGAAAGTATCACCTGCTGTAGCTACAACTTCGTAGACATCACCGTTTAATTCAATCAAGCTGCAATCAAAAGTACCGCCACCAAAGTCATACACAAGATATGTACCATCTTGCTCAACGCCATAAGCAAGTGAAGCTGCAGTTGGCTCATTGATTAAACGAAGTACGCTTAAACCTGCAAGACGTGCAGCATCTTGTGTCGCTTGGCGCTGCGCATCATCAAAATAGGCAGGTACTGTGATAACAACTTTGAAAGAGTCTGCATTTTGGCTGTTAATTTCATCCACACCAAAATGTTGAACTGCTCTTTTTTTAAGAGTCTTTAGAATTTCTGCTGAAATTTCTACAGGTGTTTTTAAGCCTTGAGGTGTTTTAACTTTAGGCACCGCAGCATCAGTAAAGTCCCACTCATAATCCACAGGAAATGCTTCAAGAAGTTGCTGAACTTCTTTTGCAGAACGACCAATAAAACGCTTGATAGATGCAATACTTAAAACGTCTACACCTTTTGTTTTTTCAGTTTGAACACCAACTTCAACAGCACTCTCAGTGTAATGCACAATAGAAGGCATAAGCTTTTCGCCGTCTGCACTTTCAAGACAAACTGGTGTGCCATTTTTAACACTAGCAATCAAGCTGTGAGTAGTACCTAAGTCGATACCTAAAACAAGTGTTTTCTTATGAGGATCAGGGGATTGACCTGGTTCGGCAATCTGCATGAGGGCCATAAAATACCTCTTTATACTTCTTTCTGCTTCATTTAAAAGCAATATGTGTTGAGAAAATAATGATAAACATCAACACAATATACGACTTAAAAATCTCGTTAAAAAAAGACCGAGTCAAACCTAAATTAGTATTTAGGCACAGCTCGGTCATATTCGTACAGTAATTTACATGGAATACAAGCGCTGTTCTAAGCGAGAAGACAATGCAAGTTTTGAATACTGATTCAAACAAGTGTCTACGTCTTCAATCGTATCCGGTGTATTTTGAGCTAAGCTCACAAACCAATCAAGAGCTTGTGCTTTAATTGATTCAATATCTTGGATTAAGGTTGCTTTTTGGCTTTCATCACCTGCAGCAACAGCAGCTAAGCGTTCTTCTAAGTCCATCTGCAGCTCAAACAAGTCCATATCTGGTTTAGTTGTTTGATTTTCAATTTCAAGACCAAGAAGCGCAAGCCAAGTTTTAACACGGCTTAAATCATCTCTCAGCATTTTATAGGCTTGATTTAGACGTGAGCTCATTTCTGAAGCTGCTTTTTGTTGCGCTTCACTTGCCATGGCAAAACTATCTGGATGACATGCTGCCTGCACTTTTGTGTACCTGGCCTTTAAAACATCAAGAGGGAGTATATCTCCCTCTTGTGTACGTAAATCTGGCGCAGGTTTAAGTTGAAATAAAATAAATGGATTATTCAAACTTTAAACTCTCTCAGCTTTAAACTCTCGTCGGTTTTAAACAGTGAAGCTTTCGCCGCAGCCACATTCACCTTTCGTGTTTGGATTCGTAAATTCAAAACCTTCATTGAGGCCCTGCTTTACATAATCCATTTGAGTACCATCAAGAAATGCCAAGGATTTAGGATCAACATAAACGTCAATACCAAAGCTTTCAAAATGTGTATCTTGAGGATCTGGCTGATCAACAAACTCAAGGACATATGCAAGTCCCGAACAGCCAGTTGTTTTGACACCTAGTCTAATGCCAAGACCAGACTGTCTCTGCTGAAGTTGCTGTTTGACGTGCGTCGCCGCAGCTTCTGTCAGTGCAATACCCATTGATTATTGTTCCTTTCTTTGGCACAAGTTGAAGCTGTATTACACAGCTTCTGATTGCGCTTCTTGTTTTGACTTATAGTCAGTGATTGCTGCTTTGATTGCATCTTCTGCAAGAACAGAACAGTGAATTTTCACTGGAGGAAGAGCTAGCTCTTCAGCGATTTGGCGGTTTTTGATTTCCGCTGCTTGCTCAAGAGTTTTACCTTTTAGCATCTCAGTTACTAGAGAGCTAGAAGCGATAGCAGAACCACAACCATAAGTTTTGAATTTTGCATCTTCAATGCGGCCGTCAGCAGCTACTTGGATTTGTAGACGCATAACGTCACCACATGCTGGAGCACCAACCATACCTGTACCAACTTGTTTGTCAGCAGCAGGAAGTGAACCTACGTTGCGTGGATTTTCATAATGATCGATTACTTCGTCACTGTATGCCATTTTGGACTCCTATGATATCCGGATTTAGTGGTGCTGCCACTCTACTTTGTCTAGATCAACACCGTCTTTGTACATGTCCCAAAGAGGTGAAAGTGCACGCAGCTTCTCAACCGCATGATGAATTTGTTGAATTGCTGTATCAACGTCTGCTTCAGTTGAATAACGACCAAAGGAGAAACGAATTGAAGAATGCGCAAGCTCATCAGATAGACCTAAAGCTCGTAGAACGTAAGATGGCTCAAGACTTGCAGAAGTACATGCAGAGCCAGAAGAAACCGCAAGGTTCTTCAGAGACATCATTAAGCTTTCGCCTTCAACAAATGCGAAGCTGACGTTAAGAATTTGTGGCACTGAATTGTCTAGAGTACCGTTGATGTAGATCGCTTCGATGTCTTTAATGCCATCCCATAGACGTTGCTTTAGAGCTGCACATTTTGCTTGCTCTTCGTCGAACTGTTGAACAGCGATTTCAAATGCTGCGCCCATACCTGCGATTTGATGCGTTGGAAGAGTACCTGAACGCATACCACGCTCATGACCACCACCATGCATTTGAGACTCAAGACGAATACGTGGCTTACGACGCACAAATAGAGCACCCATACCTTTAGGGCCGTATGCCTTATGTGCAGAGTAAGACATAAGGTCTACAGGAAGTTCTGCTAGATCAACTTTGATTTTACCAACAGATTGAGCACCATCAACGTGGAAGATGACGTTTTTGCTGCGAAGAAGTGTGCCAATGGCTTTAAGGTCGTTAATTGTACCTAGCTCGTTGTTTACAGCCATGAAGCTTGCGAAGATTGTATCTTCACGAAGTGCAGCTTCTACGCTTTCAACTGTGATTGCGCCTGTTGTATCTGGCTCAAGATATGTAACTTCAAAGCCTTCACGCTCAAGCTGTCTAAAGCAATCTAGAACTGCCTTATGCTCAATTTTAGACGTAATAAGATGCTTACCACGGCTCTTATAGAAATGTGCAGCACCTTTAATTGCAAGGTTATTTGCTTCAGTTGCACCACTTGTCCATACAATTTCGCGTACGTCTGCGTTTACAGCTGCAGCAACCTGAGCACGCGCAGTCTCCACAGCTTCTTCAGCAACCCAACCGTATGAGTGTGAACGAGAAGCTGGATTACCAAAACCACCTTCAAAAGTAAGGTACTTGATCATAAGTTCAGCAACGCGCTCGTCAACAGGCGTAGTTGCAGCGTAATCGAAATAAATTGTGTTGGATGCAGTCATTCTACTTAAACCTTCTTCGTAATGAGTCCTACAAATGGCTTAATGCCTATTTGAAGTCGTCTTTCTGCAAAAAAATATCAGTTAATCTTCAAGAGTCACTATTTGTGGTTCATCTTGTGGTCCAGCGTCTTGGCGTAATGCAACCTGCTTTACCGCAGATCGTTCCATCAGGCTCGCTATACTGACACCTTTTAAAAAACCGTGAACTTGATCATTCAAGTCTTGCCAGAGCGTATGTGTTAAACAGGCCATGCCTTTATTGCAATCGCCTTGTCCACCACACTGTGTTGCGTCTACTTTCTCTTCAACAGCATCAATAATTTCAGAAACACTGATATTTTCTGTTGTAGAACCAAGAAGATAGCCACCACCCGGCCCTCTTACGGCTTTAACAACCTCGGCCTTACGTAACTTGGAAAAAAGTTGCTCTAGATAGCTTAAAGACAGTTTTTGTCGCTCTGCTATATCTGCCAATGTGACAGGACCTTTTTCACAATGCAGCGCCAAATCTAGCACTGCTGTTACAGCATATCGACCTTTTGTGGTTAATTTCATTCATTTACCTCTTGGCTTAGCCTATAGGTGAAGTATGAAATAAACCGAGTAAAAGAGTCAAGCTTTTAACCAACTAAATTACTCAGCTTTTCAAAAAATTCCGAAATAAGCTCAATTGTACAAATCAGCTGGTGATGTTTTACTCTTTTGTCGCTTGGCGATCAAGAAAACTACACAAACCTCTCAATAAAGCTACTTCTTTCTGATCAAGCTTTTGTCTTTGGAACATGCGATGCAGTCGAGGCCATATCTTAGCGGTATTATGGTCATCCATAAAGCCCACTTTAGTTAAACTTGATTGCAGATGACCATAAAGACCTTCAAGCTGCTCAGTTGTTGCCATTGGTTCATCCCAAGGCATTAATGGAAATTCAAGGTGAGCACGTACGGAGTGCTGATCTGCACCTGGTGTCAGCTCGAAATCACGGTATTGTTCTGTTTTTAACAGCCACTGTGTACGAAGCTCATAGGCTAAAACCTGTACCGCTTGAGAAATATTCAGCACTGAGTATTCAGGATTACCTGGAATCAGTGTGTGAAGATGACAAACACGTAGCTCTTCATTCGTAAGGCCTCGGGCTTCACGACCAAATACAAGGGCACACTGTGCATTTTGCTCAGCATGACTTAAAACAGCGCCACAGGCCTCTAATGGCGCAACATGAGGCCAAGGTAGCCCTCTAAGGCGGGCGCTTGTACCAACAACAAGCTGGCAATCAGCAACAGCTTCTTCAAATGTGTCGTAAACCACTGCTGTTTTGAGAAGATCTTCTGCTCCAGCGGCAAGCCACTCAGCACGAGCACTTGGAAAATCGTCAGGTGCAACAAGGCGTAACTGGGTTAAGCCCATTGTTTTCATCGCTCTTGCAACAGAGCCAATATTGGCAGGATGACTGGTTTGAACAAGCACGACAGCCACTTGATCTGCAATAACTTCAAAACTTTGCTTCATTAGGTATATCCTTGAATGCCACAAACAGGTATAATGCGCCGCAGTGTAACATATACCTGATTGGAATAGTATGCTGTTGTTGCAGGGTTTGAAATCAAACTCTTATTACGAATAAAATTATCAGGTATCTATACGCCTTAAGCATTTGCTAGCGCTAATCCCAGAGCTGAAGCCTTGTGATTGATGGCTGGCACTATAAAAAGGTTTTCTCAACAAAGAAATAAGGACTCATTCATGCATCCTATGTTAAATATTGCACGTCGTGCTGCTGAAAAAGCTGGTGACTATCTCGAAAGATCATTTGAAAGAGTTGATCAAATCCAGGCTGAGCAGAAAGGTCGTAATGACTTTGTTTCTGAGGTTGACCGTAACGCAGAACAAATGATTCTGACAATTCTTCAAGAAAAGTATCCAGACCACCAATTCATTTGCGAAGAGTCAGGCATAGTTGGTAAAGAAGGTGCAGAATATCAATGGATTATTGATCCTTTAGACGGCACAACAAACTTCCTTCACGGCCTACCACACTTTGCTATCTCAATGGGTATCAAGCATAAAGGCGTTCTTACTCATGCAATGATTTACGATCCAATCAAGCGTGAAGAGTTCTCCGCAACACGTGGTCAAGGCGCACAGCTTAATGGTCGTCGTATTCGTGTTTCTACACCAGTTAAAATCGAAGGTACTCTTCTTGGCACTGGTATGCCATTTCGCGTAAACCAAGGTCACATTGCTGACCAATACTGGAAGCAACTACAAGACCTATCACAAGATGCTGCTGGCATCCGTCGTCAAGGCGCTGCTGCTCTAGACCTAGCCTATGTTGCTGCTGGTCGTTTAGATGGCTTCTGGGAATACGGTCTACAACCATGGGATATGGCTGCAGGTATTCTTATTGTTCGTGAAGCTGGTGGTCTTTGTGTTGACCTTGATGGCAGCGATAACTATCTTGAGTCTGGCAATATTGTTGCAGCAAACCCTAAGCTTCTGAAGCAGCTTGCTGGTCGTTTAAAATAAGCGAATATCATGCTCATAACAAAAAAGCCGATACAGTATCACTGTATCGGCTTTTTTGTTGACTTCAGACACTTTCATAAAGTGACTTAAGCCGTTAATAAGCAAATAAGACTAGTGGCGCTTTTCTTTGCGTACAGGCTCAAAGTGTTCATCAGCCTGCCCAGCACCAGCAACTCCAAGGGATTCAAGCCAAGTGATAAAAAGATCATTCACTTTGGAAACGGAGTGACCTAACTGACTGATATCTAAACCTTGTTTTAAAATCGCACCTGCGTCAACAGGCTTAGTCTTATTTGCATTATGTGATTGCGCCTTATCCTTCATACAACATCCTTACTGAGCTTACATCAAAGATCTAAAGCCTCAATACAAACTCAGCAATATGTTTTATCGAGGCTTAGTTAAGGCATTTCATCTTCTAATTCATCAACTTCTGGCTCTTTAAAGTCTGACGGCGTAACACCGAGAGACACTAAAAGACTTGATGCCACATATATAGAAGAATAGGTACCAATGAATATTCCCGCAAGTAATGCAACAGCAAACAAACGAAGTGACTCACCACCAAAGAAATACAATGCAAGTAATACAAGCACTGTTGTCAACGATGTGAAGATTGTTCTTGATAGAGTCTGATTCAAACTCAGATCAATAAGACCTTCTGTATCATCTGATTCCAGATTATCATGAAAATTCTCACGGACACGGTCAGCGACAACAATCGTATCATTCAGCGAGTAACCAATAACAGCTAGAATAGCTGCAAGCACCGACTGATCGAACGAGAACTGCATAAGCGAGAAAAAACCCAATACAATAATCACATCATGGAACAATGCAGCCACTGCACCAAAACCAAACCTATAATGGAATCGGACAGCAATGTAGAGCAACATAAAACCAAGGGCGACGATCAGAGCTATACCACCGTCATCACGAAGCTCTTCACCAAAACTTGGGCCAACAAATTCGTTACGCTTCAGCTCGATTTGATCTGCCTCATAGCCTTCTTCAAGAGCCGCAAGAATTTGCTTACCTGCAGCACCTAAAGACTCTTTAGCATCAGTCTGGCCATCGCCTTCTTGTGGTGGAATACGAATAGCAATTTCAGTGGTTTTACCAAAATGCTGCACAACTGCGTTTTGAATACCTGCATCTTCCAATCGACCACGGACTTCGTTTGTGTCGACAGGGTTTGGATATTCAAGCTCTAAAAGTGTACCTCCAGTAAAGTCAAGACCAAAATTAAGGCCCTGCTTTACTAAAGAACCAACGGAAATAATCAGTAAGATAACGGAAAACATCACCGCCAGCTTACGATATTTCATAAATGAAATTTGTGTACTCATAATGGCGACGTCCTATATCAAGATTTTTTCAACTGGTCTGCGACCGTAAATTAAGGTCACAAGGAAACGTGAAACAGCAACAGCTGTAAACATGGACGTTAAAATACCAATGGATAGCGTTACAGCAAAACCTTTGATTGGACCTGAACCTATCAGGAACAGAATCAGTGCTACAACAAAGGTTGTTACGTTTGCATCAAAAATTGTGACGAAAGCACGATCATAACCAGCTTTAACAGACTCTACCGCACTCGCACCATTTGCCAGCTCTTCTTTAATACGGGCAAAGATAAGCACGTTAGCATCAACCGCCATACCTACAGTCAATACAATACCTGCAATACCTGGCAGCGTTAGTGTTGCCGAGAACATAGAGAGACATGCAATAAGCATCACAATGTTAAGCAACAAGGAGATATTGGCAACAAGACCAAATACCTTATAGAAGATCAACATAAACACCATGACAGCAGCAAGACCGATCAACGCGGATTGCACACCTGAAGTCACGTTCTCTTTACCTAGGCTTGGCCCAATAGTGCTCTCTTCTACAAGATACATTGGCGCAGCAAGAGCACCAGCTCTTAATAGAAGTGCAAGTTCAGACGCTTCAGCACGTGAATCAAGGCCTGTGATCACGAAACGGTTGCCAAGTACATCACGAATTGTTGCTTGGTTAATAACCTTCTGATCTTTCTGATTAATGCGCTTTGTTGTACCGTCAGGCTGAGTGACAACTTCACTCTTCTGCTCGATAAACAGCACAGCCATGTCGTTACCAACATTTTTCTGTGTTGCATTCATCATTCGCTTACCACCAGAGGAATCAAGCACAATGCTCACCTGTGGCATGCCTTGCTCATCAATGCCTGAGTGAGCATCAAGTACCTGATCACCAGTTGCAATCACTTTGCGATAGAGCACAGTTGTTCTGTTTTCCTGACCACGGAAATCAAAACGCTCAGAGTCCATATCAACTCGTGATAATGGGCTTGCATCCATATTCACCAGACGGAACTCAAGGTTTGCAGTTTTACCAATAATACGGCCCGCTTCTGTTGTGTCTTGAACGCCTGGCAGCTCAACCACGATACGGTTAGCACCTTGACGCTGCACAAGCGGCTCTGCAACACCAAGCTCGTTAACACGATTACGTAGTGTTGTTAAGTTTTGCTTGAGCGCATCATCACCAATCTTTTTCACTTCAGATTGGCTTAGTGTCATCGACAAGCTATAAAGCCCATCTTCAAGTTGCTCACCAGCAATTGACAAATTCTGCTGATTTGTTTTGGCCCATTCAAATGCGCTATTGAAGGCATCTTCTTTCGCGAATTTAAATTCAATTGACCAAAGCTCTGAGTCGTCGTCATAGCCTGCTGTTTGGCTCTTATAATAAAGACGATCTTGCCTAAAGGCTTCACGAGCTTCTTCTTTATAAGCATTAACGCGAGCTTCAATGGCAGAGTTAAGGTCAACTTCAAGCAAGAAGTGAACACCACCTTGCAAGTCAAGACCAAGGGCCATTGGCTTTCCGCCAAGCTTTGCCAGCCAATCTGGCGTTGTAGGCATTAGGTTTAAACCAGCAAGCACTGTTTTACCCATTGTTTTTGCAATTAAGTCACGAGCTTTTAATTGCTCTTCTGTGTTTTCAAAAACAAGAACACCCTTACCATCTTCCAACTCAACATCACTGACATTAATACCGGCTTGATTCAGAGATGATTCAATCTCCGACATTGTTTCTGCTGATACGTCTTGACCTGCTTTAATACCAGAAATCTGTACCACAGGTACGTCTGGATAAAGATTCGGCAAAGCATAGAAAAGACCAAAAGCAATAAACAGCAGAATCACAATTGATTTGCCAACACCATAGGTCAAAATATCACTGGAGAGTAGGTTGCCACCCTGTCCTGGGCGACCAGTACGTGCAGAATCCGTCATAGTTAGGTTCCAATGTGAGAAAAGAACAGTGTTTTCTGATGATCATTTTTTATAATGAACTTTATTACACTGTTTCACGTCTATCGTTTCTAGACTGTTTTAATCTAGGAGAGAAAGCCTCTCGGTTTAGTCCAAGCAGCGCTCAAGACACAAGCACTGCTTAAATCTAAACAGATATGGGGATTAGTCGATCGCTTTTAAAGTCCCTTTTGGTAAAGAAGAGATAACAGCGTTCTTTTGAATTTTAATGTTCACGTCTTTTGCAATTTCAAGCACAGCGTAATCATCATCAACTTTAATCACACGACCAAGCATACCGCCACTTAAAAGCACTTCATCACCTTTAGAAAGGTTTGTCATAAGCTCTTTATGAGACTTACGTTGCTTTGCTTGTGGTCTCCAAAGAATGAAATAGAAAATTAACAACATGCCACCCATAAGGAATAGCTGTGGAATAGCGCTTGGCTGTTGAGCTGCTGTAGCAGCAGTTTCAGCAAATGCTGGGCTAATTAAAAACATGAAAAACTCCTCAATTTTTATTGATCAGGGCAACTTTTCTTATAACTGCCCTGCTTTATCATTAACCTTTCGCTTGACCAACACGTTTGATTTGCTGGCGATCTTCTAATACTTTTTTCACAGTTTCATCAAAAGTACCGGCATCTAAAGCGTCACGCAGTGTCTGCATCAGCTGTTGATAATAATGTAAGTTATGTAACGTTGCGAGTTGAGAATATAGAATTTCCTTGCAGCGTTCAAGATGATGCAAATAGGCACGACTAAAGTTTTGACATGTATAACATGTGCAATCACTATCAAGAGGTGCTTCATCTTTCTTGTACTGGGAATTACGAATACGAATATCCCCTTTCGCAGTAAAGATATGACCATTACGCGCATTACGTGTTGGTAATACACAATCGAACATATCTACACCACGAGAAACAGCGTCAATAATATCTTCTGGTTTACCTACACCCATTAGATAACGAGGCTTGTCTTCTGGCATTTGTGGTTGTAGGTGATCAAGCACCATGTTTCGCTCATCACGTGGCTCACCAACAGCAAGACCACCAATGGCATAACCATCAAAACCAATATTCTGTAAACCAGCTAAAGATTGATCGCGCAACTCAGGATAGATGCCACCTTGTACAATTGCAAATAATGCATTTGGATTAGCACCATGAGCATCGCGGCTACGGCCAGCCCAACGTAAAGAAAGCTCCATGGATTTTTTGGCTTCTTCAAATGTTGCTGGGTATGGTGTGCACTCATCAAAAATCATCACAACATCAGAGTTAAGCTTGCGCTGCACTTCCATTGATTTTTCAGGGTCAAGCAAAACTTTAGAGCCGTCAATTGGGGATTTAAAAACCACGCCTTCTTCTGTGATTTTACGCATAGCACCAAGGCTAAACACTTGGAAGCCACCAGAGTCAGTAAGAATTGGTTTGTCCCAACCGATAAATTTATGCAGTCCGCCAAAATCTGCAACCAAATCAGCACCAGGGCGGAGCATTAAATGGTATGTATTACCAAGAATAATTTCAGCACCAATACCATGAATATCACGTGGCAACATTGCTTTTACTGATCCGTAGGTACCAACAGGCATAAACGCTGGCGTTTCAACCGTTCCATGAGCCAGCTCTAGAGTACCGCGGCGTGCTGCCCCGGATTTCTTATGCAGGGTAAATTTCATGTTATTTTTAACCTCATTTATTTAGGAGCACGTGTGAGCAGCATTGCATCACCGTAACTGAAAAATCGATATTCTTGCTCTACCGCAGTTGCATAGGCTTTTTCAATAAGCTGCTTTCCAGCAAAAGCACTCACAAGCATAAGCAGTGTTGATTTTGGCAAGTGGAAGTTTGTCACTAATAAATCAACCACAGAAAATTCAAAGCCTGGGTAAATAAAAATTGACGTGTTGCCACTTTCCGCTTCAAGTTGTTCAATTGTTTTGCCACGACCAATGGTTTCCAAGGTGCGTAAAACTGTTGTGCCAACAGAAATAATACGACCACCTTTGGCTTTCGTTGCTTTTATTTTATCGATAAGCTCTTGCCCAACTTCATAATATTCTTCATGCATTTGATGCTCACGAATATCGTTCACACGAACTGGTAAAAATGTGCCTGCACCAACATGCAAAGTAAGATAGCCAGTTTCAACGCCTTTTGCCTTTAAATCTGCCAGCAATTGCTCAGAAAAATGAAGGCTCGCAGTAGGTGCAGCAACAGCGCCAGGTTTTTGCGCCCAAAGAGTTTGATAACGGTTGTCATCACTGGCTTTGGCTTCACGATTCATATATGGCGGTAGAGGCAAATGCCCTCTTGCTTTAAAGAGTGCTAGCCAATCACCAGAATAGGAAACTTCATAAGTACCATCTGCATTTTGTGACTCAATCTGAACAGAGGCAGGTACATCTTCAGCTTGCTCATTAAGCTCGTTTGGCAGAATTACAATTTGTGAACCAGGCTTTGGGCCTTTGCTTGCTTTAATAAAGGCAGTGCCTTCATGACCAGCAGTACGGATGACGAAAACCTCGACTTTACCGCCTGTTTCCTTTTGACCAAACAAGCGTGCTTTTAAGACTTGCGTATCGTTGAATACGATCAAATCATTTTCATTGAGGTGATCAAGTAGCTGGCTAAAAGATTGGTGTTGCATTTCATCTTCAACAATTAATAAACGAGATGCGTCACGCTTTTCTAAAGGGTATTGAGCAATAAGCTTTTCAGGGAGCTCATAATCATAAGCTCGAATATCATGCAATGGGTGCATAAAATGTCTCATCGTTGGTCTAAATCCATAGGAACAGATAGGAAGCATAACTAGATGCCCGCTTTCGTATTTACTTTTCACGAAAACTGGTTAAGTATAAGAACTTAACTTTTAAATGCTGTTCAAAACTGCTCAGCATAATACCACAGGGCAAAGCAGCTTGCGAAACACTTTGCACCGCACACCACTGAAACACCAAGGATCTCACTATGGAATTGTTTGGAAGCACAACCTCCCCATTCGTTCGTCACTGCCGCATCGCACTTGAGCAAGCGCAAATCCCTTATGAATTAAAGTTAATCGACTATGATACAAGCGCGAAAGAATCGCCTCTACAAAAGATGCCATACCTTAAAGATGGCAAGGTATTCTTAACAGATTCCAGCAGCATTCTTATGCATATTCGCAAGAAACAAGGCCAAGCCTTCCCTGCTTCAGTTGAAGATTTCGAGCTTTACACAATGGTGAACACCCTTGCAGATACAGCGGTAAACCTTTTCTTGATGGAAAAAGACGGCATTACGCCTGAAAAATCAGACTACCTTAAACGCCAACAGGCTCGTTTGAAAACTGGTTTTGACACATTGAACGCCATGATCAAAACAACAGAAGCCCTAAGCAGCGATGGCATTATTCGCGCGGCATGTCTTCTTGATTGGATTCTCTTCAGAAACCGTTATGGCCTATCCTCTTATGGTCAATTGATTAGCCTTGTTTCACATGCGGCAGGTAATGAGCTCTTTATTAAAACTGATCCACGAGCTTAATCCGTATTAAAACCGAAGCTCAGACTTCGGTTTTTGCCCTCTTAAAAAAGAAATTCATCTTTTTAAATAATTTTATAAATAAAGCTTTACAAACGTTTTCAAGTTGTTATAATAACTGCACACCTTGCCGGGGTGGCGGAACTGGTAGACGCGCCGGATTCAAAATCCGGTTCTGGAAACAGAGTGCGAGTTCGATTCTCGCCCTCGGCACCATTCAGAACTTTCCCATCTTGATCAATCTGATCACACTATAAATACACTCAACACAGCATAATCCTCTTCAAGTTAAACACTACTTGCAACTAAGGATTAGATTATGCAACCAAAATATTCTACTAAAGCAACATCAACTGGTGGTCGTGACGGACGTGCTGTATCTGAAGATAAAAAAATTGATCTTCAACTAAGCGTGCCTAAAGAACTTGGTGGTGATAGTGGTCCAGGCACAAATCCTGAACAACTTTTTGCAGCAGGCTACTCTGCATGTTTCCTTGGCGCACTTAAGCTTGTTGCTTCACAGCAAAAAGTAACCCTACCAAAAGAAACAAGCATTACTGCTGAAATTGGTATTGGCGACAACACAAAGGGTGAAGGCTTTAACATTAGCGCTACTCTTACAGTTAATGCACCAGATGTAGATCATGAAGTATTAAAGCCACTTGTGGAGAAGGCGCACCAAGTATGCCCTTACTCAAATGCAACACGTGGCAATGTTGATGTTGAACTTATTTGCGCATAAACAAGCATTCAAAAAAAAGAGCGTTTCATAACGCTCTTTTTTTATCTTAACACACCGATCATGCGAATAATTCTATTGATTGGCAATAACCCTAACGGGCTAGACATACTGAAGCCATGTCGAGTCGAGCCAGCTAACTTAATACCCGAGAGTTTCGCTGTACCAAAGTAAGAGTTAGAAAGATCGGCATCATGTAAATTCGTCCCTCTAAAATTAGCATCTCCAGCTCGCTGTATATTGGATAAATTCGCTCCTACCATTCTAACATCACTAAAGTTCGAATCCGAAATATTAGCACCCTGCAAATTAACCTTATCCATAATTGCGCCTCTAAAGTCACAACCATAAACAAGTGCGTTTCTTAAATCAGAACCTGTAAAATCAACCCCCCTTAAATCTGCACCACGAAAATCAATCCCAGATAAATCTTTACCACGAAGATCAAACAGCCTCAGATTTATATTTCTCATTTTGGGGTTGAGTGGAACACTAGCAGTGCCATATCTATTGAGTTGCATTTGAAGATTATCAGAATTGCCCGATAGGCATGGCGAACGTAAATCCTGAATATCATTATTGATGACAGGTGCAGGAATAGCGCCTTTTTGGGCATTAACTTGACGCAAAAAAGATGCTTTTTGGTTAGCGTCAGATTGAGGGAAATATGGATAATAACCAGCTGGGTGCTCCAAACCACTTACTTCATGAGCACCTAGAAAATCCTGTTCTTGCCCTAATCCAAAAGCAGCATCACTCATAGTCTTACCCCATATATATAAAATTGTTATTTGCAGTGATTCTACAGTTTTTAAAAAATTTATACATAAAGCATTTACCAAAAAGTAATAGATACAAAGCCGATCACGAACTTCTTTTTGAACAACCCAAAGATGAACGCCATTAAAGTAACTTATTGAAATAATGTGTATTGTTTAATAGATTTTATGCGTTCAAGTAAGGAATTCTCCTTAAAAAGCACCTCAAGACAAAGAACTTAACTGCTTATAAAGTTGAACATTTATCAACCGATACATTGATCAGCGGAATTAAAACACTCCATTTACATCAATTCAAAAACCAATGAAGCAGCAACACTAAACATAATAATAGCAATACAACTATCAAGTATACGCCATGTGATTGGCTTTAAAAAGAACAGCCGTAAATAACGAGCACCAAAGGCAATG
Source organism: Gammaproteobacteria bacterium UBA6940 (assembly GCA_002450655.1). Lineage (GTDB taxonomy): Bacteria > Pseudomonadota > Gammaproteobacteria > Pseudomonadales > UBA6940 > UBA6940. Next base: position 10,568 of record DJZY01000045.1, on the reverse strand, counting down.
CCATAAAACCAGAGGGCTGAACTGGTAATTGCCCCTAAGACAAACCAGTTCTTTTCTATTGCAGTTAGAGATGTAGTAACACCTCCAATTAAAAAGACAGTATCAATATACACATGTGGGTTTGCAAAAGTCATGAGCAAAGCAGACGCCGTAATCAACAACCATTTATGCTGCACCTCTTGCTCAGTTTCAAGATTCACCACCTGCCCTTTGATAGCAGATTTTAAAGCCATACAACCATAAACACTTAAAAAAACAATACCAGCGCACATAAGTACTATTTTTAAAGTTGCGTACTGTTGAAATAAATGCCCCACCCCAAAGGCACCAGCGCTGATTAAAAGTGCGTCGCCAATAAAGCAAATAGTGGCAACCCACACTGGGTAGGCTTGCTTTAAACCACAACGGAGTAAAAATGCATTTTGGCTACCAATCGCAATAATAAGCCCTGCCGACATAACCAACCCTGTAAAATACACACTCCACATATCCATTTCTAATCTCCTCGCTCAGTGTTATTTGAATGCAGCTTAAAATGTACACGTAATAAATAACTTAAGAATTTATGCTAGAGATTAAAAGCAGTTATAATCTGGCATAAGCAATCGATTTAAATGAATAAAGACATACTACTATAACGACCAAGGAAGTCAATATAATGACCACAAACAAACCTCCTGAACTTGATACTAAAGATGATATGGAAGCAATCAGCAGTGCAGTTGCAGAAAAAGTTAAAAAATACCGCAAAGCCAATAAAGTCTCATTTGATGAGCTTTCCAAGCGAGCTGGCATTAGTAAAGGTCTCGTTGTAGATCTTGAAAAAGGCACAGCAAACCCAAGCATCGCAACCCTTTGCAAAGTTTCAAGTGCGATGAATATATCAGTTGCAGATCTAATCAATACCAGTAATACAGCCGCAATTTCGGTCAATAAACCGACCGACATGCCAGTATTATGGCGTGGCGAAAAAGGTGGTCAGGCAGTCTTAATCTCAGGGACGAGCGGCCCTCATGTGTTAGAGCTTTGGCGCTGGACAATGAAACCAGGTGAAGTCTTTGAAGGCCATGCACACACCAAAGGCACAGTTGAAATACTCTATGTTGAAACTGGCACTCTTACATTCAAACTTGAAGAATCTGAAACCATATTGAAAGAAGGGTACTCTGCCCTCGCTACAACTGACAGGCCCCATTTTTACAGCAACACAGGTACAGATGATGTTATATTTACCATGTCAGTTATGGATGTTGTCAAATAAATTATAATTGTAATGCACCCCTTTTCTCTTTTCCCATTTCAAGGATGACGTGACTCCTTTGATTAATCGAGGGAGCCCCGTCTTATATCGATATTTCCAATATATTCAATTGGTTATTAATTAACTTAATTGTATCTGTATTTGATATTACATAGACATCCCACATCTAATTTCACAATAATAGCCAACTCTCAATTCAAATATCACCATCCAAAAAATACGAGATGCATTATGAAACTTAATGACCTTGCCTCATCCCCAAACGCGCCTCTTTGCCATGAAGCTCAAATAAAAGCAGAAACGAAACTTAATGATATTCAAAAAGCAGAATTGGTCGCATCATTAATGGCATTTGCTCGTGGTGATAATAGCTTAAGGCGACAAAGCAACCTCGATGGCTTGCAGGGCATTGGTGGTGGCGGTCTCTTTGATGATATGGAGGAACCAGATGAAAGCATGTTTGAGTTTCCAGAAGATCACAGTGTACCGACAGAAGACCTCTTTGCTCTCACCATGGGCGATTTTATGATTTCTGGCTCAAATTTAGAAGGTGCATCGCCGACAACAACTGTAAATGAGATGACACGCCGCTTAGAGCAGGTTCATAAAACACCTAAAGATCAGCTTTTTGTGCCAGAGCTTCATGCTGCCCAACCTGAAATTGGTGAGTTACAGCATAATTTTGAAGAAATGAAACAAATTACCAATATACAGGAAAGCTTTGGCCATAAACAAAGTTGTTTTTTACCATTAGAGCCCAATGAAAATCCACAGGCGCTTGCGCTCAAGATTGCGGATAAAGTTCGTCAATTAAAACCAGGTCAATTTGTGCTTATCCCCGGCGGTTGGGCTGGCGGCAGCCTAAATGGTATCAATGGCAGTGGTCATTTTATTGGATATGCAATTAATAAACAAAAAGATGGCAAAGGCTTCGAATTTATTCCAGTGAATACAGGATATGGTATAAGTGCTTATCATGGTTTTATTCAAAATGCGGCTGGCAATAAAGATTTATATGCGACAGATATAAGCCTTCGAAATATTCCTGAATCTCTTATTTGTGGCCATAAAGATAAAAGTGCAGGATTTTTAACAGGCCTAATGGAAATTTCCATGGGACGATTAGAAGTCGTTGAAGATCATTTTACCAAAAAGACACGCACGATAGATGATGCTGTCAAAACCATTTATGAATTAATGTGGAAACTCACGGGCCAAACCACCACCCTCAGCAATAAAGAAAAAGAATATCAAACCCCTCAAAGAGCTGGTACATGCACATGGAAACCACTCAAAACAATGGTCAAACTCAAGCTTGGCTCGGTGACAAGCCGCCGCCTAATACTTGAAACTGACATGCAATCATTGCAATACCATTTAAATTGCTGGAAAAGCACTCTTGATAAAGCGCCTACAAAGCGTGTGCTGCTCATTGAAATCAATAAGAAAATGGCAAGACGAACGGTAAAACTCTTAGAGGATAACATTATTAGTTTTGCGACTGCTGAAAAAGTCTATCAACAAATTCAAAAAAATCAGCAGATTCTAAAACCTTATTATCAAGATTTAAACATTGAGCCGAATGAACTGAAAGCACAAGCCGACGAACAATTTAATCAGGTTTTGCAAAAGTGGCATAATATTCATAATTCTTCAGATATCGAACAAAGGCCTGCTTCTGAAAAAGAACTTAGACTACAGCCTGTAGTACTTAAAAAGTGCGACACATTGGTCCATATTCATTACAACCTTAAAACACTCAACCAAGCCTTAGAGCACATACTGCCAAATGCAACCCAGCACCCACAAAAAGCTGAGGCTTTACTTCGACATATTCAATATTGTTTTAATGCATTACCAAGCTCAAATTTCGATGCGGTTTTTAAAGATATTACTGCAGTAAAACCACGAGAGATGAATCTCGCCTTATTAGAACTCTATGAAAATTTTCTCAAATTAAATGCGACCGTACCTCACCCAGCAGGCTCTAAAGCGGTTGTTTCAGCTCAAGTACTCATGTATATGCATAAGCTTGGAATGCATGATGATAAAAACCTAAAAAGAACATCAATACCTGCTATCAAACGTATTATTGATATTGCGTTACATACACCAACTTATGTGCCTGATGCTCAAGAGCTCAAAACACTTTATAACTTACGACAAGAAGCTGTTCGTTTAATGGCATCAAACCCAGTGCCACTGGCCAGTCAAATTTCAATGGAGCAAAGCCTCTATATCAATGTAAGTCTTGAGCCTAAAGAAGCACTTGCTGCATTAGCCCAACCCGCCGAAGTGGAATTTTATGAAAAAATACTCAAAGAAAACCCACAACTCAAATATCAGTGCCGAGGTGCTAATTCAATATTTTTAAAGCAAAGTGAAGCTGTTCAGCACATGGCAGACTTAGCGCTTCTTATTCAAAATGACGAAAAACCATCCTCGGCAGGACTCATGCCTGAGAATCTTGCATCTTTAAATGCCCTTAAAAGAGCTATTCGTTTAGCCTGTTTAACAAGCACACATGACGTAGATTTACACAAGGTCAATAAAAATCAAGGGCAGTTACTTTCAGATGCGCAGATGCAGCTCTCTGGCATGCCTATTCAGCAAGTTCGTTTTATCATTGGAAACAAACCTATCTCAACACATTTTTACAAGAAAAATTTCTCCACAACAGCCTATCAATTTGAAGATAAAAAACTTGAACATATTAGCATGGGTGTCGATAAAGCCTATAGTGAACATAATGAATTTGAAAACTTATTTGAAGAATACACACCAAATCGCAAGCAGAAAAATGAAAATGAATTACAGATTCAGCACCCAAATAAACAGAATGTAAACCAATATCTGCATTTGAGCCGAGTCTATAAAGAAGATGCTTTAACCCATGCCATGGTGGTTAACTTCTATTTAGAAAATATGACGCTTCTTTCAAATCCTGATCACCAGCATACTTTAGAATTAGCTCTCTTGAGAAGCAAGCCAGACCAGAACAAACCATCACAAGGCTATCTTGAAAGTCAGATTAAATTAAATAGTCATACATTTGCAAATAGTACTGTTGAGCTTCTCCATTCTGCAGCACTTTATTTTAATGACAAAAACGATACAAAAACACTCTTATTTATCAGCAAGCTATCACAACTGACAGCTGCACACTTTAAAGCTTATGGCATCCCATTTAGCCTAGATCAAAGCACCACTGCGATCTTAAAAAAAATAAAAAAAGAGGCTTCACCTTCAGAGCAGGCAATGATAAACGCCTTAACGGCAATTCAATTGCAATATGAAAATACTTCGGTCAGCAATCTAAGTGCTATGATTCGATATGGATTTCATTCGGTGTTTTATAAAGAAAACGGCTCTGTTCAACATAATCAGGTTGAATCTCAGCTGTTTAAAATGCTCTTTAAAATGCAGCCTTACTTTCAACAACTGCTTAAGTCAAGTCAGATGGACAAGATTCTGGCTCAGACCTTGCAGTCACTCAAGCTTCCAGCCACAGGCAAAGAGAAAGTATCAGGCACTTGGCCCTTAATTAAGTTTGGTGAATATACTTTTGATTTCAATCGCTTTACGGTTATACGTAAGGGTTTAGACCTTCATCTTCAAATACCTTCGACACTTTTACATTTACCTGATTTTAAACAGCTCATGCACAATAAATCCATGGAGTTTGAAGTCAAAGACCAAATCTATACATTCAAGAAACATCATTTAAGCTTTGATCTAAATGGTAAAACCCCTGTCATCAAAAAAGTGTTCAAACTAGGTCAAGAGAATTTAAGCTTTAGATTAGTACACCCTTCAGAGGATTTTAAGGATCAATTTCCATTTATTGGTAATGATTACCACCTTTGGCAGCATGAACAGAGGCTTATCGCGACGCATAAAGAATCAGGTCAATTAATACAGCTCACTACCAAAAATGGCAGCACACGTATTACATCAGGGCAATCAATGCTGATGGATCTTCGTCGCGCACCAGCATTTATGACGCATATCGAAGAGCCAGACAACATACGTGCCTGGTATAAAAATCAACAGCTCCAGAAAATTGATCTACCACACTTTGGTGAAAGCTTTAGTTTAAAAGATGGCGACCCCAGCCGTTTACGTTGGGATAAAGATATTCGATATGTGTTGAATTCAAAGCCTTCACCTTTATTCGGGCATTTCCGGCAATATATTGAGCTTGTCAATGCAGAAAATCAACAAGATCGTATTGTCCTATTCCCACAAGGTAAGCCTTTGTCTGTACGTAATCGAAATGATTCCGGCCGTGAACCAGCTGAAGTAATCATCGCACCTTACTCAAATAATCCCAAGTTCTATGTAGATGGCACACAGAATTATACTAATTCAAAATCTATGTATGCCATTAAAATGAACCATCGTGGTCAACTTCTAGCACAAACACCTGAAGAGCACCTTGCAGCGGCATCGATAGCCTATCGTCTTCATCATTATAAAGACGCTTTACAGCACGTGAATAAAGCCATTTCTGATCAGCCATTTTCACTGGATAGCCAGCACCTTATTGCGGAAATGTTTAGACCAATCTCAACTGGTTTGGACTTAAATGCATCCACAAGTACTCTTGGTATGAGTAACAATCATCCGAATGCTTTTGCCTTCCGATTACAGCTTGTCGCAGCGCTCGCACAAAATGGTGTAAACAAGCCAGATAAAGAAATGGCGCATATTTTAAAACACTACGCCTTGAAAACAAAAATTGAATTAGTTCGCTATGTAGAAACTATTAATAACGTTGATGCAAGCCTACGTTTGACAACACAACAGCTCAAAGCATTTCAAGCATTAGATGATAACCCTACCTTTGATGGTATGAAGATTGTTACAGGTAAGGCCGAACGATTTATCAACCAAGTTGCCGGAGATGGAAAAATTGAATCTGCCCACAAACAGCTGAAGCAAAAAGAATCCGATAAAATTATTAAAGATAAGGATGCCAATAAAGTTCAGGGTATTGATTATGGCATCTATGCATTCCCGCAAACCTTACCAAAACCGAAAAAAGGCACCATTGATTTGCTCTCGAATCGTAAGCTCATGTCTAAAAATGAGTGGTTTACGACATTACGCAGTTTATCTGTACTTTCACCGAATGAAAATGAATTACAAAAGCTGGCTTCAGCTCTTGTGTGGTTAGCTAAAGACTTAAACACTGATGAAAAGCAGGAAATAGCTGATCGAATGAAGTTTTATTCTTTTGCATTTGATGATGATATCAATTTCCATAAGCTTTATTTAACCACAGCGATTAGTGCTATGGCTCATGACACTAAGAGCTTGGATAAGATCTGCCCTGAAAACTTAAGAGATGAATTAAACGGCTTACAACCAGCACCAAAAGTCTCAATGACTAAAACCTTTGCAGATTCTTTAGCGGCACTGAATGGCATTAATGAGCCACATTTATTTGGATTACCACAAGGAGAGTCTAGCGATTTCGATGCCATGTCTCTTTCAGTTAAAAGTTTAAACGATGGCGATACGCTCATGACTGATGCGCCTGCAATCTCTGGAAGCAATGCCACCTCAGAAGATATGAAATCGGCGCTGTATTATGAGAAGCTGAGTGATAAGAATAAAGCCTTACATGATTTTTTCTATAGTCACTACGAGCAAAACTTAAAGCTCGATGATATAAAACTTGTAACCCCACCAGTCAATAGTACAATTTTGTATAAGACAAATAAAGCAAAAGCCACTGAGCTTTTAAAGCCAATCCAGTTTGGCCCTATTCTACTCTCTCGTTATTTAAATGCTTCCTTTGATCAATCAATGTTTAAAGCTGGCTTTAACCCTTTGAAAGCACTGGCAACGAAATCTATTCTTCAAGATACCTATAGGCTTTCAGCTCAAAATCCTTCTGAAGTCCCAACAAGCGAAAGCAATACGACGCAAGAGCAAATGAGTATTTTACGCTCTGCTCTAAAGCGACCACAGGAACATACTGAATATAAATTACGGGCCAATATCCAACAGCTCAAAGGTGTATTACAGCAAGAAAAAGTCTCAGTTAAACAGCTTGAAGACATGAAAGCCAATATTCTACAACAGGTCAATGCAGGTCGTGATCCGCAGTCACATGTAAAGCATCAACTTGATTTAACAGGCCGCAGTGCAAATGAAATTACCCTGCCTCAAATTAAAGCAAGGCTCGCGCAACATTGGCTTAATCAATTAACCCAACAAAACCCATTCCTCACAGAAGCACAGCTCGGTGAAGTTGGATTGAAAACAATTTCGATGCTCTCTGCTCAAATTAAAAACCAAACCATTGACCGTGCATTGGATTTAATTCAGCAAATTGAAAGTTTAACAGGTAAGCAAGATGCTCAATCTCAAAAGCATGTGCTTGAGCAATCTTTAATGGGCCTTATGAGTAGTCAGCGTGCTTATAATCCACTTGAAAACCCAGAGTACCTCATATTTGAAGCAGAAGCAGGCATTCTCTTAAGAAAGGATCAAGTCAGCAATATCGATATATTAAATGGACGCACAATCAGTAATGATCATGCAGTTGTTGATGATGTCATTACCCAGCTGCCAATGGGCAGCGGTAAAACCAAAGTTTTGCTCCCATTACTGGCTTTAAAAAATGCTAATGGCAATAATTTATCGACTATTACCGTGCTGCAACCTTTAATGGCTATTAATGCCGCTGAAGTCAACGAGTCAACTGTGAATGCATTCGAGCAATACAGCCACACCTTTGAGTTCAATCGTAAAACCAAAATATCGAAAGACACTCTGACTGCCTTGCAGACAGAATTAAACACGATCATTGAAAACCGCGAATATATAGTGACAGCACCAGAGTCAATACAATGCTTTTCATTACGCTATATTGAGTTGCTTAAAATGAGACATGAGAGCAATGATGAAAAAGTACAACAGAACTTAGATGAACAGCTTGACTTAATGGGTACCATACTGCGTATCTTTAAGCGAGATGGTATTAACCTTATCGATGAGGCGGACACAATTTTAAACCCGCTTTACGAGGTGAACTATTCTATCGGCCAAGAAAAAAATCTGGATGCTGAACATATTCAGTTAATGACAGATCTTTATAAGATTATGGTCACAACCCCAGAAATTGAGAAAAAATTGCAGCTACGAGAAAACAAGCAGGCTCAAACACCTCATGCAGATGTAGATAAAATCACTCATCTACTGGCATCAAAAGCACTTACCCTGCCTCAATTCAAAGGGCTAATTGATGCTAAATATCATCAAGAATTAACCCAGTACATTTCATCGACAGCATTTACACAGAACAGAGTTCCGAAGGCACTCGCGAGTTCCAGCAACCCAGCAAAACGCAAAGCCGCTGAACTCATTGAAATGTTGCGTCTGCAACTAACGCAAATTTTACCTATTACACTCTCGCAAAGTGGCGGTGTGAGTTATGGCATTGATGCTACAAAGCAAGTGTATCAAAGCTTTCCACACAATCATGGTCAAGCGCAACCCCAGTCTCGATTTGGGCATGTGCTTATGACTGGGCACTACACACTGCAGAACTATTTACATAAAGCGTTTGGCATTCCTGAATCCCTAGTGCAATCCACGCTCGAAACCATTTCTAGCCAAATATTAAGCAGTGCTCGCTTAAATAAAGTGCAACCAAATAAAACTGCACAATTTAAGAAGATAGCTCAATTATTGAATGGCGTTCATGTTAAAATTGACTCTCTCGCAGATATTAAACCGCAGTCGCCTTCATTTATTCAGCAAGTGACAAAGGCATTAAATGCTGACCCAGTAGCTGTTTTAGACTTTACTCAAGCCAATGTGATGAAAACCATTGGTTACTATCCTCAACGGATTTCCAGTAATTCTCAAGATATCGTTAGCTTGTTTGCACACACCCATGGTTTTTCCGGCACTATGACACACTCCGACACCTATCATACTGATCTGGACCGTCAGCTTTCGCCGAAAACATACCAAGAAGTCTACAGTATTTTGACAAATCCGCAGATTACTCAAATTATGAAAAGCGTGGCGAATACACCAGAGACCATGATGAAAACCATTGCTTCAACAGCTGATGCCAATAAAGTCTCCGCCATTATTGATACGGGAGCGCTCTTTAAGAACTTGAAGCCAGCAGAAGTGGCTGAAGGTTTAGCGCAACATGTCCACAAAACCAATAAGAAAGCTATTACTTATTTTGATAAAAAGAATAATCTTATTTTAAAAGATCTTATTCATAAGCAGGATATTATTTTACCAGACACTTCAAAAGCCACTTTTGAAACCACTGGTTTCTCTGCTGATGAACGCTTGGATTTGTATGACCAAGCCCACGCCATAGGTGTAGATATTCCACGTCAAGCTGATGCTATTGCCTATCTCACACTTGGTGAAAACACAACCTTTAGTGATCTTGCACAAGGCATATTAAGAATGCGTCAATTACATCAAGGCCAGCAGATTCGGATTTTAGTACCTGAAGAGACTGCCAATCTTATTTTGAAAAATGCTGCATTAGCCAATGTAAAAGATAACTGGGTTACACAAAAAGCAATGACCCCTAAAGCACTTTTGTGGCATACATTTACGAATCAGGGGTCTGATCTGGAGCGTGAAAAGGTTTTAACTATTCAACATAAAGTTAAAAATAATTTCACGACATTAATTACAGCGGCTGCTACACATTCTAGTAAACAAGTACGACAAGACTTATATGTATTTTTTGAAAGCATTCTTATTGAACAGCTGCAACAGTTGCAGCAGGAATTTAAGATGTCAACGCAAGTGAAACTAGACACTGCCTTGAATGATTACTTTGATGACATGCGATTAATGCTGCAAAACTTAATGACTAAAAATTCATTCAAAGGCGAATCGAAAAAAGTCATTGAGCAAGTATTGCAACAAGCAATGATGTCTATATCCAAAGATGCACAAAGAGAAATGATAGAGCCTCTAGGTGCATTACCCGAAACGATTACTTCTCGTCTTAATACTCGCTTAGACACTCAGGTTAGCATCCAGACAGAAGAACAGCTGGCTGAAACTAAAATGGAGCTTAAAACAGCAACACAGCAGCAAGAAAAAACCAACAACGATGAGAAGCCAGCTCTTATTAAAAAATGGCCTTTTTCAGACAAAAACAGCATTTACAATTTTGATTTTAATATAGATATTAATGTCGATGAAAAAATACCTCAAATTCAACGTTTAACAAACATTGAACAAGTCAAAGGGCTTTTCAGTGATAATTTATTAATTTCAGAGGTAACTACTCACCCCGTATCAA